>NZ_JAXMOR010000028.1:0-63908 GCF_034669705.1 Marinovum sp.
GGCGGGACGCTCGCAATCAGCGTTCGGTCCGCATGAAACAGGGCGACTACGTCACGCGGCTCGAGTTTCAGGCGGCCGTAGGTTCGTTCGATGAAGTTCGGCTCGAGCGCCGCCACCGCAACCCCGGCGAATTGGCCATCGGTGGACTCGAGGCGACGTGCGACAGGAACAAACCAGCGCGAGACCGACCGGCTCAGGATCGGGCCGCCGACGTAGAAGTCCCTGTTGGCGTCGTCGCGCAACACGCTGAAATACCGCCTGTCCGCGAGCGAGACACGCGGCGTGTCCGGGTAATCGGTGTCGTGGCTGATGTCGCCGTCCGGTCCAATGACGAATAGCGCGCGCACGGTCTCAAGGCGTTCGTTGAGACTGCGAATGAACGTGCGAAATTCTGCGTCGTCTTGCGGGAGGTCCTCGCGTTCGAGCCGAGCGGCGATCGCACGCAATGCAAGGTCGGTCGACTCCAGCGCGGTCCTGCCTTGTTGCGCAAGGAGCGCGCTGATGTTCGCCGCCGCGGTGCGGACGTCGGCCTGCTCGTCCTGCCGTGCGTCGACCACGATCCAGATCGAGGCCACCATGAGCGTTGCCACGGCACCGGCCAGGCCGATCTTCAGGCTCCGGGCATCGCCGGCGAAACGCCGGCGCATCTGGACGCCAAGTCGCCTGATCGCTTGTGTGTTCATACGGCGAATTACACGGCAGGCGGGATCAATACTCAATAGCCTTATCCGTTCAAGTTGCCAGGCAAGTTTCAGTTGACGGTGGACAGCACTAACGCGCGCAATACAGGGCGTGGAGGGTCTCCAGCACCGCCGCGGCTTCATTCCCGGCCAGCCGATAGTAGACCGTCTGGGCTTCGCGTCGCCCCTCGACCAGACCAGCGTCTTTCAGGCGCTTGAGCTGCTGGGACATCGTGGGCTGGGCAACGCCACAGGCCTGCGCGAGCTGGCCAACGGAGAGCTCGCCCTCGACCAGACGGCACAAAATCCGCAGGCGGGCCTCCGAAGCCAGCATCTTCATCAGCTCTGTGGCTTTCCTGATGTCGCCCTCAAGCAGATCGTCTCCCGCCATTACATTCCACCTCTTGAATATTCATGCAGCGATATACATACCGTAGTAGACGGTATCAAGCGCGCGAGGTCCGCGCGACATCACGGAGTCGAGAGATGGAAACTGCATTCACACCCTGGCTGTCGCTCGGCGGCGGCATGATGATCGGCGCATCAGCCGTGTTGCTGATGGCCACGAACGGCCGGATCGCCGGGATCAGCGGCCTGACCTCACGCATCTTTGCCCGCAGCACCGATGGCGAGGCGCGTGGCGTCTCGGCGCTGTTTGTCCTGGGCCTGTTGCTGGCCGCTCCGCTCTGGCTGCTGGTGTCCGGCGATTGGCCTGAGCAATGGGTGCCCGCGAGCCCCATCCTGATGGCGGTGGCCGGCCTGCTTGTCGGCTTTGGCGCCGTCTTTGGCAGCGGCTGCACCTCCGGCCACGGGGTCTGCGGCATCTCGCGCGGCTCGGCGCGGTCTATCGTTGCCACGGCGGTCTTCGTGGCGACCGCCATCCTCACCGTCCTCGTCACCCGTCACCTGATCTGAGGCCCCACCGATGAAACAGATATTTGCCCTAATCTCCGGCCTGATCTTCGGCCTCGGCCTGATCATCTCCGGCATGGCCAATCCTGCCAAGGTGCTGAACTTCCTCGACCTGTTCGGCCGCTGGGACCCAAGCCTGGCTTTCGTGATGGGCGGCGCCATCCTTGTCACGGCGCCCGGTTTCGCCTGGCTTACCCGCGCGCGCAGCCGGCCGTTCTTCGACAGCAAGTTCCGCATTCCGCAAAAGAGTGACCTCGAGCCGAAGCTGATTGTCGGTGCGGCGATCTTCGGAACCGGCTGGGGGCTCGGGGGATTTTGCCCCGGCCCGGCGCTCACCGCCCTTCCCATCGCCGCCACAGGCACCCTCATCTTTGTGCCGTTCATGCTGATCGGCATGTGGGCCGCCCGCCATGTGCCCGACAACCCCTTCTCGCTGAAAGGAGCCACCCAATGAGTGATCCGCTGAAGTCCCGCGTCGTCCGCCATTCGCCCTCGACCGGAGCAGGCAGCCCCGATGTCTGGGGCATCTATGAACCTGACACCGGTTCAATCCAATACATCTGTGCCGATCCGACGACGAAGAAAGCAGCGCTGATCGACGTGGCATGGAACTTCGATCATCGGAACTATCGCTTCTCGACCGAGAGCATGGACCAGGTTCTGGACCTCGTGCGCGAGAACGGTCTGGAAGTTGAGTGGGTGCTCGACACGCATCCGCATGCCGATCACGTGATGGCTTCGGCGCAGCTGAAGGAACGCACCGGCGCACTGAACGCCATCGGGGCTCTGGTTCCCGAGATCGCGAAGATCTGGGCCGATCTTTACAACCTGCCGGATGCCTTCGACCCCGAACGCGATTTCGACCGTCTCTTTGAGGAGGGCGAGACATTCAGTATTGGCGAGCTCGACGTGAAGATCATGCTCTCGCCGGGCCACACACTGGGCTCGATCACCTACGTCTGCGGCGACGCGGCTTTCGTGCATGACACGCTGATGCAGCCCGATATCGGCACCTCGCGCTCGGACTTCCCGGGCGGCAAGACAACCGAGCTCTGGGACTCGATCCAGGAGATCCTGGCGCTGCCGGGCAACACCCGGCTCTTCGTCGGCCATGACTACGGCGGGCCGGACCGCGACGAGCCGATGTGGGAAGCGACGGTTGCAGAGCACAAGGCGAACAACAAGCACGTCAAGGACGGCACCGACCGTGACGACTACATCAAGCGCCGGCAGGAGCGCGACGCGACACTGCCGCTGCCTGACCGCATCCTCGCCGCGCTCCAGGTGAACCTGCGGGGCGGGCGGCTCCCGCCGGCCGAGGATGACGGCAATCATTACTTGAAGCTGCCGGTCAACCGCTTCGACTGAACCTCGGGCGGGTGGTTATCAGGCCACCCGCAAGTTCCTCACTGACCCCGGACCTTTTACCATGTCGTTGTCGCGCTATTTCCCGATCCTTGACTGGGGCCGCAGCTACGATCGTTCTGCGTTCACAGGCGATGCTGTCGCGGCGGTGATCGTCACGATCATGCTGATCCCGCAGTCGCTCGCCTATGCCTTGCTGGCCGGGATGCCGCCCGAGGCCGGGATCTACGCCTCCATCGCGCCGATCCTCCTCTATGCGATCTTTGGCACGTCGCGGGCGCTGGCGGTCGGACCGGTGGCCGTGGTGTCGCTGATGACGGCTGCGGCGGTCGGCAATATCGCCGAAAGCGGCACGGCGGGCTATGTCACGGCGGCGCTGACGCTGGCGGCGCTTTCCGGCGCGATGCTGCTTGCCCTGGGGCTGTTACGCCTGGGCTTCCTGGCCAACTTCCTGTCGCACCCGGTCATCGCGGGCTTCATCACCGCCAGCGGCATTCTGATCGCGGCCAGCCAGTTGCGCCACATCCTCGGCATCGAGGCCGAAGGCCACACGCTGATCGAGATCCTCGCCAGCCTCTGGGCGCATCTGGGTGACGTCAACGTCCTCACCCTCGCACTTGGTGCCTCGGCCACCGCCTTTCTCTACTGGGTGCGCGGCGGGCTGAAGCCGCTTCTGCTGCGTGCGGGCCTCAGCCCCCGGATGGCCGACCTCGGCGCAAAGACCGGCCCGGTTCTGGCCATCGTCGGCACCACGCTGGCCGTCTGGCTTTTCGATCTCGGCGAGCGCGGCGTTGCCATCGTCGGCGAGGTGCCGCAAAGCCTGCCACCGCTCACCCTGCCATCCCTTTCGCCTGACCTGATCCGGCAACTGGCCATGCCAGC
Source organism: Marinovum sp. (assembly GCF_034669705.1). Classification (GTDB taxonomy): domain Bacteria; phylum Pseudomonadota; class Alphaproteobacteria; order Rhodobacterales; family Rhodobacteraceae; genus Marinovum. Next base: position 3,840 of record NZ_JAXMOR010000028.1, read on the forward strand.
GTTGCTGATCTCGATCATCGGCTTCGTGGAATCGATCTCGGTCGCCCAGACCCTCGCCGCGAAGAAGCGCCAGCGCATCGATCCCGACCAGGAACTGATCGGGCTCGGCGCCGCCAACATGGGCGCGGCCTTCACCGGCGGCTTCCCGGTCACCGGCGGCTTCTCGCGCTCTGTGGTCAACTATGACGCCGGCGCCGAGACCCCGGCCGCCGGCGCCTTCACGGCCCTCGGCCTTGCTCTGGCAGCGCTGTTCCTGACGCCACTGATCCACTACCTGCCCAAGGCCACCCTTTCGGCCACGATCATCGTGGCCGTGCTGAGCCTCGTCGACCTGTCGATCCTCAAGCGCGCCTGGGCCTTCAGCCGCGCCGATTTCGCTGCGGTTGCGGTAACGATCCTGCTGACCTTGCTGGCCGGGGTCGAGCTTGGGGTGACGGCAGGTGTCGTCACCTCGATCCTCGTGCATCTCTACAAGACGTCGCGTCCGCATATGGCAGTGGTGGGTCGCGTGCCGGGCACCGAGCATTTCCGCAACGTGCTGCGCCACGAGGTGGAGACCCAGCCGCACGTGCTGTCGCTGCGGGTCGATGAGAGCCTCTATTTTCCGAACGCACGCTACCTCGAGGACCAGCTTGCCGCCTATGCCGCCGACAAGCCGGAACTGACGGACGTGGTGCTGATGTTCCCGGCGGTCAACGAGGTCGACCTCTCGGCGCTGGAATCGCTTGAAGCGATCAACGCCCGGCTCCGCGACGCTGACATCCGCCTGCATCTGAGCGAGGTGAAGGGACCGGTCATGGACCGCCTCAAGCGCAGCCATTTCCTGGAGGAACTGACGGGCGAGATTTTCCTGAGCCAGCACGAGGCCGCGCTGTCTCTGAAAGACGCGGCCGACATCCCGAACAGCGCAACCGGGCGGTAGGCCCACTGCCGGAAATGTTGGTCGCCGGCGACGGCGGCGCAGTCAGCGGAACCTCACCTGTTGAACCGGCCGAATGGGAACACCCTGCGGCAGTCAATGGTTTGTCAGCAGGAGGACCTGAAATGACCCTACGCTTTGAACAGATACTGGCCGACGGGGTCGCCGAATGCTCTTACCTGCTCGGCGACGACTCGGCCCATACCTGCGCCGTTGTCGATCCGCGTCCCGACGTGGAGGTCTATCTCGAGACAGCGCGGCGCTTCGGCATGGCCATCACCCATGTCTTCGAGACCCATATCCATGCCGACTTCCTGAGCGGCGCCCGTGAGCTGGTGGATCGGCTGGGTGGGCAGGCCAAGCTCTATGTCAGCACCGAGGGCGGCGCTGATTACGGCTTTGATCACGAGCCGGTGCGCGACGGGGACCAATTCACCTTTGGTGGCATGCGCATGAAGGCACGCTTCACCCCCGGCCATACGCCGGAGCATATGTCCTACCTGCTCTTCGACGGCGATACCGAGACGCCCTGGGGCGTGCTGTCGGGCGACGCCTTCTTTGTCGACAGCGTTGGCCGGCCGGATCTGCTGGGCGACGACCAGTCCGAGGAGCTGGCCGAGAAGCTCTTTCACACGGTCCGCGACGTCTTCCTGGCGCTGCCAGACGATGTGATCATTTATCCCTGCCACGGTGCTGGCTCGGCCTGTGGGCCGGATATCGGCGACCGGATGTCATCGACCATCGGCTATGAGCGGCGCTTCAACAGCTACGCCCAGATCGAGGATCTGGACGAGTTCAAGGAGGCGATCCTGGGGGATGCACCGCCGGTGCCGACACATTACCCGCGGATGAAGAAGGTGAATTCCGAAGGGCCCGAGGTCCAGCGCAACCTGCCGCGGATCGAACCGATGACCGTGGCGCGCTTTGCCGAGGCGGCAGAGGGAGGCGCGCAGCTTCTCGATGTGCGCGACATGATGGACTTCGGCGCGGGTCACGTGCCCGGAAGCCTCAATATCGGCGCCCGGCCTGAGCTTTCGGTCTGGGCGGGATGGCTGCTCGACCCCGAGAAGCCGCTATACCTCGTCTTGCATGATGACGGCGATCTGTCCGACGTCCTTCGCCTGCTCTGGCGCACCGGTTTCACAAACTTCGGCGGTTACCTCGCCGGGGGGATGGCGGCTTGGCGCGAAGCGGGGCGGGAGTTTGCCCAGATCCCGCAGATCTCCGTGCATGAGCTTAACAAGGCGGAAGATTTGCAACCGCTCGACGTGCGCAAACCTGACGAGTGGGAGGGCGGGCACATCCCCGGCGCCCGACATGCCTTTCTTGGCAAGCTGCGCGAGGAGCTGGAGGACCTCGATCGCTCGACCCCCTATGCCACCTATTGCGCCAGCGGTTTCCGCGCCTCGATTGCCGCGAGCCTGCTGAAGAAGAATGGCTTCGAGCAGGTGCGCAATGTGCCCGGAAGCTGGAAGGCCTGGCAGGCCGCCGACTACGAAACTGAAAAACCGAGTTAAGGAGGACACCATGCAAGATACAGTTCAGATCAACGACCGCTTCACCATCGCCAAGTTCGCGCCCAGAACTTGTTACCCTTGGTGGACACGCCTTCGCACTGACGACCGGAGGTTCACTCTATCCGAGTTCGACTCTGGCCCGTCTCTTTGCAGGCTTACCAACCGGACACTTATGCGAATGGATCGGATCATGTTCCTCAACCACCTGGCAGGGTGCCGCTGGTCTTCCAGTTTGGCGGCCACCTTTCTGGCGCCGCGGGCGAGCGTTCCGGCGTGGTGATGGCCAGAGCCTTGATCGCGCCGGCGTTGATCTGGCCGACGTTCTGGGTAAGCGCGTCGAACTGATAGTCGATGACACCGGCCAGGAGATCGTTCATTGCCTCGGCGGAGCCCTTGTAGGCGACATGTTCCATGTTCAGCCCGGCCGACATGTTGAGCATCTCGCCACTGACATGGTTCATCGTGCCGTGGCCGCCGGAACCGAACAAGATGGAATCCGACCCGGCCTTGGCCTCGGACAGAAACTCTTCGAGCGTGCCGACAGAGGTGCTCTGGGATGCGAGAAGAACGGCGGGGATATAGCCAAGAATGGTGACGTCGTCGAAATCCGCAACCGGGTCATAGCTCAACCCGGGATAGGTGAAGGGCGCGATTCCGTTGGCGGACACGTTGGACAGGAAGAAGGTGTAACCGTCAGGCGCCGTTTCGGCCACTTTGGCCGCCGCGATGGTCGAGGCCGCGCCCGGCAGGTTCTCGACGATGACTTCGGTTCCCAGGTCTTCGCTGACCAGCGGCGCAATCAGTCTTGCCACCAGATCACTGGATCCGCCAGGGGTAAAGCCGACGACAATCCGGATGGTGTTGCTGGGCCAGTCCTCGGCATAGGCTGGTGCGGTCGACAGAGCGGTTACGAGAGCAATCAAGCTGCTGCGCATGTTGTGACGTCTCCTGAATGATGCGCCGCCCTGGAGGCTGTGCGCGATGACCCAAGCATGCCCGGCTGACAGAGCGATAAAAGAGCAAAGAATCGCTATATGTGTGCGCAAAAAGGTTACACACTCGCCCCGAGGTCCGCGAAGGCACGCCGAAAGGTCTCGGCAAGCTTGGCTTGCAGCGGCTCCAGCGAGCCCTTGGCGCGGCTGACCAGCTTGAGGGTCTGGCCCGGCACATGCGGATCGGCCAGCGGCACATGTCTCAAGGCGCCATCGGTGACGTCCGCGACGAGATCGACCGCGGCGAGAATGGTGATCCCCGTGCCTTCGCGGACGAAGGCCTTGCGCAGTTCAACCGAATTCGACACGACAACGACGTTCGGATCGATCCGGGTTTCGGCAAAAGCCACGTCCAGCAGCACCCGAATGCCACTGCCCCGCGGCGGAAGGATCAGCCTCTCGCCAACGCAATCGTTCAGCCGCAGCGCCGGTCGGCGGGCCAGGACGTGATTCGGCCGGACCACGACACCAAGCGGCTGGTGCATGCTTGCCAAGGTCGTGAGAGCGGGATCGCGCGGCAGATCGAAGCTGAGCCCGAGATCGGCATCCCCTGCCCCCACCGCCTGCACAATCTCTTCCGAAGACAAAGTGTCGATCTTGAGATCGACCATCGGGTGCGCCTCGCAGAACCGCGCCGCCGTCGACGCGATGAACGACGACATCAACCCCGAGGCCGCCACCAACCGCACGGTGCCGGCCTGCAGTCCCTTGAGGTCCCGCAGCCGCGCGTCCATCATGTTCAATTCGCTGTCCATTCGGCGGATATGGCTGACCACGACCTCGCCGGCACTGGTCAGCTTCATGCCCCGCGGCAGCCGGTCAAAAAGCGGCATGCCGAGCGCACGCTCGAATTCCAGGATCTGTCGGTTCACGGCCGAGGGGGCAATGTTCAAAATTTCCGACGCCTTGCGGACCGAGCCGTGGCGCGCCACAGCATCGATATAGCGAACAAGTCTGGACTTGAGCATAGAGGGCTCCGCTCTCGGTGGGCCGGAGTTCGGGACAACTTGCGGCAATGCATGTCACATTGGCTGACAGGCCCACCCCGGTAAACCGCAGATGTCTTCTGCCAACTGCGATGCGCATTTACGTGGCGAAGCGAAGCAAGCGTGCAAGCCCCTGTGGACGTTAGCGATTGCAATCAAACTCGCATGGCAAGTAAAACCCGGCATGCACGCTCGGGAAGCCGGTCAAGAAGAGTTGCACGGAGCTTCAGAAATAACGCCACTCAGTCTGTCCGGTGCCGATGCTGACACGCTTTTCGGGGATCATCGCGGCCTGCCCCATCAACAGGACGTCCAGCCCTTTGTTTCGCCGTTGTAGACGATATGAGAACGGTGCTTAGGACCACGGTCAGGTCGCCTCACCTGAGAAGAAACTGATGAACTTCTGCATAGGTGAATGACTATGTCCTTTTACTATGTCACCTGATCCGCCATATCATCACTGACTGTCGTTGGCAGGACGCATACAGAAACGGTCTTGAAATCCGTTGTCCTTTCAGGGGGACCCAAGTTACAAATCCCTGTCCATCCGCCACTATCCCACTGATATCGCTTCATATAGCAAAACTTGTGAGGGGAAGTGCACTTGCGGCATTGCGCCTTCAAATTGCGAGCAATCACTTTACTTCGGCCCCGGCCCGTGGTCGGAAAACACTGGAACGCGGCCGTATCAGCGGTCCTAGCGAACCAATGCAGCCTGGATACCGCCTGCGGTATTCAGAGGCAGTGCGACACCGTCAGCACCGGCATCAGGGTCCAGACCGAGCTGACCAGCGCCACCACCCCGAGGCCGAGGCTGATGTGGCGGATCACCGGATCGGAGGCAGACCAGATCGAGCTGCGCAGCACCCCGATCAGTGCGACCTGCAGCACCAGAACCACCGCCGCCGCCGCGATCAGCAGCCCGCGGCCCGGCAGATCGTCCCCCGCCACCGCCCAGCGGCTCGAGCATAGCAGGCCGTGGAGCCCGTAGATCGCCGAGAACCCCGCCAGCCAGAGCGTCAGCGGCAGGGCGATGCGCAGGATGCTGGTCATGACAGTGCCCCCGGCAGCCCCGCCGCCGCGGCGATCACCAGCGAGGTCAGCACCGTGTAGCTGCACCAGAGCCGCAGCACCCGTCGCGCGCCGTAAAGCGTGGCCGGCGCGTGGCCGGCCTGTTGCCGCGCCGCGACCAGGGCGGTCATCAGCAGGCAGACCGCCTGGTGCAGCAGACCATAGCCCACCAGCACCCAGACCGTGGCGTCATAGGCATGCGCCACCGAGTCAGGCACCTCGGTCAACAGGATGACACCGGCCGCCATCATCAGCCCCAGGCCCAGCGCGGCTACCGTCAGGCTCAGTCGCGCGCCGATCACCGTCAGACCGGCGCCGCCCAACACCAGAAGCGCCCCCGGAAACCCGGGCTCGGCATAGGACGCCGGCGGCCAGTTGGGTGCCACGGTCCAAAGGAAGGCATAGCCGAAGAGCAACGAGCCGAAGAAGGTACCATCGGCCAAGAGCAGGAACAGCGAACCCCACCAGCCGGGCGGGTCCGACGCCTCGGCGGCGGTGCCGAGCGACAGGCCGCGGCCCGCCGGCAAGGGTCCCTCGGGACGGCTGCGCCCGAGGCTCCAGACCCAGTGCAGCGCGCAGGCGATCACCCCGAGCGCCGAGATCGGCACCAGCCAGTAGGCCTTGAGCAGCATGCCGAGAAAGAACAGCCCCGTCACCGCCGACATGACCACCGGCAGCGCAGTATTGCCCGGAAAGACCACGATGTAGCGCGGTCTGGCACTGGCGATATCGATGGTCAGAGTCTCGCGGCGGTTGCGGGACGGATCGCCGAGGTAGCCTTCGCCGCGGGCCAGCTGGGCCGGCAGGTCCGGGGTGTCATAAAGCGGATCGCGCGAACCTATCTGCGGCAGGCTGGCAAAGTTGTAGGCCGGCGGCGGTGTCGTCATCGCCCATTCCAGCGTGCCGGCCCCCCAGGGATCGCGCGAGCCGCGGATCGCCACCAGCGCGTTGATCGCCACGTCGACCAGCACCAGCGCAAAGCCGATGGCCATGACAAAGCTGCTGACCGAGGCGATGAGGTTGATCAGCTCCCAGCCCTGGCCGAGATCAAAGGTATCGATCCGCCGCCGCATCCCCATCAAGCCGGCCCAATGCAGCAGCAGGAAGGTGCCGTGAAAGCCACAGAACACCAGCCAGAAGGCGGTAGGGCCCAGCTTGAAATAGGTCCGTCGCCCGGTAAAATGCGGCATCCAGTAATAGAGCGCCGCCAGCATCGGAAAGACGAAACCGCCGACCAGCACGTAATGCAGGTGGGCGACGATGAAATAGGTGTCATGCGCCTGCCAGTCGAAGGGCACAATGGCCACCATCACCCCGGTCAGCCCGCCGATCACGAAGGTGGCAAAGAAGGCCAGAAGCCAGAGCATCGGCAGGTGCAGCTGTGGCCGGCCCTTGGCGATGGTGCCGATCCAGGCAAATATCTGCACCGCCGTGGGCACCGCCACAAGCGTCGAGGCGGCGGAAAAGAACGCCAGCCCCATGTGCGGAATGCCGGTGGTGAACATGTGATGCACCCAGAGCCCGAAGCTCAGCACTGCCAGAGACACCGCCGCCGCCACGATCCAGCCGTAGCCCATCAGCCTTGTGCGCGCCATCACCGGCAGGATGGTCGAGATCGCGCCCGCCGCCGGCAGGAAGATGATGTATACCTCCGGGTGGCCGAAGAGCCAGAACAGGTGCTGCCACAGCAGCGCATCGCCGCCTTGGGCCACCTGAAAGAACGGCAGGCCGAAGGCGCGTTCGAGCTCGAGCAGGATCGAGCCGAGGATCAGCGGCGGAAAGCCGGTCAGGATCATCACCGCCGTCACCAGCGCGTACCAGGCAAAGATCGGCATCTGCGACAGCTTCATCCCCGGCGCGCGATAGCGCAGCACGGTGACGGTGATCTCGACCGCCGCCGCAATTGCCGAGATCTCGACGAATGTGATGCCGATCAGCCAGAAATCCGGGTTGATGCCCGGCGCGCCGAGGGTCGAGGACAGCGGCGGATACATGAACCAGCCGCTGTCGGGCGCGAGGCCCGCCAGCAGCGCAAAGATCATCATCCCGCCGCCGAAGACATAGCACCAGAAGCCGTAGGCGGTGAGCCGCGGAAAGGCCAGATCGCGGGTGCCCAGCAGCTTTGGCAAAAGATAGACCGCAAGCCCCTCGAAGAAGGGGATCGCGAAGAGGAACATCATGATCGTCCCGTGCATGGTGAAGATCTGATTGTAATGATCCGGCCCGAGAAAGGCCGAGCGCGGCGTCGCCAGCTGCGCCCGGATCAGCATCGCCAGAAGGCCGCCGACCACGAAGAAGAAAGTCGCCACGGTCAGGAACATGCGCCCGAGGTCGGTGTGGTTGACGCTGGTGAACCAGCCTTTCCAGCCGGGGTCCGAGGCCCAGATCCGGGTCAGGGCCCGGTGGCGGCGCAGCGCGTTCATGGTGTCTCTCCCGTCACGAAGGCCTGCCAGTCCGCGGCGTCATGGGCGATCACCTCGAAGCCGTGGTCGCGGTAGCCGCGCCCGCTGAATTCGGCGCTGAGGCCCTGGTAGCGGCCCGGCGCATAGGCCTCGATCCTGAGCGTGTTGACATGGCCCGGCACCGCGTCGAGCTTGCCCGCCAGCCGCGGCACCCAGAAGGAATGCACCACATCCGCCGTGGTGATCGCCACGTCGACCGGGCGGCCGGCGGGAATGTGCAGGATGTCTTCGGTCTCGCGCCCGGGCGCGTCGTCATAGGCAAAGCGCCAGGCCCATTGCCGCGCCTCGGCATGGACGGTGACCACCTCCGGCGCGGCCCGCGGCAGCAACCGCTCGCCCACCACCACGCCATAGGCCAGAAGCGCCGAGAGCACCACCAGCGGCAAGCCGAGGCCCAGCCCGATGACAAAACGCCGCTCGTCGGTGGCACCCGGCGGGCGGCGCCAGGCCCAGACCAGAAGCGCCGCGACGAACAGGCAGATAACCGTTGCACCGGCCAGCAGGACCCACCACAACGTGGCAATGACCGCCGCCGCGGGGCCGGCCGGATGCAGCGTCGACAAGGTTTCTTCGCAACCCGAGAGCGCCAGCAGCGTTACACCGGCACACCCCGACCGCAAAAGGACAGCCCGATGCCGAGAGAGCCCGAAGAAAACGCCATCGACAGCCTGCAGGACCCGATCGCCCAGTCTCCGGGCTATGACGACACCGAGACCAACGTCGGCATCTGGGGCCATCCGATCCATGCCATGAGCGTGGCCTTTCCAGTGGCGCTGACCTTCTGCACCTTCGGCGCCGATGCGCTTTACTGGTGGTCGGGAGAGCTGTTCTGGGCGCGCGCGGCGGTCTGGGCGGCGGGCACCGCATTTCTGTTTGGTCTGGCTGCCGGCGCCACCGGCACCGCCGAGCTGCTGCTGGTGCCCGGCATCCGCGCCCGCGCCCCCGCCTGGACGCATTTCGTCATCGCGGTGATGCTGCTGTCGCTGCTCGGTCTGAACTGGGGCACACGGATGCAGGGCTACGAGAGCGCGATCCTGCCCTACGGCATCCTGCTGTCGGCGTTCAACGTGCTGGTGGTGATGGTGACGGGCTGGCATGGCGGAAAACTCGTGTTCGATTATCGTCTGGGCACGTCGAAGGGCAGCGGCTGACCGCGCGGCTCGTGCAGCCAGTCGGGCAGCGGCACCTCGCCCAGTTCCGGCTTTGCCAGCACCAGCGTCAGGATGCCGAGGATCAGCGCCACCAGCAGCGTGATCGCGACGCCCATACCTTTCGGGCCATGCGGCGCCTTGCGACGCTCCGCCACAGCCACCACCGCATAGCCGACCCAGACGTGAAAGGTGACCAGCAGGGCCACCGCCACCAGCTTGACGAACATCCAGGTGACAAAGACCTCGCGCAGGAAGATCAGCGCCGTGCCAGAGGCGATGGCGATCACCGCCGCCGGGGTGACGCAGAGCGTATAGGCGAAATGGGTGGCCTTGCGCATCCGGGTGTAATCGCTCTGGCCGATCGCCGGGTCGTGCCGCGCCAGCATCAGCGGCAGGGCAAAGAGCCCGGCGCACCACAAGAGCAGCATCGCCACGTGCAGCGCCTTGAGATGCGGGATCACCCCGGTGAGCCAGTTCATGCAGCGCCCTGCCCCCGGCCCGGGTTGGCCGCCGCCTGCCAGCTGCGCCGCGCCAGCAGGGCAATCATCGCCAGATAGGGCAGCATCGCCGGCACCCACATGATCAGCCCGCCGAGTTGCTGGTCGGCGAGCGGCGTCAGCCCCCAGTCCAACGGCGCCAGCGCATGGGCGGCATAGAGCGGTGCCGGCGCAAAGGTCAAAAGCGCCCCGAGCGCGCCCATCTGCATCAGCCCGGCCAGCGCCCAGAGCACCGCCTCGATGCCGACCGCGGCCGAGAGCACCGCGCGCCAGAACCAGATCGCCGAGGCCAGCAGCGTCGTTTGCATCAGCCAGTAGACGGCGATGTCGCCCAGAGCCGCGTCATAGGCCGCCGGCTGGTGCCAGCCCCAGAGCACCGCGGTCGAGACCAGAAAGGCCAGCCCCGGATGCGCTGCCCGCCGTGGCAGGGCCGCCGCCAGCAAGGGGGCCGCCACGGCGACCAGCAACACATGATGCACCACCCGGGCCGAGAACAGCGCCACCGAGACCGCGCAGATCGGCGAGACGAAGGCCACCGCCAGCACCGCGACCCCGGCCAGCCCCTGCGGGCTGCGCCGCACGATCAGCGCGGCCAGTGCGAGGACGGCCAGCAGCAAAGGGTCAAGGTTCCAGACCAAGAGCGCCTGCGCCGGGAGGGGGGCGGCGCCGCAATAGCTTCCCGGCAGGATCTCGAGGGGCATCAACATAGGGGTTCCACTTTCGGCCTGCGGGGCGGGCAGCAGGGCTTTGAGCGTGTCGCATGTTACCGTCGAACTATTGCGCAATGCGCTTCGGTCAACAACTGTCGCAACACAAGGAGCCGGATTTTTGCAGGCGATACGGTCTCTTCCGCGAAGGGTGCGGCCGATCCCGCGCCGGACCTGATCCGGCGCCTCTCCCTCTAGGGTCCCGCGACGGCCAAGAGCAAACACCCCGGCCCGGAGCAAGGGCGCAGCCCGCACGTCTTTGGCAGACACGATGCAGGAGGCCAGCGGCTGGCTTCCCCAACGCATCAAAGCCAGTTATCCCCGGCACGCCTTTGGCGTGACAGGTGGCCGCTTTGGCTGCGGCAGGCGCGTCGGTGAGCGCGCATGCGGGCTTTACATGCTTGCCATGCAGAACTGTCGCTCTGGCGCCCCGCAGGCCGCCACGGGTCAGGTTCAGCGTCGCCGCGCGCCGAAAGCGACGCCATGTCGCAAACGGGCCAGACGCCGCGGGCATTCCGCGCAAAGCTCGCGGGATTGGCGGGAGCGCGTGGATGACCGGCAGGGAATGCCTTCACATCATCACTTGCAGGACCATCGGCGCCGGCCGGGGTCGTGCCGCACGCGGCAGGCCCCTAGGGCGCTGAGCCCACCCCTTCCCTCTCCGCCGGAGCCCGACATGAAAGACCACCCACAGACCAAACCCGCCCGCATGGGCGGCCGCGCCGCGCGCCGCGCGGCCCGCGCCGCCAAGCTCGCCGAGCATCTGCGGCCGATCCGCCCCGGCATGGCCGGCGGCACCCTGCGGCCGCTGACCGCGCCGCAGATGGCGCGCATCCATGCCGCCGCGCTGGAACTGCTCGAGACCGTCGGCCTCGCCGATGCCCCGCCCAGCGGCATCACGGCGCTGACCGGCGCCGGCGCGGTGCTGGGCACCGACGGCCGGCTGCGCTTTCCAGCGGCGCTGATCGAGGACACCATCGCCAGCGCCAATCGCGCCATCACCCTGCATGGCCGCGACCCGAGCCAGGACCTGCAGCTCGGCGGCACGCGGGTACATTACGGCACCGCCGGCGCGGCGGTGCACATGGTCGATCACGACGGGCGCAACTACCGCGAAAGCACCCTGCAGGACCTGCATGACGCGGCGCGGATCGCCGACACGCTCGACAATATCCATTTCGTCCAGCGCCCGATGGTGCCGCGCGACATCCCAGACCCCTTCGAGATGGACATCAACACGCTCTATGCCTGCGTCTCTGGCACCACCAAGCACATCGGCACATCGTTCACCGAGGCCGCCAACGTCGGCCCGGCGCTCGAGCTGCTGCATCTGGTGGCCGGCGGCGAGGAGGCCTGGCGGGCGCGGCCCTTCGTGTCGAACTCCAACTGCTTTGTCGTGCCGCCGCTGAAATTCGCCACCGAGAGCTGCCTCGTGATGGAGGCCTGCATCCGCGGCGGCATCCCCGTCCTGCTGCTCTCGGCCGGACAGGCCGGTGCCACCGCCCCCGCGTCGATCGCCGGTGCCATCGTGCAGGCGACGGCGGAATGCCTGGCCGGGCTGGTCTATGTCAACGCGGTCAAACCCGGCCACCCGGCGATCTTCGGCACCTGGCCTTTCGTGTCGGACCTGCGCACCGGCGCGATGTCCGGCGGCTCTGGCGAGCAGGCGTTGCTGACCGCGGGCTGCGCGCAGATGCACGCCTTCTATGACCTGCGCGGCGGCGCGGCGGCGGGGATCGCCGACAGCAAACTGCCCGACATGCAGGCCGGCTGGGAGCAGATGTGCTCGAACGTCATGGCGGGGTTGTCGGGGCTGAACATGGTCTACGAGGCGGCGGGGATGCATGCCTCTCTGCTGGGCTTCTGCCACGAGAGCCTGATCCTCGGCGACGACCTGATCGGCCAGGCCCTGCGTTGCGTCCGCGGCATTGAGGTGACCGAGGATACGGTCTCGGTCGAGGTGATCCGCGAGGTCTGCCTCTCCGGGCCGGGGCATTACCTCGGCACCGATCAGACCCTCGGGCTGATGCAGACCGACTATGTCTACCCGGCGCTCGGCGACCGGTCCTCGCCCAAGGAATGGCAGGAACTGGGGCGGCCCGAGCTGCTGGTCAAGGCCACGGCGCGCAAGCTCGCGATCCTGGCCGAGCGCGCGCCCGCGCGGCTGGCGGCGGAGGTGGATGCGGCGATCCGGGCGAGGCTGCCGATCCACTTGCCGGCGTAGCGGTTTTGTGAGAGGCCGGGACCGGGGGCCAGCCCCCGGACCCCCGCGGTATTTTTGAACAGAAGAAGCCGGGGGATCGTGTCCAGTCTGAAAGGAGCCTGTGGGATGCCAGCCTATCTTGCGCTCGTGCTTGCCGTCGCGGCGGAAACCGTCGGCACCTCGGCGCTGCAGGCCAGCCAGCAGTTCTCGCGCTTCTGGCCCTCGGTGCTGGTGGTGGTGGCCTATGCGCTGGCCTTCTACCTGCTGGCGCTGACCCTCAGGACGATCCCGGTGGGGGTGGCCTATGCGCTCTGGTCGGGGCTGGGGATCGTGTTCATCGCGGTGATCGGCGCGCTGGTGTTCCAGCAGAAACTCGATCTGCCGGCGGTGATCGGGATGGGCATGATCATCGGCGGAATTGCCGTGATCCAGCTGTTTTCCGCGGCCGCGACACATTAGGTCTGGCATTTCGGGGCGCGCGGCGATAGGTGGCGCGCAACTCCGACATAAAGGCATCTCGATGGACCTTCGCAATATCGCGATTATCGCGCACGTTGACCATGGCAAAACCACACTCGTTGACGAGCTTCTGAAACAATCCGGCGCCTTCCGGGCCAACCAGGCCGTGGACGAGCGTGCCATGGACAGCAACGATCTCGAGCGCGAGCGCGGCATCACGATCTTTGCCAAGCCGACCTCGGTCGAGTGGAAGGGCCACCGCGTCAATATCGTCGACACCCCCGGCCACGCCGATTTCGGCGGCGAGGTCGAGCGCATCCTGTCGATGGTCGATGGCGTTGTCCTGCTGGTCGATGCGGCTGAAGGCCCGATGCCGCAGACCAAATTCGTGACCTCCAAGGCGCTGGCGCTGGGGCTGCGGCCGATCGTGGTGCTCAACAAGGTCGACAAGCCCGATGCCGAGCCGGACCGCGCGCTCGACGAATGCTTCGACCTCTTCGCCTCGCTCGACGCCAATGACGACCAGCTGGATTTCCCGCATATGTATGCGTCTGGCCGCAACGGCTGGGCCGATCACGAGCTTGACGGGCCACGCAAGGACCTGACCGCGCTCTTCGATCTGGTGCTCAACCACGTGCCGGCCCCCAAGCAGATCAAGCATCGCGACGAGGACTTCCGCATGCTGGCCACCACCCTGGGCGCCGATCCCTTTGTCGGCCGCATCCTGACCGGCCGGGTCGAGACCGGCAAGCTCAAGGTCGGCGCCACGGTGCAGGCGCTGTCGCGCATCGGCCAGAAGATCGAACAGTTCCGCGTCACCAAGATCCAGGCCTTCCGCGGTCTGGGCCAGCAGGACATCGAAGAGGCGCAGGCCGGCGACATCGTCTCGATCGCCGGCATGTCCAAGGCCACCGTGGCCGACACGATCTGTGCGCTGGCCGTCGACGAGCCGCTCGATGCCCAGCCGATCGACCCGCCGACCATCACCGTGACCTTCGGCATCAACGACAGCCCGCTCGCGGGCCGTGACGGCAAGAAGGTGCAGTCCCGCGTCATCCGCGAGCGGCTGATGAAGGAAGCCGAGAGCAACGTCGCGATCAAGATCGCCGACACGCCGGGCGGCGAGGCCTTCGAGGTCTCGGGCCGCGGCGAATTGCAGATGGGCGTGCTGATCGAGAACATGCGCCGCGAGGGGTTCGAGCTGTCGATCTCGCGTCCGCAGGTGATCATGAAGGACGACAACGGCACCCGCATGGAGCCGGTCGAGGAAGCCACCATCGACGTCGATGACGAATACTCCGGCGCGGTGATCGAGAAACTGACCGGCGCCCGCAAGGGCGAGCTGGCCGAGATGCGCCCGGCCGGCGCCGGCAAGACCCGGATCATCGCCCATGTGCCCTCGCGCGGGCTGATTGGCTACCACGGCGAGTTTCTCACCGACACCCGCGGCACCGGCGTGCTGAACCGCGTCTTCCACGGCTGGACGCCGCACAAGGGGCCGATCCCGGGCCGTCGTGCCGGGGTGCTGATTTCGATGGAGAACGGCGAGGCGGTGGCCTATGCGCTGTGGAACCTCGAGGATCGCGGCAAGATGTTCATCGGCGCCCAGGCCAAGGTCTATCAAGGCATGATTATCGGCGAGCATTCGCGCGAAAACGATCTGGAAGTGAACCCGCTGAAGGGCAAGAAGCTGACCAACGTGCGGGCCTCCGGCACCGACGAGGCAGTGCGGCTGACCACGCCGGTGACGCTCTCGCTGGAAGAGGCGATTGCCTATATCAACGACGACGAGCTGGTCGAAGTGACGCCCACCTCGGTGCGTCTGCGCAAGCGCTTCCTTGACCCGCATGAGCGCAAGCGGATGTCGAAGGCGGGCTGAGCCGCCTAGCAGTCTGGAAACGGCAAAGGCCGGGCGTGATGCCCGGCCTTTTCGCGTTTTTGTGGGGGGAGACCCGAGATCCCTGGTGTGGCGGTGGGTTGGAAACCCACCCTACGGCGTGCGCAGGGTGATTTCTTTGACCCACCGTTCGCCTCTCACACGCCTTCGACGATGATCAGGTCGCGTTCCGAGGCGCCCTTGGCATGGCTCAGCGCCTCCTGGTAGGCCGTGGAATGATAGCAGTCATGCGCCGCCTGCAGCGAGGGGAACCGCGCCACCACGTGGCGCGCGCGGTCTTTGCCCTCGAGCGTCTCATGCGCCCCGCCGCGGGCGAGAAACTCGCCACCGTGCGCCGCAATCGGCACGCCGGCCAGCTTGGCGTAGCGGCCATAGGCCTCTTCATCGGTCACATGCACATGGGCGATCCAATATGCGCTCATCCTATCCTCCCAGCACGGCCTTGGCCGCCTCGATTGCCTTGCTTGCATTCTCGGCGCTGGCACCGCCGCCCTGCGCCATGTCAGGCCGGCCACCGCCGCCCTTGCCGCCAAGCTGCCCCACCGCCGCGCGCACCAGATCGACCGCCGAGACCTTCTCGGTCAGGTCCTTGGTCACCCCGGCCGCCACCGCCGCCTTGCCGCCGGTGTCGGCGATCAAGAGGATCGCGGCCGAGCCCAGCTTTTCCTTCTGCGCGTCGATCAGCGGCGGCAGGTCCTTGCCGGTCACCCCGGTCAGCACCTGCGCCACGAAGGGCACGCCGCCGATCTCCTCGACCGCGGCCTCAGGCCCCTGCGCCCCGCCGGACATCGCCAGCTCGCGGCGCAGGTTGGCCACCTCGGCCTGCAGCGCCTTGCGCTCGTCCAAGAGCGCGCGCACCCGTTCGGGCACCTCGTCGGCTTGCGCCTTGAGCTCCAGCGCGGTCTCCGCCAGCCGGTGGTCCTGCGCCCGCAGGTAGTCGAGCGCGGGCTGACCGGTCAGCGCCTCGATCCGCCGCACCCCGGCCGAAGACGCGCTGTCGCCCAAGCAGACAAAGGCGCCGATATCGCCGGTCTGGCGCACATGGGTGCCGCCGCAGAGCTCGATCGAATAGGTCGCCTTGTCAGAACCCTTGCCGGAGCCGTCCTTGCGGCCCATCGAGACCACGCGGACCTCGTCGCCGTATTTCTCGCCAAAGAGCGCCTGGGCACCGAGGCCACGGGCGTCATCCGGCGTCATGATCCGGGTTTCGACCGGGGCGTTCTGGCGGATATAGCGGTTCACGTCGCGCTCGACCCGGGCGATCTCGTCGAGGCTCAGCGCCTTGCCATGGCTGAAATCGAACCGCAGGCGGTCGTCGGCATTGAGCGAGCCGCGCTGCGCCACGTGGTCGCCGAGCGCCTCGCGCAGCGCCTCGTGCAGCAGGTGGGTCGCCGAGTGGTTGGCGCGGATCGCGCTGCGGCGGGTATGGTCGACCTTGAGCTCGAGCGCGTCGCCCTTGGCCAAGGACCCCTCTTCCGGTGTCACCCGATGGGCAAAGAGCCCGCCGGCCATCTTGCGAGTGTCGGCGATCACGCCCTTGCCGCCCGGTTTCAGGTAGTGACCGCTGTCGCCCACCTGGCCACCGGATTCGGCATAGAACGGCGTCTGGTTGACCACCAGCCAGCCCGCGTCGCCGGGCTCCAGTGTCTCGACCTCGGCGCCGTCGCGCACCAGTGCCAGCACCTGGCCCTCGGCCGCCTCGGTGTCATAGCCAAGGAAATCGGTGGCGGCGTGTTTGTCGGCGATGTCGAACCAGATCTCGGCATCCTTGGTCTCGCCGGAGCCGGCCCAGGCGGCGCGCGCTTTGGCCTTCTGCTCGGCCATGGCGGCATCGAACCCGCCGGTGTCGACCTCGCGGCCTTTTTCGCGCAGCGCATCCTGCGTCAGGTCGAGCGGGAAACCATAGGTGTCATAGAGCTTGAAGGCGGTCTCGCCCGGCAGCGGCGCATTCTCGGGCAGGTCCGACAGCTCATCATCAAGCAGTTTCAGCCCGCGGTCGAGCGTCGCCTTGAAGCGGGTCTCTTCCAGCCGCAGCGTCTCCTCGATCAGCGCCTGCGCCTGGCCAAGCTCAGGGTAGGCCGCCCCCATCTGCCGCACCAGCGCCGGCACCAGCCGGAACATCATCGGGTCTTTCGCGCCCAACAGGTGCGCATGACGCATGGCGCGGCGCATGATCCGGCGCAGCACATAGCCGCGGCCCTCGTTCGAGGGCATCACCCCGTCGGCCAGCAGGAACGAAGTCGAGCGCAGGTGATCGGCGATCACCCGGTGATGCACGTTGCCCGGCCCGTCGGGATCGGTGCTCGACACGTCGGCGCTGGCCTCGATCAGGCTGCGCATCAGGTCGGTGTCGTAATTGTCGTGCTTGCCCTGCAGGAGCGCGCCGATCCGTTCCAGCCCCATGCCGGTGTCGATCGACTGCATCTCGAGCGGGACCATCGAGCCGTCCTCGAACTGCTGGTTCTGCATGAAGACGATGTTCCAGATCTCGATGAACCGGTCGCCGTCCTCTTCCGGGCTGCCCGGAGGGCCGCCCCAGATATGCTCGCCGTGATCGTAGAAGATCTCGGTGCAAGGGCCGCAGGGCCCGGTCGGACCCATCTGCCAGAAGTTGTCGGAGGTGGCGATGCGGATGATCCGGTCCTCGGGCACGCCGACCTTCTTCCAGATTTCAAAGGCCTCGTCATCGGTGTGGTAGACCGTGGCCAGCAACCGGGTCGGATCGATGCCGAAATCGCGGGTGATTAGCTCCCAGGCGTAGGGGATCGCCTCGGTCTTGAAGTAGTCGCCGAAGCTGAAATTTCCCAGCATTTCAAAGAAGGTATGGTGCCGCGCGGTATAGCCGACGTTGTCGAGATCATTGTGCTTGCCGCCGGCGCGGACACATTTCTGGCTGGTGGTCGCGCGCTTGTAATCGCGGGTCTCGACGCCGGTGAAGAGGTTCTTGAACTGCACCATGCCCGAGTTGACGAACATCAGCGTCGGGTCGTTGCGCGGCACAAGCGGGCTCGAGGGCACGACCTCATGGCCGTTCTTGGCAAAGAAATCGAGGAAGGTGGAGCGGATGTCGTTCAGCGTGGCCATTGGGTCATCTCTTCTCAAGGTCGGCGCAGGTGTATCGCCCTGCCCCGGCACTGTCCATAACCGGTTGGCCGGAGGACCGAAACGAACGGCCCGGACGATGGACCGGGACCGAAGTGCTCGGAAGCGCAGATCCGAACCGACGCGCCCGGAAGAACACGCTTGGACGAACAGGGCTGAAACGATACAGGTTTGAAACGATACAGGGCGCAGCCGTCGCTACGCCCTGTTCCGGGTATTCTCGGCCCTGCGTCAAGGACCGGGGGGTTTCTGCAGTCCCCGTCTGCGCCTGTCGAGGCCTCGGGCCTGCTGCGCTGACCGGAGGCTCAGGCCTCCATCACGTCCTCATCGGACTTGTCCTCGGGCGGCATGTCGAAATCGAGGCCGTGGGCGGCGCGGATCTTGTCCTCGATCTCCAGCGCCATGCGCTTGTTCTCGCGCAGGAAGGTCTTGGCGTTCTCGCGCCCCTGCCCGATCCGCTCGTCACCATAGGAGAACCACGCGCCGGACTTGTCGACCACTCCGGCCTTGACGCCGAGATCGAGTAACTCGCCCATCTTCGAGATGCCCTCACCATACATGATGTCAAATTCGACCTGCTTGAACGGCGGCGCGACCTTGTTCTTGACCACCTTGACGCGGGTCTGGTTGCCGACCACCTCGTCGCGATCCTTGATCGCGCCGATACGGCGGATATCCAGACGGACCGAGCTGTAGAACTTCAGTGCGTTGCCACCCGTGGTCGTCTCGGGCGAGCCAAACATGACCCCGATCTTCATCCGGATCTGGTTGATGAAGATCACCATGCATTTCGACCGGCTGATCGAACCGGTGAGCTTGCGCATCGCCTGGCTCATCAGCCGGGCATGCACGCCGACCGAACTGTCGCCCATGTCGCCCTCGAGCTCGGACTTCGGGGTCAGCGCGGCGACGGAATCGACGACCACCAGGTTGACCGCACCGGAGCGCACCAGGGTGTCGGTGATCTCGAGCGCCTGTTCGCCGGTATCCGGCTGAGAGATCAGCAGCTCGTCGAGATCGACGCCCAGTTTCTTGGCGTATTGCGGGTCAAGCGCGTGCTCGGCGTCGACAAAGGCGCAGACGCCGCCCTTTTTCTGCTCTTCCGCAACGCAATGCAGCGTCAGCGTGGTCTTGCCCGAGGATTCGGGGCCATAGATCTCGATGATCCGGCCCTTCGGCAGCCCGCCGATCCCGAGCGCGATATCGAGGCCCAGCGAGCCGGTCGAGGTCGCCTCGATATCGGGCAGCGCGTTCTCACCGCCGAGTTTCATGATCGAGCCCTTGCCGAACTGACGTTCGATCTGGGCCAGGGCGCTGTCGAGCGCCTTTTGCTTGTCGGGGTTGTTCTTTTTGCTCATCGAGAGAAGATCTGCCGTTGCCATGCGTTCGGGCCCTTATTCCATACCGCCTCGCGAGCGGCAATGCCACCAAATGTTCTTGCCTTGTTCCTAGATGCGACCAAAACAGGAACATTTCAAGTTTATTCTGATCCTGCCTCACTGTTTCGCAGAAACGTTAAAGAGAGGTTTACGGCGGATTTCCGCCCGCCTATGCTGCGAAAACACCGTGAGACGCGCTTCAAGAGGGTCGTGCAAGTGCTTGTATTCTGGAAGGAAAGACTGGCGTTTCTAGCGGTTCCAAAGACCGGCACTTCGGCCTGGGAGACGGCGCTCGCGCCGCGCGCTGACATAGCGATCCTCAACCCGCCGGACCTGAAACATGCGCCGGTCTATCGGTACAACCGCTTTTTTCGGCCGATGTTCGAGAAGATGGGTGCGCCGGACATGGAAACCCTTGCGGTGATGCGCGAGCCGATTTCCTGGCTGTCGAGCTGGTACCGCTACAGACAGCGGCCCTTCATGGCCGGCAAGCCGAATTCGACCGAGGCTCTGAGCTTCGACGAATTTGTCGAGGGCTACTGCAAGGGCGAGCGTCCCGGGTTTGCCAATGTTGGCAGCCAGGCCAAGTTCCTCGAGCCGCGCCCCAATGGCACTCGGGTGACCCACCTGTTCCGCTATGAGGACCAGCAGAAACTGATTGATTTTCTCGAGGATCGGCTATCTGTGTCCCTCGATCTGCCGCGTGAAAACGTCTCGCCGGAAATGGCGGTATCGCTCTCACCGAAAACCGAGGCAAAGCTGCGTCGGAAATGCGCGGCGGAATTCGAGCTCTACGCATCGATTTCCTGACCCGCGCGACGGTATTGCACCCCTTCCCCGGCGCCGTCGGTCGCCCCGGCCCCAGTGCCGGGGTTTCCATGCCGGCCATGAGGTCCCGGGTCAGGCCCGGGACGGGCGGTCAGTGCAACTGCCGCTGCACCGTGTCGGTCAGCTCCACCAGCGAAAACGGCTTTGGCAGGAAGGTGGAATTCGGGATCGCCGCCTGGTCGTCGTGAAAGCTTTCCTGGGCATAGCCCGACACAAAGACCACCTTGACCTCCGGCCTGTCTTCCAAGGCCTGTCGCACCCAGCTCGGCCCGTCGAGACCGGGCATCACCACATCGGTGACAAAGACATCCACCTCGACCTCCGGGTCGCGCAGCATGTCGAGCGCCTCTTCGGCCGAGGCCGCCTCGAGCACCTTGAAGCCGCGCATCCGCAGGGCCCGGCTGGCGAAGGCCCGCACCGGTGCCTCATCTTCGACCAGCAGGATCACGGCATCATGTTCCGGGCTGCTGCCGGCCTCTTCTTCATTCATCGGACAGGCCGCATCCGCCGCCGGTTTCTCGCTGAAGACCGGAAACAGCAGCGAAAAACAGGTGCCCTTGCCAATTGCCGAATCGACAAAAATGAAGCCGCCGGTTTGCTTGACGATGCCATAGACGGTCGATAGCCCGAGGCCGGTGCCCTCGCCGGTCCGTTTGGTGGTGTAGAAGGGCTCGAACACCTTCTGCAGCATGTCGGCGGCGATGCCGACGCCCATGTCCTGCACCTTGACCAGCACATATTCGCCCGGCGGCACAGAGGCCCGGTCGCGCTTGAGCGGGGCCTCGAGCGTGAGACCCTCGGTCGTGATACGGATTTCTCCTCCCTCCGGCATGGCGTCCCTCGCATTGACCACGAGGTTCATCAGTACCTGTTCGAGCTGCCGCTTGTCGGCGCGGATGGTGCGCAACACCGGATCATGATCAAGTGCCAGCACCACCTTTTCGCCCACCAGCCGGTTCAGCAGGTGAGTCAGATCGGCGAGGGTGTCTCGCAGGTCGAGCACCTCGGGGCACAGTGTCTGCTTGCGCGAGAAGGCCAGCAGCTGCCCCACCAGCGCCGCGGCGCGGTTGGCGTTCTGGTTGATCTGCACCAGATCGCCGTAATTGGGGTCCCCCTGGTCGTGCCGCAGCAAGAGCAGGTCGCAATGGCCTGAAATCGCAGTCAGAAGATTGTTGAAATCATGTGCGACGCCGCCGGCCAGTTGACCGATGGCCTGCATCTTCTGGCTCTGGACGAATTGCGCCTCGAGTGTCTTGAGCTCGGTCGCGTCGTTCAACACCGCGATGATCGACGGCTCGCCATCTTCGAAGACGCGATTCAGCACGACCTGAACAAAGACCTCGCGGTCGCGGCGGATGATGCGCAGGAACTCGGATTGCTTCTGTCCGCGACCGGCCGCGGCATCGCGCAGCCAGTCGGTAACCGGGCGGCCCAGACCCTCCATCAGGTCGGCCAGTTTCTTGCCAGTGACCTCCTCGGCGTTGAGCAGCTTGAGCGCCTCGTGGTTGGCGCGGGTCACCACGCCGTTTTGCGACACTTTCATCAGCGGCACGCTGAGATGGTCGAAACTGGTGCTGCTCTCGCTTTCGGCCGGGGGTGGCAGGAAAAACAGCTCGCGCCGGCCGCCGTTGAGAGGCACTTCGCTGACCAGCCGCGCCACCGGACCACTGGCGGTGTCGAGCGAGATCACCTTGCCATTCTCGGGCAGATCACTGCTGAGCCGGTCGAGCGCCGAGATCCGCTTGCCGATCAGCTTGCGCGCGGCCGCGTTCATGAACAGGATCGTGCCGCCACGGCCGACCGTGACCCGTGGAATAAGCCCGGTTTCGGCCTGTTCGGTGGCGGTGGCCCGGCTCTCCTCGATCCGCCAGAGTCGCAGGCCGGCGCCGATGTCATGCACCGAGAGCGCCACCTGTCCGTTGCGGGTGCTGACCGTGTCAGTCCCCACACCGTGGGCCTCGGCCTTCTTTTGCAGACGGTAGACCACGCTGGCGGGGTTCGCCATCAGCCCGCGCAGAAGCCCGGCCACGCTGCTGATTTCACTGGTCTCTGGCGCCGTATTCTCCGCCGCCTCTTGAAACCGACTGGCGGCGGCAGCGTTGAAATGCTGGATCTCGCCCTCGGCGTCGGCCACGACGGTGACCGCGGGATCGCCGGCAAAGAGCCGCGAGACCTGTTTCAGCAGCCGATGCTGGCCGCGCTTGCGGACCACCGATCGCCCGTGCAGCACCAAAGCCGACAGAAAGATACCGACGCCAAGCGCGAGGGTTCCAAGGGCCGGAATGCCATCCGGCAAGGTCCCCGAGACGCCAATCAGGACGATCGAGGCGGCAATGAGGTACAACGGCCGCCGATCGCCCTGTTGCGGGTGCTCCACCTCCGGGGGTTCGGCGCTGATCCAGTCTGCCAACTCGGCTCTCCAGGCTAATCTCGGTTCGCCCCCATTACACATGGCGATCCTTAACTGCGGGTTAACCGATGACAGCTACAGTCCTTGTCAGACAGACCTTCGAAGCAGTCTCACCCTGAAGTTGAGTGGAGCACAGGTTTACAGATGTTTCAACAGTGCCACATAGAAGCCGTCGCCGCCGTCCAGCAGCCGGAACTGCCGCTCGCGGACCACGTGCCAATCCGGGTGGCGGGCCTGGAAGGCGGCGATCCGGTGGGAATTCTCCTCGGCAAGCAGCGAGCAGGTGGCATAGGCGAGCGTGCCGCCGGCGGCGACATGCGGCACGGCCGCGTCGAGCACTTCGTCCTGCATGGTGCAGAGCTCGGCCAGGCGGTCTTTGGTCAGACGCCACTTCGCCTCGGGCGCGCGCCGCCAGGAGCCGCTGCCGGAACAGGGCGCATCGCACAGCACCATGTCATACGTGCCTCTCGGTTCAGGCAAAATCGCGATCTGTGCGCCGGCGCGTTGGGCGCGGGCCGGGATCTCGGTCATGCGGGCGGGATCAATGTCATAGGCGGTGACCTCATCGCCGGTGCGGGCTGCCACCGCAAGCGCCTTGCCGCCCCCGCCGGCGCAGAAATCGAGCACGCTTTGCCCGGGCTGCAGATCGAGCAGATCGACAACTGCCTGTGAGCCCGCGTCCTGCAACTCGACCAGACCGTCGCGATAGGCGGAGGAGAGATGCACCCGACGCGCGCCCTCGGTCACCTGCAGAGCCGTGGGAGAAAGCGGGTGCGGCTGCGAGACGATACCCTCGGCGTCAAGCGCCGCCCGGGCCGTTTCGAGGTCGGATTTCAACAGGTTGACGCGAAGGAATACTTCGGCCCGGTCGCGCAGGAGGCGGGCCTCGGCCTCGGCCTGATCGCCCAGCGACGCGGTGAAATGCGGCCAAAGCCAGTCCGGCAGGTCGCGGGCCTCCGCCTCGGTCGGGCCGCGAAAGGCGGCCCGTTCCACTTCGGTCACCGGTGTGGGCATGAAGCGGTCGCCGGTGAAAACCGGGTCGACCGGCATGTTGGCAGCACGCAGCGCGCCGAGCATCAATCCGCGGCCGGTGACCGCCCCGCCGAGCGCCCCGTAGGAGCGTTTGCGGCGCAGCGCGTCGAAGACGAGATCGCGGATCGCGGCCCGGTCCTTGGAGCCGGCATAGCGATTGCCACGCGCCCAGCGTGTCAGCGCCTGCTCGGCCGGCTGCCCCGCCAGGATCGTGTCGAGCAGTTCGCCTGCCGTCTGGACCCGTGCTGCCGGCGTCATCCGCAGACCCGGTCGTTGAGGCGTTCTTGCGGAAATCGCCCGTCATGCATAGGGTGAAAGATTGCTTTTTTAGTTTTGATTTTGCTCACTTAATTCACTCCATCGCATCAACTGGGATCATCCGCACCTTCAGACCGCAGGTCTACACTCGGAACGGTCTGGAGGGAAGGCCACCTCTGAGCGTTGAAAACGGCCGCGCGGTTGGACCAGCGGCCCCGGTTCCCGATGTCTGTGACGGTCGGTGGTAGAAACGGCAGGTCTCGAATTGCGCTCCAAACAATGCGGGCCGCCCTTGGGCCAGCCTCACTCGGCGTCCTCGAGAGGGCGCAACACGTCCGCGACCTGTCGCCGCATCCAGACATGGGCCGGGCTGGAGGTGTACCGACGATGCCAGACCTGAACCAGCTGGACCGACGCCACCGGGACTGGCGGACGCAAGACATCGAGACCGACCGACGCGGCGACCTGATGCGCCAGTGTGGTGGGGAGGAGTGCGATGAGATCGGACCCGGCAACCGCGCGGTATACACCCGAAAACACCGGCATCGTCATGACCACATGCCGGTGCCGTCCGACCCTGGCCAGAGCCGCATCGCCCATCGCCCGCTCGTTTCCCTCGGGCGAAAACAGCACGTGGCCAAGCTCGCAGAACAGCTCGATCGGCATGACGTCGCCGGTGACCAGCCCGGCCTGCCTGAGCCGCGGGTGCCCTGACCGCGCGACCACCGAGAAGGAGGATCGGAACAGCGGTTGGCTGTCCGTCCAGTCCGGAAACCGCGTTTCGGGGATAAGCGCAAGGTCGACCTCGTATCGCTCAAGCGTGTCCACGTAATTGTCTGGGACCAGGTCGACCAGATGCACGCGCATCAAGGGGGCCACCGTCTGCAGCCGCTCGGCCAGACCCGGCAGGAGCATCTCGGCGAAGAAATCGCTGCCCGAGATCCGAAACCGATGCTGCGCCGTCAACGGATCGAAGGGCCCCGGCCCCGCGATGAGGCGTCCGATCCGGTCCAGCACCTCGCGCAACTCGGCCTCGAGCGACAGCGCATGATCCGTGGGCTCCAACCCCTGCCCCCGGCGGAAGAACAACGGGTCGTCCAATGCGGCCCTCAATCGGGCCAACGCCGCGGAGACCGCCGGTTGCGACAGGCCCAGCCGCTTGCCCGCCTTCACCGTCGAGTGCTCTTGCAGCAGCGCATCAAGGACGCGCAGCAGGTTCAGATCGAAGCTCGATAAATTAGCCATGGTTATATCAGTAATATGATCAATCGATTTCTCATATAGATTTCTGATCGGTAATCTGCGGAAAACGATCCCCCCCGGCCCGACAGCTGGCCGCGGCCCCCTCAGGAAAGGAAGAGACCGATGAAATCGATTGCAACCTGGTTCTTTGGCACGGGCGCGCTCTTTGCGCTGTGCGGCATGGTCTGGGGCATCCAGATGTCCGCGACGCAGGATCACACGCTCTCGCCGGCACATGGTCACCTGAACCTGATCGGTTTCGTCGCGATGTCGGTCTTTGGCGCCTACTATGCGCTGACCCCTCGGGCCGCCGCGGCGCGCATCGCGTCAATTCACTATGGTCTGGTAACGGCGGCGGTGCTGGTACTGACACCCGGGATCGTTCTGGCGATCACCGGTCAAGGCGAGACCGTCGCCAAGCTGGGCTCGGTCCTTGCGGTGCTGTCCATGGCGATTTTCGTCTTCGTGGTCTTGCGGCACGGCGTCGGAGCGACGGATCAGATGCGGGCCGAACCCCACGCGCAGCCGGCCGAATGACCGCTCGGGGCTTGGCAGCGGGGCATGCAGGCAGCCCCGATGGCTTTGGGGCGAAGGGTCCACAATGACACTCGATCATTATCCTGCCACCCGCGCTGTGCTTGACGCTCTGCACGCGGCCGCCGCGCGAGACGCCAGGCGTTGGCGTGACCGGACCGGCACCACCGATGCCACAGTCAACGCCGGCGGCGGCGGCGCGCTGGTTCGGCTGGGAGAGTTCTACCTCGCCGTATCGCCCGACGAGGGGCGCCTGCTCTATATCCTCGCCCGTGCGATCAAGGCCGGCAGGATCGTCGAATTCGGCGCCTCCTACGGCATAAGTTCGCTCTACCTCGCGGCCGCGGCGCGGGACAACGCCGGCACCCTGATCACGACCGAGGTGCACCCGGACAAATGCGCCGCGCTGCGCGCGACTTTCGCGGCCACGGAACTGGCAGATGCGATCACGCTGCTCGAAGGCGACGCGCGCGAGACCTTGAGACCCGTGTCCGGACCGATCGACATGCTCTTTCTGGACGGCTGGAAGAGCGCGTATCTGCCGATCTTCGAATTGCTGCGCCCCAGTCTACGAGCCGGCGCGCTGATCGTTGCCGACAATTGCACCCATGCCGCCGCAGCCGACTACCTGGCGGTGGTCCAGTCGCCTGCCTCCGGCTGCATCACCTCGGTCCGCGACAGCATCGCGATCAGTTGCGTGTTGCCTTGACTGGCGGTGGGGTTCTCGGACATCCCGTATCCAGACGGTGCGGGCGAGGACGCGTATTCCGAGCGCATCGGCTGGCGCGCTCGGCGGTCGGTTTGTGCTCAGTGACGGACCTGATGCGCTGTCCGGAGCCGGGCTGTTCCGGATGTCATCGTATCTGTTCCGCCACTGCGGGGCTGCGCAAGAGGTGCCTCTCCCGCTGATTATCCGACGCGATAATTCGGCGATTCCCGCGTGATCTGAACGTCGTGCACATGGCTCTCGCGCAGGCCCGCGCCGGTGATCTTGACGAAGCTGCAATTGCTCCGCATCTCCTCGACCGTGGCGCATCCGGTATAGCCCATGGCGGCGCGCAGACCGCCCACCAGCTGGTGGATCACCGCGCCGGCCGAGCCCTTGTAGGCGACCTGACCTTCAATCCCCTCGGGCACCAGCTTGTCACTGGCGGCGTCCTTCTGGAAGTAGCGGTCGGCCGAGCCGCGCGCCATGGCGCCGAGGCTGCCCATGCCGCGGTAGGCCTTGAACGAGCGGCCCTGATAGAGGATCACCTCGCCCGGGCTCTCGTCGGTGCCGGCGATCATCGAGCCGACCATGGCGCAGGAGGCGCCGGCGGCGATCGCCTTGGCGAAATCGCCCGAGAACTTGATGCCGCCATCGGCGATCACCGGCACCTCACCGGCGGCCTGGGCGCAATCCATCACCGCGGTGAGCTGCGGCACGCCGACGCCGGCGACCATGCGGGTGGTGCAGATCGAGCCCGGGCCGATGCCGACCTTGACCGCATCGGCGCCGGCATCGATCAGCGCCTTGGTGGCCTCGGCGGTGGCGACATTGCCGGCGATCACCTGCACCTCGTTCGAGAGCTGCTTGGCACGTCTGACCGCGTCGATCACCCCGGCGGAATGGCCATGGGCGGTGTCGATCACCACGATGTCGACGCCAGCATCGATCAGCTCGCCGGTGCGCTCGAAGCCCGCGTCGCCCACCGAGGTGGCGGCGGCGACACGCAGACGGCCCAACGCATCCTTGCAGGCGGTGGGGTTGAGCACCGCCTGTTCGGTGTCTTTCAGCGTCAGCAGGCCGGTCAGCTTGCCCTTGCCGTCATGCACCAGCAGCTTTTCGATCCGGCGCGCCTTCATCAGCGATTTCGCCTCTTCGAGGTCCGCCGGCTCGGCCAGCATGGCGAGGTTGTCGGTGGTCATCATCACCTTGACCGGCGTCGCATCGCTCGAGGCGAAGCGCATATCGCGGTTGGTGAGGATGCCGACCACGTGGCCGGCTTCGTCGACCACCGGGAAGCCGGTGAAATTATAACGCTCCACCAAGGCCTTGGCATCGGCCAGGGTCTGGTCGACGCGGAGGGTGACGGGGTTGTAGACGATGCCGCTCTCGAAGCGTTTGACCCGGCGCACTTCGCGCGACTGGGCTTCGACGCTGAGGTTCTTGTGGATCACGCCGATGCCGCCGGCCTGGGCCATGGTGATCGCCATGCGGCTTTCGGTGACGGTGTCCATCGCCGAGCTGAGCAGCGGGATGTTCATCCCGATGGCGCGGGTGACCCGGGTGGTGGTGTCGGCGGTGTTGGGCAGGACATTGGACGCAGCCGGAACCAGCAGCACATCGTCAAATGTCAGAGCCTCACGAATCTCCATTCGGCGGTCCTCTTCAAGTAGCAGCATTTGACGCTTCCCTATTTCACGGGTTCCGGGAAAAGGAAAGACCCCCGCGGCAGGCTGCGGGAAAATGCCTGTCGCGGGGGCTGTGGAAAGTCGGGGTAATTCTGTGGATGGATGTGTGTGAGAGCAGAGGGACGTGGCAAGAACGACAAGATTTCAAAAGGTTGGCCAATGGGGTAAATGTGTGCCGGCCTGTGGGTATGTATTTTTCAGCGGTTTAGGATGCGGCGATTTGGCCGCCGCCGGGGGGCGGTGGGTTGAAAACCCACCCTACGGCGGCGCGCATGACACAGCAGGTGAACATCGGACTGTAAGGCGCTGAAATCACGCGACTCCATAGCACCAAGAAAAGAAAAAGGGGCGCCGGGGCGCCCCAGTTTCACGAACCAGGCTCATCATTCCACCGCTCGACTGGTCATCGCCTGCGGCCCGGCTGTGCAAGGGGCGAGCGCACCCGCCCTTGAAAATTGAATCGGCCTTATAGGCGTTCGCACAAACGGAGCAAAAGACCTGCCCAATCCGTAAATTTTTGGCTCTCAAGCCACAGGCCGACCTTCGAGCCTCTCGCTTGACGCTGGAGTTCGGATTTAGACGCCCCCTTCTCCGCTGCTTGCTTCAAACCGACCAGAAGCTTCTGCCCATCCCGCGTCAGAAGGATTTTATCTATCAAGTCAGAAAACTCTGCCCCACTGACAAACGTGACGTCTGTTATTTCAAGGTCCGTAACCTGTTGGCCTCGAAAAACCTGACTACCGCCGTATTGGTCGATATTTTTTACCCTGATTTGGTCTGACTTTTCTGCTGAAATCAGCGTATCGATCCCGATACCCCTGACGTTTTCGATGGACACTTGAGAACAATTCTCCAATCGAATACCAGTCGACCGTCTTGCTGTATCGCTGTCTTCTATAGGCATCATATAACCTCTCAGCTACACCCCGACGTCCCGCCGCAGGTGTTGCACTTCATGCAGGTGCCGTTGCGCACCAGCGTGTAGTTGCCGCAGTCGCCGCAGGGGTCGCCTTCGTAGCCCTGCATCTTGGCCTTGACGCGGGCGTCCATCGACACCGCGCCGCTGGCCACTGCGGTTGTGGTCGTCACCGTGGCCGCAGTGGTGCCGCCGCCCTTGCGAACTTCCGGAACCAGGGTCTGGAGGGCCGTGACCGGATTGTTCGTCTGACCGCCCCGGAGCACAATCAGCTCCTGGGGCAGACGTTTGCGCAGGTAGCCGGACGAGCTGATCTGTTTCAGCACTTCCAGCGATTTGGTGGCCGCACTTTCGCTGACCTCGGTGACGTTGGGCTGCCCCTCCTCGACGCCGCGGCCCAGATCGTCAAAGCTGGCGCCCTCGGGCTTCACATGGGCCAGATCGGTGCGGTCCAGGTAGGACACCGCCAGCTCGCGGAAGATGTAGTCGAGGATGGATGTGGCATTCTTGATCGAGTCGTTGCCCTGCACCATGCCGGCAGGCTCGAACTTGGTGAAGGTGAAGGCGTCGACGAATTCCTCGAGCGGCACGCCGTATTGCAGGCCCACCGAGACGGCGATGGCGAAGTTGTTCATCATCGCGCGGAAGCCGGCGCCTTCCTTGTGCATGTCGATGAAGATCTCGCCCAGGGTGCCGTCGGCATATTCGCCGGTGCGCAGATACACCTTGTGGCCGCCGACCACGGCTTTCTGGGTATAGCCCTTGCGGCGTTCCGGCATCTTTTCGCGCTCGGACTTGATGATCTCCTTGACGATGATCTTCTCGACGATCTTTTCGGCCAGCACCTGCGCCTTTTCGGTCTGTGTGCCGGTTTCGAGCACCTCGGCCGCCTCTTCGTCATCCTCGACCAGCGCCGCCGCCAGCGGCTGGCTCAGCTTGGAGCCGTCGCGGTAGAGCGCGTTGGCCTTGATCCCCATCTTCCACGAGCGCTCGTAGGCCGCCTGGCAATCCTCGATGGTGGCGTCATTGGCCATGTTGATGGTCTTGGAGATCGCGCCCGAGATGAAGCTCTGCGCCGCCGCCATCATGTCGATGTGGCTGTTGACCGAGAGGAACCGCTTGCCGCGCTTGCCGCAGGGGTTGGCGCAGTCGAAGATCACGTAGTGGTCTTCGCTCAGATGCGGCGCGCCTTCGAGGGTCATCGTGCCGCAAACGTGGTCGTTGGCGGCCTCGATGTCGGCGCGGGTATAGCCGAGGTGGCGCAGCAGGTCGAAGGTCGGGTCGTTCAGCTTGGCCGCCGGGATGCCGAGGACCGAGGTGCAGAAGGCCTCGCCGAGGGTCCACTGGTTGAACACGAAGCGGATGTCGAAGGCCGAGGCCAGCGCCGCCTCGATCTTCTCGATCTCGGTGCTGCCGAAGCCGTGGCCGATCAACGAGGTGTGGTTGATGCCAGGCGCATTGCCGAGGCTGCCGTGACCGACGGCATAGGAGATGATCTCTTCAATCTGGGAGGAGGAATATCCGAGCTTCTCCAGTGCCGCCGGAACCGAGCGGTTGATGATCTTGAAGTAGCCACCCCCCGCGAGCTTCTTGAACTTCACCAAGGCGAAGTCCGGCTCGATGCCGGTGGTGTCGCAATCCATCACCAGACCGATGGTGCCGGTGGGCGCGATCACCGTGGTCTGGGCGTTGCGATAGCCGTGCTTCTCGCCCAGCCGCAGTGCCTCGTCCCAGGCGCCCTTGGCCATCTCGACCAGACCGTCCTCGGGGCAGTTCACCTGGTCCAGCGCCACCGGGTTGATGGCAAGCCCCTCATAGCCGGTGGTGCGGCCATAGGCGGCGGTGCGGTGGTTGCGGATCACCCGCAGCATGTGCTGCGCATTGCGCTCGTAGCCCGAAAAGGCACCGAGCTCGCCGGCGATCTCGGCCGAGGTGGCATAGGCCACGCCGGTCATGATCGCGGTGAGCGCGCCGCAAAGCGCCCGGCCCTCTTCGCTGTCATAGCCGTAGCCCATGTTCATCAGCAGCCCGCCGATATTGGCGTAGCCGAGGCCGAGGGTACGGAAGTCATAGGACAGCTGGGCGATTTCCTTGGACGGGAACTGCGCCATGGTGACCGAGATTTCCAGCGTCAGGGTCCACAGGCGCGTGGCATGCACGTAGTCCTCGGACTGGAACTTGCCGTCCTGATAGAAGGTCAGCAGGTTCATCGAGGCCAGGTTGCAGGCGGTGTCGTCGAGGAACATGTACTCGGAACAGGGGTTCGAGCCGCGGATCTCGCCGTCTTCGGGGCAGGTGTGCCACTGATTGACGGTGTCATGGTACTGGATGCCCGGATCGGCACAGGCCCAGGCGGCGTGGCCGACCTGCTCCCAAAGTTCGCGGGCGTCGATTTCCTTGGCGACCTTGCCGTCGGTGCGGTTCAGCAGCGCCCATGTGTCGCCGCTCTTGACCGCCTCGAGAAAGGCATTGGTGACGCGGATCGAGTTGTTGGAGTTCTGGCCGGAGACCGAGGCATAGGCCTCGCTGTCCCAGTCGGTGTCATAGGTCGGGAACTCGATGCTGGAATAGCCCTGGCGGGCGTAATCCAGGACCCGCTTGATATAGGTCTCGGGGATCATCACCTGCTTGGCCGAGCGGATCGCGCCCTTCAGGGCGTCGTTTTTGGTGGGGTCATAGGCGTCTTCCACCTTGCCGTCCCATGCGCCGATGGCCTCGAAAATGCCGTTCAGCATCTTCTCGTGCATCTTCGATCCTGCGACGATCGACGCGACCTTCTGCTCTTCCTTGACCTTCCAGTTGATGAATTCCTCGATGTCCGGGTGGTCGGCATCGCAGATCACCATCTTGGCGGCACGGCGCGTGGTGCCACCGGACTTGATCGCGCCGGCCGCGCGGTCGCCGATCTTGAGAAAGCCCATCAGGCCGGAGGATTTGCCGCCACCCGACAGCGCCTCGCCCTCGGCACGCAGGCTCGAGAAGTTGGTGCCGGTGCCGGAGCCATACTTGAACAGCCGCGCCTCGCGCACCCACAAATCCATGATGCCGCCGTCGCCGACCAGATCATCGGCCACCGACTGGATGAAGCAGGCATGCGGCTGCGGGTGCTCGTAGGCGCTCTTCGAGCGGGTCAGCTTGCCGGTCTTGTAGTCGACGTAATAGTGGCCCTGACCCGGGCCGTCGATGCCGTAGGCCCAGTGCAGGCCGGTGTTGAACCATTGCGGGCTGTTGGGCGCGGCGCGCTGGGTCGCCAGCATGTGGCGCATCTCGTCGTAATAGGCCTGGGCGTCGGCCTCGGTCGAGAAATAGCCGCCCTTCCAGCCCCAGTAGGTCCAGGCGCCGGCGAGCCGGTCGAACACCTGCTTGGACGAGGTCTCGCCGGTGCGCGGGGTGTCGTCATTGGCGGGGACCGACCGCCAGAGGAACTCGGGCACATCCTTTTCACGCACTTTCTTCAGCTCGGTCGGCACGCCGGCCTTGCGGAAGTATTTCTGCGCGATCACGTCGCTGGCGACCTGGCTCCAGGCGGCCGGCACTTCGACGTTGTCGAGGCGAAAGACGATGGTGCCGTCAGGGTTGCGGATTTCCGACGCGGTGGTCACGAAGTCGATCTCTGCGTAGGCGTCCTGCCCTGCCTTGGTGAACCGTCTGTCGATTTTCATCTCTGTCTTGCCTCTTACCCTGTGGTCCCGGCCCAGCGCCGTCGCGGCCGTGCCGCCAGAAAAATATGTCGCACCCCTGCCCCCGCCGGTGCCGGCGGCGCGTCGAGCCCCTGACCGGGGCGGTCTGACAGGGCCATCCGCGGCCCCGTGGCGTGTGTAGGTTGCTGTTCGTTCCCGCCGCTCTCATCCACAACATCTTGTGTACTTTTCGGCGACCTCCACAATTTGACGTATTCAGCCCTAGAGCGTCAACATCGAAATTTCATCTCAAACGGGCAAAAATGCCTTGACCGTCTGCCCCACTGACATGTCCCCGATTCAGCCTCGGATTACGCACAAGATTACCCACAAGCGGGGGGCAAAATTTTGTCCAGTTTTTCAGGCGGTTTACCGGCACGCGCCGTAACGGAACCCAGGGTTTATCCCCTGCCCCCGCCGGGTTTTGGAGGAAAAGTTATTCGCATGTGCAGAAAAATTCGCAAGGCCCGCATCCATGCGCAAAAGTCACATCCTGCCGGCGCAATGCGCAGCGTGTCTCGGGGTCCACCCACCGGCTGACCACTATATCTGGTGGTTCCCAGAGTCATCCGCTGTGATGTGAATCACTTGGAAGGACGTCATTTGGTGTGATGTGGGTGAATGGTCGGGACGGCAAGATTCGAACTTGCGACCTACGGTACCCAAAACCGTCGCGCTACCAGGCTGCGCTACGCCCCGAAACCGAGGGCTTCTTAATCCGACCGCGCGGCAAAGAAAAGCGCAAAGGCACCTGCGCGCGACGAAAGCCTTGCCGGCGGCCTCAGCAGGGCCAGGCGACACCGGTTTGCGGCAGGTCGGCATGGCGCACCAGGGTGCCGGGCCCGATGCCCAGCTTCTCGGCCAGCCCGCCGTTGATCTCCAGCACGCTGCGAATCGGAACGTCGCTCGAAATCGAGGTGGTGTCATGCGGCACCGCGTTGGCATGCACCTTCTTCACCACGCCGCGGCGGTCGATAAAGATCATGTCGAGCGGGATATAGGTGTTCTTCATCCAGAAGCTCACCGGCCGGGTCACCCCGTAGATGAACAGCATGCCCGCGCTGTCGGCCATGTCCTTGACGAACATCAGCCCACGGCCGCGCGACGCGAAACTGTCGGCGACCGAGACATCAAAGCTCACCACCCCGCGCTCGCCGGCCAGTT
The DNA here is from genome assembly GCF_034669705.1 of Marinovum sp. Classification (GTDB taxonomy): domain Bacteria; phylum Pseudomonadota; class Alphaproteobacteria; order Rhodobacterales; family Rhodobacteraceae; genus Marinovum. The sequence continues at coordinate 37,640 of NZ_JAXMOR010000028.1, forward strand.
CGATCTTGCCAGGCTGACAGGCGGCACTGGCGACCTGTGTCAGGGCAAACAGGGCAAGGACCGCCGCGATCAGCCGTGTTTCAATCCGCTTTCCCATGGGCATACCTCAACCGCCATCCGGCCGCGCTTGCCCTCGATGGCGCGCAGACCCAGAGCCTCACCAGACTGCACGTCGGACAGGCCGGAGCGGCGCAGAACCTCGACATGCAGGAACACGTCTTCCGGTCTACCAAAGACGTTGGCAAAGCCAAAGCCTTTTGCCTTGTCGAACCATTTCACCCGCGCGGGCTCGAGTTCGGCGGCGGCGATGATCTCGGGATCGACGATCTCGAAGTCGGCCAGGGGCGGCGAGCCGTCATCTTCGGGCGGCTGGATCTCGACCACCGCCACGGCCTGAATGCCGCGCGGGGTCTCCTGTATGTCCACAACCACATGCGCGCCATCCGCCACGGAGCTCTGCCCGTAGTTGCGCAGCACGTTGGAGTGCAACAGGATGTCAGGCCCGCCGACATCGGCCACCACAAAGCCGAAGCCCTTCAACGGATCGAACCATTTGACCCGGCCCTCAACCCGCCTGGGCTGGTGTTCTACTTGTTCCAAAACGCACTCAGTTCTTTCTCATCCCGGTTAACACTTGCAATCAACCCATCGTGAAATGCAAGCCCATATCCCTGATATAGCGGCGAAATGCATTTCACGTTACGCAAAATTCAGGGGTTAAGTCGTGAAATTTCCCAGCTTTCTCCTTGTGATTGACGCCGCCAGACAAAGCGGTCGTGCAGGCGAAAGGCGCCGTCCGCCCAGAACTCGATCTCGACCGGGGTGATCCGCCAGCCGCCCCAGAACGGCGGCCGCTCGGGGTCGGAGCCCTTTTGCGCGGTGACCTTGGCAACCTCGGCCATCAGCGCGCTGCGCGAAGCCAGCGGCCGCGACTGATCCGAGGCCCATGCCCCCAGCCGGCTCTTGAGCGAGCGCGACTTGTAATAGGCATCCGCCTGCGGCCCGTCCTCGCGGCTGACATGGCCGCGCACCCGGATCTGCCGGCGCAGGCTCTTCCAGTGCATCACGAAGGCCGCGGTGCCGGTGGCCTCGATCTCGCGGCTCTTGGCGCTGCCGTAATTGGTATAGAAGACGAAGCTGCCCTCTTCGATATCCTTGAGCAGCACCATGCGGGCATTGGGCAGGCCCTGCGCGTCCACCGTGGCCAGCGCGATGGCATTGGGGTCATTGACCTCGGTCTTTTCGGCCTCGGCCAGCCAGCGACGCGAGATCTCGAACGGGCTGTCGCCGGCGAATATGCCTTTGCGTTCCGACATGGATCGGCTCCTTTTCACGGTAGTCTAACGGTTTTATATCGCGTCGTCGCCGACGCATTCGAGAGTTCATGCCCTTGATGGATAGGGTGCAATGCCATAAGCGTGACATTCGAGACACTTGAGCGGAGAATGCGAGATGTCAAATACGCTGATGGCCGGCAAACGCGGCCTTATCATGGGGCTGGCGAACGACAAGTCGATTGCCTGGGGCATCGCCAAGGCGCTGGCCGATGCGGGCGCCGAGCTCGCGTTTTCCTATCAGGGCGAGGCGCTCAAGAAACGGGTCGGCCCGCTGGCCGCGCAACTGGGCAGCGACATCGTCCTGCCCTGCGATGTGGGCGACGAGGATTCGATCGATGCGCTCTTTGACGGGCTCAAGGAGCGCTGGGGCGAGCTGGACTTCATCGTCCACGCGATCGGCTTTTCCGACAAGAACGAGCTTCGCGGTCGCTATGTCGAGACCAGCCGGGCGAACTTCACCCTGTCGATGGACATCTCGGTCTACAGTTTCACCGCGGTGATGCAGCGCGCCGAGAAGATGATGAAGCCCGGCGCCTCGGCGCTGACGCTGACCTATTACGGTGCCGAGCGGGTGATGCCGCATTACAACGTGATGGGCGTGGCGAAGGCGGCGCTCGAGGCCTCGGTGCGCTACCTGGCGGAAGATCTGGGCAAGGACGGCATCCGGGTGAACTCGATCTCGGCCGGCCCGATCAAGACGCTGGCGGCCTCCGGGATCGGCGATTTCCGCTACATCATGAAGTGGAACGAGTACAACTCGCCGCTGCGCCGCAATGTGACGATCGATGACGTGGGCCGCTCGGCGCTTTACCTGCTGTCGGACCTGGGCTCCGGCGTGACCGGCGAGAACCTGCATGTGGACGCGGGCTATCACGTGGTCGGCATGAAGGCGGTCGACGCCCCGGATATCACCAAGGGGTAATTGTCGGCGGCCCGGATTCAGGGCCGCAGCCCGCCGGTCTCTCGGCATTTGCAGGGCAACCGCCTGCCGGCAGCACGTTGCAGGCAAAGTGCGAGAGGCCAGCGGCTGTCCACCCCGTCGCACCCAAGGTGCGCCGTTAGTGCCGGCGCGCCTCCGTGACGGGCAGCCGCAGGCCCGGCTCGCGCAACAATTTCCAACCGCCAGCTTCCTTTTTCCGGACCGTTCAGCTAGACGCGAGAAAAACGGAGGGCCGGAGATGAGCGATCGTCTGCCACATGAAAAAGGTTTTCACGTCAGCTGGGACCAGCTGCACCGCGACGCACGGGCGCTGGCCTGGCGGCTGGACGGGCACGGCCCCGACGATGGCGGCTGGCGCGCCGTGGTGGCGATCACCCGGGGCGGCATGGCGCCGGCGATGATCGTCGCGCGAGAGCTCGATATCCGCATGGTCGATACGATCTCGGTCAAGAGCTACAACCACCAGGAACAGACTGAACCCAAGGTGATCAAATCCCCCGACATGGATGTCGTAGGCGACGGCACCGGGGTGCTGGTGATCGATGACCTGGTCGACACCGGCAAGACCATCGAGGCGGTCCGCACCCATATGCCCAAGGCCCATATTGCCACGGTCTACGCCAAGCCGATGGGCCGGCCACAGGTCAACAGCTTTATCACCGAGGTCAGCCAGGACACCTGGATCTTCTTCCCCTGGGACATGGCGCTGCAATACGTCGAACCCTACCGCGGCAAGGACTGAGACGGGCTCGTTTCCCCGGCACGGCCCCGGGCGAGGAGGGCCCGAACCGGGCCGAAGAGCCGCCCTGCCCCTCTTGCCCCTGCCCCGGCCTGCGCGTAGACACGTCTCGCAATTAAGGCGGTAACAGCAGGGGCAGATCATGGCCAAAGGCAACAGCATCTCCAAGACATTGGTCTGGATTCTCATGGGCCTGCTCTTTGTCGGGCTGGCGGGCTTCGGCGCCACCAACCTCTCGGGCACGGTCCGCTCGGTGGGCGCCGTCGGCGACACGCCGATCAGCGTCGATGACTATGCCCGCGCCCTGCAGAACGAGATGCGCAGCGTCCAGGCCGAGACCGGCCAGGCGCTGACCTTTGCCCAGGCCCAGGCGCTTCAGATCCCCCAGCGCGTGCTGAGCCAGTTGATCACCACCACCGCGATCACCAGCGAGGCCGAGAGCCTCGGCGTCTCGGTCGGTGACGAGACCGTGGCGCAGGAGCTGATGGGCATCTCCGCCTTCCAGGGCGCTGGCGGCAGCTTCGACCGCGACACCTATCGCTTTGCACTGGAGAACGCCGGTCTCAACGAGGCCGAGTTCGAGCAGGACCTGCGCGAGGAGACCGCCCGCGCGCTCCTGCAGGCCGCCGTGGTCTCTGGCACGCCGATGCCTGACACCTATGTCGAAACCCTGCTGGGTTTTGTCGGCGAGACCCGCGCCTTCACCTGGGCCGCGCTCGACGACAGCGCGCTAGAGACCCCGGTGCCGGCCCCCACCGAGGACGAGCTCGCCACCTTCCACCAAGACAATATCGCCTCTTACACGCGCCCCGAGAGCCGCGACATCACCTATGCCTGGCTGACGCCGGAAATGCTGCTCGACACCGTCGAGGTCGACGAGACCACTCTGCGCGAGGCCTATGACGAGCAGACCGACCGCTTCAACCAAGAGGAACGCCGGCTGGTCGAACGGCTGGTGATGCCCGACACCGAGGCCGCAGAGGCCGCCATCGCCCGCATCGAGAGCGGCGAGAGCGATTTCGAGGCCGAGGTCACGTCGCGCGGCCTGCTGCTGCCCGACGTCGACATGGGCGATGTCACCCGCCGCGACCTGGGCGCCGCTGCCGAGGCGATCTTCACCGCCGAGGTCGACGACGTGGTCGGCCCCTTCGCTTCCGATCTCGGCCCGGCGATCTTTCGCGTCAACGGCGTGCTGCCGGCCCAGGCGACCTCCTTCGAGGAGGCCACCCCGATCCTGCGCGAGCAGCTGGCCCAGGACCGCGCCCGCCGGGTGATCGACAGCCTGATCACCGATATCGACGACCTGCTCGCCGGCGGCGCCACGCTCGAGGAACTGGCGGAGGAGACCGAGATGGTGCTTGGCCAGATCGACTGGACGCCGCAGAGCGACAACGAGATCGCGGGCTACGACAGCTTTCGCGAGCGCGCCGCCGCGGTCAGCACCGAGGATTTCCCAGAGGTCGCGGCCCTGGGCGACGGCGGCATCTTTGCCATCCGCCTCAACGGCGTGAACCCGCCCGAACCGCAGCCGCTCGATGAGGTGCGCGCCGCCGTCGAGACCGACTGGACCCGTGCCGAGACCGAGCGCCGCCTGCTGGAGCGCGCCGAGGCGCTGGCGGCAGACCTCGGCGAAGGCAAGACCTTCGAGGGCCTCGGCCTCTCGCCCACCACCGTCACCGGCCAGACCCGCTCGGGGCAGCTTCCGAACCTGCCGGCCAATACGCTGGAGCAGGTCTTTGCCCTCGACACCACCGGCACCCTGACCCTGCCGCACCAGGGCCGCGCGGTGATCCTCCGGCTCGACGCGATCACCGCCCCGGATTTCGACAGCCAGGAGAACCAGGTGATCCTGCAGGCGCTGAACCAGCAGGTGAACTCCGGCCTTTCCAATGACATGTTCCAGGCGCTGGCCAGCGACATCCAGACCCGGGTCGGCATCTCGATCGACCAGCAGGCGCTGAACGCCGTTCACGCCAACTTCCAGTAAGGACGCAAGATGGCCCTGACGCCCGACTTCGACGGTTTTGCCAAAGGTTATGCCGCGGGCAAGAACCAGGTGGTCTATGCCCGGCTTGCGGCCGATCTCGACACGCCGGTCTCGCTGATGCTCAAGCTGACGGGGGCGGCGCGCGATGCCTTCATGCTGGAATCGGTGACCGGCGGCGAGGTGCGCGGCCGTTATTCGATCATCGGCATGAAGCCCGACGTAATCTGGCAGTGCCATGACAAGAAAGCCCGGATCAACCGCGAGGCGCGCTTTGACCGCGACGCCTTTGTCCCCGTCGACGCCGATCCGCTGAGCTCGCTGCGGGCGCTGATCGAGGAGAGCCATATCGACCTGCCGGCTGATCTGCCGCAGGCCGCCGCCGGGCTCTTCGGCTATCTCGGCTATGACATGATCCGGCTGGTCGAACATCTGCCCGACGTGAACCCCGACCCCCTTGGCCTGCCCGACGCGGTGATGATGCGGCCTTCGGTCATTGCCGTGCTCGACGGCGTCAAGGGCGAGGTTACCGTCGTGGCCCCGGCCTGGGTGCGCGAGGGGCAATCGGCAAAGGCCGCCTATGCCCAGGCGGCGGAGCGGGTGATGGACGCGGTGCGCGATCTCGAGCGTGCCCTGCCCTCGGAAACCCGCGATCTCGGCGAGGCGGCGGTGATCGGCGCGCCGCAGTCGAACTTTTCCAAGCCGGATTACCTGGCCGCGGTCGAGAAGGCCAAGGAATACATCCGTGCCGGCGATATCTTTCAGGTAGTGCCGTCGCAGCGCTGGACGCAGGATTTTCCGCTGCCGCCCTTCGCGCTCTACCGGTCGCTCAGGCGCACCAACCCTTCGCCCTTCATGTTCTATTTCAACTTCGGCGGCTTTCAGGTTGTGGGTGCCAGCCCCGAAATCCTGGTGCGGGTGTTCGGCCGCGAGGTCACCATCCGCCCGATCGCCGGCACCCGCCCGCGCGGCGCCACGCCGGAGCAGGACGATGCGTATGAGGCCGATCTGCTGGCCGACAAGAAGGAGTTGGCCGAACACCTGATGCTGCTCGACCTCGGCCGCAACGACACCGGCCGGGTGTCGAAGATCGGCACCGTGCGGCCCACCGAGGAGTTCATCGTCGAGCGCTATTCGCATGTGATGCACATCGTTTCGAACGTGGTGGGCGAGCTTTCCGAGGACCACGACGCCCTGTCGGCGCTGCTCGCCGGGATGCCGGCCGGCACGGTCTCCGGCGCGCCCAAGGTGCGGGCGATGGAGATCATCGACGAGCTGGAACCGGAGAAACGCGGCGTCTATGCCGGTGGCGTCGGCTATTTCAGCGCGGGGGGCGACATGGACATGTGCATCGCCCTGCGCACCGCCGTGGTGAAGGACGAGAAGCTCTATATCCAGGCCGGCGGTGGCGTGGTCTATGACAGCGATCCCGAGGCCGAGTTCATGGAAACGGTCAACAAGTCCAAGGCGATCCGCAAGGCCGCCGAAGAGGCCGGGCGGTTTACCGGCAGCGGCAACGGCTGATCTGCGGCCGGCTATGTCGGGCGGTGTGGCACGGGTTTTTTGTGTTTGGAACCAGCTTCTCGGCCGCGAGGTCCCGGCTCAAGGCCGGGACGGCGGCGGTTGCTCAGTGCTTAAGGAGCGTCAGAGCCGCGCATCGACGGGCCGCGGTGCGGCGATCCGACGATTGTGACGGAGCACTTCATGTTCGCCAAGCCCGTACGACCGACGATCGTCTCGCTGGAGGCAGCCAAATCACCGCGCCGTCCGGGCGGCATCATGCCAGAGGCATGCCTTCGGCATGACGATGCGCGGCGGGCTTGCAGCCCGCTGTTAACGCGCCTGCGTCATCCTTCAGGTTACACCAGGCATTGGGCGAGCCTCAGTCCTCGCCCTGCGCCTCCGCCCGGCTCTTGCCCGACACGTCCATCGCCAGCGTCGCGGCCATGAATCCATCAAGATCGCCGTCCAGCACCCCCTTGGTGTCAGAGGTCTCGTGACCGGTCCGCAGGTCCTTCACCATCTGGTAGGGCTGCAGCACGTAGGAGCGGATCTGGTTGCCCCAGCCGGCATCGCCCTTGGCCTCATGCGCGGCGTTGATATCGGCATTCCGCCGGTCGAGCTCAAGCTGATAGAGCCGCGATTTCAGCGCCTTCATGGCGATGTCGCGGTTCTGGTGCTGCGATTTCTCGGACGAGGTCACCACGATGCCGGTCGGATGGTGGGTGATCCGCACCGCCGAGTCGGTGGTGTTGACGTGCTGGCCACCGGCGCCCGAAGAGCGGTAGGTGTCGATGCGGATGTCAGAGGGGTTGACCTCGATCTCGATATTGTCATCGACCACCGGGTAGACCCAGACCGAGGAAAACGAGGTGTGCCGCTTGGCCGCCGAATCGTAGGGCGAGATCCGCACCAGACGGTGCACGCCGCTCTCGGATTTCAGCCAGCCATAGGCATTGTGGCCCGAGATCTTGTAGGCGGCGGACTTGATCCCCGCCTCCTCGCCAGAGCTTTCCGACTGCAGCTCGACCTTGTAACCCCGCGCCTCGGCCCAGCGAACATACATTCGCGCCAGCATCGCCGCCCAGTCGCAGCTCTCAGTGCCGCCGGCGCCGGCGTTGATCTCGAGGAAGGTGTCATTGGCATCCGCCTCGCCATCCAAGAGCGCCTCAAGCTCCTTCTGCGCCGCGCGGTCGCGCAGCGCCACGATCGCCGCCTCGGCCTCGCTCACGACCTCCTGGTCGTCTTCCATCTCACCCATCTCGATCAGCTCGAGATTGTCAGACAGCTCCTGCTTCATGCTCTCGTAGGCGGCGACCTTGTCCATCAGGATCTGCCGGTCGCGCATCAGCTTCTGCGCCTTCTCGGGATCGTTCCAGAGGTCCGGATCCTCGGTCATGGCGTTGAATTCTTCCAGCCGGTGCGGCGCGGTCTCATAGTCCATTCGCTGCGCCAAAAGCGCCAGCGACTTCTCGATTTCAGCAACCTTGTTCTGGATTTCCGCGCGCATGTCTCTTCCCGGCTTGAGGCGTTTCAGACCTGCCTGATACCAAGCCCCCGGCCCATGGACAAGCCACCGGAGCCGCGCACCCGGCCCGGACGGGCCGGGGCACGCGCTTAATAGAGCCCGCCCGAGGACAGCGTGCCGAAGCTGGCCTTGGGGCCAACAACGGCTTTCCGGCCGGTCGATGTGGTGACCTGCTTGCTGGTGTTGCCCGGCGCGATCTGTTCGAAGTTCGACCCCATGGCAAAGCCGCCGTCGAAGGTGATGCCAAACACCGGCTCCTCGCCCTCCCGGAAACATTCATTGACCACGTTCGGCCCCGAGGCGCCGTCGGAGAGCCGCGCGCCGGAGAAGCGGTCGATCTTGATGAACTGGCAGGCCGGCGGCACGCTGAACTTGCCGCCGCCGTATTTCTTCACCGCCTCTGACATGAAGCGCTGGAACACCGGGCCGCAGAAGCCACCGCCAGAGGCGCCACGGCCAAGGCTGCGCGGCTGGTCGTAGCCGATGTAGCAGCCCGCCACCACGTTCGAGGTGAAGCCCACGAACCAGACATCCTTGGCGTCATTGGTGGTGCCGGTCTTGCCGGCGGTGGGCACCGGCAGGTCGACATAGTTCGAGGCGGTGCCGCGCTCGACCACGCCCTGCATCATCGAGGTCAGCTGGTAGGCGGTGACCGGGTCCATCACCCGCTCGCGGTCCGACACGATCCGCGGGCCATAGCTGGGCGCGATCGAAGGGTCGGCGCAATCGGTGCAGTCGCGGGTGTCGTGGCGATAGACGGTCTTGCCATAGCGGTCCTGCACCCGGTCCACCAGCGTCGGTTCGACCCGCTCGCCGCCATTGGCGAACATCGCATAGGCCGCGACCATCTTGAACAGCGTCGATTCCTGCGCCCCGAGCGCATTGGCCAGCACCGGGCTGAGACGGTCATAGACGCCGAACCGCTCGGCGTAGCTGCCGACCACGTCCATGCCGACCTCCTGCGCCAGACGGATGGTCATCAGGTTGCGCGACCGCTCGATGCCGGTCCTGAGCGGCGTCGGGCCATAGAACTGGTTCGAGGCGTTCTTGGGCCGCCAGACGCCCTGTGGCGTGTCGATCTCGATCGGCGCGTCGACGATGATCGTCGCGGGCGTATAACCGCTGTCGAGCGCCGAGGCATAGACGAAAGGCTTGAACGACGAGCCGGGCTGGCGCTGCGCCTGTGTGGCGCGGTTGAACACCGAATGCTGGTAGGAGAATCCGCCCTGCATCGCCAGCACCCGCCCGGTGTTGACGTCCATCGCCATGAAGCCGCCCTGCACTTCCGGCACCTGCCGCAGGGTCCAGCGGAGGAAGTCGCCGGTGCCGTTGTCGCCGGTGGTCATCCGGCGGACATGAACGATGTCGCCGACCTTGAAGTTGTCCTGAAAGCTGCCCCGGATCCACTCGATGTCGTTGCGCGGCACCGCATGGGGCGCGTTCTCGTCCTCGCCGACGCCCTCGATGCCAAGCCGCAGCTGCTGGTCCTCGACCGCCAGCACCACCGCCGGGTACCACGGGCTCTCGAGGGTGACGTCACGCGCCACCCGCACATCGGCCAAGGCCTCGCGCCAATTGTCGACCTCGGCGGCATCGATGCTCTTGCCGGTGCCGCGCCAGCGGCCGAGGCCGCGGTCATACTGCTCAAGCTGCTTCTGCAGCGCATGGGCGGCGATCACCTGCATCTCGGGGTCAACGGTGGCGCGCACGGTCAGGCCGCCGGAGAAGAACTCGCCCTCGCCGAAATCCTCCGACAGCTGACGGCGGATCTCGTCGGTGAAGTAGTCGCGCGGCGGCAGCGCGGTCTTGAAGCTCTCGAAATCGCCGTTCTGCACCGAGCGCAGCGGCTGGGCGACCTCGTCGCGGTAGACGGCCTCGGTGATGACGCCGTTCTCCATCATCTCCTCGAGCACGAAGTTGCGCCGCTCGAGCAGCCGGTCCTTGCGCCGCACCGGGTGGAAATCAGACGGCGCCTTGGGCAGCGAGGCGAGGAAGGCGGCCTCATGCGGCGCCAGCTCGCCAAGGGTCTTGTTGAAATAGGTCTGCGCCGCGGCGGTCACGCCATAGGAGTTCTGGCCGAGAAAGATCTCGTTCATGTAGAGCTCGAGAATGCGGTCCTTGGGCAGGGTTTCCTCGAGCCGGGTGGCGAGGATGATCTCCTTGATCTTGCGCTCGATCCGGCGGTCGCCGGAGAGCAGGAAGTTCTTCATCACCTGCTGGGTGATGGTCGAGGCGCCACGCACGTTCTGGCCGCGCGACTGCACCGCCTGCACCGCCGCAGCTAGGATGCCGCGGGCGTCATAGCCGCCGTGCTCGTAGAAGTTCTTGTCCTCGGCCGAAATGAAGGCATCCTTGACCAGATCGGGGATGTCCTCGGCCGGGGTGAACAGCCGGCGTTCCTGGGCGAACTCGTCGATCATCCGGCCTTCGCCGGAGTAGATCCGGCTGATCGTCGGCGGGGTGTACTGGGCCAGCGATTCGTGGCTCGGCAGGTCGCGGCCATAGACCCAGAAGATCGCGCCGATCGACAGGGCCACCGCGGCGGCCCCCATGGTCACCACGGTGAAAATTCCGCCAAAGAAAGAAAGGATGAACCTCAGCACCGCGCGCTCCTGCTGGTTTAGAGGGCTTATATAGGGCCGATGCGAAGGGGGGTCAAAACACAAACCCCGTTATGATCGCCGATCGCGGAAATCAGCCAACCGCGCCGATCACTTTCGCCTGAGCGGCGCGATGGTGGCATCCGCACGGGCCCAGGCTAGGATGCCGTCGCGGATGCCGGTGGCCATCTTCAGCCGCCATTGCGGGTCCTGCAGGTTCTCGAGATCGCGGTCGGTCGAGAGGAAGCCGACCTCGACCAGCACGCTTGGTATGTCGGCGGCCTTGAGCACCGAGAACCCGGCCTCGCGCAGCGGGTCCTTGTGGATCTCGCCCACCGCCGCGCCGATGGCGTCGACCATGGCGCGCGCCAGCAGCACCGAGCGCGGGCCGTTGTCCTGCCGTGCCAGATCCATCAGGATCTCGGCCACCTCGTCGTCCGATCCGGTAAGGTCGACGCCGGCCAGCAGATCGCTGCGGTCGTGGCGTTCGGCCAGCGCCGCGGTGGCCTCGTCGGTGGCGGTCTCTGACAGGGTGTAGACCGAGGCGCCATGCGCCACCCCCTCTTCGATCGCATCAGCATGCAGCGAGATGAACAGGTGTGCGCCGGCGCGCCGGGCAATCGCGACGCGGGCCTCGAGCGAGACGAAATGATCCTCCTCGCGGGTCATCACCACCTCGATGCCGCCGGCGCGCAGCAGCGCTTCCTTGACGTCGCGCGCCAGCTGCAGCACCAGGTCGCTTTCGCGGTAGCCGCCGCGAAGCGCGCCGGGATCGATGCCGCCATGGCCGGGGTCGAGGACCACGGTCAGCACATCCGGCACGCCCCCCGCCTCGGCCCGCAAGGCCGGCTCCGGCATCACCCATTGCGCGCTCGGCACGGCACCGGTGGCGGCATCGAACGCCGCGCGTCCGGCCTTGTCGAGCGTCAGCCGCAAGAGCGCGCCAGCGGTGGTATCATCGATCTCGAGCGCGGCGGTGCGCAGGGTCAACGGCGTCGCAAGCTCGGCCACGAAGCGCGACCAGCCGGGCTGCAGCGCACCGAAACGCACGGTCTCGAGCAGTTTCGACTCGAAGGCCTCTGGCGTCAGCCCGGTCCAGTCGACCTCCTGGAAGTCGAGGATCAGCCGGTCGGGATCGGCCAGCGTGTAGGCCCGCCAGGGCACCCCCTGCGAGAGCCCGAATTCCAGCGTCAGATCGCCGCCGCGGACGACACCGGTCTCCTCGGCGTCGATCCGCGCCAAGGCGCCAAACTCCTGCGCCGTGGCAGCCGTGGTAAAAGCGGCCAGCGCGACGGCGCAGGCGGAAAGGAAATATCTGCTCATGCCGAGGCCCCTTGCTGCACGGGTCTCCTGCCCGCGTTCCGGCGGCAATCTACCACGCATCGGCCCGTCGTACAGCCCTCTTGCGGCGCCGCGTTCACGCCCGCGTCAGGCCGCGTCCGGCCATGAACCCCGACAACCGCGCCAGCCCTTCGCGGATGTCGGCGGTGCTGCGGGCATAGGAGAACCGCAGTGTGCCGCCGCCGCGCACCGGGTCGAAATCCAGCCCCGGCGTCACCGCCACCCCGGCCTCGTCGAGGATCGCGCGGGCAAAGCCGAGGCTGTCGTCAGTCAGGTGGCTGACATCGGCATAGACGTAGAAGGCACCATCAGGCGGCGCGATCCGGTCGAAGCCGGCCTTGGGCAGCCCCTCGAGCATCAGCCGGCGGTTCTCGGCATAGACCGCGAGGTTGGCGCGCAGCTCGGTGTCGCAGTCCATCGCCGCCAGCGCCGCCACCTGCGCCACATGCGGGGCGCAGATGAACATGTTCTGCGCCAGCCGCTCGATCTTGCGCACGTGATCTTCGGGCACCACCATCCAGCCGACGCGCCAGCCGGTCATGCTGAAATACTTGGAGAAGGAGTTGATCACATAGCAGTCGTCGGTGATCTCCAGCGCGGTGACCGCCTTGGCCTCGTATTCGATGCCGTGGTATATCTCGTCCGAGATGAAGGCCGCGCCCTTGGCCTGCGCCGCCTGGATCAGCGCCGTCATCGCCGCCCGGTCCAGCATGGTGCCGGTCGGATTGGCGGGCGAGGCCACCAGCAGGCCCTGGATGTCGAGGCCGGCAAAATCCTCCGGCACCGGCTGCAGGCGATGTTCAGGACGTGTGGCAAGGTCGACCGGCCGCAGGGACAGCCCTTTGAGGATCTGGCGATAGCTCGGATAGCCCGGCGCGCCGATCGCCACCCGGTCGCCGGCATCGAACAGCGCGGTGAAGGCCAGCAGGAAGGCGCCTGATGAGCCCGGCGTGACGATCACCCGCGCCGGATCAAGCGTGACCCCGTACCAATCGGCATAAAGCCGCGCAATCCGGGCGCGCAGCGCCGGCAGGCCCAGCGCCACGGTATAGCCCATCGGATCGCTCTGCATCGCCCGGCCCACGGCGTCGCGTGCGCCTTGCGGCGCGGGCGTTCCGGGCTGTCCGACCTCCATGTGGATGATGTGGCGACCCGCCGCCTCGGCCTGCCGTGCGGCCTCCATCACGTCCATCACAATGAAGGGATCGACCTCACCGCGCCTTGAGTCTCGCATGCAATTCTCCCAAGCTCTGCCCGGAGGCGGTTTTCCGGGATCGAAGCGGGGAGGTCAATGCGGATACTGAGACAGGCTGTGGCGGCGCTCATGCTCTGGGCGCTTTTCGTCGTGCCGGCCAAGGCGGCCGGGCTGATCCGCGATGCCGACGTGGAATACGCGCTGACGCAGCTGGCCGCGCCGGTGCTGCGCGCCGCCGGGGTGCCGTCGAACCTGCGGGTGCTGGTGATCGATGATCCTTCGCTGAATGCCTTTGTCGCCGACAACCAGCATATCTTCCTCAATTCCGGGCTGATCATGAAGCTCGGCAGCGCCGAGGCGCTGCAATATGTCATCGCCCATGAGGCGGCGCATATCTCCAACGGTCACCTCGCCCGCCGCGCCGGCAATGCCCGCGCCGCGCGCACCGCCGCAGGCCTCGGCATGGTGCTGGCCGCCGCCGCCGCGGCCTCTGGCGCACCCTCGGTCGCCACCGGCATCGCCGCCGGCAGCCAGAGCGCGGCGCTGCGCCAGTTCCTCGCCCATACCCGCGCCGAGGAAAGCTCGGCCGATGCCACCGCGCTGCGCAGCCTGCTGCGCGCCGGGATCGACCCCAGAGCCGCGCTCGAGGTGCATGACATCTTTCGCGGCCAGGAGGCGCTGAGCGCCACCCGGCAGGACCCCTACATGCGCTCGCACCCGCTGACCCGCGACCGGATGCGTGCGGCGCAGGGCTTTGTCGCCGGCAACGCCGGCCAGACCCGCAGGGACCCCGGCGCCGCCTATTGGTTCGACCGGGCGCAGGGAAAGCTCTCGGCCTTCCTGCGCGCGCCGAGCTGGACCCTGCGGCGGGCGAACTCGAGCCTGAGCCCGGACATCGCCCTGATGCGCGAGGCGGTGGCGCATCACCGCAGCTCGAACCTGAAGAAATCTCTGGCGGCGATCGACCGGGCGCTGGCGATGCGCCCCAAGGATGCGCTCTATCTCGAACTCAAGGGGCAGATCCTGCTCGAAAGCCGGCAGTTCGGGCCGGCAGTGCAGGTCTATGCCGCGGCCGCCAAGATGGCGCCGAACGAGGCGCTGATCCTCGGCGGGCTTGGCCGGGCGCAGCTGGCCGCCGGCGATCCCGGCGCCGCGCTTGCCGTGCTGGAACGCGCCCGGGCGCGGGATTTCCGCGACCCCCGCATCCTGCGCGACCTTGCGGTCGCCTATGCCAAGACCGGCCAGACCGGCATGGCGTCGCTGGTCACCGCCGAGCGCTATGCGTTGCAGGGCCGGCTCGAGGATGCGCGGTTGCATGCCACCCGCGCCGAGGCGCAGCTGCCGCGCGGCTCGGGCCCTTGGCGGCGGGCCGAGGATGTGCTTTCTGCCACCAGACACCTGCGCTGAGGCGCCAGACCACAGGGGATCCCCAATGTATCGTTTTCTCACCTCCACCGCCCTTGCCGCAACGCTGCTGGCCGGGCCGGCGCTGGCCACCGATCTGACCGACATGACCGAGGCCGAGAGCGCCGCCTTCGGCGCGGCGGTGCGCGCCTACCTGATGGAGAACCCCGAGGTGATCATCGAAGCGGTCAACGCGCTCGAGCAGCGCCAGCAGGCGGCGCAGGGCGACCGCGACGTCGATCTGATCGCCGCCAACCGGGGCGATATCTTCGACGACGGCTTCAGCCATGTGGGCGGCAATCCCAAGGGCGACGTGACGCTGGTCGAGTTCATCGACTACCGCTGCGGCTACTGCCGCAAGGCGCATGAAGAGGTCAAGGAGCTGATCGAGAGCGACGGCAATATCCGCTTCATCGTCAAGGAGTTCCCGATCCTCGGGCCGGACAGTCTGGAAAGTTCGAAGTTCGCCATCGCGGCCGGCGAAGTGGCCGGCGAGGACGCCTATATGGCGGCCCATGAGGCGCTGATCAATTTCGGCGGCACGGTCAACGAGGCGGCGCTGCGACGCCTGGCCGAGACCCTGGAGCTCGATGCCGCGGCGGTGCTGGCCGAAATGGAGAGCGACACCGTGGCAGAGCGCATCGCCGAGACCCGGGCGCTGGCGCAGCGGCTGCAGATCAACGGCACGCCGACCTTCGTGCTCGACGAGACCCTGCTGCGCGGCTACCTGCCGCTCGACGCCATGCGTCAGGTGGTGGAAGAAAGCCGCGCCGAGGGCTAATTCGCCGCCGGGCCGGCGTGAATCTGGCGGTGAGGCCCCGGATCAGGTCCGGGGCGGTGTTCGGAGGGACCGCTGGGCCTGCGTGATGTGGTCGGGAGAGTTCGGGGGCTCTGCCCCCGGCCTGCGGCCTCCTTCGGGACTATTTTCGGCCAGAAGAAGGGCTCGGTCGGGGGAGGGCTGCGGCGGTTACTCCGCGGCCTGGGCGGTGGCGGCTTCGAGTTCGGCGGCCTTCTTTTCCACCTCTTCGACGATGTGCTCGACCATCTGCTCGTTTGACATCTTGTGGCTGGCCTTGCCGGCGAGATAAACCATGCCGCTGCCGGCGCCGCCGCCGGTGAAGCCGACATCGGTCATCAGCGCCTCGCCGGGGCCGTTGACCACGCAGCCGATGATCGACAGGCTCATCGGCGTCTTGATGTGCTCGAGCCGCTGCTCGAGGATCTCCACCGTCTTGATCACGTCGAACCCCTGACGGGCACAGCTCGGGCAGGAGATGATGTTGACGCCGCGGTGGCGCAGGCCCAGCGACTTGAGGATCTCGAAGCCGACCTTGACCTCTTCGACCGGGTCAGCCGAAAGGCTGACGCGGATGGTGTCGCCGATGCCCATCCACAGCAGGTTGCCAAGGCCGATGGCGGATTTGATCGTGCCCGAGGTCAGCCCCCCGGCCTCGGTGATGCCGAGATGGATGGGCGCATCGGTGGCCTCGGCCAGCGCCTGGTAGGCGGCGGCGGCCATGAAGACATCAGACGCCTTGCAGGAGATCTTGAAGTCGTGAAAGTCGTTGTCCTGCAGCACCTTGATGTGATCGAGACCGCTTTCGACCATGGCCTCGGGCGTCGGCTCGCCGTATTTCTCCAGCAGGTGCTTTTCCAGCGAGCCGGCGTTGACGCCGATGCGGATCGAGCAGTTGTGGTCGCGCGCGGCGCGGATCACCTCCTTGACGCGGTCCTGCGAACCGATGTTGCCGGGGTTGATCCTCAGGCAGGCGGCACCGGCCTCGGCGGCCTCGATGCCGCGCTTGTAGTGGAAATGGATGTCGGCGACGATCGGCACCGGGCTCTCGCGACAGATCTCCTTCATCGCGCGGGCCGAGGCCTCGTCGGGCACCGAGACGCGGACGATGTCGGCCCCGGCCTCGGCCGAGCGGATGATCTGGTCGAGCGTGCCGCGCACGTCGGTGGTGATGGTGTTGGTCATGGTCTGCACCGAGATCGGCGCGTCGCCGCCAACGGCCACGTTGCCCACCATGATCTGACGGCTCTTGCGGCGGTAGATATTGCGCCACGGACGGACGTGATTGAGGCTCATGGCGGGATTCCCGAAGCTGAAGGCATGTGCCCGCAACCTAGTCAGCCCGGGCGGTAATGCAATGCGTCAGAGGGTATTCGGCGGGGTTATTCGCTGTCCGCCTCCGGCGCCGGCGTGGCGACGCGCAGGTTGAGCTGGGCCACCATCTTCTCGAGGTCGCCGTCGCTGGCGGGATCGGCGGGCTGGTAGCGGTCGGTCAGGCTGGCGGCTGCCAGCGCCACGTTGGAGGTGACCGCGCCACGCGGGCCGGCGGGCCCGTAGGTCTGGCCGTTGACCGCAAAGTAGACCGCGCCGGAGGCGCCGACTCGCAGCGTCGCCGGCTCTTCGCCCTGCGGCACGTCATAGGTGTCACCGGCGTTCATCACCGCCTCGTAGAGCACCGAGCCGTCGGCGGCGCGCACCCGCACCCAGGCCGGCCGTACGGCGACCAGCTGGACCCCGGGTTTCGGCGCTTCGAGCACCTGCGGCAGGGTGCTGGCGACCTGCTCGGCCACCTCGGTCATCACCTGCTCGAGCGGCACATCGCCCGACGCGGCGGCGCTGGCGGTCACGATCGAGGGCGCGCGTTCGCGGCTGGCATTTGCAAAGCTGCCCACGCGCGAGGGATCGAGCGTCGAGATCGGCGCATCACGGGCGATCATCACCGGCACGTCCAGCGCCTGCGGCCGGTAGAGCCGGTCCAGCGGCTCGCCAGAGGGCGGCGCGAAGACGCCGGCGCCGCGGGTCTCATCAGGGTCGAGGCTGTCGCCTTCCGGGGTGATCCGCCCTGCCCCTTCGAGCGGGTCGAGTTCCGCCAGCGCGATCGGCGTCTGGTCGACCGGGGTGAGCTGCACCCGCTGGATCTCCTGCAGCACGCTCCAGCCACCATAGCCGATGCCGGCGATCAGCGTCAGCAGCACCGCCATCGAGCCGATGGCGCCGGGTTCGATCTGCGCCAGCAGGCTCTCGCCGCGCGGGGCGAAGGGCATGTGCGGGTCCTTGAACAGGTCACGCTCGCCGGCGGGTTTCTGCGGCAGCGTCTGGCCGGGCTTGCGCTGTTGGCTCGAGGCCTCGGCCGACATGCCATGGGCGGTGGTGAAACCGCTTTCGAAACAGAATTTCTGAAAGGTGGCGTCGGGGTCCATGCCAAGATAGCGCGCATAGGACCGCACGTAGCCGGCGATGAAGCCGGGGGTGTCAAAGGCTTCGGGATCGCAATTCTCGATTGCGGCGATATAGGAGGCCTTGATCCGCAGCTCGCGCTGCACGTCGAGCAGCGATTTGCCCATCGTGGCGCGTTCGCCGCGCATGACATCGCCAAGACGCAAGGCGAAGTCGTCAAACCCCTTCGGGCCGACGGTATCCTCGCCTGGCGCAGTGCCGCGCCTCAGTTTGCGCCCTATCATGCCCATCTGCCCCGTTCTTCGATGCCCTGACCATTCCCCAACGGATCAGGACGATTCGTGTCGCCCTATATGTTGCTAGAAGATTAGCACGTAGCGCTAACAATGGCAGGGTCAAATACGTCTAGGCACTCAGGTCGGCACGATTCAGCGCACAATGCGACCAGAGATCGTCCATAGCACGTACAAGTGCATCGATCTCGCGCGGGCCATGCACCGGCGAGGGCGTGAACCGCAGCCGCTCGGTGCCGCGCGGCACGGTCGGGAAGTTGATCGGCTGGACATAGATGCCATAGGTGCCGAGCAACATGTCCGACAGCTTCTTGGTGTGCACCGGGTCGCCGACGATCACCGGCACGATATGGCTGCCGTGGTCGATGATCGGCATGCCCAGCCCCTTGAGCCGCAGCTTGAGGATCTTGGCCTGGGTCTGGTGACGCTCGCGCAGCGCCTGGTCGGTCTTGAGGTGACGCACGCTGGCCGCGGCCCCCGCCGCCACCGCCGGCGGCAGCGAGGTGGTGAAGATGAAGCCCGGCGCATAGGAGCGGATGGCGTCGCACATCTTGTGGCTCGCCGCGATATAGCCGCCCATCACGCCATAGGCCTTGGCCAGGGTGCCGTTGATGATGTCGAGCCGGTGCATCAGACGGTCACGCTCGGCCACGCCGCCGCCGCGCGGGCCGTACATGCCGACCGCGTGTACCTCGTCGATATAGGTCAGCGCGCCGAATTCATCGGCCAGGTCGCAGATCGCCTCGATCGGGCCGAAATCGCCGTCCATCGAATAGACTGATTCAAAGGCGATGACCTTGGGCGCCGCAGGATCGTCGGCCTCGAGCAGCTCGCGCAGGTGGTCGAGATCATTGTGGCGGAAGATCCGCTTGGCGCCACCGTTGCGGCGCACGCCCTCGATCATCGAGGCATGGTTGAGCGCGTCGGAATAGATGATCAGCCCGGGAAACAGCTTGGGCAGAGTGCTGAGCGTGGCATCATTGGCGATATAGGCGCTGGTGAACAGCAGCGCCGATTCCTTGCCGTGCAGGTCGGCCAGCTCGGCCTCGAGCCGCTTGTGATACACCGTGGTGCCCGAGATGTTGCGGGTGCCGCCAGAGCCTGCGCCGGTTGCATCGACCGCCTCGTGCATCGCCGCGAGCACCACCGGGTGCTGGCCCATGCCGAGGTAGTCATTGCCGCACCAGACGGTGATCGGCTGTTCGCTGCCATCGGGCTTGCGCCATGTGGCATGCGGGAAATGGCCCTGCTTGCGCTCGATGTCGATGAAGGTCCGGTAGCGCCCCTCTTCGTGCAGACGGCCGAGGGCCGTGTCGAGTTTCGCGGTATAGTCCTGCTTCTGGCTCACCGGGGCACCTCCGTTTGCGTGGGGCCGCGGGCCCTGCGTCCGAACAAGACCGCCGCAGGGGCAGTCAAATTCACGTTCCTGAATACTTACAGCGGGAAATCCCGTCTGGCAACCACTACTAACGGCGACCCATGGCCGCAGCATTGACCTATGTCAAACCCCACTGGACAGTGGTTTCCTCTTCGCTAGGGTCTGACGCAAAAAGGAAACCCGCCGATGGATATCTCTCCCGTTCTGACCCGAATCGACGATGACCTCAATGCGGCATCTGACCGCTTGAAGGAGCTTCTTCGAATCCAATCGATTTCCACCGATC
Source organism: Marinovum sp. (assembly GCF_034669705.1). GTDB lineage: Bacteria > Pseudomonadota > Alphaproteobacteria > Rhodobacterales > Rhodobacteraceae > Marinovum. Next base: position 57,358 of record NZ_JAXMOR010000028.1, read on the forward strand.
CGGACTATGCCCCGCAGTGCCAGCAGGCCGCCGACTGGCTGGTGGCCGATCTGCAGAGCCTCGGCGCCGAGGCCAGCGCCCGCCCCACCCCCGGACACCCCATGGTGGTGGGCCACATCGGCGAGGGCGGCCCGCACCTGCTGTTCTACGGCCATTACGACGTGCAGCCGGTCGACCCGCTCGAGCTCTGGCACGCCGATCCGTTTGATCCGCAGATCGAGGACACCCCCGCCGGCAAGGTGATCCGCGGCCGCGGCGCCAGCGACGACAAGGGCCAGCTGATGACCTTTGTCGAGGCCTGCCGGGCGTGGATCGCGGTGCATGGCCGCCTGCCCTGCCGCATCACCTTCTTCTTCGAGGGCGAGGAGGAGAGCGGCTCGCCCTCGCTCATTCCCTTCATGACCGACAATGCCGCCGAGCTGAAAGCCGACATCGCGCTGATCTGCGACACCGGCATGTATGACCCCGAGACGCCCACCATCGTCACCATGCTGCGCGGGCTGATGGGCGAGGAGCTGACCATCAAAGGCCCCGACCGCGATCTGCATTCCGGCATGTTCGGCGGCATCGCGATGAATCCGATCCGGGTGCTCTCCCGCGTGCTCGCGGGGCTGCATGACGACACCGGCCGGGTCACCCTGCCCGGTTTCTACGACGGCGTGCCGGAACTGCCGGCCGAGGTCCGCGAACAATGGGCCGTGCTCGGCGATCCGTCCGAGATGGCACGCGACTTTCTCGGCGCGGTGGGGCTGTCACGGCCGGCGGGCGAGAACACCTGCACCGGGCTCGAGATGATCTGGTCGCGCCCGACCTGCGACGTCAACGGCATCTGGGGCGGCTACACCGGCGCCGGCTTCAAGACCGTGCTGCCGGCCGAGGCCCATGCCAAGGTGAGCTTCCGCCTGGTGGGCCAGCAGGACCCGCATGCCATCCGCGAGAGCTTTCGCGCCTATGTGCAAGGCCAGCTGCCAGAGGATTGCAGCGTGCGCTTCCAAGCCCACGGCGCCTCGCCGGCGGCCACGATGGACACCGCCTCGCCGCTGTTCGAGGCCGCGCGGCAGGCGCTCACTGACGAATGGCCGAACCCGGCGGTGTTTGCCGGCTGCGGCGGCTCGATCCCGATCGCGGGGTATTTCGGCGAGGTGCTGGACATGCCGGCGATGCTGATCGGCTTCGGGCTGGACGATGACCAGATCCACTCGCCGAACGAGAAATATGCGCTGACGAGCTTTCACAAGGGGATGCGGAGCTGGGTCAGGGTGTTGGGGAGTGTGGGGTGAGCTAGGAAATCACAAGATTCGCAAGGGAGCCAGAATGGCGGCGGCCCTCCCCGCAGTCGCCAGCTGCTCCAAACCCTCCGTCACATAGTTGCGCGCGGGGGACACCGGACAGCCCGGGTCACGTGACCTCAACTGGCGAAGGCTTTCTGGCGGGTTCCCTGCTGGAACACGATGCTGCGCGTCGCGGGATGGTCGCGTTTCAGACGGGCGAGCTGGTCAAGCGCCTTGCGCCTGAGCACCGGGCGCGCGGTGGGCCCGTAGGCCTCCTCCGGCGCGGCGTCAAGAAGGCGCGGGAGCATCGCAAGGATCCGCACGCGATTGATCGACGACAGCGCCTTCATCGCCTGCGGCCCGGGGTAGAAACTCTCCGACAGGACGCCGTTCGAGAGCAAGATCTGGTGCCGGTCGAACATCAAGTGATGATACGCCACGTCCCGCTTGCCACGCGCGACCCGCACCGGCCCGTCGAGTTCGCCCAGGTGCTTGGCTCGGACTAGCATCGACTGGCCGCCGGCCTTCATCAGGAGACAATGTTGCGGCGAGACCAGCAGGTCTGCCGTGCTGCGCAACACACCGGCCGGGATCAACACCGGCTTCAGATGCGGGTTGTGCGCGAGCGCCGCCTCGCCCAGCCGGCTGTGGCCGACCCAGCGGACCGGCTGGAACCCGTGGTCCAGCGTCCAGACCAGATCGCCGACCGAGATCTCCTCGACCGGCACCTCGCCTCGGGCGGTGCGGATCCGCGTGCCGGCGGTGAAACAGGCCATGTCGGCATAGGCCTCTTCGCTGGGCGTGGTCTGGTCGAGACTGTCGGCGCCGTCGCCATCGCGGGTGTCATTGGCGTTGTAGGTCGATCCGGTCGCGGGCGCGTGGCCCTCGGGATAGGCAAAGCCAACGTTGACGCCGTCGATCTTGACAACCCAGACCTCCAGTCCGGAGCTGTCCACCAGCGAGAACTCGTTCTCGACCACCGAGCCGGCCAGATAGGTGGTGCCGTTGATCGTGACATCAGAGGCCAGGGTCTGCGCGCCGCCGGTCTCGGCATAGCCATCCTGGAACATGCCGTCGTCGTCGAGGATGTCGATGACCGAGGAGGTGCCGCCGTTGTAGGTGAAATCGGTCCCGGTCCATGTCGGCAAATCGGGATTGTAGGGATTGGTGCCGGTCTGATCGGGGTCATTGCCATGGGTCGAGGTTTCCAGCTCTGACTGGGTCAGGCTGGTGGTGTACTGCGACCAATCATAGATCACCAATGATGGCATTGTTGCGCTGCCCTTATTTACGTGCCTCGGATATGTCGGCTCTTTTATCGAGCCTTGATGTTTGTTTGGTTAAGGAATCTGCAGACCAATTGTGGCAGGAATGGGGCAGCAGCCTTGTTCGCTCCAGGTTGAGCTGTCGATGCAACGGGTCAATCCAGGGCCAAAAGCGCCGAAGGCGGCGTCACGCGATGCGCTGAACAGGGGGCCGCTCACACCACCCCCAAAAACCGCTCCGGCAGCACCATCACCCTCTCGCTCTCCACCCGGTCGAACTGCCAGAACCCGGTCTCGCCCCGCTTTTTCCACGACCGGTGCATCGCCCGCCGCACGCCGGTCAGGTCGAAGGCCTCGGGCGCGGCCGCCTCGAAGGCCTCGAACACCGCCCGGTCCTCGCCCCGCGCCTGCGCGAACCAGTGTCGCCCGATCGCCGCGTCGCGCACCGAGGCCCCCACCGCCTCGGTCACCGCGTTGCGGTGATCCATCACCTGAACATAGGTCCCGAAGTCGCAGAACTTGAGGTGAAACAGCAGCAGCCCGTCCGGCGTGTGCAGCTTGGCGCTCTGGGCGAAATGCCCGCCCCGCGCCAGCTTGACCCCCTGTGACACCACGCAGGGCTTGGAATAATGCGGCGCAAGGCGGACGTGGCGGCGGGGCCCGAGGATATGGTCCTCGATCGGTGCAGGCTCGCTGTCGATCCGGTGCACCACCTCGAGCCCCACCGGCGTCAGCACCCGGCGCAGCGGCTGGTCGCGCAGGAACTCGAGCAGCGAGACCCCGGCGGCGGGATCGACCACCACCAGCTCGTCGACATCGCCGACGATCACATGGTCGTAATAGCAGCGCAGCCCCTGCACCAGATTGTTGAGCAGCCGCCAGCGCTTCATGTCGAAATTGGGATGCGGGTCGCCGGGGATGCCGATCACGTTGCAGCCCCGGGCCAGCTCTGCCACCTCTTCGCCGCGGCCGTGGTTGATGATGGTGCAGTTCTCGCGGCCCAGCGCCTCGCCGTAGTGCCTCAGCCAGGCCTTGAGGAAAAAGGCATCGTCACGCACCATGGTCAGCGCGGCGGCGGTTGTCTGCATGGGATCTGTCCTGCTCTTGCGCGGGTCTGCGGGCCCGGTTACCACTTTGCTTCACGATAGCCGGAATGCCCCCCATGCGCGATACAATCCTCACCGACCTGGCCGGCACCGGCTGGACCATCCGCCACAGTGGCGCCGCGCCCAAGCGCTTTCAGGTGATGGGCGAGCGCTCCTCCGGGACGAATTTCATCAAGCGGCTGATCGACGGCAACAGCTGGCTGGGCAATTCGGAGGTGCTGGGCTGGAAACACGGGGTGCCCTCGATGCTGGCGATCCCGGCGGATTTCACCGTGGTCTGCTGCTTTCGCGCCGCCGATGCCTGGGCGCTGTCGATGCATGCCAAGCCGTGGCATACGCGGCCGCCGATGCAGGCACTGGGGTTTTCGCAGTTCATCCGCGCGCCCTGGGACACCCGCGTCGACCGGCCGCGCTATTTCCCCTGGGCCGACGCACCGGAATACCGCGGCCAGCCGTTGCAGGCCGACCGCCACCCGGTGACCGGCGCGATGTTCCGCGACCTGTTCGAGCTTCGGGCGGTCAAGATGGCCACCCTGCTGAGCTTTGCGATCCGCCACAGCTCCTGCGTCTTTGTCCGGATGGAGGCGGTGCAGGCGGCGCCCGAGGCATTCCTTGCCGACCTGGTGGCTGGGTTGGGGCTGCCGGCCACCGAGACGCCCTACAAGCCGGTGACCAAGCGGCTGGGGGCGAAGTTCAAACCCTCGGTGATGACCCGGCCCGAGACGCCGGCAGAGATGCCAGAGGCGGATCGGGACTGGATGCGGTCGCGGCTCGACCTCGGGGTCGAGGAAGCAATGGGCTATACCTACTGACCAGCCCTGCGGGCCGTTTCAGAAACAATACCAAGGGTTTGTAGGGTGTCCTGCAGGCGCGCATCGCTGCGCGTCCTGCGGGAAAAGTGGCGCGGTTGACGGGGCTCGAACCCGCGACCCCCGGCGTGACAGGCCGGTACTCTAACCAACTGAGCTACAACCGCGCGTGAGGGCTGATTAAGATATGCCGCCCGGAGGGTCAACGGAGAAATGTCGGAAATCGGGGAAGTTTTTCGCCTTGCCACAACGCGCGTCCGGACCGGTGAAACGCCCCTGTCTGCGGGCGACGAAAGCCGGCATGAGGGGGCCCCTGGCGGGGAGGTCACTGATCATCGAAAGGGGAAAGTGGCGCGGTTGACGGGGCTCGAACCCGCGACCCCCGGCGTGACAGGCCGGTACTCTAACCAACTGAGCTACAACCGCGCGTGAGGGGCTGATTAAGTGAAGCGGCCGGTGGCGTCAAGCGGATTGGCGAAGATTTTTCCGGCTTTTTCTCAGCCTCCGCCGGCCCGGGGCCCCTGCCCGCCGCGGCCGCCCCTCTGGCGGCGCAAACCGCCTGCGGCCACGGGGGCTGGAAGGGGCGCCGGTCCTAGGCCTGCGCCGCCCGCGCGAGGACCTTGAGCGAGACGGAGATCTCATAGACCTTCCCCATCAGCACCGCCGTTCCAAAGGCGCCGAGACTGATCCCGACAGCCAGAAGCGTTCCGAAGGCGCCATCGCTGATCAACGCGGCGATCGCAAAGACCACGGCAAAGAGGCTGATCACCACCACGAGGTTGGCATAAAGGCCAAGCATCGGCGTGAAGAAGCCGGGCAGTTTCCTGCAAACCGGAGCGGAAGCGCGCAGGGCCGCGCGCAGGCTTGAATCGGTGGCTGTCATCGGTCGTCCTATCCTCGTTAACATGAACACGACTTCACGACATGCCGCGTCATCCTGGCCGATCCCCGGCAGGATCAAGGCATTGTCGTGATCCGCACGGCAGAACGAACCACGTCGCTGGCCGGTGCGGAAAATGGCATGCTGGCGGAGGGGAGTGGTGGGTGATGAGAGACTCGAACTCCCGACATCTTCGGTGTAAACGAAGCGCTCTACCAACTGAGCTAATCACCCTTGGTGGCCGGTTTTACTGTGCGCCCGTGAGGGCTTCAAGGCGGAAATCAGACCCGCCGGGCGGAATTCGCGATCTTCCGAAATCCCTGCTTGACCTCAAGTTTACTTGAGCTCGCAGGCTGATGCGCATCACTGCACGTCATGAAAGGAACCGCAGATGTTTGCCCTGACCACAGAGACCCGCCCTGCCCGCCGCACGACCTGGGCACTGCGCTGGATGCAGTTGCTTGACGCTCGGCGTCAGCGGCGTCACCTGACCGATCTGAGACGGGATCCGAGGCTGGCGCGGGATATCGGCATGACGCCCTTGCCCGTCGCGCCCGCACGCAACAGCAGCACGCTGCTGTGGTAGGCGGTCTGTACTAGGGAGAGAGTGGTGGGTGATAAGAGATTTGAACTCCTGACATCTTCGATGTGAACGAAGCGCCAGGGTGCCAACTTACTGGAAAACAGCCAAAAGGCAGCTTTTTAATCTGGCATCTAGGACGGTTTTTCCAAAGAACTGCGGTTCAACCTAGTTCAATGAACCAGGGAGCACTTCGCAGGCGCGGCTAGGACGCCGACGAAGCCCAGAGGTGGTCCTGGTTTTTCGACCATTTTTCCGCCGGGTTAAGCTATAGCATGGGTTTCATGTCAGGCGGCGGCTTTCAGAGTCTGGGGTGGCGTATCATAGGCCTCGGCGGGCGTCAGCAGCCCGTGCGATGAGTGCGGGCGTTTTTCATTGTAATAGTTGATCCATGTCCCGATCCCGTTGCGCGCGTCCGAGCCGGTCTCGAAGGCGTTCAGGTAGACGCATTCGTATTTCAGCGACCGCCAGAACCGTTCGATCATCCGATTGTCGATCCAGCGGCCGCGGCCGTTGTAAATGCCGTTTCAAATTTCCCCAAAAGTGCCGAAGTAAAATTCCCCACCTTTCGGTCTCGGTGATCAGCCGGCGGTGTTGATCTGCTTCTCCTTTTTCGGTGGCCGGCCACGCCGTTTCGGAG
>NZ_JAXMOR010000029.1:0-58592 GCF_034669705.1 Marinovum sp.
AAATCCTCCCGCCCTCCCTGTCGCCAGAAAGGGCAAAGGTGGACGACTTTTACGCCGCCCGCAGCGGGTTCATCCCGCCGCTACCGTGGCCGACTTTTGCACCGCCGTTCTCAATGGCTACTCTACGAAGCCGCATCGACCATTCTGACTCGTGTCTCAGCTGCAAGCAGCTTGCGCACTTGGGGTCTCGGGCTGCGCGAAAGGGTCGGTTTCAAACGCGCCGCTGTCGCCGTGGCGCGCAAGCTCGCCGTGATCATGCATGCGATGCTGAAATCTGGGGAAGTCTTCGATCCAAAGATAGGCTCCGCTACCTGAACCCAAAGTAAGCACCCGATTGAAGCCGCCTGCCTGGCGGCGGGGTTCTGAGCTAAGACACGTGCATAACGACGTCCTTAACGACGTGTCTTATTCGGAGGTGTCATGCTGGGCGAGGTTCTGGGCGTTGAGCGGCGCCGGCGGTGGAGCGATGACGAGAAGCTCGAGATCCTGTCGGAGGTCGGCGTCGGCGGTGCGTCGGTAACGCAGATCGCGCAGCGCCACGATATCACGCGCTCCCAGATATACGGCTGGCGGCGTGATCTGAAGAAGAAGGGCCTGTGGTCGCCGGATCGCGGGGCCGTTTTCCTGCCGGTGGATTTCAGCGCGGCTCAGGCGCCGGCAAGCGCATCCGCGCCGTCACGGTCTGGCCATGTAAAGCTGCGGCTGAGCAACGGCCGCTGCCTGAGGTTCGACAGCGGCATGGATGGAGAGGCGCTGACCCGGTTGATCCGGGCGGTGGAAGCGGCATGATCGGACCGGGAACGGGCGTTCGGGTCTACTTGGCCTGCGGGACCACCGACATGCGCAAGGGGATCGCCGGTTTGGCCGCGCTCGCTCAGGACGTCCTGCGTCAGAACCCGGCGTGCGGCGCTGTCTTCGCGTTCCGTGGACGACGTGGAGATCGGCTGAAGCTTCTCTACTGGGACGGCCAGGGGTTCTGCCTATACTACAAGGTTCTGGAGCGGGGGCGCTTCCCTTGGCCCGCCGCCGGAGACGGCGCCGCGAGGCTGACCTCGGCGCAGCTGGCGATGCTCTGGGAAGGTATCGACTGGCGCCGTCCGGATTGGGGAGCGCCTCCCGCACGGGTGAGCTGATACTTCGCCTAAACGCCTTGTTTTACTGGCTATTAGTCGTGCGCAATGGTAGGGTCGCGCATGTCCGAGACCTCCTCCCTTCCGCCGGATGATCCTGCCGAGTTGCGCGCGATGATCGCCGCGCTCGAGGCCGAGAACGCGGCCATGCGGGCGGAGACGACAAGGCTCACGGCCGTCTTGAAGGCACACGAAGCCCTCGTTCAGGCGCTCCAGATCCGGATCGCCAAGCTCCAGCGGCAGAAGTTCGGTGCAAGCTCGGAGAGGATCGAGCGCGAGATTGAACAACTGGAACTGGCCCTCGAGGCGCTGGAGGTCGCGGCTTCCGCCGCCCGGGAGCCCGAGGAGGAGCCGGAAGCATAGCCCGCTGTCGCGGAACCTGCTTCCACGCGGCGCAAACCGAAGGTCTCGGAGGCAACGTCCCGCGAGCGCATCGTGCTGGATCCCGGCGATGCCTGTCCCGCTTGCGGGGGCGAGTTGCGGCTCGTCGGTGAAGACATGAGCGAGATCCTCGAACTGATCAGCGCACGGCTGAAGGTGATCGAGACGGCGCGCCCGAAGAAGTCTTGCCGGAGATGCGAGAAGATCACCCAGACCCCGGCGCCTGCGCGGCCGATCCCGCGCAGCATGGCGGGACCGGGCCTTCTGGCGCACATCCTCGTCTCCAAGTTCGACGATCATCTCCCCTTGTATCGACAGAACGAGATCTTCGCCCGCATGGGCGCGGAGATCCCGGCCTCGACACTCGTCGACTGGTGCGGCCAAGGCGTGCGGGTGCTCTCTCCGCTGGTGGCGCGGATCAGGGCTGACGTGATGACCGCCGACCGCCTCCATGCCGACGACACCCCGGTGCGAGTGCTCGACCGCTCCAGGCGGCTCGAGGGTCTGGGTAAGGGCGTGAAGGAGGGCCGGATTTGGACCTACCTCCGGGACCGGCCATGGGGCGGGAAAGCGCCGCCCGGCGTCGCCTACGTCTTCTCACCGGACCGGAAGAGTGTGCATCCGCACCGCCATTTGGCCGAGTTCAGCGGTGTCCTCCAGGCGGACGCCTATACGGGCTTCAAGGCGCTCTACGAGCCCGATGCCACTGGCGCGGTGCGCATCCGCGAGGCGGCCTGCTGGGCACACCTGCGCCGGGACTTCCACGATGTCTGGACCGGCACCAAGTCGGAGATCGCCCGGGAGGCGCTGGACCGTATCGGCGCGCTCTACGACATCGAACGCGAGATCACCGGCTGCTCCGCCGAAGAGCGGCGACGTGTCAGGCAGACTCGCACGCGCCCGCTGGCGAAGGAATTCAAGGCGTGGTCGGAGGCCCAGCTCGGCCGGGTCTCCGGCAAGAGCGCACTGGCCAAAGCCTTTCGCTACGCGCTCCGCCGCTGGCCCTCCTTCACGCTCTTCTTGGAGGACGGCCGCGTGGCCATCGACAACAACCCGGCCGAGCGTGCGATCAAGCCCGTGGTGATTGGTCGGAAGAATTGGCTCTTCGCCGGGGCCGATGCCGGGGGTGAAACTCTCGCGGAGGCCATGACGATCATCGAGAGCGCAAAGCTCAGCGGACACGACCCCGAAGCCTATCTGGCAGAGATCCTTGCCCGCATCGGAGATCACAAGATCAATCGCCTCGACGAGCTGCTGCCGTGGAATTGGGTGCCGCAGTCCAAAGAGGCCAAGGCCGTCGCTTGAGCTGCGGTCCTTACCGGCCGGTTACAACCCAAACAGATAGCGTTCAAAACCAGAACGCATGATCTGTCCCTGCCGGGACGTGGGCCGGGTCATTCCGTTGATGGGGTTGCACCGTCCATCAGAACGAGTGCGTCATCCACATTGAAGACCCCCCGCGAAGCCCCAACATGCGGCGGCCCAGTGCCGACCGCGGAGACAACCATGCATCCGGCAGGCGCATTTCAAAGCGCAAAGGGATTGACGCAGCAACAGCGATTAGACAACCGCATCAGTTCAGCGACAGACCTTCAGCGCCTTTTGAGCGCAGCTCACTGGGGGGATGGCCGGCAAACTTCGAAAACGCGCGAGAAAAGGCCGTTTGATCCGAATACCCCAACAACAATGCAATCTCGCTCAGGGGAAGCTTCGTACGCGATAACAAGGCGATGGCAAACGATCCCCGACACTCTTCCAGCAGAAGCTTGTACGAAGTCGCCTCTTGCGACAGGCCCCGTCGGAGTGTCCGTTCGGACATGCCCAGTTCCATGGCGACCGCGTTCTGGTTGACCGTCGCCTTGCCCAAACGACTGAAAACCCGCTCGCGAACCTTGTCGCTGACGCTGCTGTTGCGTTGGCGCGCCTTTAATTGGGACAGCACGTCACACCATTGGTCGCCAAACTCGGTTCTTTGAGTTTCGCGGGGCTGCGGGTTTGGCAGAGACATAACTTCGGAAGGGAAAACCAGATAGTTTTCCAGCCTGCTGAACGACGTCCTGCAGAACAGTTGATGCGCGACGGCATGACCACCCCGATCCATCTCATGCTCGAAGCCCACGTGCGAAATGGCCGAAATCGGAACTTTGAACCGAGTGAGGATGGAAAACAGAAAGGCTATCGTGATCTCTGCGTCTCCTCGGCGTGGCCATATGCCGGGATCAAGGACGCGGTAATTGATCCGGGCCTTGTCTTCGGAAATGGTCATCACAAGAGAGGAGTTGCTTTGCACCAGCGGGAAAGCCTGCGTGAATTTCTGCAGGGCGATGCCGAGGGTTGGCGAGCCAGACAGGATGGTTCCCAGAGCGCCGAAGCTTTCGAAGGACAGGTTGTCGCCCATATGCCAGACGCCGAGATCATCTTGGCGCCGGATGTTTTCCAGCAGGCTCGCAAAATCGGCCAGCTTGATCGGCTCGTTTCGGTGAGACAGCTTTCCAACGTCAGGGGCCGAGGAGAAGACACAGCTTGCAAGCGCCAGATCAATAACCGAATTGGGTAGCGGTTGGCACTGTTGCATCTGACATCCCATCTATGAGCAGGCCCCGGCGTTGCAAAAACAAGCGCTGACCAAACATACCTGAGGCTTGCCGCCATCCCAAAGGATTTTTGCAGGCCTCCGCCGCAGAGCCTTGCCGGTGAAAGAATACCGGACGGGATGACATGTCGAGCTTGTGGTCGGGGCCACAGGGGTCATCCGGAGAATTCCAGAGAAGATCCCGTCGGTTTCAAAAGGGTCTCCGGTTGGCGGAGCGTGATGATCTGATCAAACGTCTGCTGCCGGACCGGCCCGGAATGCGCGACAAAGATCACCAGTCGGTCGATCAGACGAACGCGCAGATTTCCGAGGATTTTTGCACAGCCGGCCGCATCGATTTCGGACAGGCTTTCATCAAGAATGACCACCTGCCCCTGCCGCAACAGGGCCCGGGCAAGGGCCGTGCGTTGCCGCATGCCGCCGGAGAGATTGTGGCCGGTTTCATGGAGAGGTGCGTCCAGACCGCCTGTCGCCCGGGCCCAGTCTGCCAGCCCCACGTCAGCCAGGACGTCCCAGAGCTCTTGTTCGGGTGCGGCGTCTCTTCCCAGCAGCAGGTTGTCGCGCAGGCTGCCTCGAATGAGGCACGGGCGCTGCCCGACGTAGGTTATGGCGGCCCGTCTGGACGTGAGGCTCATGGCGCTCACCTCTGTGCGATCGATGCAGATCCGGCCCTGGCGCAACGGCGCCTCGCCCAGGAGTGTTGAGAGCAGACGGGACTTTCCGATACCCGATGGACCATCAATCAGCACAATCTGCCCGCGCTGCAGATCTGCGTCGATCGGGGCATGCGTGCCCTGAACGCTTCGGGCCTGCATGAAAGAGATCCGATTGATTGGCGAAGGGACAGGGGCGCCCACGTCGGGGTTTTCCACGGTCTTCATCACATCGCCCAGACGCGCAAGGGCGACGCGCACCCGTGCCTGAGCATGATAGAGCCCCAGCAGATTTCGCAGGGGACCAGACATCATGGTCGCATAGGCGAGAAAGGCAACGAGCGCGCCGATTGGCCATGCCCCGGTAATCACCAGCCATCCCCCCACAAGCAGGACGGCCGACCGGACCGAGGCTGCAATGATCTGGCTGACCGCCCCGACCGATTCGGACCACAATCGCTGTCGCCGCTGGACGTTGAACACTCCGCTTTGCAACCTGTCGAACCCCGCAAAGCGCGAGGTGGCGCCCCCGATCGGACGAAGCCGGGCCAGCTGGGCGAAGCTCTCCGCAAGCTGTCCGTTGAGACCGCCCCGCTGTTGGCGCACCTCTTCGGCGCGGGCCTGCGTGCCGGGGCGCGCCCAGCTCAGGAACCAGAGCTCAAAGGGCGTGGCAAGAAGCGGCAGCATTGCCAACCGCCAATCGAGCAGAAACATCAGGGCGATCCCACCGGTCAGGCGGAATACCGAGGTGACTGCGACGAGCAGACTGTCGAACAGGAACTTCTGGATTTCCGCCGTATCGGAGTCGATGCGAACCTGCGTCTCTCCGACGGTCATCTCGGGGGCGGTGGCGGCTCGGTTCAGGGCCGCGTCCAGCAGTTTCAGCCTCAAATCGCCGAGCATCGCTTGCGACGCGCGCATGTGCTGCATGGCCGAGATGATGCCGAAGCCGACAGTGGCCAGCCCGATGGCAAAACTGACACCGGCCCAGAACAGCAACGCCGGGAAGTCGCCGCCCATGATTCCCTCGTCGATCACGGCCTTGGTAACCATTGGAGTTGCCAACCCGGCCGCCGCCGCTGTCAGGGACAGGGCCAGCACCAGCAGGCCGCTGGGCAAAGCGCGGCTGAGCACCGGTGCAAGCCAGTCAGCATCGGCAAAGGTCCAGCGAAGGATCCGAAGGGAAAGACGCTCGCGGCGCCTCATGCGGTCCGCCTTTCAGGGCCAGAGAGGATTGCACGCTCTGCCAATGTCGCGCAGATCGCGTCGTGTTCACGCGGATGTCCGGCAAGAAACAAGGCGGCGATGTGACCGGTGATACGCGCCGTGCCGAGGCTGGCACCCCCCATGCCGCGCCGGCCGCGCTCTGGCGAATTGCACCACGCGCCATAGACGTCCGGACGCGGCACGGAGATGTCTGTCCAGCCACAGCGTGCGTCTCCGGTAGCGGCGATGACACCAGGATAGGCAGCGGGGTAAGGGCACTGCCCCTGGGCGGGGTGGGCGGAGACAAGGATGAGGCCGGCCTCCCGCGCCGCCTCTACCGCGGTCCCGAGGATGGCGCGATCCTTCGCCAGTCCAAGACTGAAGCAGACCAGATCGACGTCTCCCGAAGAGCGGAACCAGTCAAGCGCGGCCGCCACGCGCAGCGCAGAGGTGACCGGCCTGTCGTCGAAGACCTGCGCGTGGCGGAGCCTTGCACCGGGGGCGCCGCGCGAGATGGTCTGCGCCACGACCGTGCCGTGACCAAGCCGGTCGGGGCTGGCCTGACGGGGCTCCCCGTCAGGCCCGAAGGCTCTTGCGTCGGCGTGCGCGATCGTGGCCGGACCACTGTCTATGATACCGACCCTGACCATCACTCGTCGCGCTGGAACATGCGAACGCTGCCCAGCGACATCGAGGCACCACCCGGCATGTCGACCTGCCCCAGCCTTTCCAACGTGGCGGCGTCATAGGCCGCGAGGTCCGACAACGCGCCGCCCAGCCAGACCGTGTCCCCGTCTGGCGAGACGTTCACCGAGTAGTAGCTATGTGGCAGGGGAACCCGCTTGATCGGCGTGCCGGTCTCGAGGTCAAAGCTCTCCAACACGTTGTAGACACCGTAGGCGCGGCTGTGATCCGGGCTGGCCGCCATCGAGAAGTAGAAGACGTCCAGGGCGCGCACGTCGCGCATGTCCATCTCTCCATTTTCCCGATCAAGGGTGAGGATGCCGGTTCGAAAGGCTTCGGGATCCTCAAGGCTCATGTCGCTGCGCACGGTGTAAAAGGGTGTCACCAGCATCCCCGACGTCTCGAACTGGCTCCAGGCGTCAAGGATATCGGAGGGCAGATAGCGGTCTGTCTGCCATTGCTGCGTGGGGTATTCGTCGATCATCTCTCCGGTGGCCACGTCGAAGACGTGCATGGCGCGGCCAAGACCGTAAAGTCTGGTGCCGTCGGCAGAAAACATCAGCACCGTGATCTGCCGCGGCGCTTCAAAGCGGCGGATGACCTCAAGGCTGTCTGCGTCGAGCAAGGCAATGCGGGTCGGCTGAACCTCGAAATGGGTGAGGTGCAGCCGGGTCGGGGCTTCGTAGACCGCGAGGGTCTCACCGTCCGGCGACAGGTCGAGGCCGAACATGGTCTTGACCTGAAGATCGAAATCGCTCAGGTCCTGCCGCGCCACGGTCTGCCCGGACAGAAGGTCAACCTTGGCAATGCTTTCGGTCTTGTTGATGTTGACATAAGCGAAGCGTCCGGCGGCATCGACGACAGGGACGATAGGCGCAGGACCCGCGTCGTCCATCTCGATCACCTTTTCGACGGCCATCGCTTCAGCGTCGACCACCACGAGCTTGTTCGGCCGCACCGGCGCGATAAGGTAATCGCCCGCCTGCGCCGCAGCCCCGGAAAGCGCGATCCCTGCCGTCATCGCCAGTGTCAGGACTTTGTTCGGTTTCATCTCGCTTATCCTTTTGGCTCGGGGAAAACAGATTGCAGTTTGCGCCAGTCCTCGGTCACATTGGCGGCCCCGTCGGACCAGTTCGGGTAGGTATTGAGGGTGTCGGCGACCTGAGCGGGCCACCAACACGGGTCGGCGCAGCCGTAGAGGTCGGCTTCCATCGGCTGGCACAGGTTGGAAACCGCACCGAAGGCGTCGATTTCCCAACCCGGATCAAATGAGGTGGTGCAGCCGACAAGGCTGTTCATGGCGACAACCTCGTCCTGGCGGCCCTCGGCCTGGGCTTCGACAAAGGCCTTGGCCTTGGAATTGGCAGGCGTCAAATGCTTCATTGCACTGGTTCCTCGCTTGGGTTGGCTGGCTGTGGAGAAGGGGCTCCGGCCGCGACGGCGGCGGGCTTGCCTTGCCGCGGTTCGAGCTCGGTTCGGAAGAACCCCGGGTTTGCCTGCATGATGCGCACGTAGCTTTCGATGCCGAAATCGACCCAGTCCCGCATCAGATCGCAGTAGTGATAGACCGGTGCAAAGGCATCGCCCTGACGCGCATAGCTTTCGTGATAGCACCCACCCGCACAGATCGACCGGATGCGGCAGGTCTTGCAGCCGAAGTTAGATCGATCCTGCGCCGTCTCGATAAACTTGCCGAGTTTCGGCACATCAATGCCGGTCTGGACATTGCCGTAGGTCGGCTCGTCCGATCCGACAAACCGATGGCAGAGATGCAGGTCGCCCTCCTTGTCCACCGCCAACATGCCGAGGCCCGCGCCGCAGGGCACGGCTTTCTTGGTCCCCTGAGCAATGTCAGTCAGCAGCTGGTGCATGTTGGAGAAGCCGATATTCTCGCCGCGACAGGCCGCCTCGGTATAGCGGCGGCCGAGCGCCTTCATGTCCTCGAATACCTGCAAGAGCGCGGCATCGTCGAGGTTGAAGACCGCGATAGGACCCGAGGTCGCGGGGCCGAAGCCCACTTCCGCAAAGCCGAGGTCGTTCTTGAGGTGATCGTGGATGCCCGAAACATCGGTGACCCCGCGTGTCAGCGTCACGCGCACGCCAACCGGCCGCGCGGTGTAGCGCTCCAGCAGCATCCGCACCTTGCGCTCCACTACGTCATAGGTGCCCTTGCCGCCGACCGTCTTGCGGTATTTGTCGTGCAGCGCCTTGGGCCCGTCCATCGACACCGTGATGGCAAAGCGGTGCGCGTTGAACCAGTCGACCAACTCCTCGGTGAGCAGAGTGGCGTTGGTGGTCAGGCTGAAATCCACCGTCTTGCCCTCGCGTGCGGCGCGCGGCACCGCGTAGGCGACCACCTCGCGGATCAGCGGCATGTTCGACAAAGGCTCGCCACCGAAGAATACGATATTCACCCGGTCGCGATCCCGGGCCTGTTTCAGAAGCAGCTCGACGCTTTGGCGCGCAGTTTCAAATCCCATCTTCTCGCCTTTGGACGGCACGGCGAGGTCTTCTTTGTAACAGTAGGTGCAGGCCAGGTTGCAGCCCGTATTGACGTTGATGATGATCGTCGAGAGCGGGATCTCGTCGACCTTGACGATCTCGCGCGCCACCTCTGGATAAGCTGCGTCGCGCAGGATGTCGAGGTCGAGAAAGCTTTGCACGCAGTCGCTGAGTTCCGACGGTCGGTACAGGTGACCCAGGGCGTGCTGCATCTGTTCGGCGTCGACAGAAGCTGTGCGTTCGAACAGATCGAAGACCTCGCTCGAGACGTCGTCCAGCTCGAACAGAGAGCTGGAGGGCACGTGCATCAGCATCGCATGGCCGTCAACGTCGACCCTGTGGGCGTTGTGCGTAATGAGTTTCAGGTGTCCCATGATTTCAGCGCCTCATCTGATAGGTGTGTCAACAAAGCGCTGGACGGTCGCATAAAGATGCGCCTCGGCGGACAGCGGTCCATCGACACCGTTGTAGGTTGCGGTCACCCGCAGGTTGCCGGTGTTGTTCGTGCTCATCACGCGGTCGGGATTCGGCCCCGCTCCGCCGGGCATGAACAGGCCCGTGTCGTCCAGTTCGCCTGCGTATTTGGCATCCTCGATAGCGGCTGCGGCCTCGTCCCAATTGTCGAAGGACCATGTGACATCCACCACACCGACCTTCAGATCGTCCTCGGTGTCCGGCGTGCCGTCCGGTCCGTTGGTCCAGCCGTAGGCCTCGAACTGCGCGGGGACCTTCGGGATCGGCCCGCCGTTACCGCCGACACGTGCCATCGCCACCTCCGGCACCACGGTGATCCGGTCGATCCTGTCGTAGGCCACCAAGCTGACCGGGTCGGCGAACCCTTCCAGGCCAAGCGACAGCGCGCCGGCAACATCCGCCGTTACTGACAGGGTCAGGCTGTTGGCGCTGGCGGAAACCACCTCGGCCTTGACGCCTTCCGGCAGGACCGGCGCAGAGGTCAGGCCGCTCCCGGTCAGGGTCACCTCAGTCGCGACCCCTACAGCAACAGCGGCAGGCGTGATGCCGATGACCTGTGGCGCAGCCCCTTCGGCGAGCGCCGTAATTCGGCCCCCGGTGACATCCTGTGCGGCATGGAACCATCGTCCGGACAGGGTGTCTCCGCTCAGGGCCATGACCTGCCGGATCGTGACATCGCCGGAGGTCAGCGTCGCGCGCCACTCACCTTCACCATAGATCAGACCGCGACCGGAATACGTTTCGCTGCCATCGGGGTAGTCCAGCATCATGACAACGTCATAGCCCTCGTCGGCCGCCTGAAGCCGCATCTCGCCAGTATAATCGCCGCGACCGGGTTCACGGCCGGACAGCACATAGCGACCACTCAGGTCGTCAGAGACCGCTTCGGGTGCCTTGCCCAGTGGGTAGGTTTCACTCAGAAAGGCAAGGATGTCGGTCTGAGCCGTGCCCCACCAATCGCGATCGCGGGCGAGCGCCTGGTATTCAAGCGAAGGAAACTGGCCGAGGTGGAAGTTGATCAGATGCTCCCAATCCTCGCCTGTGCGCCGTTGCAGGGCGACCCGGGCGTAGGAATGGCAGCGTCCGCAGGTTTCTGTCATCTGCTGGTTGGGCCCGGCGTCGCTGGCGACCGGCTCCTTTTCCAGGATATAGCGGTACTCTGCAGTCTCCTCGACCGACAGGCCGCGGGTGTCGGAGAGGTATTTGACGACGGCGCGCCGTTCCTCGGCGGTCATTTCAACCCCGTGATTGCGCATCATCCGCACGACGGTCATGTCCCACGCTTCCGGCGTCTTGCGAACCGCGTCGATACGTTCGATGGCACCGTCATCCCTGGTGACGTGGCAACTTGTGCAGATGGTGTCGAAGACATCAAAACCGGTATCGCCCAACGCGGGACTGGCAAGGTTGCTCGCCAACAGCAGGCTGGCTGTACTGACCGTTCGGTATAGGCCGGACTTCGAAGGCATGACGGAACTCCTCTGGCTGGAAAAGGATCGTTTCCTTTTCCGGAAAGCTGGTATCCGCTCAGTGTAGGGAGGGTTTCGCCCCGCATTCTTGACATTTCCGGCCAAGTCGCGCGGCTTCGAGCGGCGGCGCCGATTTTGGCCGGAAATGTCATGACGGTGAGGATCGCGATGCGGTTATCTCTCGTTTAATGAGCACTCCGTCAAAAACAGATCGGGCCGGAGCCCCCGACATGATCGTCTTGGGAGGTGGTCCTGCAGGGGCAATCTCGGCCTGGCTTGCGGCCCGCGACGGCCTGCGCGTGCTGCTTGTCGATCCGCAACTCCGGTCAGGGCGACTCGAAGGGTTGAGCCCCAGATTGCACCAATGGTTGCAGACATCGGGCCTCGGCGACGGAGGCAGCGCGATGGGTCCGTTTCCGCGCCGCGTCGATTGGGGTAGCCAGACGTCCGGTGCAAACGGAGAGTATCTGCTCGACCGTGATCGCTTGAACTCACATCTGCAGACTGCAGCACAAATCGCGGGCGCGCAGATCGAAGCCACGACAGGCAGTCTGACCGGTCGCAATGTCACCCTGTCGGATGGCCGGAGTTTCTCAGCGCCCTGGATCCTCGATGCGCGCGGCAGGCGCAGTCACCGCGCCGCGCGGCACTCGGCCGGGTTCGCCACTATCTCTGTATGCGGCTGGTATCGCACCGCCCGGGACATGGACCCCGGTTGCGCGATTAGCGTCACGCCGGAGGGATGGGTCTGGCGGGCGACCTTGCCGGACGGGCGGGCGTGGGCACAGTTTACCTGTGACGCGCGCAGTCGCCATTCTCTGTCGGAACGGCTTTTGGCCGCGTTGCGCCGCGTCCTGCCCAAGACCGGAGACATCCGTCTGGTGACGCAACCGATGGGCATGGCCGCGACGCCGGTCCTCCCTGCTCCGGTCAAGGATCTGAGCTGTCTTGCGGTCGGTGATGCCCTCTCGGCGATGGACCCGCTTTCAGGACACGGAGTGTTCTGGGCCGTATCCAGTGCGCTGGCGGCGGCGGCCACCCGACGCACGCTGGTTGCACGCCCGGGCGCCGAGACCGAGGCCCTGTGCCGTCGCTACCTGGAGGAGCGGGCGATGGCGACCTACATGCGCAATGCGCGCGTGGGCCGGGATTTCATCCGCCTCGAAGAGCGCTACAGCGAACAGACCTTCTGGAGCGACCGCGCAGATTTCCCCGACGAGACGCCCTCGCACGAGACGGTCCTGCGCCCCGAAGTGCGTAAGGGGATTGTGGTGCGTGCGGGGTTGGTGGAAGAGATGGAGATGCTGCATACGCCGGACCACCCCGAGGGCGTTGGATGGTACGGGCCCGTACAGGCGGCAGGTCTTTGGCGCAGGATCAGGGCGGGCGCGCCGCGTGCCGCCGTCACGGCAGAACACGGCCCGGGGATCGCCTCGATTTATGACCAGCTTCGCCCGTTTGCTGCCAAGGCTTCCGCGTGATCGAGCATCGGTTCAGGGTATGAGCCCCAAGCAGCGTAGGGAGGCGCGAGATGTCGGGATTTTTGGCACATGTGGAACAGGTAGAAACCGCCGTCTCGTCCGCATCGGCCGCGGCGCGCTCTCGGGTGGCGGCATCCTGGCGACGCTCAAGGGTCCTGCACGGGCTTGACCCGGCCGAGCGTCGCAGCATTGCCCAGCTGGAAGAGGCGGCATTCGCGGCACGGATGGAGCAGTTCGCGGTACTCCAGCAGCATGCCGCCATCGAAATGGACCGTTTGTTCAAGCTGGTCGGCCAATCCGGCAGCGGGCTCTTCCTCGCTGACCGGGAGGGGATCGTGATCGATCGCAGGTGCCATGGGGGAGATGAGGACGCCTTCGATACCATCGGGCTGAGACCGGGCGCGATTTGCGCCGAGACCCACGAAGGCACCAACGGACTTGGAACGACGCTTGCTGAAGAGCGCCCCATCATCATTCACCGCGGCGATCATTTTTACGCCAAGAACCTGGAGTTCACCTGCATCGGCGCGCCCTTGTTCGGCAGCTGGGGGGAACTTGTCGGGGTTCTGGATTTAAGCACCGCCAGGAGAGACCATCATTCGAGTTCGAACCTGCTGCTGGCCTCCGCCGTCGTTCAGTCTTCGAAACGCATCGAGGCCGCCTTGTTCCGCGACTGCTTTCACAGCCAGCGCATTGTCGTCATCGATCTGGCTGATCAGGACGACCTGGCTCTCCTGGCGATAGATAAGGACGATTTTGTCGTCGGAGCCACCCGCGCGGCCCGTCTGTCACTGGGATGGGGCCTTGGCAGGCCGGTCGTCGCCAGACCGGCTGCGGATATCCTCGGGCAGCCTGAAGGCGGGCGTGACTTCTCTGAGGTTCGGCGCGCCGCAATCCTGCGCGCCCTCAATCGCGCGTCGGGCAACGTCTCGCAGGCAGCGCGCCAGTTGGGAATGGGGCGGGCCACCCTCTATACCCACATGAAGACGCTCGGCATTCGAAAATGACGTTCAGGAAGTGTCTCGAAACGAGACACTGACGACGGTGAAAGCGCCGTCGCAGGGTGATGGGCGGTGCGGATTTCAGTATTCTAACTTCAGGCGCGTTCCTGTTTGCGCCAAGGGAGGAACTATGGATTATCAGATGCTTATCGACGGCCAGCTTGTGTCCGGCACCCGGATGCTCGACGTGCTAAACCCGGCAACGGAAGAGGTTTTCGCCCGCGTGCCCCATGCCAGCGAGGCGCAGCTTGACGCCGCTGTGGCGGCCGCTGCCAAGGCGCAGAAACTCTGGGCGACAACCAAGATGGCCGAGCGCCGGGAAAAGATCGAAGCGTTGGCTGCAGCGATCAGCGCGGAGGCGCCAGACCTGGCGCGGCTGATCACCATGGAACAGGGCAAGCCATTGCCGGAGGCCGCCGGCGAAGTCGACTGGAGCATTGGCTACCTGTCTCATACGGCGACGCTTTCCCTGCCGGACCGCGTCATTCAGGATGACGCTGAGTTTCTCATCGAAACGCGGCACAAACCGCTTGGCGTCGTCGGCGGGATCGTGGCTTGGAACTTTCCGCTGCTGCTGTGCTGCTGGAAAATTGGTCCGGCGCTGATGGCGGGCAATTCCATTGTCTTGAAGCCGGCGCCGACCACGCCTGTGACGGCGCTGAAGCTCGCCGAAATTTGCCAGAAGGTCTTGCCGGCTGGTCTCGTGAACATCATCACCGACAACAACGACCTTGGCCCCAGGATGTCGACCCATCCGGGGATCTCCAAGATCGGTTTCACCGGGTCGAGCGAGACCGGCAAGAAGATCATGGCGAGCGCTGCCAACTCGATGAAGCGCGTCACCCTTGAAATGGGCGGCAACGATCCTGCCATCGTGCTGCCGGACGTGGACGTCAAGGACACCGCGCAGAAGGTCTTTGGCGGCGCGTTTCTGAATGCCGGACAGGTCTGTCTGGCCGTCAAACGGGCCTATGTGCATCAGGACATCTACGAGGATTTCTGTGCCGAACTGACCGCGATCGCGGACCAGGCGGTGGTCGGCGACGGCTTGATGCAGGGAACCACTATCGGGCCGGTGCAGAACCAGGCACAGTTCGAAAAAGTCAAAGGTTACCTGGAGGACGCCCGCAGCTCTGGCCGTATCATTGCTGGTGGCACGGCTGTTGGCGACAAGGGCTACTTCATCCAGCCCACCATCGTGCGCGACGTGACCGATGGTCAGAAAATCGTCGACGAAGAGCAATTCGGCCCGATTCTGCCGGTCATCTCGTTTGCCGACATCGACGATGTGGTCACGCGTGCCAACGCCTCGGACTACGGGCTGGGCGGATCGGTCCATACTGCGGACGTGGACAAGGGCATCGAGATTGCAGGCCGCATCGAAAGTGGTACGATCTGGGTGAATCAGCAGCTCAACATTGGACCACATATTCCGATGGCGGGCTTCAAGGGCTCGGGGCTCGGTGTGGAGCAATCGGTCGAGGGACTGGCCGAATACACCCAGATGCAAGTCATCAACGTCGCGCGCGCCTGACGACAGGGCGAGCCGGAATCAATGCCCGTGCCGCCTCGGGGCGCAATGTTTCCGGCTCACCCGCAAAGCATGATAAGTGGAGACCGCAATGTCGCATAGATTGCCCATCAAAGACCATTCACATGTCGTCGGCGCCACCGATACACCCTTGCTGAACCTGACGGTTCCCCAGGTTCTGCGTCGAACGGCCAGTGCGCACGCCGAGCGTGAAGCGGCGGTCTTTGTCGAACAGGGGGTGCGCTGGACCTATGCCGAGCTTGATCGAGAAGTCGACAGGCTCGCCGGCGGCCTGCTGGAAATCGGGGTCCGAACCGGCGACTGCGTCGGTATCTGGTCGCCGAACCGCTATGAATGGCTGCTGACGCAATTTGCAACCGCCCGGATCGGTGCGATCCTCGTGACCGTGAACCCGGCCTATCGCATCTACGAGCTGGAATACGCGCTCAACAAGGTCGGTTGCAGCACCTTGGTCACGGCGCGAGCGTTCAAAAGTTCTGACTACGTGGGCATGCTGACCGAGCTCTGCCCCGAACTGGCCTCGGCAGAACCGGGACGGCTGTGTGCGACCCGCGTTCCGGACCTGCGTCGCATCGTGGTAATGGACGACGACGTGCCACCCGGCATGCTGGGGTTTGACGCGGTGCGGGCGCTCGGTGACAGTGTCGAACCCGCGAGGCTTGACTCGGCGACCGCCCTGCTGGATCCGTCTGATGCGATCAACATCCAGTTTACCTCCGGCACCACCGGCAGTCCCAAGGGCGCCTGTCTGACCCACTACAATATCGTCAACAACGCCAACAACGTGACCGCGACGATGCGGCTGACCGAACAGGACCGCCTTTGCATTCCGGTGCCATTCTATCACTGCTTCGGCATGGTGATGGGGTCACTGGGCTGCGTGACCAAAGGCGCTACCTTGGTCGTCCCGGGCGAGGCGTTTGACGCGGCAAGCACGCTTGCGGCCGTTTCGCAGGAACGGTGTACCGCACTCTATGGCGTGCCGACGATGTTCGTGACCGAACTGGCGCATCCAGAGTTCGAAACCTACGATCTGAGCCACTTGCGGACAGGCATCATGGCCGGTGCGTCCTGTCCAATCGAGGTGATGAAGAAGGTCGAGGCGAAGATGAACATGACGGAAGTGACCATCGCCTACGGGATGACGGAAACTTCGCCGGTCTCCTTTCAGTCCGACATCGATGATCCTCTGGACAAGAGGGTCAGCACGGTGGGGCGAGTGCATCCTCACGTGGAATGCAAAGTGGTCGGCCCTGACGGGCAGACGATGCCGATCGGCACGCAAGGAGAGCTCTGGACCCGCGGCTATTCCGTGATGAAGGGCTATTGGAACGACGCGCAGAAGACCCGCGATGCCATCGTGGACGGGTGGATGCAGACCGGCGATCTGGCGGTCATCGATGCGGAGGGCTACTGCGACATTACCGGGCGCGTGAAGGACATGATCCTGCGCGGTGGGGAAAACATCTATCCGCGCGAAATCGAGGACTTTCTCTTCACGCATCCGAAAATCGCCCAGGCACAGGTGTTCGGCCTGCCTGACGACACATTGGGAGAGGTCGTCTGTGCCTGGGTCGTGGCAGGCAAAGGCCATGATCTGACGGAAGAGGATGTGCGCTCCTACTGCAAGGAAAGGATCGCTCACTTCAAGGTGCCCGCCCACATTCGCATCCGGGAGAGCCTGCCAATGACGGTGACTGGCAAACCGCAGAAATTCCTGATGCGAGACTCAATGGAGGCAGAGCTTGCCCTCAAGCAGGGCCAGGCCCGGGGAACACGCGCAGCTGGGTGAGCATCGCTTCATCAGGTTGTCAAGTGCCCCGTATCGCTCGAGTGCGCAGGTGCTCCCGATACCACAAGGCGCAACGTGTGATCTCTGCGCCCGACCTGCATGGGTCGTCGGGAAGCGGCGTCTGGACGGCACCGGGCTTTCAGCTTGACGGCTTGCAGTTCCAGGGGAGGAGTTCATCAAGTCGGCCGGACGGGTGTCCTGCAGCGATGGCTTCAAGGCTGGCATTGAGGTAGGCAAAGGATTCGAACGTATGAGCGACATTTTAACCGCGGTTCCTATTCCTTCCGAGGGTAGGGGCGTCTGCCCATCTCTTCCACCATCTTCTCACGGAACACCTCTGCCGGCGTCTCCCATCAGAGCCATTTTCTCGGCGTCGCGTTGAGGCGGTCGCAGATCATTTTCAGTTCATTATCCATAGACCGGCAGTGGTTGCGGAGCAAACCATGAGGGAGAAACCGCCTTGATATCGCGGTTGCGGGACAACCATCGTCGAGCACGCCGGTTGGTGTTTTCGACCGTGCCCTTCTGCCAGAGCGCGGAGGGATCGCGAAACCACGTCTGGGTGCGCATCTCGGCCTGCGGATGCGGCCAGCTGACGAACTCGGTGCTACGGTCGAAGGTGATGGATTTCCGTGCCAGGTGCGGCACGAGGCGGATGGGGGCGTAGGGCCAGGAACCTCCGTGAGCCTGCCCCGGTAATCCCACAATGCATACGGGGGACCTCACGGGGGACCTAAAGGCCGTTCACGCGTTTGATCTGACCGGGACTTTGTGAAAAAGCAGTTCACTCGTCGGCAAACAACACACCGGGGTTGAGAGTGCCGTTCGGGTCGATGCCCCGCTTGATGGCCGCCATCATGCCCAGTTGCGCCGGGTCCTTGCGGGCTTCGAGTGTTCCGACCTTGCCGCGTCCGACCCCGTGCTCAGCGCTGAACGATCCGCCAAACGCAACCAATAAGTCGGTCAGATCGCGCACAAAGCCTGTCACGTCGAGGTCGCCCCAGACCCGACCCTCTGCCGCGACAACGGCGTAATGCACGTTGCCATCGCCCAAGTGCGCCACCAGCATCGGGCGAAGCTGTGCGGCCTGCGCGATCTCTGCCGCCGTGTCCAGAAATCCAGCGACTTTGGAGAGTGGCAGCGCCGCGTCGAGCGACAGGAACGGACCGTTCGCCTGAATCGTTTCCAGCACCGCTTCGCGGAGCGTCCAGAGGTCAATGCGCTGTTGTTCGGAGGTGGCAAAGAAGCCGTCGATCACGACGGCCCTTTCCATCAGGTCTTCGACAACGCCCAGCATCAGGCTGTCAAGATGCACCGCCCCGTCGCTGTCGGTTGCGGCATCCTCGGGCCGGGTCGAGACCAATTCGACCAGAACCCCTGTCTCGGCGGGCGTGTCCAGCGGCTCGCGGAGTCCGGGGTTCGTTGCGATGATGGCCCCTACCATCTCGCGCGGCAGCCATTCAAAGGCTTCGACCAGCCCGCCTGACCCCTCTTGCATCCTGTTCAGCACCTCGAGCGTCGCCTCCATGTTCGCGAGCGCAAGGAATGCGGTCGAGCGGACCTTCGGCGACGGAACGAGTTTCAGCACCGCGCCGGTGATGATGCCAAGCGTGCCTTCCGAGCCGATCAGCAGGTTCTTCAGGTCATACCCGGTGTTGTCCTTCCTCAGACCGGTCAGCCCGTGGACGATCTCACCCGAAGGCAGCACCGCCTCGATCCCGAGACAGAGGTCGCGGGCATTGCCATGGCGCAGCACATTCGCGCCCCCGGCATTGGTCGCAAGGGCGCCGCCGATCATCGCCGAGCCGCGGGCGCCGAACATCAGCGGGTAGTCGAGGTCGTGCGCGGCGACGGCCTCCTGCAGCGTCTGGATCACCACACCGGCATCGACCGTCGCGGTCCGGGCCAAGACGTCGATCTCGCGGATCCTGTTCAGGCGCCCGAGCGAAAGGAGCACGCCGTCGTCGCGCGCGGGCACGCTGCCGCCGGACACCGAGGTATTGCCGCCCTGGACCGTGACAGTCACCCCGAGTTCCCCGGCCAGGCGCAGGACAGCTGAAACTTCGGCAGTGCTGGACGGTCGCACCACCGCCGCCGCCCCGCCCGACCATTGCCCGGTCCAGTCCGTCAGGAAAGGTTTCGCGTCTCCCCCGGTCAGCACGTTGCTGTCACCGACGACGGCAGACAGACCCGTTAGCAGCGTCATTCGCATGTCCTCATTCAAACTCTGCGCCACAGGTCTCGCAGGGAGTCGAGAGCAGCTTTTCCACGCCTTGCCCATGGCTCGGCCAAACCTCGCCCTTGGCAAATCGAGGCTCTCACTCAGCCTTACACGTTGACCGGCCGCGGACGGCACGGGGAAACTGCCCGAGACAAGTATTATCGTCAACATTATTATTGCTAACGCAATATAATTGACGGGGCATGTCCTACTTGGCAAAGGCATCACCGCCGCCCAATATGACCGGCCACGGCAGGTGGATCACGGACCCACCTGCGGGTTCACGCCGATGCGAAAGGCAGATCGTCAAGTCATTCAGAACTGGCCCGCAAGAGTGTTTGGGCCTCCTCGGTCCGTTTGCGCAACATGTCATCCAGCGCACCCAGTTGCACGATCTCCGGACCCGAGAAAATGCGATCCGTCATCGCGTGAACCGGGCTCTCGGGGTCGGAGAGGATCTCGGCAATGTGGCTGGCATAGGTCTCGGCAATCTCATCGGGCAAACCGGACGGGCCGACGACGATGAAGCTGGCGCCGAGCGAGGTATAGGGAACGTTGAAGTCCGAAAGCAGCGGCGCCTCGGGCGAGGTCTTGAGGGGCCGGTCCTCGGCCGAGGCAAGGTTGACGATATCGCCGGATTTCACGCCCGCGGCCTGAATGCCCGCAGCCCAGGCCATGTCGAGATCTCCGGCCACCACGGCATTGAGCGCATCGCGCCCGCCTTTGACCATTACGGGAGTAAATTCGACGTCGTTGCCCTGCCCCAGAAGATAGGTCGCATCGGCCGTCTGCTGGTTCAGCACCCCGATGGTGATCCTTTGACCGGCCTTGGCGGCCTCGATCACGTCGGCGAGGGTCTGCCAGTTCCGGTCGGTGCGGGCGACGATCCCCATCTGGCTGCCGGTCAGGGTCGACAGAAAAGTAAAGTCGTCGCGCGAAAGCGACCTGTCCCGGGCCGCTTCCATGTCATAGGAAAAGGTGTTGGTGGTGGAAATCCCGATGGCCAGACCGTCCGCCGGTTGCTCTGCCAGCTTTGTCGCCACGGCCATCCCTCCGCGACCTTCGACGTTCTGGGGGATGATGTCCCAGCCGTGGCGTTCGCTCAGCTCCTGCGCAAGTATCCGGCCGAGCGTGTCAGCCCCGCCACCGGCACGAAAGCCGATCATGAAGGTCACCGGGCCGGGCGGGGTCCAGTCCTGGGCCGGGGCCGCGGTGGCGGCCATGCCCGCTGCCACCAAGGTCAGCGCCTTGATCCATTTGAGTGTCATGTCATGCTCCTCCTGTCAGACTTGTTTATAGGGACGTGTCTCCGGTCCTCCCGAAACCGGAGGCGGCCGGAACGGGCTGGGGCGCCGTTTCGGCCAGGCGTCGTCGAAGCTCGCAAGGCGTAGCGCCATACCGCTGCTTGAGCTTGCGGCTCAGGTAGGCGCGGCTCCCGAACCCGGTCGCCAGGGCCACTTCGTGCAGGTCCAGGTCGGTCTGGGTGACCAGCTGATGTGCCGCGTCCAGCCGTATCCCGAGGTAGTGGCTGATCGGCGAAGTCCCGAGATGCCTGCGAAACAGGCGCTCCAGTTGACGCGCAGACATGGGGATATCTTCCAGGAGTTCGACCGAGGTCAACGGGTCTTCCATGTTGTCGATCATCCGGCCGATGACCACCTGCAGCACTTCGGGCAAGTGGCGGAGCTTCTCGCCGCGCGCCCCTGGCTGAGGACAGTCGGCGGTACGCGGGTGGCCGACCAAGAAGTGATCGCAGACGGACTGGGCGGCGGAGGGCGAGGCCTCGCGTCGGATCAGATCCAGGATCATGTCCAGCGCCGCCAGTTCGCCGGCGCAGGTGCCGGACCGGCCCGAATTGGTAAACAGGCCGGAGGTCAGCGAGATCTTGGGATGACATTCGCCAAAGGCGCGGGCCGATTTCCAGTGGATTGCCCCGGAGCCACCGTCGAGCAAACCCGCCTCGGCCAGAAGCGTATTGGCCCCACCGACGCCAACCAGCCGGGTGCCGGTTCTTGCGGCGCGCCGGATCAGCGGCAGAGCGGCCAGCGCGTGATGCTGGGCCACCTCGGGGCCGCCACAGAGGATCAGCAGTTTCGGCGCACGCCCCGCCTTCACCGCGTCCAGAAGGCCCGGGCTGTCGCCGTCACAGAAGAACTCTTGTCCGGCCCGGGCGCAGACCCGCCGGCGCGACAGCCCGAAGGTGCGGCACGAAAGCGCCTGCTCGCTGTCCTGCACGTAAGCAAGAGGGTCGAGGATCGCAGCAAGGCTCAGCAGGGAGAAGCCCGGCAAAACCAGAACGGCGATGGGCGGCATGGCCCCATGGCGCGTCGCAACGGGGGCGGGTGCGGGAAAGGAGATCGCGTTCATTGGCTGTCCTTTCGAAATGCGGCCAGCGCAGGGCCATCCGGGATGGCCCTGCGCTGGTTCGTCAGTCGCGTTTGATCGGTTGAGGGTCGACCGTCACGCGGATCTCTTTCTGGACGTGGCGTTCAACCGAGGTCTTGCCCGAGCCGCCGTCAGGTTCACCCCAGACAAGGCGCAACTCCACCCCGTCGCTTGCCTGATCCACCTCTACCGCGCCCAGCGAAATCCAGGCCCGGTCGATCTCGGAATAGACCGGGTAATAGGAGACCCCGACCTCGCGGCCGTCGGACAGAAGCCGGTCGGTCAACGAGGTGGCGTAGTTGCCCAACGGCATCTCGAGATGCTTGTAACGGTCGCCGTCGCCAAGGCCGCTGCGGAAGATATCGAGCACGTCCTCGGCATTCCAGACCAGCCGCACCTTCTTCATCTTCTGGCGACCGGACATCGCCTCGAGCGCGGCGCGCCCGATGAATTCATGGTCGAACTTGATCATGAACCCGTAGCCCAGGTCATAGGGCGTCCGGTAGTGATCCTCGATCCGGCCACTGGCGACGCTGCCGCCGACGGACTGGTTGCCCTCCATCGATTGCGCGGGAAGCCATTCGCGGTAGGCGCGCATCGCGTCCCCGGTATAGACCGCAGGAAGCCGCGAGCCCGTCCAGCCCGAGACCGTGGCAGTCACGGGATAGATGCGCCCGCCGATCTGCGCGATTTCATAGGGCGCGCCCGCCTCGAGGATCAGCGCCTTGACCTCTTCGCCCACGTCCGAGGGCCCCCAGAATTCATAGCCCGGCGCGCCGGTCATGCGGTGATTGAGCGCGACCACCTCATGCGGACCGATGTTGAACCGGCCCATCTTGAAGAACCCGATATCGGGCAGCGGGCCGCCATTGAGCTTTTCGAGGATCTTGTCGGCATTCGGCCCCTGCACCTGGTAGCGAAAGCGGCGGCGCTCAGAGAGATCGGGGGACGGGCGGTCGACATGTTCGACCGTGACGTCGTAATCGCCTGTCTCGGCGTGGAACCGCACCCAGTTCGAGGCTGCGGGCTTGCCCACGAGGCTGACCTTGTCCTCCTCTTCGCAAAACAGCACCACGTCGCCGATGTAATAGCCGTCGTAATTGCAGACGACGTATTGCTTGGCCTGCATGGGGCCGAACCCCTTGAAGGAATTGATCCCGAGATCCGACAGAAGGCGGATGACATCGGGGCCTTCGAGGAAGACGTCGGTCATGTGGTGCGACATGTTCTGGAAGATGGCCGATTTCTTCCAGGCGGCCTGTTCGTCGATCCAGTTGGTGAACTCCGGTTGAACCGGAAATTTGAACTTGCGGCCTGCGTTGTCGTACAGCATCGACCAGACGTCACCGTGTTCGTCGATCTTGTCCTGCAGGGTATATGTGGCTTGGTCTTTCAAGGTGTGCTCCTCCTGTCCTTTCCAATTGACTACCACGCCCGGTATGGGCACTTCTGTCATCCAGATGGATGACGCAGGTGACTTCGAGGATCTCGACTACTCCGGCGCGGCCGCGCTCGCGGCCGCGGCAACCACGGCCGATTTCTCGCGCGCTGTGCTGGACTATGTCCGTCGGGCCGCGAAGTTCAGGAACTTCGGCGCGTTCTTCTTTCCCGACATCCGCCGGGGCGACCCGGTCCTGTCGATCTGGTCGGGCAGCATCAGCGACTACTGGTTCCGCCGCAATGCCGTCAGCCTGCTGAACGACCCCGACCACGTGACGTCGCTGCGCCGCCAGATCAGGCAGGCCCCTGAGGGGGGCGCCCGGATTCAAACCTTCATTCCCGCGCCGAACGATCCGCGTTATGCACAATACGCCCGCTCGAAACTGTTTGGTCGGGTCTCCGTGTCCTCTTGCTCGGGGCGCACAGGGCTGCATTGCTTCTTCCTGCGCAGCAACGCCGACGGCGCCTTTTCCGAGGCGGAGCGGCAGCGTATGCGCGAGGTCCTGCCGGTTGCGCATACGCTCATAGCCCTCCGCCACCGCATTGTCGGGACCGAGGCGGTCCGATACATGCCTGGCCACACCGCCACCAGTCTGCGGGACCGGGGGGTCACGGGGTTCGCCCGGCTGTCGGCGCGCGAGGCCGAGGTCTGTGACCTGATCGCGCTCGGCCTGTCGACGCGGCTGTCGGCCGAACGGATCGGGGTGAGCGAGAACTCCGTGAGGACGCTGCGCCAGCGCGCCTATCGGAAGCTGGGGGTCACCTCGTCCGGCGAAGTTTCGGCCATCATCCTGAAGAACGCACCGGTCTAAGATGAGCCTGACGTCAGGTGTGTCGGGCTCCGGGTCGCAGCACCCTCCGAAAATCTGCGACGGCGGATCCCTTCACGCATACGGTTTGGTTGCTGCCACGACGCTGCGCGCGGCGTGCCGATCCGCCGCGTGAAAGTTTCGTGTCTGTTTACAGACCTGCCTCACTCTTTGGCGTCGTCAACCGTGAGGCGGCGGATCGCCAGCTTGCTTTGCGCGTAGGCGCAGGCCTTCATAGGTCCGGTGCTTGGGTCTCGGCACCCTCAGACCCGCACCGGTCTGCCCGAGAGCTTGCCCGCCGCGACCAGCGATTGCACCTCGGTCACGATGATGTCGTGCACCACCCTGACGGCAGGGGACAGGTCCCGCCCGGGTCGGTGACAGAGCGAATGCACCCGTGACACGCCGGGCTCGGTGACCAGCCGCGCGGTGACTTGGCCTGCCGCGATCCGGCCCAGCCAATGGGTGATCGGCACGATGCTGGCCACCATGCCGCGCTCGACCATGGCGTCGATCACGTTAATGCTGCCGGTCTGGTATTTCACGTTCAGCGTCACGCCGATGCTGCCCGCGGCCTCCTCAATCCTGCGGCGAAGGTCGTGGCTGCGGAACGGCAGGACAAGCGGCAGCTCGGCCGCCTCCGTCAGGCGGATCGGACGGGCAGGGTCGCGCGGCGTGGCCTTGGTGAGGAAGTAAAAGCTCTCCTCGAACAGCGGACGCGAGCGGAGCTGCGGAAACTCCGTCGCGGCGTTCGGCATGACGGCCAGGTCGGCCTCTTCGTTCAGCAGCGCCTGTCCGGCGCGTTCCGACGGGAAATCGACGATGTGCAGCGAGATGCCGGGGTATTCCTGCTCCAGCCGGGGGTAGAGTTCGGTCGCCAGCGTCGGCGCGAGCGACGAGATCACCGCCACCACCACCTTGCCGGTCACGTCCTCCTCCTCGGTGCGGATCGCCTGGCGGATGGCCTCCATCCGGCGGATCAGCTCGGCGGCCTCCTGCCGCAGCTTCTCGCCGGGACGTGTCAGCGTCACCCCTCGCGAATGCCGGTCGAACAGTTGCACGTCGAGTTCATGTTCCAGCTGCGCCATCTGCTTGCTCAACGCCGGTTGCGCGATGCCCAGCTCGCGGGCGGCGCCCGACATGGTGCCGTGGCGACAGATGGCGAGGAACTGTTTCAGGAGGCGAGGGCGCATCGTCTCGGTATAACCATAATTACATACCTAACATAAGGAACTAATATTTCCGTGTCTATGTAACCTGATCTACACTCGCTGCATTCGACACTGTCGAACCTTGGGAGGTAACATGAAAACGCTACTCACCGCCGCCGCCGCGGTGGTCTTCACCGCATCCGCCGCTGTCGCCGAATGGGCCCCGACCGGGCCGGTCAAGGTCCTGATCGGCTTTGCCGCAGGCGGCGGCGCGGATTCACTGGCCCGGCTGATCGCCGAGGACATCGAGGCCGACTACGGCTGGACACTGATCCCCGAGAACCTGCCGGGCTCCGGTGGCGCCGTCATGGCCCGCGCGGTCAAGGACGCCGCCGCCGATGGACAGACCATCGGCGTGGGCATCACCGATACCTTTGCCTATGGCCTGCTGGCGACGCGTGATCCGGGCTATGCGGTCGAGGATTTCACCTATCTCAGCACCATTGCCGGCACGCAGATGGGCGTTGTCGCCAAGGCGGATCGTGGCTGGGAGACCATGTCCGACGTGATCGAGGCCGCCAAGTCGGGCGAGACCATCTCGTTTGGCACCATGACCCCGAGGCTCGCCGACGCAGCCTATTACATCGGCAAAGTCAACGGCGTCGATTTCAACATCGTCTCCGGCTACAAGGGCGGCCGCGCGGTTCTGAACGCGATCACCGCTGACGATGTGGACGTCGGCTGGGTGGCCGGCCCGCAAAAGGCCGGCGTGCAGTCGGGCGACCTGCGCAACCTCGTCAACGGCGAGGATCAGCCGCTTGCCGTCTCGCCGGACGCGCAGGAACTGAGCGAGATCGGAGTCGCCTTCGCCTTTGGCGCCACCTTCCTGGCGATGGCCCCCGCGGGTCTGTCGGAGGATGCCGAAAGTGCCCTGTCCGAGGCCATCGCCACGGTGATCGCGAAAGAGGGCAGCAAGTCCAATGCCTTCATCAACCGGGTCTTTGCCTTGAAGGTCAAGACAGGTGACGCGGCGCACGACTTTGTCGAACAGGAACTGGCGGACGCCGAGGCACTGCTGGACGCCACAGCCGAGTAACTTCGCGCAGTATTCGGACCGGGAGCACCACTATGACCTTCACGGGACATCTTCGCGACCTTGCGGTCGCCCTGACGGGCTGTGCCTTTGCCCTGCTGGCGCTGCTGGTCTGGATACCGCTCGACGTTGACACCGGCGTGATCGACGTCTGGCGCCGCAACGTGCGGATCGGCGACGCGATGCTGCCGGTGTTCTCGGCAGCGGGCATGGCGATCGCCGGCGCGGTGATCGGGGTGCGCAGCCTGATGCAGGGCAGCCAGACCACGCCGGGGGCCATCGACCTGGCGTTCCTTGGCTGGCTCGGGCTCACGCTCGTCGCGGGGCTGGCGCTCATGCTGCTGACGGGGCCGGTCGTGGCCTGGATCGCTACCGGCGGCGAGACTCCGTACCGGGTGCTGCGCGCCACCGCGCCGTGGAAATACTTGGGCTTTCTACTGGGCGGCTCTGTGATGACCTTCGGCCTGATGGCGCTGTCACTTCATCGCCCGTCCTGTCGGCTGGCCGCGCTGGCCTTCGTGGCAACACTGGTGATTGCGCTGCTCTACGACCTGCCGTTCGACAACCTGCAACTGCCGCCCAACGGTGACATCTGATGGGCGTTTTCGACTATATCCTCGCCGGCATCTTCGAGGCCTTCACCGCCAACCCGGCGCTTGTTCTGGGGCCGCTGGTCCTGTCCTGGCCGGTGATCCTGGTGGTGCTGGGCTTCTTCACCGGCGTGTTGATCGGCGCGACGCCGGGCTTGTCCGGGCCCTTCGTCATGGCGCTGGCCCTACCGATCCTGATCTCGATCTTCGGCTTCACGCCTGACGCGCTTTTGCCAGTTCTGGGCTTTCTTGTCGGCGTGATGAAGGGCGCAACGCTGGGCGGAGCGGTGCCGGCGATCCTGTTCAATACGCCGGGCACGCCCGATGCCTTCATGACCACGCTCGACGGTCACCCGATGGCCAAGGCGGGTCAGGGCGGCAAGGCGCTGCGGGTGGCACATTTCGCCTCCGTCACCGGCGACACCTTTTCGGACATCGTCCTGTTCGTCTGCGCGCCGTTCCTGGCGATCAGCATCGAGGCCTTCCTCGGCCTGCCGGAAAAGGCCGCCCTGATGATCCTGTCGCTGTCCTTTGTCGCTGTGGTGGTCGGCAAGGACACATGGAAGGGCCTGCTGTCCGCCTGTTTCGGGCTGTTCGTGGCCTCGATCGCCACCGGCACCGACACCTATCCGCGCCTGTCGCTGGGCAGCGACGTGCTGGCGCCGGGCCTGCCGACCATCGCGGTGGTGATCGGCGTGCTGGTGGTCGGCGAGATCTTCGTCTCGCTACAGGAGATGTACCTGTCGAAACGCGCCCGGCAGGCTCCGGCCGAGGCGCCCACGCCGGGGGACAGCGGGCTGAGCCTGCGCGAGCGCCGCAAGCTATTGCCATTCATCGGGGTTTCGATGGGCATCGGCACGGTGATCGGCGCATTGCCCGGCATCGGCACCACGCTGGCGGCCGCCATGGGCTATACCGCCGGGCGCAAGATGCACCGCGGGACGCCTGCCTTCGGCGAAGGCGCGCCCGAAGGCATCGCCGCCACCGAGGCCGCCAATTCCGCCGTCTCGGGCGCCAACCTGATCCCGGCGCTGAGCCTCGGCATCCCCGGCAATGTCGCCGCCGTCTTCATCATCCTGGCCGCCGACACCATCGGCGGGTTCAACCCCGGGCCAGGGGTGTTCCGGTTCACCGCCGATGTGGTGAACCCCGAGTTGGTAGTGGCCTTTGCGCTCTTTACCCTGATGGTGGTCGCCAACCTGCTGAACTGGCTGACCGGCGCGTGGTTCATGCGGCTTCTGGGCGGGCTAATCCGTATCCCCAAGCAGGTGCTTCTGCCCATCGTGCTGCTGCTGACCGTCACCTCGGTCTATGTCGAAGGCAGCGCGATGAGCGATGTCTACATCCTGCTGGGCTTCGGCTTTCTCGGTTACCTGATGCGCGTCTCTGGCGTGCCGATTCTGCCCTTCGTCATCGCCTATATCCTTGCAGGCCCCATGGAAACCGCGATCCGCAATGCCTTCGAGGCCTCGGGCAGCGACCCCTGGTTCCTGTTTTCCAGCCCCATATCCCTGGCGTTCCTCGCGCTTGCTGCCGCTATCGTGCTTGGCGCCGGCTGGCTGCGTGGCACCCCCTCATCCGATAGCTGACACCCGTTTGGAGTTCCCATGACCGAAGAAAAAGCCCGCCCGAATATCCTCTTCATCACCTCCGACCAGCAGCGCGGCGATTGCTACGGGTTTCGCGGCCGCAACGTGCAGACGCCGCACCTTGACCTGCTGGCCTCCGAAGGCACCAGTCTTGAAACCGTGGTGACGCCCTGCGTCGTCTGCCAGCCGGCGCGGGCCTCGATCCTCACCGGCCTGCTGCCGCGCACCCACGGGGTGCATGACAACGGCATCGACCTTGATGCCGAGCTTGGCGAAAAGGGCTTTGCCGGCTCGCTCTCGGCCTCGGGCTATCACACCGCCAAGATCGGCAAGGCGCATTTCTCAACCTACCACGTGTTCGGCGACAGTGACACGGTCGAGTCGATCCCAGGATCGCGGAAAGTTCCCGAAGGCTGGCGCGGCCCCTACATGGGTTTCGATCATGCCGAGTTGGTCCACATCGGCCACAACTGGTGGCTGCCCGAGAAGCCGCCCGCGGGCCTCGCCTACGAGGAATGGTACTACGGCGACGGGCGCGGCGAGTTGAAGAACAATCTGCTGTGGGAAAGCGCGCGCGATCACAAGGGTGCGCCGCAGACATGGTCGTCGAAGCTGCCGGTGGCCTGGCATAACTCGACATGGATTGCCGATCGCGCCGTTGACTTCCTCAAGCAGGATCATGACAAGCCCTTCTGCCTCTGGGTCTCCTTTCCCGATCCGCACCACCCGTTCGACTGCCCCGAGCCTTGGGCGTCGCTGCATCGCCCCGAGGACGTCGACCTGCCCGAACACCGCACCCGCGATTTCGAGGGCCGGCCTTGGTGGCACCAGGCGGCGGTGGAAAGCGAGATCCCCTCTGAGCACGCCGAAATCCGGTCCAAGTATTCCCGCCTCGCCGAGATGTCCGACGAGCATCTGCGCGAGGTCATCGCCAACACCTATGGCCAGCTGGCGTTGATCGACCATTCCGTCGGTCGGATCCTCACCGAGCTGGAGGCACAGGGCCTCGCTGACAACACCTATATCGTCTACACCGCCGATCATGGCGACTGGCTGGGCGACCACGGCTTGGTTCTGAAAGGGCCGATGCCCTTCGAGGGGCTGCTGAACGTCAAGGCCATCGTCAAGGGGCCTGATGTGCCGGTGGGCAAGGTCAGCCACGAGCCGCTCTCGACGCTCGATCTCGGCGCGACCTTCATGGACTGGGCGGGCGCCGACAGCCTGATGGAGGCGCACGGCCGCTCGATGCGCGACGTCATCTCGGGCGAGGGCACCCGCGACGGCGCGCTCAGCGAATGGGAGCTGCTGCCGGGCCGCGTGGGTGTCGGGCTGTCGCTGCGCACCGTGCGGTCGAAGACCGCCAAGCTGACCATGGATTTGAAATCCGGCGCCGGCGAGATGTACGATCTGGCAAACGATCCGCAGGAGCTGCACAACCTCTTCGACAACGCCGATCACGCGCAGCTGCAATCCGACCTGACCGAGATCCTCATGTCGCGCCCCGATGACATCCAGCCGAACCGCGTGCCGGTTGGCATCGCCTGAGGAGGATGCGATGACCATCACCTGCACCGAGGATTTCCGCCGTCTTTACAAGGCGCGCGTGCCGAAGATGTTCCACGACTACGCCGAAAGCGGGTCCTATACCGAGAGCACCTTTCGCTGCAACGAATCCGATTTCACCAGGCTCAACATCCGCCAGCGGGTCGGTGTCGACATCTCCGAGATCGACACCAGGGCGCAGATGGCCGGTGAAGACGCGGCACTGCCCGTGGCCTTTGCGCCGGTCGGCATGTTGGGCATCCAGAACATCGGTGGCGAGATCAAGGTGGCACAGGCGGCCAAGCAGAAGGGTGTGCCCTTCATCCTGTCGACCATGTCCGTCGCCTCGGTCGAGCAGGTGGCCAAGGCCACCGGCGCGCCGTTCTGGTTTCAGCTCTACGTTGTCAAGGACCGCGACTTCGTGCGCGACATGATCCACCGCGCCAAGGCTTCGGGGTGTTCTCAGCTGGTGGTGACCATGGATCTGGCGATGCTGGGTCAGCGCCACAAGGACGTGAAGAACAAGCTGTCGATCCGGCCCACGCTCAAGAACCTGATCAACATCGCCACCAAGCCGCGTTGGGCTTACGACTTTGTGTCCGGGCCTGCCGTCAGTTTCGGCAATGTGGTGGGCCATGCCAAGGGCGTCGACGACCTTGCCAGCCTGCTGACTTGGGCCGCCGAGATGGTGGACCCGGCGCTCGACTGGGACGACATCGCGTGGATCCGCAAGGAATGGGGCGGGCCGGTGATCCTCAAGGGGATCATGGATGTCGAGGACGCAAGGATCGCCGCTGACATGGGTATCGAAACCATCGTCGTATCGAACCACGGCGGGCGGCAGTTGGACGGGGCGGGCAGCACGATCTCGTGGCTGCCGAAAATCGCCGACGCAGTTGGCGACCGGGTCGAGCTGCTGCTCGATTCCGGCGTGCGCACGGGCATGGACATCTTCCGCGCCCGTGGGCTTGGTGCCTCAGGTGTACTGCTGGGCCGCGCCATGGTCTATGCGCTTGGCGCGCAAGGGAAGCCGGGGGTCGACCGGCTGCTGACGCTGCTCGAGAAAGAGTTGCGCACCACCATGGGCCTCGCGGGCAAGACGCGGCTGGGCGATATCGGCCGCGGTGACGTGTACTGGTCCGAGGGTCCGTGAGCCGGGATCTCAGGCGGCGGCGGGAGACCGACGGCGGGTGAACGGCCGGCATGATTTCGTGGCCGTTTCGCCGCGCCCCGGTCCGGACGTCGGCGGCGATCAAACAAACTACATCTCGGGGCCTTTTAACCCGACGCGTCGCGGGCCCGCTACTGGCCTGCCTGCGGCATGAAATCCGCGCCCTTCAGCACGGTGTTCTCCTGGCTCAGCACATCGTCGCGTTCGGCGCTCATCCCGAGGAAATCGCGCCACTCAGGATCGGCCATCATCGCGCCGCGGCGGGCATTGCGGTCGGCGAAATCGGCGAAGGCCCAGACATGGACGTAGCTGTTCACGTCGCCGAACTCGGTGGCGCCGAAGACCAGCGGCGCGCCAAGGTGGCGGGTCTGGATCGCCAGCCCGTGGTCGCGGTAGAAGGCAATCTGGCGCTGCACCGTGCCCGGTTTACAGCGGTAGGTGCGGATCTCGTAGATCATCCGGCTTTCTCCTGCTGATAGGCGGCCAGCGCCTGGTCGGCCTCGGCCCGGTCCCAGAACCCCACGAAGACGCCCTTGGCGAACTCCGGCGGCTTGGTCTCGATGAAGGCGTCGGTCTGGGTGATCCGGGATTTGCCGCCGAAGGCCCAGTCGAGCACCCGATTCTTCATCCGCGCCCGCACGGCCTCGTAATCGGGGTGGGTGCCGAGATCGGTCATCTCGTCGGGGTCGGCCTCGAGATCGAACAGCATCGGCCGGAGCCCCTGGGTGTGCACGTATTTCCACCGGCCGTCGAAGGCCATCACCATGCGGCATTGATCGGTGGGCCGGTCCAGCTCTTGCCGCGCGGGCGAGCGGCTGAAATCGGCCTCGCTGAACACGCAGTCGCGCCAAACCACGTTCTCGCCCCGCACCAGCGGCAGGAGCGAACGGCCCTCGAGAATGTTTGAGCGGAGCTCGCCACCCATGAACTCCACCGTTGTCGGCAGGATGTCGATCATCTCTGCCAGCCGGGTATCAACGGTGCCGCGGGTGGCATCCGCCTCGGGCGTGGGGTCGACGACGATCAGCGGCACCCTGACCGCGGCATCGTGGAAGAACTGCTTTTCGCCCATCCAATGATCGCCCAGATAGTCGCCGTGGTCCGAGGTGAAAACGATCAGCGTGTCTTCCGCCCGACCGGTCTCGTCCAGCCAGGCCATCAGCCGCCCGATATGGTCGTCGATCTGGGTGATCAGCCCCATGTAGCAGGCCACCACGCGCTCGCGCGCGCCGGGGCGGTTGTAGATCGTGGCGTGCTTGCGGTCCTGCGCGACCTGGTAGACCGGGTGCGCGCTGTCGCGCTCGGCCTCGGAGCGGACCACCGGCACCACATCGTCGGGCCCGTACATCGCGTGGTAGGGCGCGGGGGCGACCATTGGCCAATGCGGTTTGATGTAGCTCAGGTGCAGGCACCACGGTGCGTCGCCGGCGGTTTCGATGAATGCCATCGCGCGGTTGGTGGCATAGGCCGTTTCGCTGTGTTCCTCGGGGATGCGGGCGGGCAGGTGGGCGTGCTCGTTGAGCCAGCCGTTTTTCACCGTGCCGTCGGTGTCGACAACCGAGGCCGCCCAGTCCTGCCACGGATTATCGCCGTCAAAGCCATTCTCACGCAAGTAGTCATTGTAGTGGCTGGGGTGTTTCAGCCCCGGCGGGTGCATGCCGTCGAGCCTGTCCCAGACCTCGAACCCCGCTTCGCCGATCTGCCGCCCCTTGGGGCTGGCCGGGTCGATCCCGAGGCGTTTCATTCCGTCGATATCGGCGCGGGCATGGGTCTTGCCACAGAGCACCGCGCGCGCGCCGAAGCTGTTCAGATGGTCGCCAAGGGTCCACTCGCCGACGCGGAGCGGCACATTGTTGTAGTCCGTTCCGTGGCTGCGGACGTAGCGTCCGGTATAGGCGCACATCCGGCTGGGGCCGCAGATCGGCGATTGCACATAGGCGCGGGAGAACCGCACGCCACGGGCCGCCAGGGCATCGATATGCGGCGTGCGGATGGTGGGGTGACCGGCGCAGCCGAGGTAGTCGTTGCGCAGCTGGTCGCACATGATGAACAGGACATTCTTGCTCATGTGGCGCATCCTTTCAGGCAGAGGGGCGTCGTCAGTGCGACATCAGGATCGGCAGCGGCGCCTTGTCGAGCACCTGCTGGGTGGTGCCGCCGATCAGACGCTCGCGAAAGACGCTGTGTTCATAGGCGCCCATCACCAGCATGCCGGCGCCGACCTCCTGACAATAGGCGAGGATATCGGCCGCCGCTTGGCCGCGTTTGGCGGGGCGGATCACCCGCTCGACCTGCACACCGTGGCGGCCGAGCGCGGTCTCGACGTCGATGCCCTCCAGCGGCGGGCGCAGCGAGCCGTCGTCGATCGAGAGCACATGCACCTGCTGCTTGGATTCCAGGAGATGCATCGCATCCATCACCGCCCGCGTCGCCGTGCGCCGCCCGTCCCAGGCAATCACCGCGATCTCGCGGATGCGCTCTGGCGCGTGGTCGCGCGGGATGACGAACACCGGGCGGCCGCTCTTCACGGCGATCTGGTCGGGGTGCAGTTCGAGGTGCTCATGGCCCTGGATGGCATCGTATTGCCCGACCAGCGTCAGGTCGTACATCCGGGCATAGCGCGCCACGGTGGCGTCGGACTGGCCGAAGAGCGTGATCCAGTGGAGTTGGTCGCCGGGCACGGCATCGCCTGCCAGTTCGCGGAACTGGGCCTCCTTCTGGCGCTCGACCTCGCGGACCTTGGCGGCGATGGCCTCGCGCACGTTGGACGGCACCCAGGCGTTGGCGCTCAGCGTCTCGCGCTGGCCCGCGTGCACCAGCAGGCCGGTGACGTGGCAGCCGTGCTTGCCATGCATCAGGATCGCGGTGCGCAGGGCCGCGACGCTGCCGGGCGTGCCGTTGAAGGCGACGAGGATGTTCTTGATCGTCATTGATGCGGTCCTTTGCTTCAGGAGACTTCGGTGGTCATTTCCGCTTCCGGCTTCTTGCCCCGCGAAAAGAACACCACCACAACGACCGACAGGATCAGGAACAGCGCCGCCACCGGGCTGCGCATCAGGAACAGCGGATCGGCGCCCGACACGGCAAAGGCCTGTCGGATCGATTGTTCGAGGTTGCCGGCGAGGATGAAGGCGATGACGAACGGCAGGATCGGCATCCGCAGCTTGCGCATGAGATAGCCCAGCAGGCCGAACCCGAGCAGGAAGTAGATCGAGGTCATCGAGGTTTCCTGCACGTAGACCGCCGTCAGCGTCAGCAGGAAGATCATCGGCATCAGCACGCGCTTGGGGATGCGCACCATGACGCCGACCCAGCGCATGAATTGCCCGCCGATGGTCCAGTTGAGCAGGTTGGCCAGCATCATGGTGGTGAAGAGGCCAAAGGCCACTACCAGCTCTGGGTTCACCTCGGAGGTGGTGAAGCGGAAGACGCCCGGCCCGGGGTTGAACCCGCCGATGGATTCCGCCGCGAGGATCAAGAACACCGCGCCGACGTTGCCGGGGATGCCGAGGCTCAGCACCGGGATCAGATTGGCGCCCGACACCGCGCTGTTGGCAGCCTCGGTGGCGGCGACGCCCTCTGGCGTGCCCTCGCCGAAGGGAACGGGCCCCTTGTGCATCTTCTGCCCGGTGGCATAGCCCAGCGTGGCCGCCAGCGTCGAGCCGATGCCGGGCAGGGCGCCGATCACCGTGCCGACCACCGCCGAGAGGCCGATGAAGGGCATCAGGCCGCGGCGTTCCTTCCAGCTCAGCGAATTGTCGGTCGAGGGCGGCATTTCGGTGCCGATGCGCTCGCGCCGCCGGTCGCGCCAGATCTGCTCGAAGACGGTGATGACTTCGCCCATGATCAGTACGCCGAGCACCGCGGTGATGACCGGAAAACCGTCGGCCAGCGCATTGGATTCGAGCGACAGGCGGGGATAGAAATCCTCGCCCGAGCCGACCGAGGCCACCAGCAGGCCCAACGCCGCGGCCATCACGCCCTTCATCGGCGAGGCGCCGACAACCGCCGCCACGAAGCTGAGCGACAGGATGATCAGCGCGGCCTTTTCGGCAAAGCCCAGATGCGCCTCGACCAGCACGGCGAGGAACGGCGCGGTGGTGAAGAGCACGAGGTCGGAGAAGGTATCGCCTGAGGCCGAGGCGAAATGCGCGGTGCGCAGCGCCTTGCCGGCCTGGCCCTTTTTCGCCATCGGATAGCCGTCGAGCGTGGTCATCAGCGAATCCGGGGTGCCGGCGGTGTTGAACAGGATCGCAGGCACCGCGCCGCCGATGGTCGAGCCTTTCATCACCCCGATGAGAAAGCCCAGCACCGGCAAAAGCGCATCCGGCGTGAAGCCGAAGATCGAGATCAGGATCGGCAGCGACACCGCCATAACGAAAGGCCCGCCGAGCCCCGGCGTGGCGCCGATGACGATGCCGAGCAGGAAGCCCAGCACCACCATGACGATGGTGATCGACACGCCGATGCCGAAGATCGCAAAGGCCTCGGGGCCGGCGAACACCGCCATGACCCCGGCCCAGACATATTCCAGAACGCTCATCACCAGTCTCCGTTGGGGGGCAGCAGCACGGTGTCGAACGGCAGATCGAAGATCGCCATCAGCGCCGCCACCGCGAGGATCGACGACAGCAGGCGCGTGGCGCGGAACCGTCCTTCGATGAAGGATGTGATCAGGAACACCATCGCCGTGCCGCCGAGAGCATATCCCAAGAGCTTATAGGGGTAGGTGCCGCGCATCTGGCGGTAACTGCGCGCCGTCTCGCCGTCATCCGCCACGAAGAGATCGACGGCAATCGGCCCGGCCCAGTACATCATCGCCAGCGACAGCGCGACGATGCCCGAGAGGGGCAGCAAGAACGACAGCGTCGTCATGTCGACGCCGGTGTCCTCGATCCCGTCGGAGCGGTCGCGCCCGAGGGTCATCAGCAGCTGGACCAAGGCGGCGACCCCCAGGATGCCGACCGCCAGGGTCGGCAGGAAGGCATCGCCCAGCGTGGTCTGGCGGCGGTGGGTGTGGATGATCTGGGTCTCGACATCGGCCGGGATCCAGACCAGCGCGGCCATTGCGGCAAATCCCAGCAGGATCACCGCGACGACGAGCTCTGCGTTGCGGCCCAGCATCAGGGCCGGTCCGTGCAGCGGGTGGATGGTGTCTGTGTCATTGTTTCCTCCCCGAAACAGTAACGAAGTGGTCAGACCGGGACTGGCGAGGCCCCTTTGACGCCGGACCGCAGGGCGGCCTCGCGACCTCCCCAGGCGGCGACCAGCTGGTCCTGATCGGATTTGGCGGCGCGGTCGGTGGCCACCGGATCGCAGATTGCCAGGAGCGCCGTGTGCATCCGCGCCTCCTGCGTGGCGTACTCCGGACGCCCGGCCAGGTTCACCCGCTCGTCCGGATCGGCGGCAAGGTCGAAGAGTTCTGGCGGGTAGTCGACGTAGTAGTGATATTTCCAGTCCGCATCGGCGACCATGAAGGCGCCGGTGGGCGATTCCGCCGCGTGGTATTCCGAGAACACCAGCGCCGCGCGATCCTCCGGCGCCTGCAACCTCCGCAGCAGGGACGTGCCCGGCCATTCCGCCGGCGGCGTCTGGCCGAAGTGTTCCGCAAGGGTCGGAGCGACGTCGATCAGGTTCACCGGGGTGGCGCAGGTTTCGCCCGCGCCGATGCCGGGGCCGGCCATGATCAGCGGCACGCGGGTCGCCTCGCCGTAGAGCACCGACTTGCCCCAGGTATTGCGCTGTCCGAGGCATTCGCCGTGGTCGGAGGTGTAGATGATCAGCGTGTTTTCCGCCTGACCCGTCGCCTCGAGCGCGTCGAGGATGCGGCCGATGCGGGCGTCGACAAAGCTGCAGAGCGCGAAGTAGCAGGCCATGGCGAGGCGGCGTTCGTCGTCGTCGCGCAGCAGACCGTCATGGTTCCAGAACGCCTGCCGCCGCTGCATCCACGGGTGGATCTCATAGCCGTTCTCGCAGCGCAGCTCTGACAGGGGCATCGTGGCGGGTTTATAGAGGTCGAGATACTTCTGCGGCACCGTCAGCGGGAAGTGCGGCGCGACGAAGCTGGAAAACAGCAGCCAGGGTTGTTCCGAGCTGGCGGCCCGGTCAAGCCAGGCGATCGTCTCACGGCAGACGCGGTAGTCATAATCGTTGTAGCTCGAGCAACCGGCGCCGATCTGACCCAGCATCCGCCCGGTGCGCTTTTCCTCGGGCAGGGGGTTGCGGACCGCCGCCCAGACCTGGCCCACGCCATCGTGGATGTGCATCGGCGCGATCTGTTCGTCGAAACCGGTCGGGTCGTTCTCGGCGCGGTAATGCAGCTTGCCGATGCTGGCCGTGCGCACGCCGGCCTGCTGCAGGACGTGACCCCAACTCGGCACCCGACCGTCATAGGCAATCGCATTGTCCCAGTAGCCGGTCTGATGCGGATATTGCCCGGTGGCAAAGGCCGCACGCGCGGGCACACAAAT
The DNA here is from genome assembly GCF_034669705.1 of Marinovum sp. Lineage (GTDB taxonomy): Bacteria > Pseudomonadota > Alphaproteobacteria > Rhodobacterales > Rhodobacteraceae > Marinovum. Next base: position 37,380 of record NZ_JAXMOR010000029.1, read on the forward strand.
CGGCGAGGGGGTATAGGCATTCTCGAACAGTGTGCCGCGCGCCGCCAACCGGTCGAGGTTGGGCGTCTTTACCAGCGGATGGCCAAGACAGGACAGCGCCCGGGCCTGATGTTCGTCGGACATGATGACAAGGACGTTTTCAGGACGCTTCATGGCAATACTATCCTCCGAACGATAATCGTGCTGGTGCATCGGTATGACTTGACGTACCATCTTATCGAGAATGCCGCAAGAATAACATTGCGGCCGCAACATTATTGGTGAGGTGAGATGGCAATAACGTCCAAGGAACTCGAGATCCAACTGGAGCGGGTGCGGAAGCTGGAAAGCAACGTGACCTTCCAGTTCTCCATCGTAGCGAAGCTGATGGAGATGGATGCCATGAACGAGATCAAGGACACGCCGCTCAACCTGACGGGCTATCGGTTGCTGCGCACGGTGCAAACGTTCGAGCGGATTTCGATGGCCGATCTGTCGCGGCACATGGTGACCGACAATGCGCAAATCAGCCGCACCGCGGCGGACCTGCGCAAGCAGGGGCTGGTTGATTTCGAGGCAGACCCCACGAGCAAGCGCCGCAAGATCGTCATCCTGACAGAGGCGGGGGAGGACTTGCTGCGCAGTCTCGATCCCCGCTTCAAGAAACGGCAGGAGGCCGTGCGGGAGTGCCTTGGCGATGACCTGCGCGCCTCGCTGGCCGAGTGTTTCGAGCGGCTGACGGCGCATTTCTCGCGTTAGAGACTTTCCAGAACACGCCTGAGACGCCGGGTGCCGGCACGCGCACTGTAACCGTACCATTGTCGTGCGGAGAACGCGGAACAGGCGCCGCAAGGGCGCCTGTCGGTAGAGCCGTGGAAAGCGTTTATTCCGAGCTGGCGTCGATCAGCGCGCTGGCTTCGTCGCTGCGCTTCTGGATCATGGCCCGCAGGTCGTCGCGCTGCACCACCATCGGGCCGGCAAAGGTCTTGGTGACCATCTTGGACAGCTGGCTTTCGGGGTCGTTCAGCAGCTTGCCGATCTCGGTGGCATAGGTCTCGGCGATCTCGTCAGGCATGTCGGCCGGGCCGAACACCAGAAAGCCCGAGCCGAAGGAGAACGGCATGTTGAACTCCGACAGCAACGGCGCGTCGGGGGACATGGTCAGCGGCTGATCCTCGGCCGAGGCAAGGTTGATGATATCGCCGGAGCGGACGCCGGCAGCCTGAAGCCCTGCGGCCCAGGAAATGTCGAGGTCTTTCGCCGTGACCCCGTTCAGCCCGGCCCGGCCGCCGTCGATCATGACGGTGGTGAATTCGACGCCGTTCTCGCGGCCGATGAGATAGGTGCCGTCGGCCAGTTTCTGGTTCATCACCCCGATCGAGATGTTCTCGCCGGCCTTGGCCGCCGCGATCACGTCGCCGAGGGTGCTCCAGCCACGATCTGTCCGCGCGATCAGGCCCATCTGGCTGCCGGTGAGGCTGGAGAGGAAGGTGAAATCCTCGGCGGTGATGCCGATCCGACCGGCGGTCTGCAGCGCGTATGCGAAGGTGTCGAAGGTCGAGATGCCGACGGTCAGCCCGTCTGCGGGCTCCTGTGCCACATCCATCGCGATGGCCAGCCCGCCGCGACCGGCGACGTTTTGCGGGATGATTTCCCAGCCGAGGGTCTCGCTCAGCTCCTGCGCCAGAAGCCGGCCCATGCTGTCGGCACCGCCGCCGGCGCGAAAGCCGATCTTCATCGTCACCGGCCCGTCAGGCGCCCAGCCCTCGGCCTGCGCGGTGACGCCGGTTGCGGCGATCACCGCGGCAGCGAGCGTTGCCTTGATCCATTGAAATGTCATCGTGTTCCTCCTCCTGAACGTGATGCCTGTGGTCTTCGGGGTGCCATGGGCGCCCCGGTCAAAGATCGACCTCGATGGTGCCGCCGGGCTTGGCCGCCCGGCTCTGGCACAGGATGATCGCCTCTTCGCGCTGCGCGTTCGACAGCACGAAATCGCGGTGCTCGGCCTCGCCGGACACCAGCCCGCATTTGCAGACGCCGCAGATGCCGTCAGAGCATTTAACGTCGATCTGCACGCCGTTCTCCAGCAGCACATCGGTGGCCGACTTGTCGGCAGGGATAGTGAATTCGCGGCCCGACCGGGCAAGCTTGAGCGTGAAATCGTGGTTTTCGTACTCCGGCAGCTCGGGGACCGAGAAGTATTCCAGATGCCGGGCCTCTTCGGGGAAGCCCTGCCGTTCTGCCGCTTCCATCACCCCGGTCATGAAACGATCGGGGCCGCAGGTATAGACGTGCCAGCCGGGCTGGTAGCCTGACAGCAGCGCATCAAGATCGGCGCGGGTGCCCTGATCGGAGAAATGCAACGTCACCTTGTCCGACCACGGGACGCTTTGCAGATCGTCGAGGAACCCGGCGTCATCCTTGCGCGAGGCGGAGTAATGCAGTTCGAAGTCCACGCCCTTGGCATGGCATTCATGGGCAAAGGCAATCATCGGCGTGATGCCGATACCGCCGCCCATCAGGAAATGCTTGGTACCATCGGCAGCCAGCGGGAAGTGATTGATCGGGCGCGAGATGAACACCTTGCGACCTTCCGAGAAGATCCGGTGCAACAGCTTCGACCCGCCGCGTCCACCGTCTTCTCGCAACACGCCGATCTGGTATTTCGTCCGGTCCGCTGGATCGCCTGACATCGAGTATTGGCGAAAATATTCCGGTGCGACCACGACATCCAGATGCGCGCCCGCCGTCCATTCCGGCAGCGGCTCGCCATCGAGCGCGGTGAATTCGTATTTCGTCACCCCCGGCGTCATCCGGTCGACCTTGGAGACCTGCACCCGGATCACCGGCGCCTCGCCGCTCAGCTTGTACTCATGCGCGAGGCCCTCGGTCTCGCCCCGGTCGAGCCGCGCCTGGTATTCCTCGGCGGTAATCATCGCCTGGTAAGCCTCGATGCCCTTTTCGCGATCCATCGGGAAGGGGAAGGGCCAGGGATGCGGCGCGAGGTTGGCAGGGTATACTGCCAGCGTCTGATCCTCGAATTTCAGCTTCAGGTCGGTCTGCAGCTCGCGGTAATTCGATGGCTGCACTTTCTGATCGACCATCTCGCAGGAGCCGTCGGGGTTCCAGCGCAGGTCCCACCACCAACGTTTCTTGGGGTTGATCCGGCCGTTGCCCACGAGGTCGTCGGCCTTGGCCAGAACGCCCGCCATCTGCGGCACCTTCATCGCGATCCAGCGCAGAGGCTTTTCGTGCTCAAGCCCTTCCATGTTCCACGGGCAGGTCTTCATGCAGCGGCCACACATCGCGCCGCCCTTCTGGGTGATGCGGTAGGTGGTGCATTTCTGGCTGTCGGACTTCCAGGTCTCGTAGCCGTTGAACATCAGCTTCGGCCCGGCGGTGATCGCGCCGCTCGGACATTCGCGGGCGCATTTGTTGCAGCTCTCGCAGAATGCCTGCATGCCGAAATCGACCGGTTTGTCATGGGTCAGGGGCATGTCGGTGGTGATGATGCCTGATTTCAGCCGCGGCCCGAGGAACGGGTTGACGATGACCTCGCCGATGCGGCTGACCTCGCCAAGACCGGCGAGCAGCAGAAGCGGCGGGTGCAGCACCTGGCTGCTCATGTTGGTGTGCGCCTTGGCGGTGTAGCCGAGGTTGCGGATCTGCGCCGCGATCACCCCGCCCAGCAGCGAGAACCGCAGGTAGGCCCGCATCGATTGCGCCACGGCGATCCAGTCGTCGCCCGAGGAGCCTTCGGTGGTGTCGAAGCCCTGGTCGATGATCAGGCAGATGGCGCTGTCATGCGTCGGCACGATCGGCTCGCCAAAGGCATCGTGGGAATACCACGTCCACTCCGGGCAGCGCGCCACGCCGACAGCGTCGGAGCCGAGGAAATAGCCGATCGCCTTGATCGCCTCGTAATTGCGCTGCTTGTCCTTGGCGGTGTGATTGACGGTTTCGGCCACCGGCCCTTCGAGTAGCAGGTTGAAGGCGCCCATCGGCCGGCGCGAGGCCTGGCTGACGGGGGATTTGCGCGAGAAGTAGCCGCCCGTTGCAGCCTCCTGGTTGGCCTTACCCATGTCGCCGAACTGCGAGCGGGCGAACATGTCGGCCCGTTTCGGCACCCGCGCCACCCGTTCTTCGTCGATGAAGGTGGTGGGCTTGTCGACGCGGCGGAGCTTTTCGAACGGATGCAGGCCGTCCGTGTAGCGCCGCTTGGCATAAGGGTCGAGCGTGCGGGCGCTCTTGGCCGAGCCCTTGCCCAGCTTCCACGCCAGCCCGTGGGTCAGCGAGCGGGGCTGTTCGGACATCGGCGCCAGCGGCTTGTCGGTGGCCATGCTGAAGTTGGTGGTGATCGCCACGACCTCGAACCGGTCGCCGACGAAGGGATTGACAAGCTTGCCATCCTCCATCACCGCCAGCCCGGCGGCGACGACCAGCTTGTTCAGATCGACATCGGTGGCGGCACCGGAATGCGCCTTGGCGTCATAGCCGAGGATGCGCAGGTAGCTGGCGATGACCACCGCGGCCTCGGTGCCCAGCAGGCAGGCGCGCTGGCGTTGGGCGTCGAACATCCACTCGAAGCCCGGCTCGTCCGGCGAAGGATCGCGGTTGTAGTTGTAGAGAAAGACGACGGCGTGATCGTGCCCGTCCACCGGTTGGGGCGGGGCGGTCACGCTTTCCTTGAGGTCGGCCATGATCACGTCGATGCCCGAGGCCATGGATTTGACCTGCTTGGTCTTCAGGTCCTCGGCGAGCCGGGCGATTTCCGGGTTCTCGACCGGGGTCTCGAGCCGCATGGAGGGATCGAAGGGCGCGATACCCACCATCGGCGCGTCCTGGAAATAGCCGTAGGACTTGATGTGGTTGGCGCGCTCGAGCGGGTCCTCGGGGCAGCCGGCCTTCTGCTCGGCAAACAGCCCGCCGCGCAGCACGTCGAGCATCGCCTGATAGTCCTGCATCGCGTTGACCAGCGATTCCGGCGTGTTGCCGTGATCGAAGTTCACCGGCTGGAACGCCGGCACCTGCGCGAGATCGGGCTGCGCATCGGTGCGGGCCAGCCGTTCCAGCGGGAACGGGCCGAGGTGGAACTCGCGGTTGCGATTGGAAAAGATCTGGGCCGTCATCTCCGCCTCCCATAGGCAATTTCGGCATGGCGCGCGCTGGCCCGGGGCAAGGTGATGCGTCAGCGCATCCCGGCCCGAGGCGACCGGATCGGTGCCGCGCGGGTCTATCTCGGTGCTGTCCGGAAAATGACCGCAAAATGCGTCGTTGTCAATCTTATTATTGCGCACGCAACAATATTGGTGCGTAAGATTGCGGTTGATCATGGGAGGCAGGGTCGTGCGGTGGTGTTGACCGGTCACAGCGATGACGACTGGCCGTGGCGCGGTGTGTCAAGGGGGCTGACTACCCCGCTGGCCACCGGCCAGTGCACCAACAACACCGCCGTTCAGCTGCTACGTTCCTGAGGTCAGCTTATACCTTTTCGGCGGTCTTGCCGAAGCGGCTTCGAGGGGCGGAAGGCTGCCCCTCGGTGTCACCTCGAGCGGCGAGTTGCGGCCTCGGGTGCAGGTACCAGTACCAGAGGCGATAGGCTTCGAGCAGGCCGAGCGGGACGAAGTGAACCAGCGCGCCGGGCAGGCCGCCCCACTCGTGCAGCGCGGCCCAATGCAGCAAGGTCAGCACCGCCGCGGCGTAGGTAATGCGCTGCAGGGTCTTCCAGTTGCGGCCCAGCTTGCGGACGAAGTAATCCGACGAGGTGATGGCCAGGGGCACGAAGATCACGAAGGCAATCCAGCCGGTCCAGATGTAGAATTCCGGCAGATCGGCCACGACCTTCTGCACCGTGCCGAGGTCGACGAGGTAGAGCACGGTGTGCACCAGCGCATAGGCAAAGGCCGCCACGCCCAGGTAGCGGCGGCGTTTCATCAGCCAGCGCGGGCCGCGCCAGCCTTTCAGAAGCAGCGCCAGAGGCGAGATCATCATCGCGATGATCATGAAGCGGGCGGCGAATTCTCCGGTCGGGTGGAGCAGTTGATGCACCGCCTCGGGGTCGCCGGAGGTCAGCATGGTCAGGAGCGGGATCGCGGGCAGGCTGAGCAGCGCCCAGAAGGTATAGGGATGATCCCAGATGGCTTTCAGGGTGGACATGGGTTCTGGCTTTCAGGGCGTGGATTTCTGATTGAACGCGACTGGCCGGGGTTTCCGTCGCATGCCGCTGTGCGGGTCAGCCGCGCAACGAGGCGAAGTAGTCGTCCCAACTCTGGTGCGGACGGCCGGTGACGGCCTCGAAGTCGCCCTTCCGGTCATAGACGCCGCGGCGGATGCCGTCGTAGATGCCGCCGATGATCGGGCCGATGAAGTCACCCAGTTCCTGCGTGCGGTCGGCGACGAAATCCTCTGGCGACATGGCGCGATAGGTGAGCTCGGTGCCGAAGGTGCGGTTCAGGTAGCCGGTGAGCGCGACCTGCGTGATCGGCGTGCCGTTCAGATCGAAGGTCTGGCCGTCGTGGTCGGGCCGCGTCAGCAGCGCGGCATAGGCATGCGCCAGCTCGGAGCGGGTGGTATAGCCGCAACGGCCGTCACCGGCGCTATTGGCGATCTCGCCGCGGGCGCGGTAGCTGTCGATATACTCGACGTCCGGCTCGATGTAGATGCCGTTGCGCCCGATCGTCCAGTCGAGACCGGAGGCGCGGATGTCGGCCTCGGTCTGGCGGTTGCTCTGCACCACCGGCGAAAACGGTGTGCCGTCCTCGGGGCCCTGGATGCTGGTGTAGACAAGCTTGTGCACGCCGGCGGATTTCGCCGCTTCGATCACGTTGCGGTGCTGGCCGATGCGCTGGTCGGGCGGCGCCATGCCCGAGACGATGACCAGCGCGTCGACCCCCTGGAGCGAGGCTTCCAGCTCATCGCGCTTGTCATAGTCGCCGGGGCGGACCTCGATGCCGAGATCGGCGGTATTGCCGGGCGTGCGGGCCAGCCCAATGACCGACGTGGCGCCCGGCAGGGCGATAAGCTTGCGGGCGATTTCCTGGCCAAGCTGGCCGGACACGGCGGTGACGGCATAGGTCATTGGGTTCTCCTTCGGTCGCGTCGAAAGCAGGACCGGTCAGGGTTGCCGGTCCTGCCAAGGGGGATCAGTGGGTTCAGCCGTGATAGGCTTGGCTGACGGCAAAGCTGTCCTCGAACCAGTGCCACAGCACCACCTGACCGTCACGCACCTTGGCGCGCAGGGCAAAGGCGAAGGGGCCGGTTTCCTTGCCGGATTTGGTGGTGATGCCGTTCATCTCGCCAAAGACCGCGACAGTGTCGCCCGAGGCGAAGGCATCGGTGTTGTCCCATGCGGTGGTTTGGAAGTTCTCGCTGAAGGTGCCGAGGAAGGCAAAGATCGCCTCCTTGCCGCGGGCTTCGCCGATCCACGGCAGGCTCTCGTCGCCTTCGTTGTGCCAGACCATGTCGTCGGCCATCAGCGCGGCCATTTTCTCCATGTCGTCCGATCCCATCGCGCCCATGAAGGCCATTACCGTGTCAAAGCTCTCTTGCGTGGGTGCGTCCATGTCCTGTGCTCCTGCGTGTTGTCCGAGAATGATCGCCAGCGATGCGCCAAGCGAGGTTTTGAGAAGAGTTCTGCGGTTCATCTGTCGGTCCTTTTCAGGGGCGCCCCGAAGGGCTCGGGGCGCCGGTGTCGTTCAGAATTTGCCGGCTTCGTTGTGGGCCGCGTCCGCGCCGGGCATCGGCGCGATGACGTCCCAGTGCTCGACGATCAGCCCGTCTTCGAGGCGGAAGAGGTCGTAGAAGGCGGTGGGCGCGTCGCCGATCGTGCCTTCGGACATTGTCAGCACGAAGTTGCCTTCGCCGATCACCTCGTGAACCTCAGTGTAGTCCATCGAGATGCCCTGCTTCGCCATCTCGGCCATGAACGCGCCGAAGCCTTCCAGCCCGTCAGCCACCATCGGGTTGTGCTGCAGGTAGGTCACCGGGCTGATGTAGTCGGTGATGTTGATCTCGGCGTGCTCGATCAGAGCCTTGGTGAGGAACTCCTTGACCTTGGCCTTGTTGGCCTCGGTCAGGTCGCGGTCGGTGATCTCGGTGGTGCCGTCGATCTGGCTGCGGCCCGAGGGATTCAGCGGCTGTTCTTCGGTCAGGTTGTCCCAATGCTCGGCGATCTTGCCGTCCTCGACGCGGAAAACGTCGAAGCCGATCACCGGGGTGGGGCCGAAGCCTTCGTAGCGGGCATGCACGGCGACCATGTCGTCATCGGCGATGACGCGGACGTACTCGGCCTTGAAGGTGCCGCTGCCGGCAAGGAAGCCGACGACGCCCTTCTGCGCCTCGATGCCGTTGGCGAACATGTCGTTGTGCTGGATGATGTCCTCGGCAAAGTACTGATCGACCGCGTCGACATTGCCGGCAAGCAGTGTGTTTTCCAGCGCTTCGAGCACCCGCGCCTTGTTCTCGGCGCTGTCGGCCAGGGCGGCGAAGGGCAGGGTTGCCACGAGGGCGGCGGAGGTGAGGAGGGTCTTCAGTTTCATGGTGTGTGTCCTTGGGTTCAGGGTGGGGTCAGGGAGGGTTGCGGTCAGGGGAGGCGTGCGAAGGTCTCAGGCCGGGGTGTAGGCCCAGTCCAGTTCGGGGTTCTCGCGGAAGGCAAAGCGCTCGAGGTGGCTGGTGATGACCTGCACAGCCCGGTCGAGCTGGGCCTGGTCTGGGGCCTGGGCGGTCATGGTCAGTCCGGTGTCCTCGGCGGTCAGCGCGCAGGCGCCGAAGGGCAGGGTGATCTCGCCCGAGCGACCCGCGTGGGTGACAGGAACCTTGTGGCCGAAATGCTTGCAGAGCGTGCCGAGATAGCGCTCGGCGTGGTCGGTGGTGAAATGTGTTGTCGCGTTCATGACATCGGTCCTCGTGTTGCAAGGATGATCTATCCTCGCAGCACTGATCCGGGTATCACCTGATTTCAGAAGTGATCGTTCCGGCAGGCAGAACAATGATCGACCATCTCAGGCACATGGCCGTATTCGCCCGCGTCGTCGACGAAGGCTCGTTCCGCGCCGCCGCCCGCGCCATCGGCCTCGCGCCCTCGCGGGTCAGCGAGACGGTGTCGGAGCTCGAGGCGTTTCTCGGGGTGACGCTGCTCTATCGCACCACCCGCAAGATCGCGCTGACCAACGAGGGGCGGATGTTCTATGCCCGCGTGACCGAGATGCTGCGCAGTGCCGAGAGCGGGCTGAACGAGCTCAACGCCCTGTCGCTGGAGCCGGTGGGCGCGCTGCGGGTGTCGGTGCCGGCCTTCATGTCATCGTCGTCGCTGGCGACGGCGATCGCCGAGTTCTCCCGCCTGCACCCGCAGGTCGCGCTGTCGGTGGTCTTTACCGACCAGCGGATGGACCTGATGAACGACGGCTTCGACGTGAACATCCGCGCAGGCTGGCTCGCCGACAGCTCGATGATGTCGCGCAAGCTGGGCGAAACCGCGCGGGCGCTTGTTGTGGGCGCCGAGTACGCCGCGACGCGGCCGGCGCCCCGGCACCCCTCGGACCTCGAGGACTGGGACTGGCTGCGCTACAGGCACCGGGCGGAGTACACCCGGTTGACCGGGCCCGGTGGCGAAGAGGTCAAGGTGCTGGGGCAGGCGCGGCTGGAAGTCGACAGCATCGATGCGCTGTATCACTTCACCTGCCAGAACCTCGGAGCCACGGTGCTGCCCGAACACCTTGCCGCACGGGGCGAGGCCGCAGGTCGGCTGATCCGCCTGTTCCCGGATTGGCAGCTCGCGCCGCTGGGCATCTATGCGGTATGGCCCGATACCTCGCGACGAGAGAACCTGACCCTGCTGTTCGTCCGGTTCCTCGAGAGTGTCAGATCTTCTGTGAATGAGTGATCCGGTCCAAGCCTCTTCGAAAGGAAGCATGCATGACGATCTCCAAGGAACTGCTGGACGAACTTCTGAAGGGCGTAGACCGCCCTGAGGACCTGCTCGGCGAGGCCGGGCTGATGAAAGAGCTGAAGATCAACCACATGGGACGGATGATGGGCGCTGAGCTGACGGCGCAACCTGGCTATGAAAAGGGCAAAGAAGCTCCACCGGGCCATGTCAACCGCTGGAATTGCACCTCGACCAAGGTGCTGAAGGGGCAGGATGGAGAGATGCCGGTGGCGGTGCCCCGCGACCGCGACAGCAGCTTCGAGCCGGAATTGGTTAAGAAATGCCAGACCCGAATCGACGAGATGGACGACAAGATCATCGGGCTCTAAAGGTGATCGAGCGACGCGCCGGTTGGGGCAGGGAGACCATCACGTCCATCAGCCGGTTCATGAAATGCGTCGAGCTGCGGTCGTTGTGGCGGAACAGCACGGCAAAACGGGTCTTGCGTTCGACCAGGGGGGCCACGTTCATCTTGCCCTGGACCTTCTCGAAAATCATCGGATCCCCTTCCCATTCGCCGAATTTCTCGCGGGTCTTCTACGTGGTCGGGGCGCTCGTGGATCGACCGATCCGGCGGGAAAACAAGGCTGCGTGGGCGTCTGGCGTAGCGCGGTTTGCGTTTCCTGCGGCGGCTGGGCAGATACCGCGCCAGTGCGTCGGACTGACCTTCGCGGCTGTAGACATGTGCATAGATCGTTTCGTGGCAAACGCGGACAGCGTGGCTTTCGAAGCCGAGACGGCCGGCGATCTGCTCGGGAGACCAACCCTCCTTGAGGCGGTCAATCACCGCGGCGCGCAGCTTTGGCAGGCGGATCAACTTTCGACGCCGGGCGCGTCTGGCCGACGCAAAACGTTGCGCATTCATACCGTAGTAGCCATCCAGATCCGGCAACTCTTGGTCGACGCAAGAGATGCGCTTGATCTCGCGATAGATCGTCGAGCGGTGCCTGCCGAATTCCGTAGCAATCTTGCTGACCGGCACTTTCGCGTACTGCATGTCTTCGATCTGGTGCCGTTCGCGCAATTCCAGCTCCGTGTGGGCCATCGTCCGTTCTCCTTGCTTTCCAGCAAGATAGGGGAGTTGTCGCAACGGAGTTTAGAATGTGCCCCGGTGTGAATTCACGGTGAAGTGCAACTTTCTGATATCACTTGTATTCTATCCCATTCCGAATGACCATCAGTTCGCTTTCAAAGACTTCCGCGGGTGTTCTATAGCCCAGGCATTTGCGCGGCGTTGAATTGAGGCGGTGGCAAATCGACCTCAAATATCGATTTGTCAGCGCCGTCGGGTCGGTCGAGCGGGGCAGGTACTTTCGAAGACGGTTGTTGGTGTTCTCGACCGTGCCTTTCTGCCACGGCGCCTGCGGGTCACAGAACCAGCTGTCGGCCCCGATCCCGTCTTTCAGCTTGGGCCAGGCCGAGAACTCTGTGCCGCGGTCGAAGGTGATCGACTGGCGGGCAGGGGCGCGAGGCCCTCGATCAGGGCTTCCATGATGGGTTTCGACTGCCGGTCCTCGTTACGCGTCACCACCGTGTAACGGCTGACCCGCTCGACCAGGGAGGTGACGTTGACCTTCCCGTGCTCCTTGCGAAACATCATCAGGTCGCATTCCCAATGGCCGAATTCGCTGCGTTCGGAGATGGCCTCGGGCCTGTGTGACAGGCTCTGGCTGTCGAAGATATGGGTGCGGTGGTGGCGTCGGTAGCCGCGTGGCCTGCGGCGTTTTCGATGCTCGGGCAGGTACCGGTAGAACTGTTCGTCTCGGCCGTCTTTGGAATAGGCGAAGCGGTAGATCGTCTCGTGACTGACCCGGATCGGGTGGCGTTCCAGGCGCATGCGGCCGGCGATCTGTTCCGGAGACCCGCTGACCGGCAGTCGTTTGCAAGGCAAACGACGAGAGGGGGCCGGCTTTCAGGCGATCCTCGACGGCGGCCTTCAGGTCCGGGTGCGTGATCAGCTTGCGGTGGATGGCGCGTCGGCGCTCATAGGCGTTTTGCGCGGTCACGGAATAGTAGCCGTTCAGCTCGGGGATCTCGGTATCCTCGTAGACATTGCGTTTCAGTTCCCGGTAGATCGTCGACGCTGCGCGACCCAGCCGGTCGGCAATTTCCGGTACCGGCATTTTTGCGTCATGCCATTTGTCGATCTTGCGTCTCTCTTCAAGCGTCAAGTGAGAGTAGTGGCTTCCCATTCATCAATCTCCATGCAAATTCCTGTTTTAATACAGAATTTGCACTTCGTTTGTGAATCCACCCGGCTACACAGCAAGCGCGCAGAAGGCTGATTATGTTTTCGGCCTTCCTTCAGGCCGAACGTTTCAATTTGAAAATTCAGTCGAGAGCCTGTGCAGCTTCCGACCGATTGGCATCCCAGACCTTAATCCGACAATCGAGAGCAGTCTTTTGCCGGGCCCCGACCAATAAGACCCGCTGCCTCTGCGCTCAGGTCGTCTCCCGCGAGATGAACTCTGGAGAGATCAGCGAGGTCGTCAGGTCGGCCGCGCCGGTTGTCTCGAAATCGACGATCACGCTCACTGCCTTGGCCGCGAGCTTGTCGACCGGCTGGCGGATGGTGCTGATCCGGTAGGCCCCGAGCGCTGCTCCGGGAATGTCGTCGTAGCCCACCACCGCGACATCGTCAGGCACCGCAAGACCAAGATCACGCCGCAGGGCGTCCATCCCTCCGAGCGCCATCATGTCGTTGCCGAAGAACACCGCATCGGGCCCGTGCGCGCCGTCCATCAGCGTCAGCGTGGCCGCATGGCCAGCCTCGTAGGAGCCCTCGGCGACCACCAGCTGCGTACAGGCCACACCGGCCTGATCCAGAACATGGCGAAACCCGGCGGCGCGCTCTTCGTAGATTCCGGTTTCCACCTCGCGCGTCACCAGCGCGGGGCGTTCGGCGCCGCGGTCCAGCAGCGCCTGCGCCGCCAGCATGCCGCCACTGAAGTGATCTGTGGTGACGATGGCGGCCTCGACATCCCGCAAGACCCCGAGGTTGAGCACGATCGGCATCTCGGACTGGCTGGCGAACATCCGCGAGACCCGGGCCGAGGGAGATATCCCCATGACGATGGTCGACACCATGTTGTACTGCGAGATAAAAGGCAGAATGCTCTTGGCGTCCCCCTCGGTCGACACCTTGAACAGGGTCGGAAGAAAGCCCTCGTCCCGCAACCTGTCAGAGAGCTTGTCGAGCAGGTCGGCGAGAAAGGGATTGAGCAGCGGGCCGATCAGAATGCCGACGACGTTGCTGGCCTTTCCAGCCAGCACCCTGGCCGCGATATTGGGCTCGTAGCCCAGCTTTCGCGCGGCCTCCAGCACCAGCTTGCGGCGCTTCTCGGAGACGGAGGCCCCCTTGGTGAAGGTTCGCGACACCAAAGATCTGGACACACCTGCCACCCGCGCAACGTCATCGGCAGTCACCCGATTTCCGGATATCTTCTTGCCCATCCTGCTGCCCTTATTCTTTCTCAACTGCCCTGCCCATCGACAGGTTACCGAAAGCCTTCAGCTTCCACAAACGCCAGGCGCCACCGCCTTGCTCACACCAGGCTTGGCAGCCACAGCACGATCGCCGGAAAGGAAAACAGGATCGCGATGGTCACCAGGTCCATTCCCAGGAACGGGATGACGCCCTTGAAAATCGAGCCCAGCTGAATGTCAGGGCGCACGCCGGCCACGACAAAGCAGTTCAGACCCACCGGAGGCGTGATCAACCCGATCTCGACCACCTTGACCACGAGGATGCCGAACCAGATCGGATCGAACCCGAGCTCGACGATCGCCGGAAAGATGATCGGCAGTGTCAGCAGCAGCATGCCGATGGCATTCATGAACATGCCAAGCACAACATAGGCTGTCAGGATGATGCAGAGGATCACCGAAGCGTGCATGTCGAGGCCGACGATCCAGTTGGCGACCGCGCCTGGCAGGCCGCTGAAGGCAAGAAACCGAGCGAGGATGAGGACCCCCCAGATGGTGGCGAAGATCATCACCGTGAGGCGGATCGAATCCATCAAGCAGGCGTGCAGCTCGCGGATCGAGAACTTGCCGGAAAACAAGAACATCACAAAGACGATCCCGGCACCGACCGCCCCGGCCTCGGTTGGCGTCGACCAGCCGGATGACATACCGATGATGATCACCAGGATGACCGCGATGATCGGCAACACCCGCGGCACCTCGGCCAACCTGTTACGCCAGCTTGCCCGGATGATCTGCGGCTTTGCTCCCGAGGTGGTCTTGGCGGCAAAGACAATATAGGCGGCGTAGACCAATGCAGAAAAGAACCCCGGAATAAAGCCGGCCAGCAGCAGCTTGCCGATCGATTCCTCGACGATAATGCCATAGACCACCAGGATGGTGCTGGGCGGGATCAGCGAGGCGAGGGTGCCGCTCGCCGCCACCAGCGCGGCCGAGTTTTTCAGCGAATAGCCGCTCTTCGACAGTTCCGGGATGGCGACCCGCGCAAACACCGCGGCGGTCGCCGTGCTCGCGCCCGACACCGCACCGAAGCCGGCGCTGGCGAAGATCGTGGCCACCCCCACCCCGCCGGGCATCCAGCCCAGCCAGGCCCGGGCGAACCTGTATGCACCGTTGATCATCCCTGCCGAATTGGCAAGAAAGCCGATCAGGATGAAGAGCGGCAACACCGAGAGCTCGTACCGGGCGGTGCTGTCATAAGGGATCAGCCCGGCAATATTAGTGGCAACGGCAAAGCCCTTGAGAAAGCTGAGCCCGAGAAAGCCGGTGATTGCCGCCGCGAAGACGATCGGGAAACCAGCGAGAATGAGAAGAAACAGCCCGGCAACGCCGATGAGTCCCACGGTGATAGGGTCCATGTCTCGATCCTTTGATCAATTCTGCAGAAGGTCGCTCAGTCGACGGCTTCGGTGACGGGGTCCGGTGGAACCGGTGTGGCGATTGCGGACCTGCGCGGGTCGGTGAACAGCCGGCCATGCGCCCAGATCGTCAGCACAAGGCGCGCCGCCAGAACTGCGAAGGACAGCGGGGCCACCAGTTTCGACGGCCAGGTCGGCCAGTTCATGGCGATGGTGGTATCGCCGATCATGTAGGAGCGTTCGAAATGCGAGAACGATCCCTGAAACAGCTGCACCGTGATCAGCAGCGCGCAGACCGCGATGACCACCTCGGCAAGATGCGCGCTGCGACCGGTGAGCCTGCGGTTCACAAGGTCCATGCGGACGTGACCGGCCTTGCGATAGCAGTAGGACAGGCCAAGCAGTCCGTAGAGCGGGCCGACCAGAACAAGCACGTCGAACTGCCCGCGCAGCGGCGCGCCCAAAAGGTTGCGTGACAGGATCTCAGCCACGCTCAGCCATAGCAGGCCGAAAATCACCCAGGCGCCGATGGCGGCGCCCAGGGTCTCGATCGCGCCGACCCCCCGGTCGAGAGCGATGAGGCTCCTGTCGGATCTGCTCGTGGTCAGTGCCATTGCGCGTTCCCCTTGGTGCGAGGCTGGGATGTCATACCGTTGCCACCGGCGAGACCGGCGATCCCACCGCGCCTGGCAGGCGCAGCGGCGGAGCGCTGAGAAAGAATCGTGTCCGGCCCGCCTGGTCCAGCCACTCGGCCAGATCGGACAAGTACCAGAGCTCGCCAAGCGGCAGACCCAGCTTGAACAGGCAGTGGTTGTGCAGCGGCAGCAGCACGCCCTTGCTGCGCGGCACGGCAGGGCGATGTTCGACCACCGCGTTGTCGGCCACCAGCGCCGCGATGCCAGAGGCGGTGATCCACTCCAGCAGGTCACGGTCCGCACCGTCGAGCTCGACACCGACCTGGGCCAGTGCCGCCGGATCGGGGGCGTCGCCCATCTTCCAGAGCTCGCGGGCAAACCCAGTGTGCAGGCACAGGATGTCGCCCGGCCCGATCTCGAGGTCGAGCGCCTGAATGGCGTGCAGCAGGTCGGTCCGCCCGATCCGCCGCCGCTCGAGGCCAAAGACCTTTTCCAGATCGACCAGGACGCCGCGCCCTTGGACGCAGCTTTCCGCCAGCCGGTCGATACCCAGCGGATTGCCACCGCCACGGCCGCTCTCGGCATCGGGCGCTTCAACGTCGACCCGCGCTCGGTAGCCGTTGTAGTAGACCTCTTCCTTGACCCCGTCGCCATCGGCATCAAACAGCGCGCCGTTGTGGGCCAGGGAATCCCACTGGGTGGAATATTGGCTGTAGATCGTGATCACATCATCGCAAGAGACATCGACGACGCCAGCGTGCTCCTGCTCGACCCGGTAGTGATAGGCCTCGCCGTGACGCCGGACCACAGGCTTCAGGCTGGGTGCTTTGCGGTTGGGGTTCAGCACGTTGCGCCCCGGAATGTCAAGCGGCAGGCTGAGGCAGAAGGCAAGGCCTTCGCGGATCTCCCCGGCCGCCGCGCGGCGCCGTTCGGGGGTGATCAGGTTGAGCCGCCCGAGACGATCATCGGGCCCGAAATCGCCCCAGTTCGACCCGGGCGGGCGATTGCGAAATCGCCGCTGCCCGTCAGGTGTGTCGTTCATGCTGGTCTGGCCTCCCTTGACCGTCTTCTGCCGCCAAGCGACCGTTACTTGCCTGGAATGGCCGCCATCATCCGGTCGAACAGCTCCTGTCCCGGCAGGCCCTTCGCCTCAGCCTCGGCGATCCATTCCTGCCAGAGCGGAACCCCGGCCAGATCGCGGAACTTCTCGCGCTCGGCCTCAGAGAAGGACACGACGGTCAGCCCGTCTTCCCGGAACGCCTCGAGCGCGCCGTCGCCGGCCTCGCCATAGGCGTCTGCATAGGCCGCATAGGCCATGTCCCGCGACTCGAGCGCGATGTCGCGATAGGCCTGCGGCAGCGCCTCCCAGGCGCTGATGCTCACCACCCAGGGGCAGTTCACCGTGCCGGGTGCGAGGTTCTCGGTCACCCAGTCAGAGGGTTCATAAAGCCGGTAGGAGTCCATGGCGTAATGCGCGATCGCCACCGAATCCAGCACGCCCTGCGACAGCGCCTGGTAGGTTTCCGGCGCCGAGAGCGACATTGGCACCGCGCCGGCCTTTGCATAGGCAGAGCCGAGCGGGCCGAGGGCGCGCACCCGGAGGCCTTCGATCCCGGCCACCGAGTCGACGGCCTCGCCGCGGCCGATCAACTCCATCTGCGGCAGCACCGAAGAGAGCATCCACTTTGCATTCCAGCGTGCGAGCTCGGCCTCGACGGTCGGGTGTGAATAGACCGCCTCATGCGCGGCGCGCTGATTGGCGAGATCCTCGAACGGCAAAAAGGGCAGCTCGACCACCATCGAGGCCGGGTGCTTGCCTGGGTGGAAGCCGCCGCAGTAGTTCGCCACTTCGAAGGCGCCCAGCTGCAGGTTGTCCAGGTTGTTGCGCGGCGCCGAAAGCTCGCCGCCGTAGTGAATGCTGATCTGGAAAGCGCCGTCGGTGCGGCGAGCGATTTCCTCGGCCCAGGCCTCGGCGCCGGCGGTGGCGGCGCGCGGCGTGCCCCAAGTGGACGCCTGCCAGCGCACGTCCTGCGCAGCGGCCGATGTGGCGCCCGCCAACAGCAGGGACGCGGCGATGAGCTTTGCTGGCGCCTTGATTGCCTCGAGTTGTGTCACGTGTGTCTCCTCCGATTCGTTATCTCCCACTGCGACATTAACAACAAAATGGAACCGCGTGCAATATTATGTTTGAAGAACGCAGAACAGGCCACGTCAGTTTGAAGTCGACCTCGTGTAACCCGAAAGTATTTCTATATTTCACTGGACTTATCGTATCAAAAAATCTCCTGTTGCATTTTTCTGCCACGAGCCAATAATGAACACGCGTGCAAGAAATAGGGTGATGAAATGACGACAAGCTTCCTGATAGGCAACGGTTCCGGATTCTCCGGCGACCGGATCGACGCACCGATACCGGTGGTGAAAACCCTGGTTGCCGACGGTCGGCCCTCGGCGATCTTTTTCGAGGTTCTGGGCGAGCGCACCGTGGCGTTGGCCCAACTTGAGCGCACCGCTTCGAACGACAGCGGCTACGAGCCGATGCTCGAACCGCTGCTGGAACCGATCCTGAAGGACTGTTTCGAGAACGGCATCAAGATCATCGGCAACTTCGGCGGCGCCAACCCGATGGGCGCTGCGCGCTGCATCAGCCGGCTTGCCAGAAAGCTGAAGCTCACCGGACTGCGCATCGGCGTGGTGACGGGCGACGACATCCGCGAACGGATCTCGCTCGACGACCTCGAGGTCTACGAGGCCGACGAAGGCATCGATGTCCATGACGGCACGCTGGTGTCAGCCAATGCCTATCTCGATGCCCAGCCGCTGGTCGAAGCGCTGGCCAAGGGCGCCGATGTCGTGGTCTGCGGCCGAACCGGCGATCCCTCGCTGGCGCTGGCGCCGCTGATCCACCATTTCGGCTGGTCGGCAGACGACTGGGATCTGTTGGCCGCCGGCGCCACCGCGGGTCACCTGCTGGAATGCGGCTCGCAGGTCTGTGGCGGAGTGTTCTTCGAGCCCGGCTACAAGGAGATCCCCTGCCCGGAGAACATCGGCTTTCCGATCGCCGAGATCGGCGCGGACGGCGCGGTCATCATCGGCAAGGCAGCCGACACCGGGGGGCTGGTGGATGCGCGGACCATCAAGGAGCAACTGCTCTACGAGATCCACGATCCAGCGCAGTACATCACCCCCGACGTGACCGTCGATCTCAGCGGTGTGACGTTGCAACAGCTGTCCGAGGATCGGGTCCAGATCCTCGGGGTCTCGGGCACCGCACGACCGGAAAAGCTCAAGGTCACCGCCTGCTTCGGCGGCAGCTACCTCGGCGAGGGAGAGGTCTCGGTGGCCGGGCCCAACGCCCTGGCCCGCGCCCGCGCCACGCGGCAGGTGCTGCACGACCGGCTGAAGTTTCGCGGGCTGGACGTGACCGCCCGCTGCGACCTGATCGGCATCTCGAGCGCGCATGACTCGGATGCCGGTGTCCTCAGCCTGGAAGACTATGGGCCGGGCCCGTCGGACATCCGCATCCGGCTGGCCGCCGCCGGCTCCAATCGCTCCCACGTGGAACAATCCGCCCGCGAGGTCCTGGCCCTGCTGTGCTGCGGCACTGCCGGCACTGGCGGCGCCAGGTGGCGGGTCACCCGCAGGGTCGTGACACGATCCTATCTCGCCGAACGGGCGGCGATCCAAACCCAATCCCAATGTTTCGCAAGCGAGGATCTGCTGTGACTTTCGAGGACCCCATCATCAGAGTGCCGTTGCACGAGGTCGCCCACGGGCGCGCCGGCGACAAGGGCAACCGGCTCAACATCAGCGTCATTCCCTACAAGGAAGTGGCCTTCGCCCCGATCGCTGAACAGCTGACCGCCGAACGCGTGCATGACATCTTCCGCTACCGCGGCACCACCCGGGTGCAGCGCTACGACCTGCCGAAACTCGCAAGCTTCAACTTCGTCATCGACAATGTGCTCGAGGGCGGGGTGAACTCGTCGCTCAATCTTGATGGCCACGGCAAGACCCTGTCGTTTCGCCTGCTCGCGGTCGAGGTCGAGGTGCCCGAAAGCGCGCTGCACAGCGCCAGCCCCTACCGCAGGGGCGTGCAATGACCGCCCCTGAGGGCACGGAGGCCAGTGACAAGATCGCCGCCAATGTGATCCGGGAGTTGCCGGAGCTCGCCGGCATCAACGATCCCGGCCTGCGCGACGGGGTGGTCGCGGCCTGGAGCTATGCGCTGGCGCAGGAGGGTCTGAGCCGGGTTTCCGACATGGCAGGCTGCGGTTCGCCCGGCCGGCTGCAGCTGAAAACCGGCACCCAGCTCACCCATATCCGCGCCGTGACCAACATGGCCCGCGCCAGCGGCGAGGCGCTGAAGGCTTCCGCGCCCGACCTGCCGCTCGATCTCGACGTGCTGATTGCCGGCGGGCTCTTGCACGACGTGGGCAAGCCCTTCGAGTTCAATGCCGCTCGGCGGGCGGAGTGGACCGGGCGACCGTCCGCCTGCGGGTTTCCCCCAATGCGTCACCCCGGCCACGGCTGGCACATCTGCCTCACCGTGGGTCTCCCGGTCGAGGTCGCGCATATTGCCGGGGCGCATTCGCACGAAGGCGAATACCTGCAACGGTCGCTCGAGTGCCTCCTGGTGCATCACGCGGATTTTGCCTATTGGAAGGCGCTTAAGGTCTCAGGCCTGCTGGTCGACCCGCCGCTGCCCTGACGCTCAGCCTGCCGGGCGCGCGGCGATCTTCAGGGTCAGCTCGGCCGAAATCGACTGGCCCGCCGGAAGCACAGTCAGCCCGTGCGGCCCGGTCCCGGTCTCGCCGCTGACATGGCTCTGCGGTTCAAGCGCAAACCGTGCCATCCCGGGGTCGGCAAAGAGCATCAACGCCGGGAGTCCCCGACCCCGCATCTCGAGCCCGTAACCCAGCGATGGCTGAGTGATCCGCGCGCGCCCGTCCCAGCCGGAATAGCATTGGTTGCGCCAGGCCTCCGGCAGCCCCCGCGGCGTCGAATAGGCCTCCGCGGCGGGAAGCGGGCGCTTGCCGAGGGGCAGATGCCCCGGCCCCTCCGGCCAGAGCGTGCGGGCGGCAAAGGCCACCTGCGTGTCCGTCAGACGCGGGAAATACGGGTGGAAGCCGATGCCGCAGGGCACCGCCCGCGCCCCGGTGTTGCGGAGGCTCAGGCCGAACCTGACACCGGTGGCGCGCAGCTCCGCCATGAACTCCATCCGCAGGTCGAGGGGATCGTGGCCGCGGGTATCAAGGCCGAGCGCGATCCGGCCGGCGGTGGTCTCGATCACCTCCCACGACCGCTGCCAGGCGATGCCATGCAGCGCCAGCGGCTCGTCGGTGTTGGGCGCAAGTTCGATGCGCCGCGTGCCCAGGGCCAGCCGGTTGCCGCGCGCGCGGTTGGCGAAGGGCGCCATGAGGAACATTGCCGTGTCGCCGGCGGTCCTGGCGGGCGCGGCTCTAGGCGCCAGCACCGGCACCCAGCCCTCTGCCGTTGCGACCTCGAAGCGGCCGACCGAAGCGCCCATCGCCGGATCCACCGACAGCCGGAACCGATCGTTCTGCAGCGTGATCATCGCTCAGCGGCAGGACGAGGTCATAGGGCCGCGGCCGTGTCCTGGCCCCGCTGGCTCGCCGCGCGGCCCAAGTCGCGCGCCGCGACACCGATCAGCCCGGCCATCAGCCGGCGAGCGGTCTCGCTCTCGCGCATCCGGATCGCTTCCAGCACGTCGCCATGGGTGTGAAGCGAGTCCGCGAAGTTCTCGGAGGCCTGCGTGGTCATCCGGAAAGACATCCGCAGCGCCGCGCCGATCACCGTGCCGAAATTG
>NZ_JAXMOR010000030.1:0-55972 GCF_034669705.1 Marinovum sp.
CCGCCGCTGGTGACCGGCCTCGTGGTGACGATGATCGGGCTGGCGCTGGTCAAGGTGGGCATCCAGTACGCCGCCGGCGGCGTCCCGGCGATCGGCACGCCGGAATACGGCAGCCTGCTGAACTGGTCGGCGGCGCTGATCGTGATCGTGGTGACCCTGGGGCTGAAGTTCTTTGCCCGTGGCATGCTGTCGATCTCGGCGGTGCTGATCGGGCTGATCGTGGGCTATGTCTATGCGCTAGCGGTCGGCATGCTGAGCGTCGAGACCATCACCTCGTCGTGGGCGAACTCGGCTGCCTTTGCCCTGCCGCAGCCGTTCAAATACGGCTTCGAATTCTCGGTGGCGGCGGTGATCGGCTTTTGCCTGATGGCCTTCATCTCGGCGATCGAGACGGTGGGCGACGTTTCGGGGATCACCAAGGGTGGCGCCGGGCGTGAGGCCACCGCCGAGGAGGTCACCGGCGCGACCTATGCCGATGGTGTCGGCACCGCGGTGGCCGGCATCTTTGGCGGCTTTCCCAACACCTCGTTCAGCCAGAACGTCGGTCTGATCGCCATGACCGGGGTGATGAGCCGCCATGTGGTGACCTGCGGCGCGGTCTTCCTGATCATCTGCGGGCTGATCCCCAAGGTCGGCGGCGTCATTCGCACGGTGCCCATCGAAGTGCTGGGCGGCGGCGTGATCGTGATGTTCGGCATGGTGGTCGCGGCCGGCATCTCGATGCTGTCCGACGTGCACTGGAACCGGCGCAACATGGTGATCTTTGCGATTGCCCTGAGCCTCGGGCTGGGGCTGCAGCTGGAACCGGGGGCGCTTCAGCATCTGCCGGAAACGGCGCGGGTGCTGTTGACCTCGGGCCTGTTGCCGGCGGCGTTTCTGGCCATCGTGCTCAACCTGATCCTGCCGGAAGAGCTGTCTGACGAGGCCACCGAAGAGGTGTCCGGCGGCATGGCCGGGCATGGCGAAGGCTCTTACGTGCGCGACAGCCGGGCCTGACACCGGCTGAGGTGACACAGGACGGCGCCGCATCCCTTGCGGCGCCGTCTGCCGTTCAAAGTTCCTTCAATGGCGGGCGTTTGCCGATCGAGACATGGTCGATGTCCTCGGTGCGGAAGCCGCGGATCAGCGACGGGATCATCGCGAAGACCAGGCAGAAGATCGGCAGGCCGACCACGGTGATCACCTCCTGCAGTGCCGAGAGGCCGAGATCGCCGGCCAGCACGATCAGCATCGCCGCCACCAGCCCCTCGGAGACCCCCCAGAACACCCTCTGGCGGACCGGACCGGGCTTGGCCGAGCCGGTGCAGAGCATGTCGACCACCAGCGAGGCCGAGTCCGACGAGGTGGCAAAGAAGATCGCCACCACCAGCACTGCCAGCCCCTGGATGAAGGGGGCGTAGGGGAAGCTTTCGAAGAAGGCGAACATCGCCAGCGGCACCGACTCGGCCACTGCGGCGCTGAGTTGGCCGGCCCGCTCGCCAAGCGCCTCGCGGGCGGCGAGGCCGATGCCGTCGATCTCCATCGCCTGCCAGCCGAAGATCGCGAACCAGACAAGGGTGAAAAGCGAGGGCGCCATCAGCACGCCGAAGACGAACTCGCGGATCGTGCGGCCGCGCGAGATGCGCGCCACGAAGAGGCCGATGAAAGGCGACCAGGTGACCGTCCAGGCCCAGTAGAACACCGTCCAGCCGCCCTGCCAGCCCCAGTCGCCATTGTCGGGGTTGGTGTCGGCCAGCATGTCGTTCCAGAACGCCAGCCGCGGCAGGTTGCCGAGGTAGAGGCCGAAGGTCTCGACGATGCCGCGCAGCAGGAACAGGGTCGAGCCGGTGACGAGAACGAAGACCATCAGACCGACCGCCAGACCGATGTTGAGGTTCGAGAGCAGCTTCACCCCCTTGTCGAGCCCGGCGACGATCGAGATCACCGCGACGGCGGTGAGCACGGCGAGGATGCCGACGGTCAGCGGCACGCTGGCCTCCCAGCCGAACAGCGCCGAGAGCCCGGCGGCGATCTGCGACGAGCCGAGCCCGAGCGAGACCGCGACGCCAAAGAGCGTGCCGAGGATGGCGGTGATGTCGATGGCCTTGCCCCAGGGGCCGTGGATGCCCTCGCGCAGGAGCGGGTAGAACACCGAGCTCACCCGCACCGGCAGGTCGTAGCGGTTGATGAAATAGGCAAAGGCCAGGCCGGGCAGGGCGAAGATCGTCCAGGTGTGCAGCGCCAGGTGATAGGTGGCAATCGAGATCGCGTCACGCGCCGCCTGTTCGGTGAAAGGCGCGACCCCGGGCAGCGGCGCGCTGGCGAAATGGCTGATCGGCTCGGCCACGCCCCAGAACATCAGCACCGTGCCGATGCCGCCGGCAAACAGCATGGTGAACCACGACAGGTTGGAATAGTCCGGCGCGCTGTCGCGCGGCCCGAGGCGGATGTGGCCGTGGCGGCTCATCGCCGCCCAGATCAGGAAGCCGAGCCAGACGTTGACGCCGAGGATGAAGAACCAGCCGAGGTGTGCCACGATCCAGGCGCGGCCGGCGGCGAAGAAATCACCGATCGGCCCCGGCGCGATCACCAGCGCCAGCACGAAGAGCGCGGTGAACCCGGCGGCGGCGAGAAAGATGACAGGGTCGGTCCTGAGCCCCAAACGTTCGACCAATCCCTGCATCCGCGCGCCCTCCGCCTGAAAATCCCTTAGGTTGTGCCCGAAGGCCTCGGGGCGCCAACGCCGTGGGGCCGGATGAGGTTCCGGAATTTCCGCCGCGAACCGGCGCGAAGGCTCAGGAAAACAATCGCTTGCGCAGCGCCGCCAGCGCCCGGACCGACCACGGCAGGAACAGGTAGCTGATCAGGCAGACGTTGACCGTGACCGTCAGCACCGTGCGCCAGGGCTGCGGAAAGGCGGGCAGCAGCAGGTCGGCCAGCCAGCCCAGCGCCAGGATCAGCACGATCAGCACCGCGACGGTGGCGGGCTTGGAGATCTTGGCGCTGTCTGGCAGCAGCGGTGAGAGCCCGTCAAAGGCGGCGCGGTCCGAGACCTCGAGGCAATGGCGGTCGACCTCGGCGATCAGCTGGCGGCGGATCGGCGCGATCTCCCAGCGCTTGAGGTTGCGGCGGCTGTCGAAGCTGAAGATGGTGACCATGTCGACATGGCGCTCGGTGGTGGGCAGGTAGCTGTCCTCGGCGCCGAGATAGCCGGGGTATTGCCGGGCGGCGGTGCGCAGCCGGGCGATGCCCGCCTGCACCGCCGGTTTCGCCTCTGGCTGCAGGCGGCGGATCACCACGGTGACCACCTGTCGTGTCGTTGCGGCCATGGTGTCCCTCGTCTGCGCCCGCGCGGAAAGGCCCCGACCGGTGCCGGGCGGGGCTGTCCTGCTTTAGCAAGCCGGAGGGGGCATGGCCAGCGCGCGCCGGCAGGCTCAGAAATCGACCTCGATGGCGAGGCCCTTCGCGACCGCCAGTTCGACCACGGCCGCCGCGACCGCGAGATCCTGCAGCCCGACGCCGGTGCCGTCGAACAGGGTGATCTCGTCGTCCGAGGTGCGGCCGGGATGGCTGGCGTTGATCACCGCGCCGATCTGGGTGATCTGGTCCTCGCGCAGGCGGCCCGCGGCAATGGCGTGCTGCGCCTCGCCGAGGGTCACCGACTGGGCGATCTCGTCGGTAAAGACGGTGGCGCCGGCGAGCAGTGCCGGGGCGACCTCCTGCTTGCCCGTGGTGTCGGTGCCCATGCAGGCGATGTGGGTGCCGGGGGCGACGTGATCCGGTGTCAGGATGGCCTCGAAGGAGGAGGTGATGGTGATGATCACGTCGGCCTCGGTCAGCCCGTCGAGGTCGACCGCCTCGAACGGCAGGCCGGCCTCGCGGGCGACCTCTTCGAGGTTGGGCAGCATCTCGGGGTGCAGGTTCCAGCCGATCACCTTGTCGAAATCGCGCTGTTCCAGCGCCGCGCGCAGCTGGAACTTGGCCTGATGGCCGGCGCCGACCATGCCGATGACCTTGGCATCCTTGCGCGCCAGATGCTTGATCGAGACCGAGGAGGCGGCGGCGGTGCGCAGCGCGGTCAGCAGGTTGCCACCGACCATGGCCCGGGCCTTGCCGGTGTCGGGGTCGAACAGGAAGACCGTCGACTGGTGGTTGATGATCTGGCGTTTCTCGAGGTTGTGGGGCCAGTAGCCGCCGGCCTTGAGCCCCAGCGTCAGCCCGGCGCGGTCGAAGCCGCCCTTGAAGCCGTAGAGCGCGTCTTCATGGCCGATCGCCTCGCGCACGACGGGAAAGTTGTAGGCCTCGCCGGAGGCCATGGCGGCAAACACCTTCTCGACCGCGTCGAAGGCGGCCTCGCGGGTCATCAGGTCGGCGATTTCGCGTTCGGGGACGATGAACATGGACGGGCTCCGTTCGGTAGTCGCGTGCCCCAGGTGTGACCCGGGGCCTCATGGGGGATGGGTGGGGCAGGAGGCCCCGGGTCACGCCCGGGGCGCGGGGTGTCAGTAGGCCTTGCCGCGCGCCGACACCGGCCAGACGGTCTCGACCTTGCCGTTCCGCACGCCGACGTACCAATCGTGCACGTTGGCGGTGGGGTCGCAGTGGCCGGGGACCAGCTTGAGCTTGTCGTTGACCTTCAGCTTGCCCTCGGGGTCCGAGATCACGCCATGCTCGTCCGAGCATTTGATGTATTCCACGTCGTCGCGGCCGTAGATGAAGGGCAACCCGCTGTCGATCGACTGCGCCTTGAGGCCGGCGTCGCAGATCGCCTTGTCGGCCTTGGCGTGGCTCATCACGCTGGTCAGGATGAAGAAGGCGTTCTCCCACTCGCCGGCGTCGATGCGCTTGCCGTCCTGGTCGAGGATGCGGCCGTAATCGGCGTCCATGAAGGCATAGGAGCCGCATTGCAGCTCGTTGTAGATGCCCGAGTTGGCCTCGAAGTAATACGAGCCGGTGCCGCCGCCCGAGACCAGCTCGGTCTCGATGCCCTCGGCTTTCAGCGCCTCGACCGCGTCTTTCACCTGCGCCACGGCGGCGTCGATCTTGGCCTTGCGGTCGGCGTAGCTGTCCATGTGCTGCATCGCGCCCTGATAGGCCTGGATGCCCTTGTAGGTGAGGTTCCGGGCATCGCGCACGGCCTTGGCGATCTCGACCACCGCCTCGGTGCTGGTGACGCCGCAGCGGCCGGCGCCACAGTCGATCTCGACAAAGACGCCGAGCTCGGTGCCGTGCTTCCGTGCCGCCGCCGACAGGTCGGCCACATTGGCCAGGTCATCGACGCAGACGATGATTTCGGAGCCGTGCTTGGGCAGCTGCGCCAGCCGGTCGATCTTGGCGGCGTCGCGGACCTGGTTGGAGACCAGCACCTCCTTGATGCCGGCGCGCACGAAGACCTCGGCCTCGGACACCTTCTGGCAGCAGACGCCCACTGCGCCGCCGAGCGCCATCTGCAGCTTCAGCACGTCGACGGATTTGTGCATCTTGCCATGCGCGCGGTGGCGCATGCCGTGGGCCTTGGCGTAGTCGCCCATCTTCTTGATGTTGCGTTCCAGCGCGTCGAGGTCGAGCACCAGCGCCGGAGTCTGGATGTCGGCGGCGTCCATGCCGGGCTTGGCGGGAATGTCGTAGCCGACGTCGAAGTGATCGAGGTTGCTCATGTCTTTCATGTCCTTGCTCCCTTGGGGCGTGTGGCTTCGGGGGGTGGGTTGCAAACCCACCCTAGAGGTGAGGGGGCGGTGGGTTGTAAACCCACCCTACGGCGGGGGGTGGGCCGGGCCCCCGCCGCTCAGGTGAGGTGTCGCAGGGGGGTCACCCTGCCATCCACGGCAGCCTGTCGAGATCGACGTTGCCGCCAGTGAGGATCACGCCGACGCGCTTGCCGGCGAACCGCTCCTTGTTCTTGAGGATGGTGGCCAGCGGCACCGCCGAGGAAGGCTCCATCACCACGCGCAGGTGTTTCCAGATCAGCTTCATCGCCGCGACGATCTCGGGGTCCGAGGCGGTGAGGATATCGCTCACGTGGTTCGAGACGAAATGCCAGGTCAGCTCCTTGAGCGGCACCAGCAGCCCGTCGGCGATGGTCTTTGGCGCGTCATCGGCGATGATGCGGCCGGCGTGAAAGCTGCGGTAGGCGTCGTCGGCCTGCTCCGGCTCGGCGGCGATGATCTGCACCTCTGGCGCCAGCGTCGAGAGCGTCAGGCAGGTGCCGGAAATCATCCCGCCGCCGCCGATCGGCGCCAGGACGATCTCGAGACCGTCGGTCTGCTCGATGAATTCCTTGGCACAGGTGCCCTGACCCGCGATCACCCGCGGGTCGTTGTAGGGGTGGACGAAATCGCCGCCGGTTTCGGCCTGCACGCGGGCAAAGGTCTCTTCGCGCGACGAGGTCGAGGGGTCGCATTCGGTGATCCGGCCGCCATAGCGGCGCACGGTGTCCTTCTTGGCCTGCGGCGCGGTGCGCGGCATGACCACGTTGCAGGGGATGCCGCGGCGCATGGCGGCATAGCTGAGGCAGGAGGCATGGTTGCCCGAGGAATGGGTCGCTACGCCGAGCCTCGCCTGCGCGTCGTCGAGACCGAAGACCGCGTTGGCGGCGCCGCGGACCTTGAAGGCCCCCGGCTCCTGGAAGTTCTCGCATTTGAAGAACAGCTCTGCCCCGGTCAGCTCGTTGAGGTGGTCCGACGTCCGCACCGGGGTCTGGCGGATATGCGGCCGGATGCGCGCATGCGCGGCGAGCATGTCGTCGTAGGTCGGGATGATCATCGCGGTATCCTTCATCTGACGGTCTCCTTCCGGCCTCAGGCGGCGGATCTCTGTTCGGCCAACCCGTGGCCGCGGTAGTAGTCCTGCGCCGCCGCCACGCCCGAGCCGAGCCGGATGTCGAGGCCGAGGTCGGCCATGCACATCTCGGCGGTGGCGAGGCCCGAGAGCGTCATCACGTCGGTGAGCGAGCCCAGGTGACCGATGCGGAACACCTTGCCCGCCACCTCGCCGAGGCCCACGCCAAAGGCGACGCCGTATTTGCTGGCGGCATGGCTGACGATCTTCGTGGCGTCGAAACCCTCCGGCGTGCGGATGGCGCTGACCGTGTCGGAATAGAGATCCGGCGTGGCGGCGCAGAGCTCCAGCCCCCAGGCATCGACCGCGGCGCGCACCCCCTCGGCAATACGGTGGTGGCGGGCGAAGACGGTCTCGAGCCCTTCGTCCAGCAGCAGGGTGCAGGCCTGGTTGAGGCCATTCAGCATGCCGACGGCAGGGGTGTAGGGGTAGGCGCTGTTGGCATAGCCCTTAACCATGTCGTGCACGTCGAAGAAGGTGCGCGGCAGGGTCGCGGTGGCAGTGGCGGCCATCGCCTTGTCGCTGAACCCGAGGATGGCGAGGCCGGCCATCAGCATGAAGCCTTTCTGGCTGCCCGCCACCGCAACATCGACGCCCCAGTCGTCGAAGCGGAAGTCCATCGAGCCGATCGAGGAGACGCCATCGACGAAGAGCAGCGCCGGGTGGCCGGCAGCGTCGAGCGCGCGGCGCACGGCGGCGATGTCGGATTTCACCCCGGTGGCGGTCTCGTTGTGGGTGGCGAGCACCGCCTTGATCGCGTGGCCCTTGTCGGCGGTGAGGATCTCTTCGTAGCGGTCGGCGGGCAGGCCCTGGCCCCAGGGGGTCTCGACGATCTCGACCTCCAGCCCGTGGCGCTGGCACATGTCGATCCAGCGGTGAGAGAACATGCCGTTGCGCGCGGCAAGCACCCGGTCGCCGGACGAGAGGCAGTTAGTCAGTGCACATTCCCAGCCACCGGTGCCGGTCGAGGGGAAGATGAAGACCTCGGCGCTGTCGCTTTTCAGCACCCGGCGGACGCCCTCGCGGGCGGGGTGCAGGATCTGGCCGAACAGCGGCGACCGGTGGTCGATCGTCGGCATGTCGCAGGCCTTGCGCAGCTGTTCCGGGATGTTCGTCGGACCCGGGATGAAGACAGGGTTTTGAAAGCTCATGGTGGGTCTCCTCGCGTTGTTGAGGCCACCCTAGATCACCGCGCCGCGCGGCGACATTATTTTGAAAACGGCTTTCGTTTTGGCCATGGAGCGGAAAATCATAGCATTGCCAAGGCGTTGCGTTTTTCATATTGTGAATTCGGCTTTCATGGCGGGCGAGAGGGTTCTTATGGATAAGCAAGACAATGCCGCCAGACGGCGCGGCCGGCCGCGCGGCTGGGACGACAAGACGGCGCAGAACACCATCAAGTCTCTGGACCGGGCGATGGAGGTCTTCGAGTATCTCAGCGAGGGTCCGGGCAAGGCGCTGACCGCGCTGGCCGGCGAGACCGGCCAGTCGCCGGCGACGGTCTATCGCATTCTGGTGACGCTCGAGGGGCGCGGGCTGGTGGAGTTCGACGCCGAAGCGCAGACCTGGCACATCGGGCCGCGGGCCTTCGTGATCGGCGCGCGCTTTCTGCGCCGCACCAGCCTGGTCGACCGGGCGCGGCCGATCCTGCGGCGGCTGATGGAGGCCACCGGCGAGACCGCCAACCTCGGGATCGAGCAGGAAGGGGCGGTGTTGTTTCTCAGCCAGGTCGAGACCCATGCCAGCATCCGGGCGTTCTTTCCGCCGGGCACGCTGTCGCCGATGCACAGCTCCGGGATCGGCAAGGCGCTGCTGGCGCAGATGGACGCGGCGCGGCTGGCGCGCTGGATGGGCTCGGTGACGCCGGAGGCCTTTACCGCGCATACGATCACCGGGCAGGCGGCGCTTGCGGCCGAGCTGGCGGAGATCCGGGCGCGTGGCTATGCGATCGACAACGAGGAACGCAACCTCGGGATGCGCTGCATCGCGGCGCCGGTGTGCGACATGAACGGCGAGGCGATTGCGGGGATCTCGGTCTCGGGGCCGACCAGCCGGGTGAGCAGCGCCGAGGTCGCGCGTCTGAGCCGCGCGGTGATCGCCGCAGCGCGGGAGCTGACACAGGCGATCGGCGGGGTGTTGCGGGAGGGGTGAGGTGCGGGGCTGTCCACTCTTAGAGGCCGGCCCGCAGTATTTTTTAGGACCACGTCACAGCTGCCATCACCCACCCGCCCGGACGCAGGCCGGGCTGCGCCGTCCCGCCCCCCTGGGGCGGCGCAGCCCTTTTCGCTTTTATCGAGAGGTTTCAGAATAAAGAGGGAATGACCGCGCCCGCCCCGGACCTGCTCCGGGGTCTCTGGGTGGCGGCGCGCAGGCCGGGACGGCGGAGGTATTTGACCTCGCGCCCCGGACTTGATCCGGGGCCTCTTGGTTGCGGCGGCGAGGTCCCGGCGCGGGGGCCGGGACGGTGGCGCTTGCTGGACCGGCTCGCGGCTATTCGGCGGCCTGGCGCAGCCGCGCGCCGCGCGACAGGGTGGCGTGGGCGGGACGCAGGGACATGTGGCGGTTGACGTCCTTGTAGAGCAGGTAGCGGAACTTGCCGGGACCGCCGGCATAGCAGGCCTGCGGGCAGAAGGCGCGCAGCCACATATAGTCGCCCGCCTCGACTTCGACCCAGTCGTTGTTCAGACGATACACCGCCTTGCCCTCGAGCACGTAGAGCCCGTGCTCCATCACGTGGGTCTCGAGAAACGGGATCACCGCCCCCGGCTCGAAGGTGACCACGGTGACATGCATGTCGTGGCGCAGGTCCGAGGGATCGACAAAACGGGTGGTGGCCCATTTGCCCTCGGTGTCGGGCATCACCGTGGGCGCGATGTCGTTCTCGTTGAGGATCAGCACGTCGGGCCGGTCCAGCCCCTCGACCGCCTCATAGGCCTTGCGGATCCAGTGAAAGCGCAGCGGGGCGTCGCCCCGGTTGTAAAGCTGCCAATCGCTCGACGGCGGCAGATAGGCATAGCCGCCGGGGGTCAGGTCGTGGGTCTCGCCCGCGACGGTCAGGCTGGCCGCGCCCTCGACCACGAAGAGCACGCCCTGCGCCTCCGGGTCGGTCTCTGGCCGGCCGGAACCGCCGCCGGGCTGCACCTCCATGATATATTGCGAGAAGGTCTCGGCAAAGCCGCTGAGCGGGCGCGAGATCACCCAGAGCCGGGTGCCCTCCCAGAACGGCAGGAAGCTGGTGGTGATGTCGCGCAGGGTGCCCTTTGGGATCACCGCATAGGCCTCGGTAAAGATCGCACGGTCGGTCAGCAGCTGGTCCTGGCCGGGGTGGCCGCCGTGGGGGGCGTAGTAGTTTGCGGTCATGAGAGCTCCTGCAACCGGCGTTGGGGTCGGCGAAACTATGCGGCCGATCGCGCCGGCCCGGAACCCGCAAAGCGGCAACAGCTCTTTCAGGGGATTTTTGAAAGTGCCGGGGGACCTTTCCGATGAACGCCAGGAGTGTCGCCGCCATGACCGATATGCCGGATCCGGAGGTGACGGCGGCCGCCGGCGGGGGCAGGGTGTCAGGGACACTTGGTGAGGAGGCCGGGATGCAGGGTGAGGACGGGACAGGCGGCGGGCGCTATGCCTCGCCGCCCTGCGCGGCGGCAGAGATCGCGCCGGGGTATTTCGATCCGCTGGCGGTCGATCCGCAGCAGGCCCGCGACGTGGCGCGCTGGCGGCGGGCCGAGCGCTGCCGGTTGCGGGCGGACCGCGCAGCGCTGTCGGTCGCGGCGCGCGCCGACGTGGGCCGGGCGCTGGCCGGGCATCTGCGGCGGTTGCTGGCGGCACGGTTCGGCGGCGCGACGGGCCGCGTGCTCTCGGGCTACTGGCCGATCAACGGCGAGCCGGACCTGCGGCCGCTGATGACCGAGTTGCACCGCGCCGGGGTGATCCTGGCGCTGCCGCTGGTCGAGACCCGCGCGGCGCCGCTGGTGTTTCGTCGCTGGACGCCCCGGACGCGGATGGTGCGGGGCTGCTGGGATATCCCGGTGCCGCCGCCGGAGGCTGAGGAGCTCCTGCCGGAAATCACCCTGGCGCCGGTTCTGGGCTGGACCGATGCGGGTTTTCGGCTGGGCTATGGCGGCGGCTATTTCGACCGCACGCTGGCGGCTTTGGCGCCGCGGCCGTTCGCCATCGGCATCGGCCTTGCCGCGGCGCAACTGGCGACGATCTATCCGCAGCCGCATGACATCCCGCTCGACGTGATCGTGACCGAGGCCGGAGAGGTGGCGCGCGCCCCGAGCCCTGAGCCCTGAGCCCTGAGCCCCACCGGGGCCGTAGCGTCAGGCGAGCACAAGCGACTGGATTCGCGTCTCAGGACCGGGCATAGCAAAGGGTACCTTTGCCCTGTTGCCGAGTTTTCCATGCCCAATTCCCTGCCCGAGACCGCTCGCTCCTTGCCGATTGCCATCGTCCGCGCCCGCGAAGGCGTGATGGCACCGGTGCGCGACATGCTGAGCGCGACGGGGCTGACCGAGCAGCAGTGGCGGGTGCTGCGGGTACTCTCGGAATGCGGGCCGATGGATTCGACCAGCCTGGCCGACCGTGCCAGCCTGCTGTTTCCCAGCCTGACCCGTATCGGCACCACCCTGAACAAGAGCGGGCTGGTGACCCAGACCCGCGACAGCACCGACCGCCGCAAACAGATCGTGGCGATCACCCCCGCCGGCCAGCAGATCATCGACCGGCATGCCGATCAGGCGGCTCTGATCATCGAGAGCTACAAGGCGCGGCTGGGCGACCGGAACTACGAGACGCTGCTCGACCTGCTGGCCCTGCTCGACCCCGGCCGGCCGGGCTGAGGCTGTTCAGGAGGCGGAAGACGCTGCGCGGTGACAGGGCCGCGCGGGCCGGCTAGTCTGGCCGGCGGGAGGTCCGTCCGATGCAATCCGTTCGCCTGCGCCTGCTGATCCTGGCGCTTGCCCCGCTGATCGTGCTGATGCCGCTCTTGCTGCTGCTCGGCCTGACCCGCTGGACCGCGGACTATGACAAGGTGCTGATCGCCAATGTCGAAAGCGACCTCAGGATCGCCGAGCAATATCTCAACCGGCTGATGGCCGGCACCGGCGACGAGCTGCAGGGGCTGGCCGGCTCGGTCGAATTTGCCGAGGCGCTGCGGCAGGGGGACCGCGAAGGCTTTTTCCGCAGCAAGCGCCGCGACATGGAGCTCGATTTCCTCTACTACCTGCCCGCCAGCGCCGCCGGCGACGCCGCCCGCCGCTGGCCGGTGATCGCCGCCGGGCTGGGCCGGACCGAGACGCGGATCGACATCTTCCCGCCCGAGGCGCTGACCGAAGACCTTGCCGCCCGCGCCAGCATTGCCCTGATCGAGACCGAGGCGGCGGTGCCCACCACGCGCGAGGTCGAGGATCGCGGCATGGTGGTGCATGCCGCCAGCCCGGTGCGGCTGCCCGGCCACCGCGGCGTGCTGGTGGGCGGCATCCTGCTCAACCGCAACCTCGATTTCATCGATGAGATCAACGCGCTGGTCTATCTCAACGCCGTCACCGGCGGCGAGCGGCAGGGCACGGCGACGCTGTTTCTCGAGGATGTGCGGATCTCGACCAACGTGCGGCTGTTCGAGGATGTGCGCGCGCTGGGCACCCGGGTCTCGGCGGCGGTGCGCGGCGCGGTGCTGGGCGAGGGCCAAACCTGGCTCGACCGCGCCTTCGTGGTCAACGACTGGTATATCTCGGCCTACATGCCGCTGACCGACAGTTTCGGCGACCGGGTGGGGATGCTCTATGTCGGCTTCCTCGAGGCGCCCTTCACCGCCGCCAAGCGGCAGGCCTTCCTGTGGATGCTGGCGGCGTTCTTTGCGGTGCTGCTGCTCTCGGCGCCGGTGTTCTTGTGGATGGCCGGCGGCATCTTTGCGCCGCTGGAGCGGATGACCCAGACCATGGCGCGGGTCGGGCGCGGCGACCTCTCGGCGCGGCTGGGGGCGATGAAGCGGCGCGACGAGATCGCCGCCGTCGCCGGTCATCTCGACGACCTGCTTGACCAGGTGCAGGACCGCGACGCGCGGCTGCGGGCCTGGGCCGACGAGCTGAACACCCGCGTCGAGGACCGCACGGCAGAGCTGCGCGCGGCCAATGCCAAGCTGGAAGAGACCTACCGGCAGCTGGTGATGAGCGAGAAGCTGGCCTCGATCGGTGAGATCACCGCCGGGGTGGCGCATGAGATCAACAACCCGGTGGCGGTGATCCAGGGCAATCTCGACGTGATGCGCGAGGTGCTGGGGCCGCGCGCTGCGCCGGTCGCGACCGAGCTCGACCTGATCGACGCGCAGGTCGGGCGGATTCAGGTGATCGTCGGCAAGCTCTTGAAATTCGCCGCCCCCGGCGAGATCGAGGAGATGGGCGGGCAGGTCGATCTGGCGCCGGTGCTGGGCGATTGTCTGGTGCTGGTGGAACATGTGATCGACCGTGCCGGGGTGACCGTCGAGACCCGGCTGGACGAGGTGCCGCCGGTGCGCATCGCGCCGGGCGAGATGCAGCAGGTGGTGGTCAACCTGATCATCAACGCGGTGCAGGCAATGGGGCAGGGCGAGGGTCAGGCAGGCGGGCGGCTGGAGCTGCTCCTGAGCGCCGAGGCCCGCGAGGGCCGCGCCGGCACCGCGCTGCGGGTGCGCGACAGCGGGCCGGGGGTGCCGGAGGCGGTGCTGGGGGCGGTCTTCGACCCGTTCTTCACCACCAAGCGCGGCGAAGGCACCGGGCTGGGGCTGTCGATTTCCCAGACCCTGATCCAGCGCGCCGGCGGGCTGATCTCGCTGCGCAACCGGCCTGAGGGCGGGGCGGAGTTCACCGTCTGGCTGCCGGCGGCAGAGGCGGAGCGGGCGGCAGGGTAGCGGCTCAGGCGCAGGCCTTGGCCGCCATCAGCGCGATGGTATCGAC
Organism: Marinovum sp.; assembly: GCF_034669705.1. Classification (GTDB taxonomy): domain Bacteria; phylum Pseudomonadota; class Alphaproteobacteria; order Rhodobacterales; family Rhodobacteraceae; genus Marinovum. The sequence goes on from NZ_JAXMOR010000030.1 coordinate 13,749, forward strand.
ACCGCCGGCCTGCAGCTGCGTCGCGGCGCGCCACGCCCTGAGACCGGTGGCGCAGCAAAGCACCACCCGCTGGCCGGGGCCGGGGGCGAGGCTGCCGATCTCCTCGGGCGGCAGGCGGCGGGCTGGCGGGGCGATGGGCCGGGGGGCTTCCTCGGGGTCGCGCAGCTCGATCACCAGATCCTCTGGCCGCAGCATCTCGGGGCAGAGGAAGGGCCAGATCGCCTGCGGCTCCGGCGTGCCGAGGAAGGAGAAGCCGCCAAAGCGCAGGCTGGACAGGTCGAGGGTGACCAGCGAGCCCAGCGGGGTGCCGATGCCGAGCAGAACCTGCAGCGCCAGTTGTGCCTGCAGGCTGCCGAGAAGCCCGACCGCCGGGCCGAAGACGCCGGCGCTGGCGCAGGTGGCAGCGGTGGCGGGCAACTCGGGGAAGACCGCGCGCAGCGAGGGGGCCGGGCCGCAAAAGCCGCCGGCATAGCCCGACTGGCCCAACACGCTGGCCGAGATCAGTGGCGTGCCGGCATCGCGGCAGGCGTCCGACAGGGTGTAGCTGACCGCGAAACTGTCGGCGGCATCGATCACCACGTCGGCCGCCTGCGCCAGCGCCGGGGCGTTGCCGGGGTGCAGTGCGGCGACATGGGCGCTGACCTGCACCTCGGGGTTGAAGCGGCGCAACGCTTCGGCGGCGGCCTCCGCCTTGGGGCGGGTGATGTCGGCCATGCGGTAGAGCGGCTGGCGGTGCAGGTTGCTCTCCTCCACATGGTCGGGATCGTAGAGGGTGATCCGCCCGACGCCGGCGCCGACGAGATACTGCAGCACCGGGCAGCCGAGCCCGCCGGCGCCGATCACCGCCACATGGGCGCGGCGCAGGCGCGACTGGCCGGCCGTGCCGACCTCCGGCAGGATCTCCTGACGGGCATAGCGGCTCATCCGCAGACCCTCAGCCAGTCGCGCACCCGCGCTTCCGGATCGGCGGCCTGCTGCACGTCGGTTACCACCGCGAGGCTGTCGGCCCCGGCGGCCAGCACGCCGGGTGCGCGCGCAGGCGTCAGGCCGCCGATTGCCACCAGCGGCACGGGGCCGGCGCGGCGCTTCCACTCGGTGACGCGGTCGAGGCCCTGCGGCCCCCATTTCATCTGCTTCAGCAGCGTCGGATAGACCGGGCCGAGCGCCACATAGGCCGGATCCTGCGACAGGGCGCGCTCCAGCTCGGCCGCGTCATGGGTCGAGAGGCCGAACCGCACCCCGGCACGGCGCAGGGCGGCGAAGTCGGCGGTCTCCATGTCCTCTTGCCCGAGGTGCACGAAGGAACAGTTGAGATCGAGCGCCGCCTGCCAGTAGTCATTGACCACCAGTTGCACACCATGCACGGCGCAGACATCGCGGGCGCGGGCGATCTGTCGGCGGACCTCCGGCTCGGGCTGGTCCTTGAGGCGCAGCTGCACCAGTTTCACACCCTGCGGCACCAGCAGTTCCAGCCGGGCGACATGGCCGGTGATGAGGTAGAAGCGCTCCATCACGACAGCTCCGCCAGGCCGAGCACCGGGGTCGAGGGGACCGCGAGGTCGCGGCGCTCCATCGGGTCGGCCTCATATCCCGCGCGCCCGGCCTCGACCGCCAGCGCCATGGCGCGCGCCATGCCCGCCGGGTCGCCGGCCTGCGCCACGGCGGTGTTGAGCAGCACCGCGTCCATGCCGAGCTCCATCGCCTGCGCCGCGTCTGACGGCCGGCCGATGCCGGCGTCGACCACCAGCGGCACGCCGGGGAAATGCGCCCGCATGGCGCGCAGCGCGTCTGGATTGCGCAAGCCCTGCCCGGAGCCGATCGGCGCGCCCCAGGGCATCAACAGCTCGCAACCGGCGTCGAGCAGCCGCTCGCCGACGACCAGATCATCGGTGGTATAGGGGAAGATCCTGAACCCCTCGGACGTCAGGATGCGCGCCGCCTCGACCAGACCGAAGACATCCGGCTGCAGGGTGTCGGCATGGCCGATCACCTCGAGCTTGAGCCAGTCGGTGCCGAAGACCTCGCGCGCCATATGGGCGGTGGTGACCGCCTCCTTGACCGTGTGGCAGCCGGCGGTGTTGGGCAGGATGCGGGTGCCGGTCTCGCGCAGGGTCTGCCAGAAGCCGGCACCGCTGCCTTCGGCGGTCTCGCGGCGCAGGGACACGGTGACGATGCCGGTGCCGCTGGCGCGGATCGCGTCTTGCAGCACGGCGGGCGAGGGGTATTGCGCGGTGCCGAGCAGCAGCCGCGAGGCGAGGGTCTCTCCGTAAAGCTGCATCTCAGCCACCCTGCATCGGCGCGAGGACTTCGAGCCGATCGCCGTCGGCCAGCCGGGTCGTGGCGCGGGCGTCGCGGGGGATGAAGGTGCCGTTGACCGCGGTGGCGATGGCGGGGCTGTCAAAGCCCAGCTCGGCCAGCGCCTCGGCCAGCGACGGGGCGGCGATGTCACGCGGTTCGGCGTTGAGGGTGATCTTCATGTCGGGTCTCCGGGAGCAAGGTGTCGGCCAGCCGCCGCGCCATGGCAGGGGCGAGCAGGAAGCCGTGGCGATAGAGGCCGTTGAGGTGCCAGGTGCCGGCTTGGCGGATGAGCCGGGGCAGGTTGTCGGGAAAGGCCGGGCGCAGGCCGGCGCCGCTGCGTTCGACGGCGGCCTCGGCGAATCCGGGGTGCAGGGTGAAGGCGGCGGAAAACAGCTCGGTCAGCGCCCGCAGGGTGGCGGGGCGGTCCGACGAGCTTTCGACCATGGTGGCGCCGATCATGTAGCGTCCCTGCCCACGCGGCACGAGGTAGAGCGGAATGCGCGGATGCAGCAGGCGGATCGTGCGGCTGATCGCCACCTCGGGGCAATGCAGCACCGCCATCTCGCCGCGCACCGGGCGCAGATCGGGCAGGGCGGCGGCGGGGCCGGTACAGTCGATCTCGACCTGCGCGGGCGCCGGCTGGCCGAGGCGGATCTCGCCGCCCATGGCCTCGATGCCGCGCGCCAGATCGGTGAGCGCGCGGGCGGGGTCGAGATGCGCCTCCTGCGCGAAATGCAGGCCGCTGGTGAAGCGGCCGGCGAGGTCGGGTTCCAGCGCGGCGATGGCAGCGGCGTCCAAGGTGTCATGCGCCTCGGTGCGGCGGGCAAAGCGGGTCAGCTCGGCCCGGTCGCGCGGCGGCGCCAGCACCAGCGTGCCACGGCGGGTGACCTCCGTCACCCGCGCCCACCAGTCGGCGGCACCGCGGCCCAGCGTCACCACCTCCGGCTCGGCGGTGGCGGCCTCGCACCAAGGCGCGAGCATGCCGCCGGCGAACCGCGCCACGCTGGCGGCGCCGAGGGTCTCTGACCGCTCGTAAAGCACCACCCGCGCACCGCGCCGCGCCAGCTCATAGCCGCAGACGAGGCCCGCGAGCCCCGCCCCGGCGATGCGGACCGTGGTCATTCCGCCGGTTCCGCCTTCTTGGCCGGCACATACAACTCGCCGCCTTGGCGGAACTTTTCGGCCATCGCCTCCATGCCCTCTTTCTGCGCCTCGGCGCGGATGTCATGGCTGATTTTCATCGAGCAGAACTTCGGCCCGCACATCGAGCAGAAATGCGCCACCTTGTGCGCCTCTTTCGGCAGGGTCTGGTCGTGGAAATCCCGCGCGGTTTCCGGGTCGAGCGCGAGGTTGAACTGGTCCTCCCAGCGGAACTCGAACCGCGCCCGGCTGAGCGCGTCATCACGCCGCTGCGCCCCCGGCATCCCCTTGGCCAGATCGGCGGCATGGGCCGCGATCTTGTAGGTGATGACGCCGGTCTTGACGTCGTCGCGGTCGGGCAGGCCGAGGTGTTCCTTCGGCGTCACGTAGCAGAGCATCGCGCAGCCGAACCAACCGATCATCGCGGCGCCGATACCGGAGGTGATGTGGTCATACCCCGGCGCGATATCCGTGGTGAGCGGCCCGAGGGTGTAGAACGGCGCCTCGTGGCAGCACTCGAGCTGCTTGTCCATGTTCTCCTTGATCTTGTGCATGGCGACGTGGCCCGGCCCTTCGATCATCACCTGACAATCCTTGGCCCATGCAATCTTGGTCAGCTCACCCAGCGTCTCCAGCTCGGCAAACTGCGCCGCGTCATTGGCATCGGCGATCGAGCCGGGGCGCAGCCCGTCACCCAGCGAAAAGCTGACGTCGTACTGCCGGCAGATGTCGCAGATCTCGTCGAAATGCTCGTAAAGGAAGCTCTCCTTGTGGTGATGCAGGCACCACTTGGCCATGATCGAGCCGCCGCGCGAGACGATGCCGGTGACGCGTTCGGCGGTCATCGGCACCATGTGCAGACGCACCCCGGCGTGGATGGTGAAATAGTCCACCCCCTGCTCGGCCTGTTCGATCAGCGTGTCGCGGAACACCTCCCATGTCAGGTCCTCGGCGATGCCGTTCACCTTCTCCAGCGCCTGATAGATCGGCACGGTGCCGATCGGGACCGGGCTGTTGCGGATGATCCATTCGCGGGTGTTGTGGATGTTGCGCCCGGTCGAGAGGTCCATCACCGTGTCGGCGCCCCAGCGGATCGACCAGACCAGCTTGTCGACTTCCTCTTCCATCGACGAGGTCACCGCCGAGGTGCCCATGTTGGCGTTGATCTTGACCAGGAAATTGCGGCCGATGATCATCGGCTCGCTTTCCGGGTGGTTGATGTTGGCCGGGATGATGGCGCGGCCGGCGGCGATCTCGTCGCGCACGAACTCCGGCGTCACGTGGTCGGGCAGATTGGCGCCCCAATCCTCGCCGTCGCGTTCGCCCACGGCCGTGCGCAGCTGGTTTTCGCGGATGGCGACGAACTCCATTTCCGGCGTGACGATGCCGGCGCGGGCATAGGCCAGCTGGGTCACCGCCCCCTTGCCGCGCAGCGGGCGGGGGCGGACCGGGAACTCCGGCGTCAGCCGGTCGCCCTGAACGAAACCGTTGTCTTCGGGTTTCACGTCGCGGCCGGTGTATTCCTCGACATCGCCGCGCGCCTCGATCCAGGCGCGGCGGAGGGGGGCGAGGCCCTTGCGGATGTCGATCTCGGCCGCGGGGTCGGTGTAGGGGCCGGAGCTGTCGTACACGGGAAGCGGCGGCTCACCGGCAGTCGGGTGCACCGAGATCTCGCGCATCGGCACGCGGATCTCGGGGTGCAGCACGCCCGGCACGTGGATTTTCCGCGAGGCGGGCAGCGGGCCGGTGGTGATCTGCGGGTTGGGTATGTTCATGTTGGCGCTCCTCAAGCTCAAGTCTCAAAAAGACACCAGATGATCCGGGAGAGGAGGCGACGGACCGGGTCCGTCTTGTCAGGGTGCGCGCGGGGTCTGCCCGCAGGGATGCGCCCTCAGCTTCCTACGCCAGTGTCAACTGGGTCAGGTTCAAAGGGTCGCGTCACCGGGCCTTCGCCCTGTCTGCCTCTCAGTCCCCTCGGCGGGACTCCCCTGCGTGCCCCGAGGTATAGGCAAGGAGGTTTCGGCCCGCAAGCCATTCCTGTCGGGCGGTTGCCGGTGGCCGGCAGGCGGGCTGCGCAGCGGATCGCCCCGCGCCGGCCGGGACAGCGCCCCCGCTGGCGGCGATCAGACGGCCAAAGGCCTGCCGCCCCTCTGGCGCTCAGACCCGCGCCGGGGTGAGGGCCTGCCGGGTGGCCTGCCAGGTCCTGTCGAGCGCTGCGGCCTGCGCGAGGGCCGCCGTGCGGTCGCCGGCCTTGCTGAGCGCCTCGAGCGTCTGGAGCTCGCCGTGCAGCGCCACCGCGCCAAAGACCCCGCAAGACCCGGCAAGACGATGGGCCTGGGCCTGCAGCGCCGGCAGATCCCCCGCCGCGGCGGCGGCGTCAATCGCCGACAGGCTGGCCGTGGCGTCGCTGACGAAGGCTGCGAGCTTGTCGTGGAAGCGGGCCTCGCCCAGCAGTTCGGTGATCTCGCCGAGCGTGGCGGCATCGACCACGTCGGGCGGCTCAGGGGCGGCGGCCACCGGCCGGGGATCGCGGGCCTCGGGCGGGCGCGCGCCGGCCACCTCGGTCAGCACCTTGCGCAGCACCTCCGGGCGGATCGGCTTGAGGATGCAGCCGGCCATGCCGGCGGCGAGAAACGCCTCGACCTCCTTTGGCATGGCATGGGCGGTCACCGCATAGATCGGCGCGGTCCTCGACGGACCGTCAGAGGCGCGGATCTGCCGGGTGGCCTTGAGGCCGTTCATGTTCGGCATGCTGACATCCATCAGGATCAGGTCATAGCGCGCGCGGCGGGCCATGTTCACCCCTTCGAACCCGTCTTTGGCATGGCTGACCTTCTGACCCTCGCGCAGCAGCATGGCGCCCAGCACCTCGGCGTTGATCGGGTTGTCCTCGACCACCAGAATATCGAGCGGCGCCAGCCCGGCCGGCCGGGCCGCGGCGCCTGGCGTCTCGGGGCGGCGGACGTCGTCGGCGGCGCGGGGCAGGGTGGCGGTGACGCGAAAGGTGCTGCCCTGGCCCGGCGTGCTGTCGCAGGTGACGCGGCCGCCCATCTGATCGACCAGCCGGCGCACGATGCCAAGGCCGAGGCCGGTGCCGGCGGCGGTGCGCTCGTACGGGGAATCGATGGTGACGAAATCGTCGAAGATGCGGGCCTGATCGTGTTCGGAGATGCCGATGCCGGTGTCGGCCACCACCAGCTCGAAGGCGATCTCGTCGTCGCCGGTGTCGTGCATCCGGGTGGTGACCGTCACCTTGCCGCCGGGGGTGAACTTGACCGCGTTGTTGAGCAGGTTCATCGCCACCTGCTGCAGCGCCCGCGACGGGCCCAGCACACAGGCATCGGGGCCGCTGTGGCCGGTGGTCAGCACGGTGTTCTGTTGACCAGCGACGGGGCGCAGGCTGTCGGCCACCGCCTCGACCAGCGCGACCGGGCGAACGGCGGTCACAGTGGCGCTGTTTTCGCCGGAATCGAGCCGCTCGATCAGCAGCACGTCGTTGATGTGGCCAAGCAACACCTGGCTCGAGGATTCCGCGATGTCCACGTAGCGCTTCTGTTTCGCGGTCATCGGATCGTCGCGCATCAGGTCGAGCGCCGACATGATGCCATTGAGCGGGGTGCGCATCTCGTGGCTCATCACCGCGAAGAAATGCGATTTCTCGCGAAAGGCGGCGAGCGCCTCGTCGCGGGCCTCCTGCAACTCGGCCTTGGCGCGCTTTTCCTCGGTGATGTCGCGGATGTAGGCGACGAAATTCGGGCCGCTCTCGCCGGGGGTCTCCGAGATCGACAGCTCGATCGGGAAGTCATGGCCGGCGCTGTGACGCGCGGTGCGCTCGCGCCGGCCCTGATCGACGAGGCGCGCGGTCTCGGCGGAGCGGGCCGCGCCGGGGCCGGCGGGCAGGATGGTGTCGGTGAGCCTCCGGCCGAGGATCTGTTCGCGGGGGTAGCCGAAGATCTTTTCCGCCGAGCCGTTGAAATCGGTGATCACCCCTGCCGCGTCGCTGACCACGATGGCATCGAGCGAGGCCCTCAGGGTCGAGTCGCGCATCCGCCCGGCATGGGCGATGGCGGCGGCGCGGCGCGACAGTTCGAGCCGCTGAAAGGTCATGGTGGCAAGCGTCAGGATCAGCGCGCCAAAGACCGACAGGATGACGAAGGCCAGCCGCCGCAGCAGGTCGATGATCTCGATCCGCTGCGCATCCGAGACATTGGCCATCACCTGCACCGCCCCGAGCGCAAAGCTGCGCGGCGTGCCGTTGACCGCGTCGGCCCAGGTCTCGAGCTGCGGCAGCGCGGCCCGCAGCTCGGGGTCGGGGGCGTCGATCAGCGGCACCGCCCGCATCAGGAACCGGTCGAGATCGTCGCGATAGGCCCGCAGCGCGGGGTCTTCTTCCAGCACCAGGGTCTGGGTCGAACCGGCGAAGGTCTTGACCCGGCTGTAGAAGATGTCGAATTGCCGGCGCAGGTCGTCGAGCCCGCCCGGACCGGCGCGCGCGGCGTCGAGCGCCGTGTCGAGCTTGAGGAAATCGACCTCGAGCTGGGCGGTGTTCCACTGGATGTTGTCACTCGGCGCGGCGCGCAGCTCGCCGATCTTGTCGCCGAGCTTGACCGCGATCATCCCCGCGGCCAGCAGACCGCCCAGAACGATGACCAGCACCACCAGCGGCAGCTGGCGGAACCGCGGCGGCCGGTCCTGCGGTTTCGATGCGGCCAAGGCCATGCGGATCGCCCCTCGCGGTGGTGTCGGCTACTCGACGTGCAGCCGGTCGAGCTGCCAGATGCTGCGGGTGTAGATCGTCTCGGAGCGATAGTCGACACTCTGGTCATAGGGGTAGATCAGCCAGATCGGCCCCTTCTCGCGGCGCGACATCGGCGCGCCGTCGACCTTGTAGGCCAGGATCGGGCCCCCCTCGATGGCATCGCTGATCGGGATCTCGACCGAGTAGTCGTTGATCGCCATCGCCTCGAGCCGGGTGCCCTCGGCCGCGACTGCATCGAGAAAGGTCTCCAGCGCGACGCCGGTATAGGTATGGGTGCCCTCGGTCCAGATCGTCGAGGTGGTGAACTCGGTCACCGGCAGCGCCTCGAGCATGGCGAGGTCGAACTCGGCCTTGCCGGTCGCGTTGGTGGCCTGGACATTGCCCGAGACGGTCAGGATGACCTCGCCCTCCGGCGCCTCCAGCATTCGCGCCACGGCGCCGGTGGCAGACACCGCCAGCACCGCGAGCGTCGCCAGGGCCCGTCTGGCGCGGGACTTGTGGGCCTGTGTCATGACGCGCTCCTCTTGCGTGACCGGACGGGTTGGGCTCGAGGCTACATTAGCCTGTCGCGAAGGCATACCGCATCGGCGATTAGGGATGTCGCGTATACCCATTGGGATAGGGTTGTGGTTGCAACGTCATCGGCGCGACACATGATGGTTGATCGCCGGCGGTCACTCGCGGGTGTCCGGAGGGCTTCGGGTGTGACGCGCCGGGGTGGAGATTGGTGGGCTTGGGGGCAAACGGGCCGAGCGAGAGGTCCCGGCTCAAGGCCGGGACGGCGGAGCGAGAGGGGCGGGGCGTGCCGGCCGCCTGACACCCCGTCCCCGGACCTGCTCCGGGGTCTCTGGCGAAGCGGTGAGGCCGGCGGGCGGGGCTGCTGTCGCGACGGCTTCTGCTATCCGGGCTTCGGGGACAGCGCGGGCCGGCGGAGCGCGAGGGGCGGGGCGGATGTGCCTGCCGCCTGCTCACCCCGCCCCGGACTTGCTCCGGGGCCTCCCGCGAGACCGGGACAGCCGCCGCCGCCCAAGGCCCCGCGATCAATACCACATGTCCTCTTTCGAGGCCTTCTCGCGGGCGATGAAATCCTGCAGCGCCATGTCGGTCCCGAGATCGAGCGGCGGCGCCTCGTAGTCGCGCAGCAGCTGTTTCCAGCGGGCGTTGGCGCGGGTGGCGTAATCCTGTGCGCCCTGCTCGTCCCAGGTTTCCCAGGGCTGGTCGTCGTTCAGGCTGCTGTCCCAAAAGGCGGTCTGGTAATGGCGCAGGGTATGCGCGTGCCGAACAGGTGCTCGCCCGGCCCGCCCTCTGCCAGCGCCGCGACGCCGAGCGTGTCCTCGCTGACCTCGAGCCCGCCGAGATAGCCATGCAGCGCGCCGCACATGTCGCAATCCATGACGAACTTCTCGTAGGACATGCTGAGCAGCCCGTCGAGGAAGCCGGCGGAATGCAGGACGTAATGCGCCCCGCACTGCACCGCCGAGAGCATCGACATCATCGCCTGCTGCATCGCCTGACCGTCGGGGCGTTTCGAGGTGCTGAAATTGCCGGCGCAGCGCAGCGGCAGGTTCAGCCGGCGCGCCAGCTGCCCCAGCACCAGCGAGCCCAGCGCCGGCTCTGGCGTGCCGAAGGTCGGGCTGCCAGAGCGCAGCGACATCGACGACAGGAACCCCGCCAGCACCGTCGGCGCGCCGGGGCGCACTAGCTGGGTCAGGGCACAGCCGACCATCGACTCCGCCAGACTCTGCGCCACCGCGCCCGCCATGGTCAGCGGCGAGACCGCGCCGCCCAGCAGGAACGGCAGCACGATCGACCCCTGGCCTGCGGCGGCATAGGTGCGGATGCCGCGCGTCGTCGCCCCGTCAAGCACCAGCGGCGAGGTGGTGTTGAAATTGCCCATGATGACGCAGTGCCGCTCGACGAAATCGGCGCCGAAGAGAATGCGGCACATCTCGATCGAATCCGCCGCCCGCTCGGGCGCGGTGATCGAGCCGAGGAACGGCCGGTCGGAATAGCGGATGTGGCTGTAGACCATGTCCAGATGGCGCTTGTTCACCGCCACGTCGGTGGGCTCGCAGATGGTGCCGCCGGAATGGTGCAGCCAGGGCGATCTCTGGCCGAGCTTGATGAAGTTGCGGAAATCCTCGAGCGTGCCGTAGCGCCGGCCGCGATCAAGGTCCATCACGAAGGGCGAGCCGTAGGAAGGCGCAAAGACCACCGCATCGCCGCCGATCTCGACACTGTTGGCCGGGGTGCGGGCATGCTGGGTGAACCGCGCCGGCGCGGTCGCCAGCAGCGCGCGGATCAGCCCGGGCTCGAAACGGATGCGCCAGCGCGCCTCGCCGCGTACCTCGGCCTGGTCGCTGACCTGCCCGCCGGCCTTGCGAAACAGCGCGACGGTCTCGGGATCGCCGCGGAACTCCATGCCGATCTCGGCCAGGATCCGGTCGGCGGCCGCCTCGATGCGCGACAGGCTGTCGTCGTCCAGAATGTCATAGGTCGGCAGGCGGCGGCGGATAAAAGGCACCTGCAGATGCGCGTTCTCGCCCGGGGCGGCGCGGCGCTCTGGCCGGGCGCGGCGGCGGGCCTTGCGGGCGGGTGTCTCGCGGCGGTCGAGCATGGCGGCGTCCCTCCTGGGTCAGGCCGCCAGTCTCCGCCCGCCGCCCGGCCGCTGGCAATCGCAAAATTATTGCGCTATGGCTCAGGTGATCTGAGCCAGCGCTAGGCCATATCCCAGAAATAGCGCTTCTGTCACCCACCTTGCACAAGTCAGTCTCATGTCCAGACGCCCCTATGACCTGCCGCCCCTGACCGCGCTTGCCAGTTTCGAGGCCGCCGCGCGGCACGAGAGCTTCAAGGCCGCCGCGCAGGAGCTCAACGTCACTCCGGCGGCGATCAGCTTTCAGGTCAAGACGCTGGAGACCGAGCTGCGCCAGACCCTGTTCCGCCGGCATCATCGCGGCGTCAGCCTGACCGAGACCGGCGCCTATCTGCTGGTCGCGCTGCAACGCGGCTTCGAGGAGATGGCCGGCGCGGTCGACCAGCTGCGGGCGCGGGCCGGGCGGCCTTCGGTGACGATCCGCGCCACCACCGCGGTCAGCGCGCTCTGGCTGACGCCGCGGCTCGGCGCCTTCTGGCGGGCGCATGGCCATATCACCGTGGCGCAGAACGTCAGCGATCTCGACATTGGCAGCGCGGATGCGGACCTTGCCATTCACTACGGTGACATGGCGCGCGAGCGCGGCGATTGCCGGCTGCTGATCCATGATTGCATCAAGCCGCTGGCCAGCCCGCGCTTTGCCGCCCGCCACCGGCTGCAGCGGATCGCGGATTTCGAGCATCTGCCGCTGATCCATGTCGACGGGGCCGTGACCGGCTGGACCTCATGGCGCGACTGGTGCCGGGCGCTGGGCCATGACGGGCCGGTGGGCGGCGGTCTCAGGGTCAACAACTATGTCATTGCCCTGCAGGCGGCCGAGGATGACATGGGCGCGGTGCTGGGCTGGGAGGGCCTGACCGCCGAGCTGGAACGCGCCGGCCGGCTGGTGCCGCTGCTGGACGCCAGCCTGCCCTCGCCGCTGGATTTCTACATCAAGGTCAGCCCGCATGCCTCGCGACAGGCGCATCTGCTGTGCGACTGGCTGGTCTCGACGGCGGCAGAGCGCCGGCCGGTCAGCCCCGGCTGAAGCGCTCCGGGTGCGGCAACGGGGCCCCGGCCCACCGGAACCCGCGCGCGCGGTCCCGTCAGGCGGCAGTGCAGCGCGTCAGGACCCCGCGGCCGGCCCGGCCCGCGGCCAGATGGTGCAGGTGTTGCCGGTGTCGTTCAGTGTCATGGCGCGTCCCCTTGATTGAAACCCGGCCGCCCATGTGAGACCCTGCGGCCCTTGTCAGAAAAGGTCTCTCCTCAGCCGACCTTTTCAAGAAATGGTTGATAAACGGTGAAACCCTCACCGATGCCGGCCCGGCGAGATGCGGATTTGCGGCCTTGCTGACGGTTTTGTTAAGTAAAAGGGCGTGTTTTGTGATATCTGTTAACCAGTCCGAGGCGAGGAACCAGTGATTTGACCGAACTCGCACAAAGACCCGCGGGGCCGCGTTCTGCCACACCCGAGGCAAGGCTTCGGGTGACCCTGTTCGGCGCATTCCGGGTGACCGATGGCACCGGTCGCGACCGGACGCCCAAGGGGGCCAAGGCCAAGGCGCTGATTGCCATGGTGCTGATGGCGCCCGACGCCAGCCGGTCGCGCGCCTACCTCGCGCAGCATCTCTGGTCAGACCGCGCACAGGCGCAGGCGCTGGCCAGTCTCAGACAGGCCATCAGCGAGATCCGCGCGGTGCTGGGACCGGCCTCGTCGGTCTTCGAGACCGACCGCAAGACCGTGGGGTTCGCCCCGGGCACGGTCGAGACCGATTTCGACCAGGCCCGCGACAAGACCGCCAGCGGCCTGCTGTTTCTCGAGGATGTGCAGAGCACCGATGCCGCACTGAGCGACTGGCTCGAAGAGCTGCGCGGCCAGTTTTGCGGGCGCGAGCGGCTGTCGCGGCGGCTGCCGGTCGAGATCCTCTGGTCCGGCTCTGCCGACGAGATGCACCACCGGATGCTGTCACACGGGATCGCCAATTCCCTGGGCGACTGGTGCGCCCTGCCGATCGCCACCCTCGCGGACGCGCCCGACAGGCCGGCGCCAGTCGACCCCGAGGCGCTGGCGCAGTACCTGCTGTCGACCCGGATGGAGGCCAGCGGCGGCCGCGCGGCAGCGCATGTCTCGCTCTCCGACGGCCGGCCGGCGGCGCCGAAATGGTCGATGACCGCGACGGTGAGCGGCGACCCGGTCGCGATCGTCGAGGACACCGAGCTGCTGCGGCTGATCAACCGCACGGTCGAGCGCACCCTGCTCGATCTCGCGCCGGGGCATGCTGACGCGGCCACCAACGACTATCTCGCCACCGGCACGCTGGGGTCGGTAAGGCTGATCTTTCGCAACCGGCCCGGCGACCTCAAGCTCGCCAAGACCCAGCTGTCGCGCAATTACGAGGTCCATCGCAAGGGGCTCTACCTGGCCTGGCTGGCCTATATCACCACCATGGAACGGGCTGAGAAGGATCACCGTGACCAGCGCGCGCTGCAGGAAAACGCCGAGGCGCTCTGCCGCAAGGCGCTGGAGCTCGATCCCTGCGGCTCGATGACCCTGGCGCTGGTGTCCTATGCCGCCTCCTTCATCCTGGGCGACCGGGCGCGCGGCATCGAACTGGCGACCCGGGCGCTCGAGATCAACCGCGCCAACCCGCTGGCCTGGCTGCATCGCGGCGCCGCCTATGCGCTTGGCGGCGATGGTCTGCGCGGGGTGCGCGACAGCGAGATGTGCCAGCGCATCCAGGGCGGCAGCTTCTATTCCTATGTGGTCGATACCTTCAGCTGCGCCGCCGCCACCAGCGCCGGGATGCTCGACGACGCGGTGCGCTATGCCGAGCGGGCGACGCAGACGGCGCCGCTCTACCGCGCGCCGCTGCGCTATCTCACCGCGATCCATGCCGCGCGCGGCGACATGGACGAGCTGCGGCTGGCGATCCGCCGGCTGCGGCGGCTGGAGCCCGATTTCACCATCGATTCCCTGTCCGACAAGGATTACCCGGTGCCCGGCCTGCGCGCCGTCGGGCTGGTGCGCTCCGCCTGAGCGCGGCTTTGACGGCTTTTTGACGCTCCCCCCGATGGCCCCTGCCGCGCAGGGCTTCATACTCCGAGGCTGCGGCAGAACCAGGAGGCACAGGTGCGGTCGAGACAGGCCAGAAACGGGCGGGGCGCGGCGCGATGACGGTCACGCTCGAAGCGCCGGCGGTGACCCTCTGCCCGGTGGCGGGCTGCGCCGATCTGGCCCGCGCGCGGCAGGCGGCCACCCGCTGCTATGCGATGATCGCCACGGCGCCGCTGCATGAAATCGACGGCAGTGCCCGGCGCGCCATGGCGGCGCTTGCCGGCGGGCCGAGCCTGCGTTCGGGCACCGAAACCCGGCTGCGCACCGCCGCGGCCGCCTCTGGCGACGGCATGCGACAGCGCGCAAGAGAGACCTTTCTGGCCGGTGCCACGCTGTTTCGGGCGCTGGCCACGCAGGCGCGCGGGCCGCAGCTTCTGGCAGCGGCACGCGGGGCACAGCTGCGCGCGCCCAAGGGCCGGCTGGTGATCCAGATGCTCGGTGCCGATGACTATACCGACCGGCATGACATGGCGCTGGTCTGCCTGGCCGAGCGCTGGTCCTGCATGCTGCCGCGGGTCACCGGCCCCGGCGGGCTTTACACGCACCGCCGGCTGCTGGCGGCGCGCACGCTGGGCGAGGCGATGCTGGCGCTCGAGGGCGAGGAGTCGGTCCTGCGCGCCCGGCTCGAGGCCGCCGCCGATGCGCTGCGCGAGCTGGAGGCCGGCGAGACCGGGCTGCCAGAGAGCCTGGCGGAGTGGCGCCAGCTGATGCTCAACGAACTCGATGCCGAGATCTTTCTGATCGACCTGCTGCGGGACGAATACGCCGACACCGACTGCAAGATCAGCCGTCCCGGCTGAGCTCGCCGGCGCGCAGGGCTTCGATCTCTCCGGCGAGGCTCTCGGCCAGAACGCGCAGATCCGCCGGCGCAATCCCCTGGTGCAGCTCAAGCCGCAGCACGTTGACATAGCCCTGATAGCGCCGCGCCAACGCCGCGCAGTCGCTTGTGGGCGCGATCTCGCCCTGCTGGCTGGCGCGCTCGAACCCGGCGGCGATCTCGTCGCGCATCTCGGCCAGGTAGCCTTGCGCACGGTCGGCAATCACCGGGTCAGTGCTGCGGGTGTCGACGAAGCTCTTGACCAGCATGCAGGCCTGGCCGTTGGCATCGCCGGGCGAGAGCGCCGCGTAGGACCGCAGATGATCTGCCAGCGCCTGCAACGGCGAGGCGGCGGCGGCGATCCGGTCGCGGAACTGGTCGCGAAAGCGCTGGAAATAGCGCTCCATCGCCAACAGGTAGAGCGTTTGCTTGCTCTTGAAGGCGGCATAGATGCTGCCCGGTTTCATCGCCAGCGCCGCCTCCAGATCCTTGAGCGAGGTGGCGTGATAGCCCTTGCGCCAGAACAGCCCCATCGCCGCCTCGAGCGTGGCCTCGCGGTCGTAGGGGGCGGCGCGGGGCATGGCTCAGGCCTCTTGCGGGGCGAGTTGATCGAGAACGCTGGTGTAATTTTCGACGCCCTGCGCGCCGGTGACCAGATGCTTGCGGTCAAACACCATCGCCGGCACGCCCCGAACGCCCTGCCGCAGCCAGAACCGCTCGTGCTCGCGGGTGACCTCGGCGTAGCGGCCGTCGTTCAGCACCGCCAGCGCCTCGGCCCGGTCGAGACCGGTCTCGCCGGCGATATCGGCCAGCACCTGCGGGTCAGAGAGGTCGCGGCGATGGGTGAAATGCGCGGTGAAGAGCGCCATTTCCAGAGCGTGTGTCTGCCCCTGTTCGCCGGCCCAGTGCAGCAGCTGATGTGCCGCGAAGGTGTTGTGCATCCGCATGTCCTCGGCAAAGGCAAAGTCGAAGCCGAGGCTCTGGCCCAGCGCGGTCATCTGTTGCCGGCTCTGCGCCGATTGCTCGGGGGTGGAGCCGTATTTCTCGGCGATATGCTCGCGCATGTTCTGGCCTTCGGGCGGCATCTCGGGGTTGAGCTCGAACGGGTGCCAGTGGATCTCATGCGGGGTGCCGGTGGCCTCGAGCGCCTGCGCCAGCTGGCGATAGCCGATGATGCACCACGGGCACATCACGTCCGAGATGATGTCGATACGGAGGGTCTGCTCAGTCATGTCTGCAGCCTTTCTGGAATGTCGCCGGGCCTGGTCTTGCCTGCCATATAGGGCGCGGCCGCTGTGGCGGTAAGGGGCGGCCATGCGCCGGCCGCCCCGGTCGGGGCTCAGGCGGCCTTGTCGGCGGGCGCCCAGGCAAATTTCTCGAACACCGTGTCGACCGGGGTGTCGGCCAGGTGGTTGGTGTAGTTCGACATGATCTTCTGCGAATAGCCAAGGATCACCTCGAGAATGTTGCGCCGGGTAAAGCCGGCGTCGAGGAAGGTCTGCACCTGCGCCTCATCAAGAGTGCCGTGCTGGCGGACCAGATGCAGGGTAAAGCTGCGCAGCGCCTCGAGCCGGGCATCGGGCAGCGGCGTGCCGTCGCGCAGGGCGTCAGTGATGGCATCGTCGACCTTCATGCTCTTGGCGATGCCGGTATGGGCCGGCACGCAGTAGTGGCAGGCGTTTTCGACGTTCACGGTCTGCCAGACCACGGTCAGCTCTTCGGCGGTGAAGCTGGACTTGGCAAAGAGCGCGTGCACCCGCTGGTAGGCCTCGAGCAGTTCCGGCGACTCGGCCATGACCGCATGCAGGCCGGGGATGAAGCCGAAAGCGGACTGCGACTGCGCCAGCAGCGGCTTGGCATCCTCGGGGGCGGTGTCCTGGGTGTGAAGGGTGAAATCGGTCATCTGTCTGTCCTTTGCCAATGTAACGTTCGGACGGGCCTGTGCGGCCGCCTTGCCAGAGACATAGACGCTTTGAGCAAACACTCAATGCCCTCATTTGAGCATTCACTCAAACGTGAGCGCAGCAGATGATACCATAATCTCGCTTATACCGGCGTGAACCGAATCCGATTGCCCGCCCTGGCAAATTCGACTAGCATACTAGTCGTCATTACTGAGGAGACGATGATGAGCCGACGATTGAAAGTTCTGATTTCCGGCACCGGTTTCGCCGGTCAGGGGCATGCCGATGCCTTTCGCGGCGCCGGGGCCGAGATTGTCGGCATCGTCGGGCGCACCCCCCGCGTGGTGCAGCAGGTGGCCGAAGCGATGAACATCCCCCATGCCGGCACCGACTGGGACGCCGCGCTGGCCGAGTGCCGCCCCGACATCGTCTCGATCGCCACCCCCGGCGGCGCGCATTACGAGCCGATCAAATCCGCCATCGCCGCCGGCTGCCACGTGTTCTGCGACAAGCCGATGACCGAAAGCGCCGAGACCGCGATCGAGCTGCGCGACCTCGCCGAGGCCCGCGGCGTCAAGACCGCCTATGCCGCCAGTTTCCGCTACACCCCGTCGGTGCTGCACGCCCGGCAGCTGATCTCAGACGGCGCCATCGGCCAACCCACCGAGATCGAATGCATCTCGCATTTCAACCTCGAGCGCGAGATCCCCTTCGGCTGGTCGCACCGCAAGGAACAGGGCGGCGGCCGGCTCAACAACAACTTCACCCACACCCTGTCGATCGCCTGTGCGCTGGTGGGCGAGCGCATCCTGCGCATCGCCGGCGAAGTGCGTGACGACCTCGGCCGCGCGCCGATCGTCGAGGGCGTGCACAACTTCGCCACGCGGCGCAATTTCATCCCCAAGGATCTCGACGATCCGGCGCTGGAATGGGGCGAGAGCAACGTCGAGTGGTCCTATACCGTGATGGCCCAGCTCGAGAGCCCGATGGCCGACAAACCGGTCTCGGTGCTGTTCAAGCACGGCGGTCTGGTGCCGCGCTTCCACGAGGATCACATCGTGGTCTACGGCACCGAGGGCGCGCTCTACATCAAGGGCCATTACGGCAGCGGCCTGCTGTCGCATTACGGCGCCGACAAGGAATGGACCCCCCGCGCCCTGCCCAAGGCAATCGCCAAATCGGTGCCCGACGTCAAAGGCGAGACCGAGCTCTGCTGGCACACCCTCGCCAGCGAATTCGTGCGCGACATCGAAGGCGAGACGGTCGAGCCCTACCCGACCTTCGCCGAGGGCGCACAGTACCAGCAGATCATCGAGCTGATCCGGCGCAACCAGAACTGGACCGACGTGACCGGGCTGGCCTGAGGATGACGGCCGAGGCTCTCTCCGTCACCGAGCTGTCAGAGCTGACCGCGCCGCAGCTGGCCGCGCTGCGGGCCTTGCCGGTGACCGGGCGGCAGGCCTGTCTCGGCAAGTCCTTCCCCGAGTCGCTCGATGACTGGCAGGCGGCGGCCCCCGGCGCGGTGCTGGGCCTGTGCGTCCTTCTGGACGGCACGCCGGTGGGCCTCACCCTGTTTCGCCGCGTCCCGGCTCAGGCCGGCACCCCGGCCACCGCATCGATCCACGGGCTCAAGATCGCCCTGCCCTGGCAAGGTCGCGGCTGGGGCCATGCGGCGCTGCGGCTGGCGGTGGCGGCGCTGCACCAACGCTGGCCAGAGGTCCGCCGGCTGACCCTCGCCGTCGACGCCGACAATGCCGCCGCGCTGGCGGTCTATCGCCGCTTTGGCATGACCGACAGCGGGCCGGTCGACGGCAATCACGGCCCCGAGCACTACATGACCAAGGCGCTGGACGGATGACCCGCGCCAGCGCCGGGGCCCGTGGCCGCGGCTGATCGCCCTCGGGGAGGGGCACCAGCGCGCGCCATACGCAGACACCACAGGCCCGGCCCCAAAGCGGCCGGGTGACACACACACAGGCGCCCGGCCGGCATCCGCCTCGCCGGCCCCGCACAAGGGAGAGAGAGCACATGAAAATCACCGATGCCCAGGTCTTTGTCGGCGGACCGAAGAAGAACTACGTCACCCTCAAGATCATGACCGACGCCGGGGTCTACGGTCTCGGCGACGCCACGCTCAACAACCGCGAGACCCTGCCGGCGAAATACCTGCAGGATTACCTGATCCCGACGATCATCGGTATGGACCCGCGCAACTCCGAGGACATCTGGCAGTTTCTTTACCGCGGTGCCTATTTCCGCCGCGGCCCGATCGCCATGGCGGCCTTCGGCGCGATCGACATGGCGCTCTGGGACATCAAGGGCAAGCTCGCCAACATGCCGCTCTACCAGCTCTTCGGTGGCAAGAGCCGCGAGGGCGCGATGGTCTATGCCCATGCCACCGGCGCCGATCTCGAGGACCTGATAGACTCGATCGCGGGCTATGTCGACGAGGGTTACAAGGCGGTGCGCGTGCAATGCGGCATCCCCGGCATGCCCACGGCCAGCTATGCGGTGCCCGAGGAGAAAGGCCAAAAGAACTACATCACCGATTTCACCGGCATCAAGCCGACGGTGGAGATCTGGGACAGCGGCAAATACATGCGCTTCATGCCCGACGCGCTGATGGCGATCCGCGAGCGTTTCGGCCCCGAGCTGCACATCCTGCATGACGTCCACCACCGTCTGACCCCGCGCGAGGCGGCCGAGTTCGCCAGGGCGGTGGAGCCCGCGCGGCTGTTCTGGCTCGAGGACCCGACCCCGGCCGAGGATCAGGACGCGCTCAAGCTGCTGCGACGGCATTCGACGGTGCCGGTGGCGATCGGCGAGGTCTTCAACTCGGTCTATGACTGCAACAGGCTGATCGAACAGGAGCTGATCGACTTCATCCGCGTCGCCGTCACCTATGCCGGCGGCATCACCCCGGTGAAGCGGATCGTCGACCTTGCTGGCCTCCACAACGTGCGCACCGGCTTTCACGGCGCGCCCAGCCATTCGCCGCTCTGCATGGCGGCGCAGGCGCATCTCAACGCCTGGGCACCGAACTTCGGCATTCAGGAATACCTCGTGCTCGGCACGCCGGAATGCGACGCGCTGTTCCCTTCGGAGCACCGCATGGAGAACGGCATGGTGCATGTCTCGGACGCGCCGGGGCTGGGGGTGGACTTCGACGAAACGGAGGTCGCGCGCTACGACTATGTCGCCGGCAGCCACCCGGTGGTGCGGCTCGAGGACGGGACGATGTGGAACTACTGAGCCCCTGCGCGGTCGCCTCGGCAGGCCTGCAAATGACATGGGCGCGGCACGATCCCTCGTGCCGCGCTTTGTCGTGTCGTCGTTCCCTGGACCGGCTCAGACCGTAGGGTCGTGGCGACCGCGCCGATCCCTCAGCATGGCCTCGTCCGAGCAGACAAGCCCGATCCAGCACACGTGAAACGCTCACCAGCTCGGAGACCCGCAGATAGCAGGAGCGCGGCACGTTCCTTCGCGCTCCCCCCCGTCGTATCGTCGGTCTTGGCCTTGGCTCAAACAGTCGTCGCGACCGCCCCGAACCCTCCGCATCGCCTCGTCCGAGAGGTCAGGCCCGTTCCAGGCCAATTCAAGCTCACAATCTCGGCCCCTCTCGGATGCGATAAGGGGGCCGCACGATCGCTCGTGCCGCCCCCCATCGTGTCGTCGGTCCCAGGACCGGGTCAGACCATGATGTCGTCGCCGTCGTCCCAGTCGTTCGGCATGTCCTCGTCAGAGCTCTCCTGCTCGGTCTCGGATGTGCTCATCATCTCCATCACGTCGGCTTCCGACATGTCGGGATAATCGCTGGCATAGGGCGTGAACTCCGGAAGGCCCGCCGACTTGGCCGTATCCCCCGACCCCTTGGTCCCGCCGGTGCCGGAGCCCGAGCCACCAGAACCCGAGCCCTTGCTGCCGCCAGAGCCGGAGCCCGAGCCGCCACTGCCCGACCCCGAGCCGCCAGAGCCCGAACCCGACCCACCAGAACCGGACCCTTTGCTACCGCCAGAGCCAGATCCACCGGACCCCGAGCCACCCGAGCCGGACCCACCGGACCCAGACCCACCAGAGCCGGACCCCTTGCTGCCGCCCGAACCAGAGCCGCCGGACCCAGACCCACCAGAGCCGGAACCTTTGCTACCGCCCGAACCGGAGCCACCGGAACCAGACCCACCAGAGCCGGACCCTTTGCTGCCGCCCGAACCAGAGCCGCCGGACCCCGAGCCGCCCGAACCGGACCCGCCGGACCCAGACCCACCGGAGCCGGACCCTTTGCTGCCGCCCGAACCAGAGCCGCCGGACCCCGAACCGCCCGAACCGGACCCGCCGGTTCCCGAGCCGCCAGAGCCGGAACCCTTACTGCCACCCGAGCCAGAGCCGCCGGTTCCCGAACCGCCAGAGCCGGAGCCCTTGCTACCGCCCGAACCGGACCCGCCGGACCCAGACCCACCGGAGCCGGACCCTTTGCTACCGCCCGAACCGGACCCACCGGAGCCGGACCCTTTGCTGCCGCCTGAACCAGAGCCGCCGGACCCCGAACCGCCCGAACCGGACCCGCCGGACCCAGACCCACCGGAGCCGGACCCCTTGCTGCCGCCCGAACCAGAGCCGCCGGACCCCGAGCCGCCCGAACCGGAGCCACCGGAACCAGACCCACCAGAGCCGGACCCTTTGCTACCGCCCGAACCAGAGCCGCCGGTGCCCGAACCGGACCCGCCGGAACCAGACCCACCGGAGCCGGAGCCCTTGCTGCCGCCCGAACCAGAGCCGCCAGTGCCCGAGCCGGACCCCTTGGTCCCGCCGCCCTCATGGCTTTCGGCCGGCGACAGGTAGGCGTCGAGCGAAACCAGTGGCGGTTTGCCCTCGCCGTGGTCGCCGATGGCCTCGAATTCGTCCTCGCTGTAGTAATAGCTCTCCGGATCCTCCGGCAGGATGATCTCGGTGACATCGCCGAAGTGCCCCCAGGCCACGCCATTGCCCTCGGCATCCTGGAACTCGACGCTGCCCATCTTGGTGCCGTCCTCGGACACCGTCACATGCAGCACAAAGGCCGCGCCGGCATCGCTGAGGTCAAGCACCTGGCCCTCGGGGCCGCTGTCGGCCGTCTTGAACTCATCGGCCATGTTGGCGTCATACCACTCGGAATAGCCGTCACCCTCGACGCCACCGTTGTGATAGGATTTCGTGGTGCTGGCCTTGTCATGCCCCGAGCCGCCGGTGCCTTTGCTGCCACCCGAACCGGAGCCACCGGATCCCGAGCCGCCAGAGCCGGTGCCCTTGCTGCCACCCGAGCCGGATCCACCGGATCCCGAACCGCCAGAGCCGGAGCCTTTGCTACCGCCAGAGCCGGAGCCACCGGATCCCGAACCGCCAGAGCCGGAGCCTTTGCTGCCGCCAGAGCCGGACCCGCCGGACCCCGAACCACCCGAGCCGGAGCCCTTGCTGCCGCCAGAGCCGGACCCGCCGGACCCCGAACCACCCGAGCCGGAGCCCTTGCTGCCGCCAGAGCCGGACCCCTTCGAGCCGCCGCTGCCGGAGCCGCCCGAACCAGAGCCCCCTGAACCAGAGCCGCCCGACCCGGACCCACCCGAGCCAGAGCCCTTGCTCCCGCCCGAACCGGAGCCGCCCGAACCGGAGCCGCCAGAGCCCGATCCGCCCGTGCCAGAGCCACCCGAGCCGGAGCCCTTGGTGCCGCCGCTCGGATCCATTTCGTAGATTGTATCGCCCGGATCAATAATATCGGTCATTGCGCTGACGTTCCCTTTCAAAAATCTCTGCGTGCGGCCCCCAGGCAACCCGATCCCAATCGATCGGCCCCACCACGCCCATGTGTTCCCCAACGAGCCGAGGCTATACCCCCACCCCGATCGCCGCAAAAAAGACCAAGATTTTAACCGTTTTTTCAGTTTATTAGCCGACATCAGGAAACGACCGAGCACACCGCCCGGGATTGTCGCCGAAACGTTACGCAATCCTGCAGGCCGCACGAGGCTCGGGTTCCGAATCGCGCCGCCGGCCCGACGCAATTGCCAAGACTTTTCCCTAATCCTGCCGCGAAGCGCGTCTATGCCTGCCCTGTCACGCCCGAAAACAAGGGCCCGAACGGAGGCGGATCACACGATGAAACCCCGACACAAGCAGCGCATTGCCGGGATCGTCGACCGGGCAGAACGGTTTTTCGGCGAACCCGTGGTGCGCGCCACGGCCCCTGGCGGCGAGGGCCGCTCGAGCTATCGGCTGATCTTCAAGGACCGCACGGTGATCGCCACCCTGCGTCCGAACTTCCGCCGCACCCATCTCGAGGCCTTCGTGCTCAGGCGGCTGACCCGAGAGGGCTCTGACACCCCGGAATGCCTCGGCGTCGATGGCGAGCTGATGTTCCAGTCGGATGTCGGCGGCGAAAGGCTCAACCTCGCGATTGCCGAGGCCGCGCCGGAGCGCCGTCTCGACCTCGCACAAGAGGCCGTGGCGGCGATCTTCCGCATCCAGGAGGCCGGCCGCAGGCAAGAGCTGCACAACGCCCTGCCGCATCTCGGCCAGAACCGCGACTGGATCAACAACCTGGTACAGTCGACCGACGCGCTGGCCGAGTTCTCGCAGGGCCGCGCCGCCGGGCTCGACCATGCCGCGCTGGCCACTGCACTGGCTTGTCCAGGCCGGCAGTTCGTCAAGTGGGATTGCCGCTCTGGCAATGCCGCGATCGGTGCCGACGGCCGGCTGCGCTGGTTCGATTTCGAATATTCCGGCGCCCGCCACGGCGCCGAGGACATCGCCTGGCTGATCGGCGACGAAGCCTGGCCGCTGAGCCCGGCAGCGATGGAGCAGGTGGTGATCGACTGTTTCGATCCCGGCTGCGGCCATGACCGCGACGCCTATCTCGATTACCTCGCCTTCTACCTGACCTTTCACTGCATCCAGCGCTTCAAGCTGATCGTCAAGGAAGCCCGCAAGCGCGGCTGGATCGCCAAGGCGCGGGTGCGCAAGTATGACGATGCCGGGGTGCACCCGGAATTCGCGGTGCAGATCTGCCGCGTCGGCGCCTATTTCGCCGCCCGCCGCCCGGAGACCGCCGCCATCGGCCGCGATTTCGAAGAGACCGGCGCGGTCTTCCTCAACATCCTCAAGGACGGCCTGCGACAGGCCGAAACGGTGACCGCATGACCCTGCATCCGCCCGCTGGCCCCGACCACACGACCGCCGACGCCACCCGGCCAGACCCCACAGGCTCCGAGCGCCCGCGCCGCGAGCGGATCGGGCCCGAATCCGTCCTCCCCGATCCCGTCCTGCCTGAAGCCGCTTTGCCAGAGTCCGATTTGCCAGACTCCGGTTTGCCAGACTCCGGTTTGCCCGATCCCCTCCCGCATGACGACCCCGCGCCAGAAATCCCACGCACCGCCGCCCCGGCCGGCCTCGTCCTGCGGGTGGTCGATACCGTCGCCGCGCTCGAGGCCCTGCGCCCGGCCTGGCAGGACCTGCAGGCCCGCGACCCGGAGGCCACGATCTTCCTGACATGGGAATGGATGTCTCAGGCCTTCCGCGCCAACCCCTTCCGCTGGTCCGTCCTGGTGGTCGAGGACCCCGGCCGACCGGGCGAGGCGCTCTGCCTGCTGCCGCTGAAATACCGCACCCGCTGGAGCCGCTCGCGCCAGGAATTCCAGACCGAGCTCGAGGCCGGCGGCCGCCTGCTGTGGAGCGAATACACCGGCTTTCTCTGCCACCCGGAGCACGAGGCGGCGGCGCTGGCGGCGGTGACCGACCATCTCGCGGCAATGCCCTGGGTGCGGTTCTCCATGCGCTACGTGGCGCAGGACCGCCGCTGCCGGATGTTCACCGAGGCTTTCGCGGCGCGCGGGTTCGACGTGGCCTACAAGGACTACCTGATCAACAAGAAGACCACCGACAACCTGCTCTGCCCGCAGGTCGACCTGCCGGAGGACTTCGCCGGCTACCTCGCCAATCAGGTCAGCGCCAACCGGCGGCAGAAATACGCCAGGCTCAAGCGCGACCAGCTCGACAGCGGCGCGATGCGCATCACCCACGCCGAGGGCGCGCAGTTCGACGCCGGTCTCGACGCGATGATCGCCCTGTGGAAACTGCGCTGGCAGGAGCAGAAAGGCGCCAAGACCGCCGAGCGCGTCGCCGGCAACTACCGCGACGTGATGCAGGCCGCACATGAGATCGGCGCCGCCTTCCTGCCGATCCTGTGGAAGGACGACCGCCCCGTCGGCGCCCTCGGCCATGTGATCGACCGGCAAAGCGGCGTGGCGCATTTCATCGCCGGTGGCCGCGATCCGGCGGCCGAGGAAAAGGGCATCGGCCAGCTGCTGCATTTCCACAGCATCGACTGGGCAATCGGCGAAGGGCTGATCTGCTACGATTTCTGCCACGGCAACGAGCGCTACAAGTACAGCTACGGCGCGGTCGACACACCGGTGCTCTATTTCGAGATCAAGCGCCCCGACCACGACCCGGCGCTGGCCTTCGATTTCATCTGCGCCGGCGCGGCGCTGGAGCGGATGCAGGAGTTCCTGAAGAAGGGCAAGACCGACGAGGCGATCAAGGCCTGCGCCCAGCTTGCCCGGGTGCTGTCCTGAGCTCAGGGCCGGTCCGAGAGCAGCCGAAGCAGGATATGGCTCTGGTGATCCTGACCGCCAAAGAACACCGCCAGCACCCGCAGAAGCTGCCGGCTGTCGTCGGTGTCGAAATAGATCACCGCGCGGCCCTTGGTGACATTCCGCAGCCCGGGGCCGAGATGCGGGCGCAGCGTGCCCTGATGCGGCGCGCGGCCCAGCCCGTCCAGCGCCGTCTCGATCTCGTCCAGCCGTGCCTCGGCCAGCGCAAAGGCGCGCTCGGGGCTTTCGCCGAAGCCCTCGGCCGCCGACAGCAGAAACTCGAAGATCAGCTCGAGATCGCGCGCGACCCCCGCCGCGCGCCGCACCTCATAGACCACGCTCGGCCCGCTTGCGGGCGATCATCGCCCGGGTGCGCGCCCGACCCTCCTCGGGCGTGACAAAGCCGCCGCCCTGCCGCTCGGCCAGCAGCGCGCGCAGCGCATCGGTGGTCTCCGACTGGCTGCGCAACAGCTCGAGCCCCTGCTGCAAGACGGCGCTGAGGCTGGGATAGCGCCCCTCGGCCACCAGCGACCGGGCATAGGCCTCCTGCGCCTCGGTCAGCGAAATCGATGCTTTCACGCTCATGTCAGCCTCCCAATGCTACCCAGTAGCATATAGGCCCCCGCCCCTGCCCCGGTCAACGCCCTCGGCAGCCAAGCCGCAGTCGGCAGTTTTCTCGCCCCGCTGCCTTTGCGTCGCCCGGCCAAGCGGCTAAGCATACCATGACCGTCAGCCCCCCGAGGACCCCCATGACCCTGCCCCCGATGAAGCTCGCCAGCGACCGCGAGATCACAGCGCCGCCGCTCACGCAATTCCTGGCCGATCAGGCCGGCGAGGACCCCGAGCGTCAGGCGCTTGCCCGCGTCGTCCGCACCTTTGCCCGCGCCGCGATTCCGCTGGCCGCGCGGCTGGGCCAGGGCCGTCTGCCAGGCGACCCCACAGCCATCGTCGGCACCAACGAATCCGGCGACAAGCAAAAGGCGCTCGACATGGCGGCGCATGACTATCTGGTCGAGGCGCTGCGCGAGGTCTCG
This sequence comes from Marinovum sp., assembly GCF_034669705.1. Classification (GTDB taxonomy): domain Bacteria; phylum Pseudomonadota; class Alphaproteobacteria; order Rhodobacterales; family Rhodobacteraceae; genus Marinovum. Next base: position 40,069 of record NZ_JAXMOR010000030.1, read on the forward strand.
GTGGCGCGCGTGCTGTCGGAGGAATCCGAGCAGGTGATCGAGCTCGACCCCGAGGGGCTGTTCGATGTGGCGATGGACCCGATCGACGGCTCCGGCAGCATCGGCATCGGCGCACCGCTGGGCGCGCTGTTCTGCGTCTTTCCCGCCGGCGAGACCTTCCTGAGGCCCGGCCGCGAGGTGATCGCCGCCGGCTACGTCTCCTTCGGCCATTCGGTCGACATGGGCTTTTCCATGGGCCGGGGCGTCGCCATCGCCACGCTCGATCAGGCCAGCGGGCTGTTCTACGTCGACGACCAGGAGGTCGCGATCAAGGAAGAGACCTCGGTGGTGGCCTTCAACGCCTCGAACATCCGCCGCTGGACCGCGCCGCTGCAATATTACGCCGAAGACCTGCTGCGTGGCCCCGAGGGCGCGCGCGGACGCGAGTTCAACATGCGCTGGATCGCGGCGGCGGTGGGCGATGTGCACCGGGTGTTGCGCTCTGGCGGCATGTTCCTCTACCCGGCCGACCGCCGGCCGGGCTACGAGGAAGGCTACCTGCGGCTGGCCTACGAGGCCTTTCCCATTGCCTACCTGATGGAACAGGCCGGCGGCGCGGCCAGCGACGGCTTCACCCCGATCCTTGACCTGGTGCCGGGCCACCTGCACGACCGGGTGCCGCTGTTCTTCGGCAGCCGGGCCGAGGTCGCAGTGCTCGAAGGCTACCTGTCGAAATAGGCCCCGGAACGCTCCGGTCAGCAGGCCGGCGGTCGGTCTCGCCGACCGCCTTGGCCACCCGCCCGCGCGCCACGCCGCAAGGCTGCGCGGCGGGCCAAGGCCTCGTCAGGGGCTCGCCGCGATGAACCGCTCGCCCCTCAGCGCACCTCAATCCCCTGCCCCCGCTACCAACAGGCCTCGGCCTTCATTGCCACCGGCCCGCCGTCGCGCGCGGTCCAGAGCCGCAGAGCCTCCCCGTCCTCCTGCGCGTGCAGGCTGAACGCCGCGTCGTCGAACAGCGGCGACAGCGACCGAAAGGCAAACCGCGCCGGTGCCCGCCCGGCGATCTCCTCGGCCATCTGGCACAGCAGCGTCGCCTGCAGGGGCCCGTGCACCACCAGCCCGGGATAGCCCTCGGTCTTTGTGCAGAACTGCCGGTCATAATGGATGCGGTGGCCGTTGAACGTAAGCGCCGAATAGCGAAACAGCAGCGTCGGATGCGGCACCACCCGGCGGCCGTGCCCGCCCTGCTCCGCCGGAGCCCCTGCCCCGCCGGGCGGACCGCCGCGCGCCACGTCGCGATAGACGAGATCCTGTCGTTCGCTGACCACACGCCGCCCGCCGGCGCTGATCTCATGCTCCACTGTGACGAAACACAGCGCCCCCGACCGCCCCTGCTTGAGCGCCACATCGGCGATCACCGAATGGCGGCGCACCGTCTCGCCGATCCGGATCGGCGCGTGAAAGGTGAACGCCCCGCCGGCCCACATCCGCCGTGGCAGCGGCACCGGCGGCAGAAAGCCCCCCAGCGCCGGATGCCCGTCGCGCCCCAGTGCTGCCATCGGCGCCACCGGTTGTGCCAGAGAGAGATGGATCAGCAGCGGCGCCGCATCACCCTCGGCCAGTCCCGAGCTGCGGTCGAAAGTGGCATTGAACTCTGCCACTTTCCGCGCCGAAAGCCGCTCGCTGTCGCAAGCCTCACGGCCGATCCAGCTTTGCAGGTGCGCGATGTCCATATTCATCTCTCCAATGCCACCCTTGGCAGCGCCAGGCAGACACGGGCCATCAGCGCCGGGACCTCGCCGCCGGCCAATCCCGAGCTGCAGTCGAAGGGGGCATTGAACTCCGCCACCGTCCGGGCCGAAAGCTGCGCGCTGTCGCAGGCCTCGCGGCCGAGCCAGCTTTGCAGATGCGCAATGTCCATGCTCATTCCTCCAACGGCGTCAGGGCCGGCACCGGTCCATAGCGGCGCTCTTCCCCCAACTCGCGCGCCCCCGGTGCCGGCAGGCGCAGCGGCCCGTTCGGGCTCTCCACCGTGATCCGGCGCAGGTGCGGATGCGCCGCCAGCCCCGCCATGTCATTGACCGTCGCCAAGGCGATCCCGGCCCGCGCCAGCCGCGCCACCGCCGCCTCGGCGTCGTGGCGCGCGAAAGCCTCGGCCACCACCGCGTCGGTCGCCGCCCGGTTGGCCACCCGCGCCAGGTTGCTGGCAAACCGCGGATCCTCGGCCAGCGCGGCCTCGCCGATGAACTCCTTGCACAGCCGCGCCCATTCCCGATCGGACTGGATCGAGATCAGGATCGGCGCACCGCGCTTCGGCCGGAACACCCCGTAGGGCGCGATCGAGGGATGGGCGAGCCCCACGCGCTGCGGGCTCTGACCGCCCTCGTGGTTGAGCAGCGGCACGGTCAGCCAATCGGCCATCACGTCGAACATCGACACCGACAGATCGGCCCCCTGCCCGGTCACCCCGCGGCGGATCAGCGCCTCGAGCACCGCCGCATGGGCGCTGGCCCCGGTGGCGATATCCACCACCGAGATCCCCACCCGCGCCGGCTCCTGCGGGCCACCGGTGATCGAACAGAGCCCGCTCTCGGCCTGGATCAGCAGATCGTAGGCCTTGCGATCGGCCATCGGCCCGTCCTCGCCGAAACCCGAGATCGAACAGGTCACCAGTCGCGGGTAAGCGGCCCGCAGCCGCGTGCGGCCGAACCCCAGCTTCGCCAGCGCCCCCGGCTTGAGGTTCTGAATCAGCACGTCCGCCCCCGCGATCAACGCCTCCAGCCGCGCCTTGCCGCCTTGCGAGCCGAGATCGAGGGTCACGCTCTCCTTGCCGCGGTTGAGCCAGACGAAATAGCTCGACTGCCCTGCCGCCACATCGTCGTAGCCGCGGGCGAAATCGCCCTCCGGCCGCTCCACCTTGATCACCCGCGCCCCGGCATCGGCCAACCGGCACGAGGCAAAGGGTGCGGCCACCGCCTGTTCCACCGCCACCACGACCAGCCCTTCGAGCGGACGCATCAGAACGACCGCGGCAGGCCGAGCACATGCTCGGCCACGTACGACAGGATCAGGTTGGTCGAGATCGGCGCCACCTGATAGAGCCGGGTCTCGCGGAACTTGCGCTCCACGTCATACTCGTCGGCAAAGCCGAAGCCGCCGTGGAACTGGATGCAGGCATTGGCCGCCTCCCAGCTGGCCTTGGCCGCGAGCAGTTTCGCCATGTTGGCCTCTGCCCCGCAGGGCCGCCCGGCGTCATAGAGCGCGCAGGCCTTCCAGCGCATCAGGTTGGCCGCCTCGACCTCGATGAAGGCCTCGGCAATCGGGAACTGCACCCCCTGGTTCTGCCCGATCGGTCGGCCAAAGACCTCGCGTTCGCGCGCATAGGCGGTGACCTTGTCGGTGAACCAGTAGCCATCGCCAATGCATTCGGCGGCGATCAGCGTGCGCTCGGCATTCAGCCCGGTGAGGATGTACTTGAACCCCTTCCCCTCCTCGCCAATCAGGTTCTCCTCGGGGATCTCGAGATTGTCGAAGAACAGCGCGCTGGTCTCGTGGTTGACCATGTTGGCGATCGGCGTGACCTCCATGCCGCGCTCCATCGCCGCGCGGATATCGACCAGAAAGATCGACAGCCCCTCGGATTTCTTCGTCACCTCCGACAGCGGCGTCGTGCGCGCAAGAAGGATCATGTAATCCGAATGCTGCACCCGCGAGATCCAGACCTTCTGACCGTTCACCACATACCTGTCACCGCGTTTCACCGCCGTTGTCTTGATCTTCGTGGTGTCGGTGCCGGTGGTGGGCTCGGTCACCCCCATCGACTGCAGTCGCAGCGCGCCGCTGGCGATCTGCGGCAGGAACCGCCGCCTCTGCGCTTCGGAGCCGTGCCGCACCAGCGTGGTCATGTTGTACATCTGGCCATGGCAGGCCCCGGAATTGCCGCCAGCCCGGTTGATCTCCTCCATGATCACCGAGGCTTCGGCCAGCCCCAGCCCCGATCCGCCATAGTCCTCTGGGATCAGAGCCCCCATCCAGCCCTCGGCGGTGAGCGCCGCGACAAACGCCTCGGGATAGCCGCGTTCGGCATCGACCTTGCGGTGATAGGCGGCGGGAAACTGGGCACAAAGCGCCTGCACCCCGTCGCGTATCTCCCGATACCCCTCTCCCGGCATTTCCATCGCTTGTCCCTTCCCGACAGCATCCCGACACGCCTCCGGGATAGCCGCCGGGGTGACATCGAACAAATATATGTTTCTAATAGCATAGATATCGTTTTGTTATGGATAGCTCATGGACCTCCGCCAGTTGCGCTACTTCCTCGCCATTGCCGAGGCTGGCTCAATGACCCGCGCCGCGCGGCAGCTTGGCGTGGCGCAGCCGGCGCTGTCGCTGCACGTCAAGACGATGGAGGCGGCGCTCGGGACCCGCCTGTTGATCCGTGCCAAGTCCGGCGTCACCCCGACCGAGGCCGGCGCCCTGTTGATGCGCCGCGCCCGCAGCCTGCTCGACGATCTGGCCCGCACCGAGGATGACATCCGCACCCTTGCCGCAGACCCCGCCGGCGAGGTGCGCCTCGGCCTGCCGGGCACCATCGGCACGCTGATCGCCCTGCCGCTGATCGAGGCCGCGCGCGCGCGGTTTCCCCGCATCCGGCTGACGATCGCCGAGGCGATGAGCGGGTTCATTGCCGGCTGGCTGGAAGAGGGCCGCGTCGACCTCGCGGTGCTCTACACCCCCTCCACCGCTCCCGGTGTAGTCTCGACCCTGCTGCTGGAGGAGGAGCTTGCGCTGCTCTGGTCGCCCGACACCGCGCGCCCCTGCGATCTCGGCCTTGCCGCGCTGCGCGAGGTGCCGCTGGTGCTGCCCAGCGGCATGCATGGGTTGCGCCGGCTGGTCGACCGCGCCTGCGCCGACGCGGGCTTCGCTCCGACGGTGGCCATCGAGATCGATTCCTACGCCACGATCAAGCGTCTGGTGGCGGCGGGCCACGGCGCCTCGATCCTGCCGATCCACGCGGTGCAGCCGGAGGCCGCAGCCGGCACCTTGGCGATGAGCCCGCTCGCCCCGCCGGGCCTGTGGCGCGGTGTCTGGCTGGCGCATCCCTCCGGCCGCCCCGCCAGCCGTGCCGGCGAGGCGATCCTCGCGCTCACCACCGAGGTCATTAACACCCTGTTGGCCGACCGCACCTCTTGCTACTGGAACCTACAGCCAATCCAGACGTGTCATCTCCCATCACCAAGCGCCACCCGCCTGATCCCGACCCCCGCACGGATATACACATTCTAACTATTGAATATTAAACGCGCTGGCCCTCTTCTGATCCAAGGCGTGGCATGATCCGCCCAAGGACGAGGAAGCGACCCGATGGCAACCACCTTCACCCCTTGGCTGTCACTGGGCGGCGGCCTGGTGATCGGCGCCGCGGCGGTTCTGCAATGGCCGCATCGCCGGGATCAGCGGGCTGACTTCGCGGCTCTTTGCCCGCAAGACCGACGGTGAGGCGCGCGGCGTGTTGCCGCTCTTCGACAGGCGGTTCCGTCTGCCTGACAACAGCGACACCGACCCGAAACTGCTGACCGGCGCCGCCCTCTTCGGCCTCGGCTGGGGCTTGGGCGGCTTCTTCCCCGGTCCGGCGCTGACCGCCCGCCCCTCGCCGCCAGCGGCACCTTGATCTTCGTGCCCGCCATGTTGGCCGGCATGTGGCTCGCCTGCCGTGCTGGCAGCTTCCCCAATCCCTTCGCAAAAGGCGCGACCCAATAAGCAAGGCCCTCGACACGCCGGTCGTCCGCCACTCTGCCTCGACCGGCGCCGGCAGCCCCGATGTCTGGGGCATCTACGAGCCCGACACCGGGTCGATCCAGCACATCTGCGCCGACCCCGAGACCCGGAAGGCGGCGCTGATCGACGTGGTCTGGAACTTCGACCCCAAGACCTACCGCTTCTCGACCGGGAGCATGGACCAGGTGCTCGACCTCGTCCGCGACAAGGGGCTGACCGTGCAATGGGTGCTCGACACCCATCCCCCCGCCGATCACGTGATGGCCTCGGCGCAGCTCAAGGAGCGCACCGGCGCGCCCAACGCAATCGGTGCCATGGTCCCCGAGATCGCGCAGATCTGGGCCGACCTCTACAACCTGCCAGAGGCCTTCGACCCCGCCCGCGACGTCGACCACCTGTTCGAGACCGGCAAGACCTTCGCGCTCGGCGCGCTCGAGATGCGCGGGATGCTCTCGCCCGGGCACACCCTGGGCTCGATCACCTTTGTCTGCGGCGACGCGGCCTTTGTGCATGACCGCTGATGCAGGCCTATGTCGGCACCTCGCGGTCGGACTTTCCGGGCGGCAAGACCGCCGAGCTCTGGGAGACGATCCAGGAGATCCTCGCCCTGCCGGCTGACACGCGGCTGTTCGTTGGCCATGACTACGGCACCGACGACCGCGACGAACCTGAGTGGGAGGCCACCGTCGCCCGCCACAAGGCCGAGAACCCGGATGTAAAGGATGGCACCGACCGCGACGACTTCATCGAGCGGCGCCAGAAGCGCGACGCCACCCTCGCCCTGCCCGACCGGATCCTCGCGGCCCTGCAGATCAACCTGCGCGGCGGGCGCCTGCCCCCGGCCGAGGATGATGGTCATCATTACCTGAAGCTGCCGGTCAACCGGTTCGACTGACCTGCGGCGCGGGCCTCACCCTGCCCGCTTGCGGATGTTGGTCGCCGGCTTTTGCGGGCCCGACCCTTGAGCCACGCGGGGGCGGAAAAATTGTCAGCTGACAATTTCCCGAACATCACCTTCTGTCCTGCGCCCGATCCAGAATTGTCAGCTGACAATTTTCGGCCCCGAGCAGCCCAGGACCATGCCGCGCAGGTTCAGCTGGCCGGTTTCGGCGCGTTTGACGAGCGCTCTCAGGTAGCCGCCGGGGTTGCGGATCTGGTGGCTTTTCTCGAGCATGCAGAGCACGACCGTCGCGGTGCGTTCCGGTCCGAGAGTGCGCAGGGCGAGCTGATAGATCGGTGGCGCTATGCCAAGCATCTGGTGCAGACGACCGGCGATGCCGATCACCGAATGCCAGGTCGGGATGGTTTCGGGAAAGTAGCTTTTGTATTCCTTGCAATGCGCCAGCAGTTCGCCAACCGCGGGCGGTTCGGCGTTTGTCTCGGGCGGCGCACTACTTACTAGGATTTTCTTATTTGTACTCTGTATGTGCCGCTCAGTTTCGCTGTCGCTGGCGCTCATTTCGGGCGCTGAGACGGGCTCTGGCACCGGGTGCGACAGCCTTGGTTCGAGCCTGTCGAGCAGGGCGGTCAGGTCCTCGACGCTGGCCTTGCGGCGCAGGGTCAGGCGCGCGGTCTCGAGCAGCGGATCGGTCGCGTCAGCGGCGTGATCCGCGATCAGCCGGGCGCGGACCAGCGCCAGACGGTCGCGCAGGGCGGCCAGGGTCTCGCGCCGGGTCCGGGCGGTCTCGGCGGCCTGGTGCAGGGCCGTGGCGGCGCGGGCGAGGGGGCTGAGATCGAAGCCGAAGGCCAGCCCCCGGCGCCGGGCGAACCGCTTGCGGTTGGGGCTGTCCTGACGGCTGACAATGCCGCAGGCCACCAGCGTGGCCAGGTGTCGGCGCAGGGTGCTTTCGGGCATGCCGTTCAGGCGTTGCGACAGGGTGGCGTTCGAGGGAAAGACCACCGCGGCGCCGGGCGCATCGGGCAGCGCACGGTCTGGAAAGAAACTGAGCAAGGCGCGCAGCACCCCCAGCGACCGGTGGTTGAGGCCGAAATCCTCGGCCGCCTCGGTCAGCGCGCCAAGCAGCGCCCATTTGTCTGGGCTCGGCGCAGCCGGCTGGGGCTGCCCGAATGCCATTCGGGACATATGTTTCATGTCGATTTTCACGAAAGACAAAAAAATCCCGTCCGCTGACAGGCAGCAGAGTTGACAGGATCAGGCGTGCGGGATTATCTCAAGAGTGCGAGAAATGAGAAGGCTCTCCGGGACCCGTCCTGGGGGGCTTTTTCTTTGTCCTGTGTCGTGCTCCTTTGTCCTGCTCGTTGCTCTCAGTCTTCCGACCGTTCGTTGATCCAGCGGTCGTAAAGCTCTTGCATCACCGCCTCGGCCTGTTGGTCGAGCCAGCGGGGAAACTCGGGGGCATCCCCGGCGGGGATGGTCAGCACAAGGCCAGTGTCGCTTGACTTGACCTTGGCGAGGGGAAAGCCCGAAGGGCTCATCACCTTGCGCGCTGGCGGGGCAGGGCGCTTGGCGGGTTTTGGCGCGGGGGCCCCGGTGGCCCAGGCCAGCACCTGCTCGAAGCGGGCATCGGATCCGTCGATGCCGCTGAGCATCGGCAGGCGGGCCTCGACGCGGTCGGCGCTGTCGGGGGTCTTCATCGCCTCGGCCAGTTTCATCCAGCGGTCGCGGCCGATGCCCGGAGCAGAGCCGATCTGCACGAGGAAATCCACCGCGAAGGCGCGGCCGACCTTGAGCATCCGGCTGACCATCGGCAGGTCCATCGACAGCGCCGCGGCGATTGTCTGCCGGTCATAGTCGAGCGCGTCGAGCTGGGCGGCGAAACTGGCCTTTTCGATAAAGGAGAGATCCTGTCGGGCGGTGTTTTCCTGGCCCTGGGCCAGCACCAGCGCGTGGTCGTCGAGCTGCCGCACCATCGCCTTGACCGGCAGGCCAAGCTCGCGCAGGGCAAGCACCCGGCGGCGGCCATAGACGATCTCGTAGCGGCCGGGGGCGTTCGGACGCGGGCGGACCAGCACCGGCACCTGCTGGCCGTAGGTGCGCAGCGACTCCTTGAGCGCGGCGTCGGCCTGCAGATCGGTGCCCAGCCTGTCGGCGACGCCGGCGCTGTGGATCAGCTGCGGGTCGATCTCCTGCACCGCGTTCTCCTGCAGCCGGGTCAGCGAGCTTTGCAGCGCCCCGACGGCGCCGCGCGGGGCCGGGGCAGAGGACGGGGCAGGGGCCTCGGGGCTGTTGCGGCGTTGCGGGGTGTCACCGCCCAGACCGGAGAGAATGCCTTTTCTTGCCATCAGTCACGCCCCCATGCTTGCTGAACCAGAAATTCGATCTCGTCATTGACCGCGTTGAGGGATTCGACCGCGCGGTCATAGGTTGAGCGGTGAAAGGCGCTGCGCTCGACCTCGTAGATCGTCTGCTGGGTCAGGCCGGCGTCGGAAATCGCGGTGGATTTCAGCATCGGCGAGACCATCACCTCCTTGTCGAAGAGCTGGCGCAGGAAGGCCACCACCTGTTGCTGCGGCCCGTCGGAGGGCTCGTAGCGGTTGATCAGGAAGCGCAGGAAGTCGAAATCCATCCGGGCGCCGGCGTTCGACACCACGTCGAGCAGGTCGGCGCTCATCTGCAGGAACTGCGACATCGAGGCGACGTCGAGCATGTTGGGCACCACGGTGATCAGCACGCCGGTGGACGCGCAGAGCGCCGACATGGTGAGATAGCCGAGCTGCGGCGGGCAGTCGAAGATGATCACGTCATAGTCGGCCTCGACCTCCTGCAACGCGGCCGCCATGCGGGCAAAGAACGCCGGCTGCAGGTTCTGGCGCAGCGCGGTGGGGGTCTCGTGCTCGAACTCCTGCAGGATCAGCCCGCCGGGGGCGAGGTCGAGCCCGGTGAAGAAGGTTTTCTGCACGATCGAGGAAAACGGCACCGGGTTTTCATAGCGGATGGCGTCATAGATCGAGCCGGAGTGCAGGAAATCAACCTCTGGTTGATAGCCGAACAGCGTGGTGAGCGAGGCCTGCGGGTCGATGTCGACCGCCAGCACGCGGTAGCCCTTGAGCGCGAAGCGCTGGGCCGCGTGGATGGCGCTGGTGGTCTTGCCGGAGCCGCCCTTGAAGTTGAGGAACGACAGCACCTGCACCTTGTCGCCGGCGCGGCGGCCCTTGAGGTAGGTGCCGGGGGTCTTGGCATTGGCCTCGAGCGTGGCGCGGATGGCGTTGAGGTCGGCGACGGAATAGTAGCGCCGGCCGCCGGCGGTGGCGTGCACGTCGCCGATGCGGCCGTCGAAATGCAGTTTGCGCAGAAAGCTGGTCGAGATGCCGAGCAGGTCGGCGGCCTCGCCGGCGCTGTAGAGACGGAGTTCCTTGCGGGCATCGGGCGCGAAGCTCTTGAGCATGTGCTGCTCGAGCGCCGAGGCGAGACTTTGCGCATTCTCGCGAATGCGACTATTGATGTGGATCGGGTGTTGTCCCGTCATGCTGCTCCGGCCCTCGCTCGGTAACGCTGTTTTCCGCCAACGCTTTATTTATCGTTTCTTTATGCCACTGTTTCGTGATTTGGCAAGAAATTCGTGCCGACCCGGGGGCGAGGCGCGGTGCGGCGGGGCCGGATCCGCTGCGCGCTGGCCTGCATGAGGCGGCGCAAGCCCCTGAAATCCTGTGGATAAACCTGTGAGGCGTTGAAGATCGGCCGGATCCGGCCGCACCGGTCAGGGGCGCGGGACCGGGGCGCCTGCGGCGCGGTTCGGCGAATCGCTTGGGGGGTCTGGTGCCGGCTATCCCCTTGGCGCAGGCTGCAAAAAACCCGGCAGGATGCCGGGTTTCGCGAGTTCGGATCGGGGGGGCTGTCAGGAGCCGGCGCGGTACCAGGCGACAATGGCGCGGCGGGCGGCGGCGTCCATCTCGATGGCATTGGGCGGCGGCATGGCGTGGCTGACGCCGGCCTGCAGGAAGACCTGTTGCGCGTGGCGCGCGACATCGGCCTCGGTCTCGAGAAAGACCCCCTTGGGCGCCCAGTGCAGCCCTTCCCAGACCGGTTCGCGCGCATGGCACATCGAGCAATTGCCGACCACGCTGTCATAAGCCTCGGCAAAGCCCTCGGCCGAGGCGAACTTCTGCTCATAGGGGGTGAGGGCGCGGGACTGTGACTCCTCGTAGCTGTCCATCGCGGGGGCGACCGAGAGCCAGGCGATCAGCAGCATGATGATCACGGTGACGGCCCAGGTCCAGTGCGGCCCCGTGCCGGTGCGGTGCAGGGTGTTGAAATAGTGCCGGATGGTGACGCCGGTGAGGAAGATCAGGCTGGCGATGATCCAGGCATATTCGGTGGCAAAGGCCAGCGGGTAGTGGTTCGACAGCATCAGGAAGACCACCGGCAAGGTCAGGTAGTTGTTGTGGGTCGAGCGCAGCTTGGCGATCTTGCCGTATTTGGCGTCTGGCGTGCGGCCCTCCTGCAGGTCCTTCACCACGATGCGCTGGTTCGGCATGATCTGGAAGAACACGTTGGCGGTCATGATCGTGGCGGTGAAGGCGCCGAGATGCAGCAGCGCGGCGCGGCCGGTGAAGATCTGGTTGTAGCCCCAGGACATCGCCACGAGGATGACGAAGAGCAGCAGCATCAGCAGCGTCGGGGTCTCGCCCAGCCGCGATTTGCACAGGGCGTCATAGGCGATCCAGCCGAGGGTGAGCGAGCCGCCGGAGATCAGGATCGCCTGCCAGAGCGCCAGATCGGCCTTGGTGGGATCGATCAGGAACAGCTCGCCGCCGACCCAGTAGATGATCATCAAGAGCGCCGCGCCCGACAGCCAGGTCGAATAGCTCTGCCATTTGTGCCAGGTCAGATGCGCCGGCATCTCGGCCGGGGCGACCATGTACTTGACGGTGTGGTAGAACCCGCCGCCATGCACCTCCCATTCCTCGCCATGGGCGCCGTCGGGCAGGTTGGGGTTGGGCTTGAGCATCAGGTCGAGCGCGACGAAGTAGAACGAGGCCCCGATCCAGGCCATTGCGGTGATGATATGGAGCCAGCGCACCGAAAAGGCGATCCAGTCCCAGATGATAGCCAGGTCATACATGGCGGGTCTCCAGAGATTCGTGGTTTCGGCCAGACTAGCCGAGGGGTGTTTGTTCTGGTATTGCCGTGAAACACCAAGCAGTCTCAAAGAAAAACGAACAATGTCCTATTTCGACAGCATCCGCACCTTTGTCCGTGTCTACGAATTGGGCAGCATGTCGGCGGCGGGGCGGGATCTGCGCATTTCGCCGGCGGTGACCTCGGCACGGATCGCCCAGCTCGAAGAGCATCTGGGGGTGCGGCTGTTCCAGCGCACCACCCGCTCGCTCAACCCGACGGAACAGGGCGAGTCGTTCTATCGCGGCGCGATCGAGATCCTCGAGGCGGTGGAGAATGCCGAGGCGCAGATCGTCGACATGACCGAGAACCTCAAGGGCTCGCTCTTTGTGGCCGCACCCTTGGGCGTCGGGCGGCGGCTGATTGCGCCGGCGGTGCCGGATTTCCTGAGTGAGTACCCGGAGGTCAGCGTGCGGCTGCGGCTGACCGACCGCAAGGTCGACCTGACCACGGAAGGGCTTGATCTGGCGTTCTTTCTCGGCCAGCCCGAGGACAGCAACCTGCGCATCCGCAAGATCGCCGACGTCGAGCGCATCCTCTGTGCCGCGCCGGCCTATGTGGCCCGGCGGGGGATGCCGGCCAGTGGCCAGGAGATCCTGTCGCAGGGGCATGAATGTCTCAACCTGCGGTTTCCCGGCGCGGCGGAGTTCCAGTGGCGTTTGATGACCAATGGCGGGGCAGAGCGCTTTGCGGTCACCGGGCGCTACGAGTCCGATGACGGTGACGTGCTGACCGACTGGGCGCTGGCGGGAGAGGGGATCGTGATGAAGCCGATCTTCGAGGTCTCGGAGCACCTGAAATCCGGCGCGCTGGTGCCGGTGGCGGTCGAGACGCCGCCCGCGCCGGTGCAGATGGCCTGCCTGTTCACCCACCGCCGGCGGCAGGACCCCAAGACGCGGCTGTTCATGGATTTCATCATCGACCGGATCGGCGCGACGGTGAGGGATGCGGCGGAGGGCTGAGCCGGACGTGAGGGGCGAGGTCCCGGATCGGGGTCCGGGACGCGAGGGTGAGGGCGCGCGCAGGCGCCTCAGCTGCCGCGGTAGGTGCTGTAGCCGAAGGGCGAGAGCAACAGCGGCACGTGGTAATGCGCGGGTTCTGACATGCCGAAGCGCAGCGGGATCACGTCGAGGAACCGTGGCGCCTCGGGCGGGGTGCCGCAGGCATCCAGATAGGCACCGGCGTGGAACACCAGCTCGTAGCTGCCGGTCGCGAACTCTGCCTCCGGCAGGATCTGCGCGTCGGTGCGGCCATCGTCATTGGTGACCAGCGTCCGGAGATGCGTCCGGGTCTCGCCCTCGATCCGGAACAGCTCGATTTTCAGGCCTTCTGCCGGGCAACCTCGGGCAGTGTCGAGAACATGGGTGGTCAGATAGCCGGTCACGGGCGTGCCTCCTGTTTTTCACTTGCACCTGTGTAACCGCCAAGGCCTGTCTGACACAAATGGCAGGGCACAAGATGCTCCTTCCAATTTTATTTGAAAAACAACCGGGATTTTCTGCCCTATGAAGGGGCAAGACCAGAAGGAGTACCACATTGACACGTTATCCGCGCGACATGATCGGCTATGGTCCCCGCATTCCGGACGCCAGGTGGCCCGGCGGCGCCAAACTCGCGGTGCAATTCGTGCTGAACTATGAAGAGGGCGGCGAGAACTGCGTGTTGCATGGCGATGCCGCCTCCGAGGCCTTTCTGTCGGACATCCCCGGTGCCGCGATGTGGCCGGGGCAGCGCCACTGGAACATGGAATCGATCTATGAATACGGCGCGCGGGCCGGCTTTTGGCGGCTGCACCGGCTGTTCACCGAAAGGGCCATCCCGCTGACGATCTATGGCGTCGCCTCGGCGCTGGCCCGCTCGCCCGAACAGGTGGCGGCGATGAAGGAGGCCGGCTGGGAGATCGCCAGCCACGGGCTGAAATGGGTCGAGCACAAGGACATGCCCGAGGCCGAGGAGCGCGCGGCGATTGCCGAGGCGATCCGGCTGCACACCGAGGTGACGGGCGAAGCGCCGCGCGGCTGGTACACCGGGCGCTGCAGCGAGAACACGGTGCGGCTGGCGGCCGAGACCGGGCAGTTCGCCTATATCTCTGACACCTATGACGATGACCTGCCGTATTGGCGCGAATATGGCGACCGGGACCAGCTGATCATTCCCTATACGCTCGAGGCCAATGACATGCGCTTTGCCACCGCGCCGGGCTGGGTCACGGGCGAGGACTTCGGCTCCTACCTGCGCGATGCCTTTGACACGCTTTACGAAGAGGGACAGGCGGGGGCGCCCAAGATGATGTCGATCGGGCTGCACTGCCGGTTGATCGGACGACCGGGCAAGATCGCGGCACTCAAGCGGTTCATCGACCATATTCAGGGCTTTGACGATGTCTGGTGCCCGACGCGGCTGGAGATTGCCGAGCATTGGGCCGAGCATCATCCGCATCAGCGCCGGGAGCGGCCCAGCGCGATGGGCAAGGGTGATTTCGTGGCGCGCTTTGGTGGCATCTTCGAACATTCGGACTGGGTTGCCGCGGGGGCGCATGACCTCGAGCTGGGGCCGGCGCATGATACCGCGACGGGGTTGCACAATGCGCTTTGCCGGGTGTTCCGCAGCGCCGATGACGCGCGGCGGCTGGGGGTGCTGACCGCGCACCCGGATCTGGCCGGCAAGCTGGCGGCGGCGGGGCGGCTCACTGCCGAGAGCAGCGCCGAACAGGCGGGCGCGGGGCTTGATCTGCTGACCGACGAAGAGCGCGAGACCTTTAGCCGGCTCAATACCGAATATGTCGACAAGCACGGCTTTCCCTTCATCATCGCGGTGCGCGACCACGACAAGGCCTCGATCATGGCGGCCTTTGACCGCCGCATCGGCAACGACCGCGAGACCGAATTCGCCGAGGCCTGCCGGCAAGTCGAGCGGATCGCCGCGTTCCGGCTGAAGGACCTGCTGCCATGAGCGCGGTTGAGAGGATCACCGCGCAGCCGGCCGCGGCGGCCGCGATGGCGGGACTGGCCGAGCTGATTGCCTGCGACGGCGCGCCGGACAAGCTGATCAATCAGGACCGCTGCGGGCGGTTTCACGATCTGGCGGGGCTCGACATCATCGACGGCAAGCCCGGCATCAGCCTGTTCAAGTCAGAGGTTTTCGCCCTGCCGTTCCGGCTCGAGATGATGGAGCGGCATCCGCTGGGCTCGCAGGCCTTCGTGCCGATGAGCGACGAAGGCTTTCTGGTGGTGTTGGCCGAGGATGACGATGGAACGCCGGGCACGCCGCGCGCCTTTGTCACCGCGCCGGGGCAGGCGGTCAATATCGGCCGCAACGTCTGGCACGGGGTGCTGACGCCCTTGGGCGGCTCGGGGCTCTTTGCGGTGATCGACCGGATCGGCGACGGCAGCAATCTCGAGGAACACTGGTTCGATACCGCCTTCGAGGTGGTGCCGGGCTGATCACCGGGCCGCCAGGAGGAGGGCGGCCTTCACGCGACAGCTATGGGGAGAGACATAATGGCTGACACATCAATCGGGACACCGGAGCAACTCCGCGACCCGAACTATTTTCCGGGCCTTGCCAAGGGCATCCCGCTGGGCATCCAGCATGTGCTGGCGATGTTCGTCTCGAACGTGACCCCGGCGATCATCGTCGCCGGCGCGGCGGGCTTCGGCTTTGGCTCGGGGTCGGCCGATTTTCCCGAACTGCTCTACCTGATCCAGATGTCGATGCTGTTTGCCGGGCTCGCCACGCTCTTGCAGACCATCACCATCGGCCCGGTGGGCGCGGCGCTGCCGATCGTGCAGGGCACCTCGTTTGCCTTTCTGCCGATCATGATCCCGCTGGTGGCGGGCAAGGGGGTCGACGGGCTGGCGGCGCTGTTCGGTGGCGTGATCATCGGCGGCATCTTTCACGCCTTCATCGGCACTTTCGTCGGCAAGCTGCGCTTTGCCCTGCCGCCGCTGGTGACCGGCCTCGTGGTGACGATGATCGGGCTGGCGCTGGTCAAGGTGGGCATCCAGTACGCCGCCGGCGGCGTCCCGGCGATCGGCACGCCGGAATACGGCAGCCTGCTGAACTGGA
>NZ_JAXMOR010000031.1:0-55645 GCF_034669705.1 Marinovum sp.
CGGCGCTGCGGCTGGAGGCCGAGACCGCGGCGCAGCTGGCGCGGCTGGGGCTGCGGCGGTTCGGTGATCTGGCGGGCCAGCCGCGGGCGGCGCTGGCGCGGCGCTTTGGCAAGGGGCTGGTGCTGCGGCTCGATCAGGCGTTCGGCGCGGTGCCGGAACCTTTGTCGCCGGCCGCGCCGCCGCACCGGTTTGCCGTGCGCATGACCCTGCCGGATCCGATCGGTCTGGAAGCGGACGTGGCGGCCGGGCTCGACCGGCTGTTGCCGCGGCTCTCGGAGCTGTTGCGGGCCAAGGGGCAGGGGGCGCGGACGCTGCGGCTGCAGGCGTTTCGCAGCGATCACACCATGCAGACGCTCGAGGTGCGGCTGGCCCGCGCCTCGGACGATCCCGAGCGGCTGCGGCCCTTGCTGGCGATGAAGCTGAGCGATCTCGACGCCGGCTTCGGCATCGACATGCTGCGGCTCGAGGCGGTGCAGGTCGAGCCCTTGGCCGAGCGCACCCCGGTGGGCCATATCGGCGCCGGCGCGGCGGTGAACGCGCGGCTGGCGGCGAATACCGCGCTCGACGATCTGATCGGGCGAATCGGCGCCCGGGTCGGCATGGAGGCGATCACCCGCCGTCACCCCGGCGACAGCCATATCCCGGAAAAGACCGAGCTGGTGCTGGCCGCCGCCTGGTCCGAGCCGGCCGCCGCCTGGGGGTCGCCGGCGCGGCCCCGGCCGCTGCTGCTCTGGCGGCCGGAACCGGTGCAGGCGCCGGATGTACCGCGCCCGCCGGCGCGGTTTCGCTGGCGCGGCCGCGACCTGCGGCTGGCGGCGGCGCAGGGCCCCGAACGGATCGCGCCGGAATGGTGGCTCGACGATCCCGACTGGCGCTCTGGCCAGCGCGACTACTGGCAGGTGACCTGCGCCGAGGGCGACCGGCTCTGGCTGTTCTATGCCCATGGCGGGGCGATGTCCTCGGGGTGGTTCTGCCAGGGGAGTTTTGCCTGATCCGCGGGCGCCCGGGTCACAGATCGCGCGCGCCGGAGCGAGGCCGCTTGATTTGCGCCGCAAAGCGCGCATCTTATCAGGGATGAACAGTTTTTCCCCGATGCCCGGTGCTGGTTCGGAGGTGGTGGCCTTTCACCGCACCGAGCTTGGCGTGATCCTGTCGCTCTACGGCCGCATGGTGGCTGCCGGCGAATGGCGCGACTACGGCATTTCCCACCTGCGCGACGTGGCGGTGTTCTCGGTGTTTCGCCGGACGGCGGAGCACCCTCTCTACCGGATCGAGAAGCGGCCGAGGTTGCGCAACCGGCAGGGGATGTATGCGGTGATCGGCATGGACGGGCAGGTGCTCAAGCGCGGGCACGAGCTGCGCGCTGTGTTGCGGGTGCTGGAACGCAAGCTGATCCGCGCGGTGGAGTGAGGCGGGGCGGTGGGTTGGAAACCCACCCTACGGTCAGGCGCTGCGCAGCCCGGAACAAGGGCACAGCCCGCCGGGCCAGCGGCTGCCCGCCCGGACGGGCTGCCGCTTTGGCTGCTGCGGGCGGTGCCATTTGAGGTTCTACGGGCTTTGCTGGGATAAACTGCCATTCAGCACCGTCAGAGCGGCATCCCGCGGGCAGCCGCCGGCCCGGCTCCCGTTCGCTCCAAGGATCAAGGAAAATCGTCAAGACGTAGTCCTTTACCGCCGCCGCGCGCTTGATGCCTCCGCGAGGCAATCCCGGCCCGGAACAAGGGCACAGCCCGCCGGGGCCAGCGGCTGCCCGCCCGGACGGGCTCCCGCTTTGGCTGCTGCGGGCGGTGCCATTTGAGGATTTACGGACTTTGCCGGAATAAACTGCCATTCAGAACCGTCAGAGCGGCATCCCGCGGGCCGCCGCTGGCCCGGCTCCCGCAACCGTTCGATCTTGTCACACCCGGACCAAGGAAGCGGCGCAGCGATCTGAGGCCAACCGCTGCCGCGGCTCCCGCGAGCCCGGCTCACACCACCGGTGGCCGCGGGTCCAGCGCCATCAGCCCGTCGACCCACGCCAGCTGTTGCGGCAGGCAGACCGTGCGCAGGTCATATTCCGCCACCACCTTCTCCCGCGCCTTGTGCCGCAGATGTGCTTGCAGCTCGGCATCGTCGAGCAGGGTGCAGACCTGAGCTACCAGCGCCGCGCGGTCGAAGAAATCCACCAGCAGCCCGGTCTCGCCATTGCTCAGCACCTCGCGCACCGGCTCGGTGTCGCTGGCCACGATCGGCGCGCCGGCGCTCATCGCCTCGAGCAGCGACCAGCTCAGCACGAAGGGATAGGTCAGGTAGACATGCGCCCGGCTCACCCGCATGAACGACAGGAAGGTGCCATAGGGCACCCGGCCGAGGAAATGCACCCGCGCCCAGTCGGCATCGGGGATCTGGCTGCGGACTTCGTCGATGAACACCTGCTTCCAGGTCTGGCCGTCCGGCGCCTTGGCGCCATAGCTCACCTGGTCGCCACCGATCAGCACCACCTGCGCCTTTGGCCGTCGCTTCAGCAACTCGGGCAGGGCGCGCATGAAAATGTGATAGCCGCGATAGGGCTCGAGATTGCGGTTGATGAAGGTGATCACCTCGTCGGCGCGGGTCACCTCGCCGCCGCCTGGCAGGGCCAGCCGGGCGGCCCCGTCAGCGGTAACATGGTCGGTGTCGATGCCGTCATGCACCACCGAGATCCGCTCGCGCATCGGGGCGGGAAAGGTATCGGCCTGAAAGGCGGTGGGGCTGATGCCGGCGTCGCCCACCTCGAAATGCAGCCGGTTGTTGAGGTTCTTCATCCGCAGCCGCAGGGTGTCGGCCTCTGGCGCATTGCCGGTGAACTCGGGGTCGAAGCCCACGAAAGGGTAGTCGGCGGTGTGATAGAGCTCGCAATAGAGCCCCAGCCGCGCCTCGGGCCAGACATCCTTGAGAAACAGGCTCTCGCCCCAGCCGTGATGGGCGAGGATCACATCCGGCTCGAAGCCGCGGGCCTTGAGTGCCCGGGCGGCGCGATAGCAGGACTGGCCGCGGATGAACTTGGTCTCGAAATCACCGAGCCAGGGATGCAGCCCCTGCGCCGGCTTGCCCTGGTACTTGTAGGGCACGATGGTCACCCCCTGCCACTTGCTGACCTTGTCGACCTTTGGGGTGAGCGCCACCACCTGGTCGCCGCGCGCGGCGAGCGCTGGGGCGAGATGCTTGTACTGGCCGGGAAAATTCTGATGAATCAGGAGATACTTGGTCACGGGAAACGCACGCTGCTCTTGTCTTTCGCCGGAGTATGGCGGGCAGGGGCGCAAAAGAAAAGGACCGCGCGGGTCGCCCCGCGCGGTCCTCTCGATCAGTCGCTGTCAGCGCTCAGCCCTGACGGGCCTTGAACCGCCGCTGCGTCTTGTTGATCACATAGACGCGGCCTTTGCGGCGCACAACGCGGCAATCGCGGTGGCGATTCTTGAGCGAGCGGAGCGAATTCTTGACTTTCATGTCCGTCTCTCCTTCTACGCGGCGCGAGGCGTGCGCCTGGGTTGCAGTTCTGCCCGGCCCCCAAGGGGATGAGCGGTGATATGGTGGGCGATACTGGGATCGAACCAGTGACCCCTTCGATGTCAACGAAGTGCTCTACCGCTGAGCTAATCGCCCGGAAAACTCCGAACCGGCCAGGAGCCCCAAATCAATGGGGCGCGGAACCCCGCGCCAGTGGCGGGGTCTATAAATAGGAACCGAGGGGGGATCAAGGGCTTTTGATGCGGAAAAAAATCGGACTATGATTATTCCTGCATCCGATGGAGAGCTGCGTGCCGAAATTCGCCTTTCACCTGACCCGGCCAGAGCGCCCTGCCACGCCGGTCGTTTTCGCGTCGCCGCACTCCGGGCGGGATTACCCCTGGTCGTTCCTGCGCCGGACCGTGCTCGACGAACATGTGATCCGAACCTCCGAAGATGCCTATGTAGACAGGCTTTTCGAGTGCGCACCGCAGTTCGGCGCGGCCTTTCTCAAGGCCGGCGCGCCGCGCGCCTTCATCGATCTCAACCGCTCGGCCGACGAGCTTGATCCGGCGTTGATCGAGGGCGCGCGCAAGCCCGGACACAATCCACGGGTGACCTCCGGCCTCGGGGTGATTCCCCGCGTCGTGGCTGGCGGCCGGGCGATTTACCGCGGCAAGCTGTCGCTCACCGAGGCGGAAACCCGAATCGAAAAGTACTGGCGGCCCTATCATGGCCAGTTGCAGCAGCTGCTGACCGAGGCGCATGAGCTGTTTGGCGAAGCGATTCTGGTGGATTGCCACTCGATGCCGCATGAGGCGCTTGATCCGATCGCGCGGTCGGGTGCGCGCCGGCCCGAGGTGGTGATCGGCGACCGGTTCGGCGCTTCGGCCAGCGAGGCGGTGGTCGACCGGATCGAGACCGCCTTTCTCAACGCCGGGCTCTGCGTGGTGCGCAACGCGCCATTTGCCGGCGCCTATATCACTCAGCACTACGGCCGGCCCTCGCGCGGACAGCACGCGGTGCAGATCGAGATCGACCGCTCGATCTACATGAACGAGCACGCGATCCGGCCGAATGCGAATTTCCAGGCGTTTCGGAATGTGCTGCGCGGTGTGGTCGCCGAAATTGCGATGATCGGCGGGCAGGAGCTGCCGATGGCGGCGGAGTAGAGGGCGCGGTAGAGGCGTCGGGACCCGGCTGCGACGGTTCACGGCCGGGAACAGGGCCGCCGGTCTCTCGGCGTTTGCCAAACGCCCGCCGACAGCACTTTGCATGCAACGTGCGACAGGCCAGCGGCTGCCCGCCCCGTCGCACCAAAGGTGCGCCGATTTGGGTGGCACGCCTCTGGCGTGACGGGCTGCCGCGCTGGCGGCTGAGGGCGCGTAGGTCAGAGGGTCTACGGGTTTTGCCGGCATAAAGTGAACCACACACTTGTTGCAGCGACACCCCGCGGGCAGCCGCTGGCCCGGCTCACCGCAAGGCGCGCCCCTTGAGGATCGCTTCCGGCCCGAATCGCGCCCGTATCGCATCCGTCGCGCGCTCCGCCCCGGCGCGGCGCGCGGCGTTGGGGTCGAGCAGATCGGCCGACCGGTCCGCCTCGGCCGCCGGCACCAGATGCGACAGGCCGCAGCCGATCAGCCGGTAAGGCCCCTTGTCGCCCACCGCATCGAACATCCCGCGGGCACAGCGATAGATCGTGTCGGCCATCTGAGTGGCATCGCGCAATGACTGCCGGCGCGACAGGGTGTGGAAATTCGCCTGCTTCAGCTTCAGCGTCACCACCAGCCCCGCCTTGTCCTTGGCCTTGGCGCGGTCGGCGACCTTTTCGGCCAGCCGCCAGAGGTGACCGTCAAGCAGATCGGGATCGGAGGTGTTCTCGCCGAAGGTGGTCTCGTTCGAGATCGACTTGACCGGCGCATTGGCCGAGACCCGACGGCGATCCTGCCCCCGCGCCAGATGCCAGAGCCGCGTCCCCATCGAGCCGAAGCGCGCCTGCAGGTCACGCTCGTCCCAGCGCCGCAGGTCATCGAAGGTGCGGATGCCGGCGCGCTCGAGCGAGGCCTGAGCGGCCTGGCCGACGCCCCAGATCATCCGCACCGGCTTGCCGGCAAGGAACGCCTCGGTCTCGGCCCGTCCGATCACCGAGAACCCGTGCGGCTTGTCGAGGTCGCTGGCGATCTTGGCGAGGAACTTGTTGTGCGACAGCCCGATCGAGCCGGTCACGCCCAGCTCGAGCCGCATCCGCCGCACCAGTCGCGCCAGCATCACCGCCGGCGGATGGCCGTGCAGCCGCGCGGTGCCGCTGAGGTCGAGAAACGCCTCGTCGAGCGACAGCGGCTCGACCACCGGGGTGAGCTCGTCCATCATCGCCCGGATCGCGCGAGAGACCTCGACATAGGCGCTGATCCGCGGCTTGATCACCACCGCGTCGGGGCAGAGCTTGAGCGCCTTGAACATCGGCATCGCCGAACGCACGCCGCGGATCCGCGCCACGTAGCAGGCGGTCGAGACCACGCCGCGCCGGCCGCCGCCGATGATCACCGGCTTGTGTGCGAGCGTGGGATCGTCGCGTTTCTCGACGCTGGCGTAGAACGCATCGCAATCCATATGGGCGATGGTGAGGTCCATGAGTTCCTCATGCGCCACCACGCGCCGCGAGCGGCAGGCCGGGCAGGCGGTGCCGCTGTCAAAATCGTGAAGGCAGTCGCGGCAAAGGGATGTCATGAGGGACCTGAGCAGAAAGCGCCCTATATATACGGCAGGGAGCCCGTCAGAGCGAGAGGCATCAATGGAGAATTCGCAGTTTGCAGGAACCAAGCTGGCCCTGTTCATCGGCGGCAAGCTGCTGGTGATCCGGCGCGACGACAAGCCCGACATTCCCTGGCCGAACCATCTTGATCTGCCGGGCGGCGGACGCGAGAACGGTGAGACCGCCGCCGATTGCGTGCTGCGCGAAACCCGCGAGGAAGTGGGCCTGCGGCTCGATCCCGGGCAGCTGGTCTATGAGACCGCCTACGACCGGCCGATCGGGCCGATGGTGTTCTTTGCCGCCCATGTCTCGCCCGAGGCCGCACGCGAAATCGTCTTTGGCAACGAGGGGCAGGGCTGGATGCTGATGTCGCCCGAGGAATTTGCCAATCACCCCGAGGCGGTGCCGCATTTCCGCGACCAGGTTGCGAAGTACCTTGGCACCGGCTGACAGGGACCTATGGTTGGGCGGTGCAGGCACGCGCCTGCGCCGGATTGGAGAGACACGGATGCCATCAGACCCCGCCGCAAGGTGCATCGCCGTCATCGGCATGGGGCCGCGCGGGCTGGGCGCGCTCGAGGCGCTGGCTACGCGCTGGCCAGAGACGGCGGGGGTGCTCGGGGTCGATGTCTTCGAGGCCGATGCGGTGCCCGGGGCCGGGCCGAATTTCGACCCCGACGAGACCCCGCTCTGCCTGCTCAACACACCGCTGCGCGACATCGACATACCGCCGCCGGCGTTCTCGCATGTGGGCAGTTTCGACATGCGGCTCGACGCGCCCGCGGACCCCGACAGTTTCCCCACCCGGGCCGAGATCGGCCGGTATCTGCAAGAGCGGTTCGAGGATCTGAGCGCTTTCGCCCGCTTCGACCTGCGCCTGATCCCGGCGCGCGTCGAGCGGCTGCAGGCCGGTGACAGCGGCTGGGAGCTTGTCGGCGACCGGGGCAGTCACGGACCCTATGCGGCGGTGCTGCTTGCCACCGGACAGCCCCCCGTGGCCGCCGATGACCAATGGGCGCGCTGGCAGGGCCATGTGGCGCGCGGCATGGGCGAGCTGGCGCAGGCCTATCCGGCAAAACAGCTGATCGCCGCGGCAGAGGGCTGGCAGGGCCGCACGGTGGCGATCCGCGGCATGGGGCTTTCGGCCTTCGACGTGCTGCGGGCGCTGACGGTGGCGCAGGGCGGGGCGTTTTTCGACGGCCAGTACCTGCCCTCGGGACGCGAGCCGGCGCGCATCCTGCCGTTCTCGCTGGATGGCATGCCGCCCTATCCCAAGCCCGAGACCGGCGCGCTGGACGCGCGCTTCGCCGCCAAGGTCGCCGAGACGCGGATTTTCGATGCCGCCATGGCCGAGGCGAGCCAGTCGACGCCCTACACCGCGCGGCGGCTGATCAATGCGGCCCTGATCACGCCGGTGACGCGCATCCTGCGCGAGGCTGGCGAGGAGGAAGAGGCGGCACGGGTGGCCGACTGGCTGGAGGCCGAATGGGACGCGCCCGGCAGCCAGGAGACCACCGGCCCGGTCGATACCCTGCGCCACGGCATTGCCATGGCCGAGGGGGCCACGGTGCCCTCGATCGGCTATGCCGTGGGTCAGGTCTGGCGGCGCTGGCAGAACCACCTGCGCGCCGGCTTCAACCCCGTCAGCCCGCCGGGCGAGACCTCCGAGCTGATCGTCGGGTTCGACGAGGGGCTCAAGCGCTATTCCTATGGCCCGCCGATCGGGTCGGCGCGCGAATGGCTGGCGCTGGCGGATGCCGGGCTGGTCGACATGCGGCTGGCGATCGATCCGGCCTTTGCGCTGAGCGAGACCGGCTGGGAGATGACCTGCGGCGCCGAGGAGGCGCAGGTCGACGTGATGATCGACGCGGTGCTGCCGGACCCTGACATTTCCATCGTCACCGCGCCGCTGATCCGGTCCTTGCGGGACGCGGGCGTGATGGTGCCGGTGGCCGAGGGCCTTGGGGCGCAGACCCTCTCTGACGGTGCGCTGGTGGGGGCGGAGGGCGCCGCGCAGGAGGGGCTCTGCCTTTTGGGACGGTTGGCGCTTGGCAGCGTGATCGCGGCGGATTCGCTGCACGATTGCCTTGGCGCGGCGGCAGACCGCTGGGCGGAAGGGGTGATCGATGTGCTGCTGGGCGAGACCGAAGAGGTTTGCGACCTGGCGCGTTGAGAGCATGCGCGGACGGTTTGGCCGGCGTGGACAGAGCCGGGCGCGTTAACAGAGGCCGCAGGCCTCCGCGCATCGTCATGCCAAAGGCATGCCTTTGGCATGACGCCGCCCCCAGGGGCGGCGATTTGGCTGCCACAAGCATTACGGTCTGAGGTTCTACGAGATTTGCACGATGAACTGCCTGACAGTACCGTCGGACCGCCGCTCCGCGGCCCTGCGATGCGCGACCGGGGGTGTTCAAGGGCTCCCCCACCAACGCGCCGCTACCCGTAAAGCGCCAGCATCTCGTTGAGATCGGCCAGGGTGTTGGCCTCCGACACCGGCTTATCCTTGCGCCAGCGCAGCATGCGCGGGAACCGCAGGGCCACGCCGGACTTGTGGCGCGACGAGGCCTGTATCCCCTCGAAGGCGATCTCGAAGACATGCACCGGCTTGACCTGTCGCACCGGCCCGAACTTCTGCAGCGTGTTGCGCCGGACCCAGGCGGTGATCTCGCGGAACTCGGCATCGGTGAGGCCGGAATAGGCCTTGGTGAAGGGCGTCAGCTCCTCACCGTTCCAGACCGCGAAAGTGTAGTCGGTGAACAGGTTGGCGCGCCGCCCGCTGCCCGATTGCGCATAGATCATCACCGCGTCGATGGTCAGCGGGTCGACCTTCCATTTCCACCAGTCACCGCGCTTGCGCCCCGCGAGGTAGGGGCTGTCGCGGCGCTTGATCATCAGCCCCTCGACCTGGTGCTGACGCGATTGCAACCGGACCTCGGCCAGCGCCGCCCAGCTGTCGAACGCCACCTCCCGAGACAGCCGCACCGGCGCCTCCTCCGGCACCTCGGCCAGCAGTTCGACCAACCGGTCGCGCCGCGCCTCGAAGGGCACCTGACGCAGGTCCGCCCCCTCGGCCTCGAGCAGATCGTAGGCCATGAACACCACCGGCGCCTCGCGCAGCACCCGGGCCGGCACCTTCTTGAGACCAATCCGCTTTTGCAGCGCGTTGAATCCTAAAGGCGCGTCCTCCGCAAAGGCCAGCAACTCGCCGTCGAGCACCGTGCCGTCGGGCAGGAAATCCGCCAGCTGTGCGAGCTCCGGGAAGCGCTCGGTCATCAGCTCTTCGCCGCGCGACCAGACGTGATGGCTCCCGCCGCGGCGGATGAACTGGCCGCGGATGCCATCCCACTTGCGCTCTGCGTGCCAGTCAGCCGGATCGCCCAGATCGGCGGGATCGTCGACCGGGTGCGCCAGGTAGAACGGGTAGGGGCGCGACAGGTCGGCGCTTGGGTCCTCGGCCTCGATCAGTGCCTCCCAGCTGGTGGTCTCGGGCGTCCAGTTGCCCATCAGCTTGTGGGTCAGGACCGCCTCGTCCTGACCGGTCGAGATCGCCAGCGCCCGGGTCATCAGCTTGGCGCTGACGCCCATGCGAAAGCCGCCGGTGAGCAGCTTGTTGAAGAGGAAACGTTCCTGCGTGGCGAGGCTGTCCCAGGCGGCAATGACGGCGGTCTTGCGCGCTGCTTCCTCGAGCGTGGCCAGCTCCTTGACCGTGGCGATCCAGTGGCTGAGGCTCTGGTCGCGCGCCTGGCCGGGCTCTGGCAGCACCAGGCTGATGGTCTCGGCCAGGTCGCCGACCACGTGATAGCTGTCCTCGAAGAGCCAGGTCGGCAGTCCGGACACCTCGGCGGCCCATTCGCGCAGCCGGGTCGAGGTGACCGCGCGTTTCGGACGCCGCCCGGTAAAAAGCGCGATGGTCCAGAGCCGGTCCTCGGGATCCGCCTGGCCCAGGTAGTCCGCCAGCGCCGCGACCTTGACGGTGGTCTTGGTGCTTTCGTCGATGCGGGCGAAGAGGGCGGCGAAATCCTTCATGCCGCCCCCTCGCCATCGTCGCCGCTGTATTCGGTCGAGACCACATGCGCATCATAGCCCTGCTCGGCGAGCCAGCGCTGGAACGACGCGGTGTAGCCATGGGTGACGAAGACCTTCTCGGCGCCGGTGGCCTTGATCGCGGCGTTCAGCCCGGCCCAGTCGGCATGGTCCGAGACCACGAAGCCCCGGTCGGTGCCGCGCCGCCGCCGCACCCCGCGCAGCGCCATCCAGCCGGAGGCAAAGGCGCTCGCGGCCTTCGGGAACCGCCGCATCCAGTTGTGCGCCGTGCTGCCCGGCGTGGCGATGATCAGCGCGCCGGGGTGGGTCTTGGCCGAGACCGCCTCGGTGATCCGCACCGTCTCCGGCAGGGCGATGCCCTGGGCGCGCAGCACCTCGTTGGTGTTTTCCACCGCGGTGCCGGTGAGCAGCGGGCCGATGCCGGTGTCGAGCAGGCGCATCAGCCGCTGCGCCTTGCCCAGTGCATAGGCGGTGATGATCGAGGGCCGGCCCTCGGCGGCATTGGCGGCCCACCAGGCGTTGACCTGGCGGGCGAGCTCGTCCTGCGGGGTCCATTTGAAGATCGGCAGGCCGAAGGTGCTCTCGGTGATGAAGGCATGGCAGGGCACCGGCTCGAAGGCCTCTGAGAGGCCATCGTCGACGGTCTTGTAATCGCCCGAGGCGACCCAGACCTCGCCCTTGACCGCGACGCGGATCTGCGCCGAACCCGGGACATGGCCGGCGGGGTGAAAGGAGACCGTGGCATCGCCGATCTGGCGGCTCGCGCCGTATTGGATGGTCTCGATCCGCGCCTCTTCGCCCAGCCGGTGGCGCATCACCGGGGCGCTGGCCTCGGTGGCGAGGTAGTGGCCCATCTCGGGGCGGGCGTGGTCGGAATGGCCGTGGGTGATCAGCGCGCGGGGAACCGGGCGCCAGGGGTCGATGTGGAAATCGCCCGCGGGGCAGTAGATGCCGCTGTCGGTGAAGGTGAGAACCTCGGCCATCCCTCTGTTATAGGGCGGCGCGGGGCGCGGGAAAGGCGGCTGTTGCTTGGGGTGCCGGCGGGGATTGGGGGCTCTGCCCCCCGGCCTTTGGCCGCCCCCCGGAGGTTTATCCGGCAAGATGAAATGGGAGCGGGGTGGCAGTCACCGGCCGGAACGTGAAAGGCCCGCCGGTGCTGGCGGGCCCCTGTAGGGTGGGTTTGCAACCCACCGTGGCTCAGAGCTTTTCGGTCAGCTCCGGCACGGCGGTGAAGAGATCGGCGACCAGGCCGTAATCGGCCACCTGGAATATCGGCGCCTCTTCGTCCTTGTTGATCGCGACGATGATCTTGGAGTCCTTCATCCCCGCAAGGTGCTGGATCGCGCCGGAAATGCCGACCGCGATGTAGAGGTCAGGCGCGACCACCTTGCCGGTCTGGCCGACCTGCCAGTCGTTCGGGGCGTAGCCGGAATCGACCGCGGCGCGCGAGGCACCGACAGCGGCGCCGAGCTTGTCGGCGAGGGCTTCGATGATCCTGAAGTCCTCCTCCGAGCCGACACCACGGCCCCCGGAGACCACGACAAGCGCCGAGGTCAGCTCCGGGCGGTCGCTCTCGGCCAGCTTGTCCTCGATCCATTCCGACAGGCCGGGGTTTTCGGCGGCGCCGATGGTCTCGATGGCGGCGGCGCCCTGTTCGCCGGCGGCGTCGAAGGTCGAGGTGCGGATCGAGATCACCTTCTTGGCGTCGGAGGATTTCACCGTCTGCAGGGCGTTGCCGGCGTAGATCGGGCGCTCGAAGGTCTGGGCATCGATGACGCCCGAGACATCCGAGATCACCATCACGTCGAGCAGGGCTGCGACCCGTGGCAGGACGTTTTTCGCATCGGTCGTGGCCGGGGCAACGATATGTTCATAATCGCCTGCCAGGCTGACGATCAGCGCGGCAGTGGATTCCGCCAGACGGTGGCCGAGCGAGGCATCCTCGGCGACCAGAACCTTGGAAACGCCGTCGATCTTGGCGGCCTCTTCACCTGCGGCCGCGGCATGGCCGCCGGCACAGAGCACGGTCACGTCACCCAGCGAGGCGGTGGCGGCGACGGTCTTGGCGGTGGCGTCGAGGCTCAGTTCGCCATCATTGACTTCGGCAAGAAGGAGTACAGCCATTACACAGCCCCCGCAGCTTTGAGTTTCTCGATCAGCTCGTCGACCGAGCCCACCATTTCGCCGGCGGCGCGGGCCGGCGGCTCTGCGGTCTTGATCACCTCGAGACGCGGCGTGACGTCGACGCCGTAATCCTCGGGCGTCTTTTCCTCGAGCGGCTTCTTCTTGGCCTTCATGATGTTGGGTAGCGAGGCATAGCGCGGCTCGTTGAGGCGCAGGTCCACGGTGACCACGGCAGGCATCTTGACCGAGATGGTCTGCAACCCGCCGTCGACCTCGCGGGTGACTTTCGCTGTGTCGCCGTCGATGTCGACCTCGGAGGCGAAGGTCGCCTGCGACCAGCCCAGCAGTGCGGCGGTCATCTGGCCGGTGGCGTTCATGTCGTTGTCGATCGCCTGCTTGCCGCAGATCACCAGACCAGGCTGCTCCTGCTCGACGATGCCCTTGAGGATCTTGGCGACGGTCAGCGGCTCGATATCGGTGTGCACGTCATCGGCGGCCACCACGAGGATCGCGCGATCGGCGCCCATGGCCAGCGCGGTGCGCAGGGTTTCCTGCGCTTGCTTCACGCCGACCGAGACGGCGATGATCTCTTCGACCTTGCCGGCTTCCTTGAGGCGGATCGCCTCTTCGACGGCGATCTCGTCGAACGGGTTCATCGACATCTTGACGTTGGCCAGATCGACACCGCTGCCATCCGCTTTGACGCGGACCTTCACGTTGTAGTCGATCACGCGTTTGACGGGTACGAGGACCTTCATCTGCGCAACTCTCCTCTTGGTTTTCGCCCCATGCGGGACGAGTCAGAAATTCTGTCTGCGGTTGTTGATAAAGGCTGGTTTCCGGCGGCAACAGGCCAAAATCGTCACGCTAGCGCTAAAGGACGCCGCGTTTCGCGAACGCCTGCCGCCTATTGGCGCCAATCGAAGAAGCCGGGGCCGGCGCGGTCGAGCAGACGGCGGCCCATGTCGCGACCAAGTGCCGCGCCATCGGCGATCGGGGCCTCGCCGGCGTCGGTCAGGGTTTCCGAGCCATCGGGCCGGAGAA
Source organism: Marinovum sp. (assembly GCF_034669705.1). Classification (GTDB taxonomy): domain Bacteria; phylum Pseudomonadota; class Alphaproteobacteria; order Rhodobacterales; family Rhodobacteraceae; genus Marinovum. The sequence continues at coordinate 13,433 of NZ_JAXMOR010000031.1, forward strand.
TCTCGCCGCGCAGGCGCAGTGTGGTGCCGGAGAGTTCCGCGAGGCCGGCAATCGGCGTCTCGCAGGAGCCGTCGAGCGCGGCGAGAAAGGCGCGCTCGGCCGCAAGGCGCTGGGCGGTCTGCCGGTCGTGGATCGGTTCGAGCAGGGCGGCTGTGGCGCTGTCATCCGCGCGGCGTTCGATGCCGATGGCGCCCTGAGCCACGGCGGGCAGCATGTCCTCGGCGGCGATGGGACGGGCCGGGACCTCGCCCAGCATGCCGAGACGGGTCAGCCCGGCCATGGCGAGGAAGGTGCAGGAGGCCACGCCATCCTCGAGCTTGCGCAGCCGGGTCTGCACGTTGCCGCGGAATTGCACCACCTCGAGATCGGGACGACGGTTGAGCAGCTGCGCGCGGCGGCGCAGCGAGGAGGTGCCGACCACCGCGCCCTCCGGCAGATCGGCGATCCCGCCGAGCCCGGGCGAGATGAAGGCATCGCGCACGTCCTCGCGCGGCAGATAGCAGTCGAGCACCAGCCCTGCGGGCTGGGCGACCGGCATGTCCTTCATCGAATGCACCGCGATGTCGATGGTGCCCGAAAGCAGCGCCTCCTCGATCTCCTTGGTGAAAAGCCCCTTGCCGCCGAGTTCCTTGAGCGGCGTATCGGTGGCGATCAGCGCTCGGTCGTCGCCGGTGGTCTTGATCACCACGATGGCAAAGGCGGCCTCTGGCAGATCGAAAGCGGCGCAGATCCGGGCGCGGGTCTCATGGGCCTGGGCCAGCGCGAGGGGCGAGCCACGGGTGCCGATCTTGAGCGGCGCGTCGGGGGAGGGGAGGGCATTTGTCATGGGCCGACTGTCTAGCCGTGGCAGCACAGCGTGACAAGCGGCTGGCTTGACATCGCGCCATTGGCAGGAGACCAACCGCGAAGCCAAGACGGAGACCGGCATGACCCAAGCAAAGAAGACCATCCTGCGCGCGCTGGCGGGCGAGACGCTGCCGACCCCGCCGATCTGGATGATGCGGCAGGCCGGGCGCTACCTGCCGGAATACCGTGCCACCCGCGCGCAGGCCGGCGATTTCCTGTCGCTGTGTTACAACCCCGAGCTGGCGGCAGAGGTGACCCTGCAGCCGATCCGGCGCTATGGCTTTGATGCCGCGATCCTGTTTGCCGATATCCTGCTGGTGCCGCAGGCGCTGGGGGCTGACCTGTGGTTCGTCACCGGCGAGGGGCCGCGGCTATCGACGATCACCGAGCAGCGCGATTTCGATGCGCTGAAGCCGGCCTCGGAGGTGCATGAGACGCTGTCGCCGATCTATGAGACGGTGCGCCTTCTGGGGCGCGAGCTGCCTGAGGAGACCACGCTGATCGGTTTTGCCGGCGCGCCCTGGACGGTGGCGACCTACATGATCGCCGGCCGCGGAACGCCGGACCAAGGCCCGGCGCATGCGCTCAGGGACGAGAACCGGGCGCTCTTCGAGGCGCTGCTGGAGCGGATCACCGAAGCCACCATCCTGTACCTGTCGGCGCAGATCGAGGCCGGGGCGGAGGTGGTGAAACTGTTCGACAGCTGGGCCGGCTCGCTCAAAGGCCGCGACTTCGACCGCTATGCGCTGGCCCCGGCCAAGCGGATCATCGCGGCGCTGAAGGACAAGCATCCCGGCGTGCCGGTGATCGCCTTTCCGCGCGAGGCGGGCGAGAAATACGTGGGCTTCCACAAGGCCACCGGCGCCGATTGCGTGGCGCTCGACAATTCGGTCGATGCGGCTTGGGCGGCGGAGCATGTGCAGGTGGATGGCTGCGTGCAGGGCAACCTCACCTCGTCGCATATGGTGACCGGTGGGCAGGCCCTGATCGATGAGACCCGGGCGATTGTCGAGGCGTTCCGCAAGGGTCCGCATATCTTCAACCTCGGGCATGGGATCACGCCGGATGCGGATCCGGAGAACGTGGCCTTGATGATCGAGACGGTGCGCGGGAGGTGACCCGCCCGCCCGGACCTGATCCGGGGCCTCTTGGGTAGAGACTGGGCCCAAGGTTGGGCAGGAGGCTAGGCCAGAGGTTGCGCAGGAGGTCCCGGATCAAGTCCGGGACAGGGGTGCGTTTTTGTGCATTCATGCACAGGCTGCCCGCTGCCGAGAAATGATCATTGCGTCGTCGCACACGGGCTTTAAATTGCGCCTGCAGTGGCAAGGAGGCTCCGATGGCGGCAATCGTGGAAATCGACGACCTGAGAAAGGTCTATGACGGCGGCTTCGAGGCGCTCAAGGGGGTCTCTCTCGACATCGAGGAGGGCGAGATCCTCGCGTTGCTCGGGCCCAATGGCGCCGGCAAGACGACCTTGATCTCGACGGTTTGCGGCATCACCAATGCCACCTCCGGGACGGTCCGCGTCGGCGGTCATGACATCGTCAGCGGGTTTCGCGCCGCGCGGTCGATGATCGGTCTGGTGCCGCAGGAGATCTCGCTCGAGCCTTTCGAGACGGTGCACCGCTCGGTGCGCTATTCTCGCGGGCTGTTCGGCTGCAGGCGCGATGACGCCCATATCGAGAAGGTGCTGCGCGACCTGTCGCTCTGGGACAAGCGCGATGCCAAGACCATGGAACTCTCAGGCGGGATGAAGCGCCGGGTGCTGATCGCCAAGGCGCTGAGCCATGAGCCCCGGGTGTTGTTTCTCGATGAGCCCACCGCCGGCGTCGATGTCGAGCTGCGCCGCGACATGTGGAAGGTGGTGGACGCTCTCAGGGCCTCTGGCGTGACCATCATCCTGACCACCCATTACATCGAAGAAGCCGAGGCCATCGCCGACCGGGTGGGTGTAATCGCCAAAGGCGAGCTGCTGCTGCTGGAGGAAAAGACCGCCCTGATGGCGCGGATGGGGCGCAAGACGCTGGATATCGAGTTGACCGCGCCGGTCGAGACGGTGCCGACCGCCCTCGCGGGCTATGATCTTGAGATCGTTCAGGGCGGCACGGTGTTGCGCTACAGCTATGACAGCAATGCCGACCGAACCGGGATCACCAAGCTGCTGTCGGACCTGGCGGCGGCCGGGTTGCAGATGAGCGACCTGCAGACCCGGCAATCCAGTCTCGAGGAGATCTTCGTGGGGCTGGTGGCCGACAACGCGGAGGTGGCGGCATGAACCTGCGGGCGGTCGGCGCGATCTACAAGGTTGAAATGGCGCGGTTCTTCCGCACCCTGGCGCAGAGCTTCATCTCGCCGGTGATTTCGACCTCGCTTTACTTCGTGGTCTTCGGCACCGCCATCGGCAGCCGCATCGACCAGGTCGAGGGCATCAGCTATGGCGCTTTCATCGTGCCGGGGCTGATCATGCTGACGGTGATGACGCAGGGCATCTCCAATGCCTCCTTCGGGATTTATTTCCCGAAGTTCATCGGCACCTTCTACGAGCTGCTCTCGGCGCCGATCAACTTTCTCGAGATCGTGCTGGGCTTTGCCGGGGCGGCGGCGACCAAGGCGCTGTTCATCGGGCTGGTGATCCTGGCCACCTCGGCGTTCTTTGTCGATCTGACCATCCTGCATCCGCTGGCAATGCTGGCCTTCCTGGTGTTGACCTGCATTTCGTTCTCGCTCTTCGGCTTCATCATCGGCATCTGGGCGAAGAATTTCGAGCAGCTGCAGCTGATCCCGCTGCTGGTGGTGACGCCGCTGGTGTTTCTCGGCGGGTCGTTCTACTCGATCTCGATGCTGCCGCCGTTCTGGCAGGGGGTGTCGTTCTTCAACCCGGTGGTCTACCTGATCTCGGGCTTCCGCTGGGCGTTCTTCGGCACCTCTGACGTGCCGATCGGGCTGAGCCTCCTGGCAATTGCCGGCTTTACCGCCGCCTGTCTGGCCATCGTCTGGTGGATCTTCCGCACCGGCTGGCGCATCCGCTCCTAGGCGGGGCGCTGGCGCGCGCAGGTCGGTTCTGCGTTCAGGCCACGCAGGCCACATCTTCGACCGGGGGCAGGGCCCCCGGGACCCCCGGCGGGGGACGCTGTCCCCCGAGACCCCCTGGAGTTTGTCTGGCAAGATGAAGTTGCAGGAGCCGGGTTGTTTCGGGTCGGTGCGAGGGCTACATCAGGCAGCATGAAACGCTGGCTTCCCTTCGTGAAATCCGGGCCCACAGTGGCCGTGTTGCGGCTCAACGGTGCGATCGGCACCGGCGGGCGCATGGCGCTCAGCGATACCTCGCTGGCGCCTCTGGTGGAAAAGGTCTTCAAGCGCGGCAAGCCCGATGCAGTGGCGCTGGAGATCAACTCTCCGGGCGGCTCGCCGGTGCAATCCTCGCTGATCGCCGGGCGGATCCGGCGGCTGGCGGCCGAGAAGAACATCCCGGTCTTTGCCTTCGTCGAGGATGTGGCGGCCTCCGGCGGCTATTGGCTGGCCAGTGCGGCGGATGAGATCTATGCCGATCACAGCTCTATCGTGGGCTCCATCGGGGTGATCTCGGCCGGGTTCGGTGCCAATGTCTTTCTGGCGCGACAGGGGCTCGAGCGGCGGGTGCATACCGCCGGCTCCTCGAAGAGCTTTCTCGACCCGTTCCAGCCGGAGAAGGAAGAGGATGTCGCGAGGCTGCGGCGTCTCTTGGACCAGCTGCACGTGAATTTCATCAGCTATGTCAAGGAACGCCGCGGCGGCAAGCTGGCCGACAACCGCGATCTCTTTACCGGCGAGATCTGGGTCGGCGAGACGGCGCAGCAGGTCGGGCTGATCGACGGCATTGGCCATCTCGATCAGGTGATGAAGGACCGGTTCGGCGACAAGGTGAAGTTTCGCCGCTATGGCCGCGGCCGCAGCCTGGCGCAACGGCTGGGCCTGTCGCTGGCAGAGGATGCGCTGGGGCTGATCGAGGAGCGGGCGGCCTATGCCCGGTTCGGGCTCTGACGTGATCGTCAAGATCGTCACATTGTTTCTGATCGGCATGGGGGTGCTTGCCATGTTCGGCAAGCTGCGTCTGCCAAAGCGGCTGAGCTCGGCCAAGTGCCCGGGCTGCGGCCGCTACCGGATCGGCAAGGGGCCCTGCGCCTGTGGCCACGAGGGAGACCGCCGCGGATGATGGTCTGGCTGTTGTGCGCGCTCGGGCTGATAATCCTGGTGCTGGCCGGCGATGCGCTGGTCAAGGGGGCGGTGAACCTGGCGCTCAGGGTCGGGATCCCGGCGCTGATCGTCAGCCTGACGATCGTCGCCTTCGGCACCTCTGCGCCTGAGCTGCTGATCGCCATCCAGGCAGTGATGCAGAACGCGCCGGGCATCGCCATGGGCAATGTCGTGGGCTCCAACACCGCCAATATCCTGTTGGTGCTGGGCGTGCCGGCAATCATCTCGGGGCTGCACACCTCGCAATGCGACAGCCGCAAGACCTATGTGCAGATGCTGGTGGCCTCGGCGCTGTTCATCGGGCTGGCGTTTTTCGGCGTCTTTGCCTGGTGGTCGGCGCTGATCCTGCTTGCGGCGCTGGGCGGCATGCTATTCCACGCCTCGCGGGTGGCGATGCGGCACCGGCGCGACACCCGGGCGGCAGAGACGGTGGACCGCCCGGAGGGGGCCGATCCCGACATGTCCTGGCCCAAGATCGCGATGTTCCTGCTGCTGGGCCTCGTCGGCCTGCCGCTCGGGGCCGATCTGCTGGTCGAGAACGCCTCGGTGATCGCCAGGCGCTACGGCGTCTCAGACACGGTGATCGGGCTGACGCTGGTGGCGGTGGGCACCTCTTTGCCGGAGCTGGCGACTACGGTGGCAGCGGCGCTGCGCAAACAGGCGGACGTTGCGCTGGGCAATGTCATCGGATCGAACATGTTCAACCTCCTGGCGATCATCGGCGTCGCCGCGCTGATCCGCCCGATCCCGGTCGATGCGCAGTTCCTGAGCTTCGATCTCTGGGTGATGCTGGTTGCGTCGCTGTTGATCTTTCCCTTCGTGTTCCTGCGCTGGGACATGGGGCGGGCCTGGGGCGTGGCGCTTACCGCGCTTTACGTCGGATATGTGGTGATGGTGATCGTCTGAGAAGGAGAGCGGGATGCGCGCATTGGTGACGGGAGCCGGCAAGCGGCTGGGGCGGGCGATGGCACTCTTCCTGGCCGAAAAGGGCCACGACGTGGCGGTGCACTATGCCAGCTCTGCCGAGGGCGCCGAGGCGACCGTGGCCGAGATCCGTGCCATGGGCCGTCAGGCGGTGGCATTGCAGGCCGATCTGCTCGACGAGGCGGCGACGCAGGCGCTTGTGCCGCGCGCGTGCGAAGCGCTGGGCGGGCCGCTGACGGTGCTGGTCAACAATGCCTCGATCTTCGAGCATGACACGATCCGCAGCGCCACCCGCGAGAGTTGGGACCGGCACATCGAGAGCAACCTGCGGGCGCCCTACGTGCTGATACAGGCGCTGGCGGCGCAGGCGCCGAAGGCCGCGATGGATGCGCGCGGCGAGCCTGTGGCGCAAGCGCTGGTGGTCAACATGCTCGACCAGCGGGTGCGCAAGCTTACGCCCAAATTCTCGACCTACACGCTGGCCAAGATGGGCCTCTGGGCGCTGACCCGGACCGCGGCGCAGGGGCTGGCGCCGGACGTGCGGGTCAATGCCATCGGCCCCGGCCCCACCCTGCGCGGCGGCCGCCAGAGCGACGCGCATTTCGCCAGGCAGCGCGAGAACACCGTGCTCGAACGCGGCGCCAACCCCGAGGACATCACCGCCGCGCTGGCCTATCTGCTCGAGGCCCGCGCCGTCACCGGGCAGCTGATCTGCGTCGATGGCGGCCAGCACCTGGGCTGGCAGACGCCGGATATCCTCGGAGTTGAATAGGCGCGTCGTTAACGGAATGTTAAGACTTGCAGGCAGTGCCGCCCGGAGTTGTGCACCGCCGCCGCAGGTCCCCGCGACCATGTTACTAAATTGTAAAGTTATCATGACCTTACAGAAACGTGAGAATAGTTTTGTGTAAATTCAAGGGGTTATAAAGGCGCCTATTTTTTAGGCAATTTAATCAACCTCCCTGAAGAACAAGGAAAAACCCCGGTCTCCGGTTGTAACCCCCAGAGTTATCCACACGATCCGTGGATTTGTTTCCTCTTGTCGCGGGGGGGATGCCGTTGCAGCGCCAGGGGGGGAATCATAAGTTAGCGCCATGACGGAATTGCCAGAGGGGCAGGCTGCCCCAGCCCTCACCGGACACGCCTGCATCCAGGCCTATCTCAAGACCCTGGACAGCTCTCCGGGGGTCTACCGGATGCTCGATGCCAAGAACGCGGTGCTTTACGTGGGCAAGGCCCGCAACCTGCGGGCGCGGGTGTCGAACTATGCCCGGCCGGCGGGTCACAGCCCGCGCATCGCCCGGATGATCCGCGACACCGCCTCGATGATGTTTCTGACGACGCGCACCGAGACCGAGGCCCTGCTGCTCGAACAGAACCTGATCAAGCAGCTCAAGCCGAAGTACAACGTGCTGCTGCGCGACGACAAAAGCTTTCCCAACATTCAGGTCACCGACCACGCCTTTCCGATGATCCGCAAGCATCGCGGCGCCAAGAAGGAGAAGGGCGCCTACTATGGTCCCTTCGCCAGCGCCGGCGCGGTCAACCGGACGCTGAACCAGTTGCAGAAGGTGTTCCAGCTGCGCAATTGCTCGGACACCATGTTCGAGGGGCGCAGCCGGGCCTGCCTGCTGCACCAGATCAAGCGCTGCTCGGCGCCCTGCGTCGGCAAGATATCAGAGGCGGCCTATGCCGAGAGCGTGCGTGATGCGCAGCGGTTTCTCTCGGGGCGGTCGACCAATATTCAGGAGAAGCTCGCCGGCGAAATGCAGGCAGCCTCGGAGGCGATGGAGTTCGAACGCGCCGCCAGCCTGCGCGACCGGATCCGTGCCCTGACCCAGGTGCAGACCGCGCAGGGCATCAACCCGCGCACAGTGGACGAGGCCGACCTGATCGCGCTGCATCTCGAGAACGGGCAGGCCTGCGTGCAGGTGTTCTTCATCCGCGCCGGCCAGAACTGGGGCAACCGCGATTTCTATCCCCGCGTCGGCGAGGACGTCGAGGCGGCCGAGGTGCTCGAGGCCTTCATCGGCCAGTTCTACGACGGCAAGGAGCCGCCGCGGCAGCTGATCCTGTCGCATGCCATCGAGAACGAGGATCTGATGTGCGAAGCGCTGGCGCAGAAGGCCGGGCGCAAGGTGACGCTTCTGGTGCCCAAGCGGGGCGAGAAGGCCGAGCTGATCGAGAGCGCCACCCGCAACGCCCGCGAGAGCCTGGGCCGCAAGATGGCCGAGACCGCGACCCAGGCGAAGCTGCTGCGCGGCGTGGCCGAGGCTTTCGGGCTGGAAAAGCCGCCGGCACGCATCGAAGTCTATGACAACAGCCACATCCAGGGCGCCCATGCCGTGGGCGCGATGATCGTCGCGGGGCCCGAAGGCTTCATGAAGTCCCATTACCGCAAATTCAACATCCGCGGCGACGACCTGACGCCGGGCGATGACTTCGGCATGATGAAAGAGGTGCTGACCCGGCGCTTCAAGCGGCTGTTGAAGGAGGACCCGGAGCGCGAGAAGGGGCTCTGGCCCGACCTGTTGCTGATCGATGGCGGTGCGGGGCAGGTCTCGGCGGTGGCGGAGATCATGCGCGAATACGGCGTCGAGGACATCCCGATGGTGGGGGTCGCCAAGGGCATCGACCGCGACCAGGGCAAGGAGGAGTTCCACCGGGTCGGCCAGCGGGTGATGGCACTCAGGCGCAATGATCCGGTGCTCTATTTCATCCAGCGTCTGCGTGACGAGGCGCACCGCTTTGCCATCGGCACCCACCGGGCGAAACGCTCAAAGGCGGTGGGGGCGACTCCGCTGGACGAGATCGCCGGCGTGGGGGCGGCGCGCAAGCGGGCGCTTCTGTCGCATTTCGGCTCGGCCAAGGCGGTGAGCCGGGCCAATCTGGTGGACCTCAAGGCGGTGGAGGGGGTGTCGGAGGCGCTGGCTGAGAAGATCTACGCGTTCTTTCACGAGACCGGCTAGGGGAGTCAAACGGGGCGCTGCGCGCGCAGGTGGGTTTGCGTTCACGCCACGCAGGCGTTGGGGGCTCTGCCCCCAAACCCCCGGAGGTTTATCTGGCAAGATGAAGGTCAGGAGAGGTCGTTCACCAGTTGCGGGAGTATCGTGAAGTCGGAGAAGGTTGCCTTGTGGGGGAGGTCTTCGATCGGCGATTTGCGGTAGCCTTCGGTGAAGAGCAGGAAGGGGACCTGCGCGGCGTCGGCGGTTTCGGCATCGGTCTCGCTGTCGCCGACGTAGAGCGCGCGGGCGGCGCCGTCGAGGGCGGCGTGGAGCATCGCCGGATCGGGCTTGCGGGTGGGCAGGCTGTCGCCGCCGATCACCCGGTCGAAATCCAGCGCCAGACCGGTGTCGGCGAGGCATTTCAGCGTCGCCTCATAGGGTTTGTTGGTGCAGATCGCCAGGCTGTGGCCCTGGTCCTTGAGCACGCCGAGCGCGGCACGGACGCCGGGGTAGAGCGCGCTCGGCGGTGTGTCGACCTCGGTGTAGAGGGCGAGGATCCGGTCATGCAGCGGGTCCTGCGCCGCCTCGGGCAGCTGCCGCGCCTCGGCGACCTGCCTGACCAGCGCCGGCAAGCCGCGGCCGACGAAGCCCTGGACGGTGTTGCGGGCCAGAGGGGCAATGCCACGGTCTGCCAGCGCCCGGTTCACGCAGTCGGCGATCTGCGGCACGCTGTCGATCAGTGTGCCATCGAGATCGAAGGCGATGGTGAGGCTCATGTCAGGCTGTCGCGGATGGCCTGCATGTTGCGGCCGTAGACCTCTGGCGCCGCGACCGAGCCCCCCTTGAAGACCGCCGAGCCCGCCACCAGCACATCGGCGCCGGCCTCGACCACCAGCGGGGCGGTTTTCGGATCGACGCCGCCGTCGATCTGGATGTGAACCTCGCGGTCGCCGATCATCTGCCGGACCTTGCGGACCTTGGCGGTCATGTCGATGAACTTCTGGCCGCCGAAGCCGGGGTTCACCGTCATCACCAGCACCATGTCAGCGAGGTCGAGCACCTCCGCCACCGCCTCGGCCGGGGTGCCGGGGTTGAGCGCCACGCCGGCCTGCATGCCGGCGGCCTTGATCGCCTGCAGGGTGCGGTGGATATGCGGGCCGGCCTCGACATGGGCGGTCAGCATGTCGGCGCCGGCCGCGGCATAGGCGTCGATATAGGCATCCACCGGCGAGATCATCAGATGCACGTCCATGAAGGTCTTGACGTGCGGCCGGAACGCCTTGACCGCCGGCGGGCCGAAGGTGAGGTTCGGGACGAAATGCCCGTCCATCACGTCGACATGGACCCAGTCGGCGCCCTGGTCCTCGATGGCGCGAATCTCTGCGCCGAAGTTGGCGAAATCGGCGGAGAGGATCGACGGGGCGATCTTGACGGTACGGTCGAAGGGCATGGGCATCTCCTGGCGGTTTGTCGCCTCATAAGCCGCCGCGGGAGCAAGGTCCAGAGAACCGCTACCGTGCGCCCCCTTGCGACCAGCAGGGCAGGGTGTCGCCCGGGGCCGGTGTGGCGTGAAAGATCGCCCGGGCGATGGCGCGGCTGAGGCAGGTGGCGGCGGCGTGGCAGATCTCGATCATCTGCCAGTCGGGCGACGTCATCTCGACCGCGCCGGTCGCGGCGGCAAAGACCAGATCGCCGTCCATCGGCGTATGCGCCGGCACGATGGCGCGGGCAATGCCGTCATGCGCCGCGGTGGCCATACGCTGGGCCTGCGCCTTGGTGAGGCGGGCGTCGGTGGCGACGATGGCGAGGGTGGTGTTGGCACCGGAAGCGAGCGCCGAGAGCTTGCGGCTGTGCGACAGGTCGGTCTGGCGTGGCGCGGGGTCGGGGCCGAGGCCGCCGAATTCGCCGTCAAGCTCGAAGGGGGCAGCCCAGAAGTGGCGATCCCCGGGGGTGGTGACGCTGCCCACCGGGTTGGCGGCGACCAGCGCGCCGACGGTGACATCGCCGAGCGTGAGAGAGGCCGAGCCCAGCCCGCCCTTGAGCATCGCCGTGGTGGCCCCGGTGCCGGCGCCGGCGGTGCCGAGGGCGAACTCTTCGGTGGCATGAGCCAAAGCGGTGCGTCCGAGCGCCGGGTAGGGGTTGGGCGTCCAGTCCTTGTCGCCGCCGTTCAGGAGGTCGAAGAGGATCGCCGCCGGCACGATCGGCACCCGCGCCGGGCCGACCGCGAAGCCGCGGCCCTGTTCGGCCAGCGCGTCCATCACGCCCTGCGCCGCCGCAAGACCAAAGGCCGAGCCGCCACTGAGCACCAGCGCATCCACCGCGGGCGCCAGCTTGTCGGGGGCCAGCAGGTCGGTCTCTCGGGTGCCCGGCGCGCCGCCCATGACCGCGACCGAGGCCACGAAAGGCGCCGCGCCCACCAGCACCGTGCAGCCGGATTTCAGCACCGCATCCTCGGCATTGCCGACCCGCAGCCCGGCGACATCGGTGATCAGGTTGCGCGGCCCGGGGGTCATATGCCGCGCCTTCCGCCGGCCATTTGCGCCCGGTTGCAGGGGGCGCCCGGCGCCACGCGCCAGCCACAGCCGATCAGCAGATGCGACGGGATAAACGGCATGTTTGTCAGCGTCATCCGAGCCTCCTTTTCGGTCTCGGACCACGATCCTCCAGCCGCCCGCCGATCGCAAGTCGCGATTTATCCTTGCGTCACGCCGCCCGCCTCAGCCACGATCTTGCGCGGCAAAACGTCGAGGTCACTGGATTCCCCCGATGGCCGCTGTTACATCGGGGCAACGCGAAGCAACCGGAGGCCCGCCATGAGCGCGACCGCCCGCCAGACAGCCCCCATGCCCAGTGAAATCCGGGCGATGAAGGGGGGCACCCCGATCGTATCCCTGACCGCCTATTCGACGCCGATGGCGCGGATGATGGACGCGCATTGCGATTTCGTCCTTGTCGGCGACAGCGTCGCCATGGTGCAGCACGGGCTCAGCTCGACGCTCGGGGCGACCATGGAGATGATGATCCTGCACGCCCAGGCCGTGGCGCGCGGGCTCAAGACTGCGTTGCTGGTCGTCGACCTGCCGTTCCGCAGCTACGAGGAAAGCCCGGAGCAGGCGTTCCGCAACGCCGCACGGCTGATGGCCGAGACCGGCGCCGGGGCGATCAAGCTCGAGGGCGGCGAGACCATGGCCGAGACCATCCACTTTCTCACCCGGCGCGGCATTCCAGTGATGGCGCATGTCGGCCTGACACCGCAGGCGATCCATACGCTGGGCGGCTACAAGGTGCAGGGCCGCGGCGCCGGAGCGGCGCAGCTGATGGCCGACGCAAGGGCGGTGTCCGACGCCGGCGCCTTTTCGGTGGTGCTCGAGAAGGTCACCGAGACGCTGGCCGACCGGATCACGGCGGAGGTGCCGATCCCCACCATTGGCATCGGCGCTTCGGCCGGCTGCGACGGGCAGATCCTCGTGGTCGATGACATGCTGGGTCTGTTCACCGCTTTCAAGCCGAAGTTCGTCAAGCGCTATGCCCAGTTGGGCAGCGATGGCGAGGCGGCGATCGCCGCCTATGCCGCCGAGGTGCGGGCGCGGGCGTTTCCGGCGGCCGAACATGTCTTTGCCGATGAAGCGCCGGGGAAATCCGCGTGAGCGTGCCGATCGTCCGCGATCTCGCGGCACTGCGGGAGCTGACCCGGGGCTGGCAGCGCAACGGCGAGGTGATCGGCGTGGTGCCGACCATGGGCGCGCTGCATGACGGTCACCTGAGCCTGGTGGCGGCGGCGAAACAGCGCGCTGACCGGGTGATCGTGACGATCTTTGTCAATCCCAAGCAGTTCAACAATCCCGAGGACCTGGAGAACTATCCTCGCACCGAAGAGGACGACGCCCGTAAACTGGCACGTTTCGAGGTCGATGCGATCTTGGCGCCGGAGGGCGATACGATGTATCCGCCGGGCTTTTCGACCAATGTTTCGGTCGCGGGACTGACCGATGTGCTCTGCGGCGCGCATCGGCCCGGCCATTTCGACGGCGTGGCGACGGTGGTGACCAAGCTGTTTCGCCAGACCGCCGCCGATCTGGCATTCTTTGGCGAAAAGGATTTCCAGCAATTGCAGGTGGTGCGCCGGCTGTCGCGCGATCTTGACCTCGGGGTCGAGGTGGTGGGCTGCCCGACGATCCGCGAGATCGACGGGCTGGCGATGTCGTCGCGCAACCTGCTGTTGTCGGACCGGGCGCGGGTCAAGGCGCCGCGGCTGCATGAGGTGATGGAAGAGATCAAGGAGGGTCTGATCGCGGGCCGCGCAATGTCGGAGCTGGTGCCGCCGGCGCTTGCCGCGCTGGAGCGGGCGGATTTCCTCAAGGTCGATTATCTCGAGCTGCGCAGCTGCGACACGCTTTCGCTGCTCGAGACCCCGACCGAGCCCGCTCGCCTGCTGGCCGCGGCCTATCTGGCCGGGGTGCGGCTGATCGACAATATCGACGTGCCGGCGCAGGGGTGAGCCCCGCCTCGCCCCCCTGCCTGCCCGAGGTCACTCGGGCAGGGTGTAGACGGCGATGTGGTCGCCCACCTGCGGCTTGATGATCGAGTTGCCGCCGGCGACGAAGGCCACGTATTGCTTGCCCTCGTGGACGTAGATCGCCGGGATCGCCACCGCTGGCGCCTCGACGATCGACGACCAGAGCTCGGCGCCGGTCTCGGCGCTGATTGCGCGCACCCGGTTGTCCATCGAGGCCCCGATGAAAATCACCCCGGTCGCGGTCAATGCCGGCCCGCCCAGTGTCGGTGAGCCCCAGCTTTCGGGACCGTAGAAACCCCATTTCTGCGACCTGCCGAAGGGCACCTCCCAAAGCTGTTCGCCGGTGTCGAGATCATAGGCCAGAAGCGTGCCGTAGGGCGGCTCCCAGCAGGGCAGGCCCATCGAGGTCACCCAATTGGTGAGTTCGAAACCGTAGGGCGCGCCGCGCTGCGGGTAGAGCCCTTGCTCGTTGCCGCTGCCGCCGGTCATCTCCTCGTAGTCGTCGCGCGGGATCAGACGCAGGATCTGCACCACCTTCGAAGTGTTGATGTAATAGCGGTTGGTCTCGGGATCGAGCGCGCCACCGCCCCATTGCATGCCGCCGGCGGTGCCGGGGTAGACCACGGTGCCGGCCTCTGACGGCGGGGTGAACAGGCCCTGATAATCGGTGCCCTCGATCATTTCGGCGCATTGGCCGAAGCTGACGATATTGGCCAGCGTCGACATCTCCGGGTAGCTCTCGAAATCATGGCTGGGCGGCGGCACCATGTAATAGGGCTGGGTCGGCGCGGCCACCTCGCCCTGCGCGGTCGAGGGGGGTACCGGGCGTTCCTCCATGCCGAAGATCGGCTCGCCGGTCTCGCGGTTGAGCACGTAGAGCATCGATTGCTTGGAAGCCTGCACCAGCGCCGGGATCACCTCGCCGTCGCGTTCGATATCGACCAGCGTGGGCGCGGAGCCGGTGTCGTAATCCCAGATGTCGTGGTGGATCAGCTGGCGCGACCAGAGGATCTCGCCGCTTTCGGTGTCGACGGCGGTCACCGAGGTGGCCAGCTCGATCGGATCGGTGCGGTTGCCGCCCCAGTAGTTCGGGCTGGGCGAGGACACCGGCAGGTAGAGGATGTTGCGCTCGGCATCGACGCTCATCGAGGCCCAGACATTGGCGGTGCCGGATTGCGCCCGCATCTCCTCGGGGATGAAATTCACCTCCCAGACCTTTTCTCCGGTCCGCGCATCGAGCGCAAACACGGTGCCGGGCGGGGCTTCGGCGAACTCCCAGTCCTTGCCGGCCCAGCCGACGAACAGCTTGTCGCCATGGGCGGTGGGCGGCTGCAAGAGCGACAGTGGCCACTCGTTGTTGATCTCGTTCCACTGGTTGACGTTGACCACGCCGCCTTCGCCGAACTCCTCGCAGAGCGCGCCGCTGTCGGCGTCGAGCGCATGCAGTTCGCTGTCCATGGTGCCGATGTAGACCCGCTTGTTGCAGGGTCCGTCACTGGCGTCTTCGGCCTGCCAATAGGTCACGCCGCGGTTCTTCAGCGCCGGCTGGGTCAGCGCCTCGAGCGTCGACCGGGTGTCATAGCTCCAGCGCTCTTCGCCGGTGGCCGGGTCGAGCGCCAGCACGCGGTAAAAGGGCGTGCCGAGGTAGAGCGTCTCGTTGGCATAAATCGGCGTGGCCGACCACACGGTGGCCGGCAGCTCGCCGGAGCCATCCGCGACGTCGCCGGTGTGCAGATCCCAGGCCTTGACCAGCGAGCCGACGTTTTCCGGGGTGATCTGGGTGGCGGAAGAGTATTTGCGGGCGCCGAGATCGCCGTTGTAGGTGGTCCAGTCCTGAGCGGCGGCGGTGAGCGGGCAGAGCGCGAGCGGGAGGGCGAGGAGGGCCTGTCTCATGCCAGCGCCTTGCGGTCGGAGGGCAGCCGGGCCAGCGCCACCACCAGGCAGGCGGCCGCGAGGGTGATGGCGATCAGGATCGGCCAGCTCAACAGGAACCAGCCGGCCACACCTGTCAGGATTGCCGCCAGCAGGGCAAAGGCCGCGGCCGGCCCCTGCGACGGGCTGTAGGGAAAGATCGCGATGAAGAGCACCAGCAGCGCCTGTGCGGCACTGCCCAGCGCGGTGAGCAGCGGCCCCGCAGTGCCTTCGACGCCGGTCAATGGGCCGAAATAGAGCCTGAGCGAAAGCGCGAAGGCCGCGAGCCCGAACAGAACGGAAAGGGCCAGAAATAAGCGGGTCATGGAACACCTCGGAACTTGCAATAATCCTTGGTGGAAACACCTGCGGGGCGCGAAAGGTTCCGATCAATCTTGGCTCAGCCGTCCAGAAGCAGCGCCGCCAGCGACAGCGCCATGACCTGGGCACTGTCCAGCATGTCGTCGATGCCGACCCATTCATCGGGCTTGTGCGCCAGTTCCAGCACCCCCGGCCCGTAGGCGATGCAGTTCTTCAGCCGGCCGATGCGGTCGATGTGTTTCTGGTCATAGGTGCCGGGCGACGCGACGTATTCCGGCGCATGTCCCAGCACCTCCTCGATGGCGCGGGCCACGGTGGTGACCACCGGCGCGGCGCGGTCGGTCATCGAGGGGGCGACGTGATTGATCTCGGACAGCCGGTAGTCAAATTTCGCCCGCGACGTCTTGAGCTCGTCGAGCAGGGCGCGGACCTCGCCAGAGACGCTGGCGTGGCTTTCTTCGGCCAGGTAGCGGCGGTCGATCACCATGCGGCAGCTGTCGGGCACGCAATAGGCCGGCAGGCCGGTGTAATCGCTCTCCTGCTCGGCCGCGCCGCCGTGGACAGAATTGATGTTCATGGTCGAGGCGCGCGCGCCGTCGGGCACCACCGGCATCTCGGTGCGCCGCGCGGCCATGGCCGGGAACAGCCGGGTCTCGAAGGCGTCGATCACCGCCCCCATGTGGCGCACCGCGCAATCGCCGAGAAACGGCATGGCGCCATGGGCGATCTCGCCGCGGGTCTCGATCTCGGCCCACCAGGCGCCGCGATGGCCAAGGCAGATGCGGTCCTTGTTGAGCGGCTCGGGGATGATCACATGCTGCACCCGGGAGGGCGCGAAATAACCCTGTTCCGCCAGGTAGGCGACGCCGCCATAGCCGCCGGATTCCTCGTCGGCGGTGCCCGAAATCTCGACCGCGCCGTGAAAGTCGGGGCAGAGATCGACAAAGACTTCCGCCGCAATGATCGAGGCCGCGAGCCCACCCTTCATGTCACAGGCGCCACGGCCGTAGATGCGGCCGTCCTTCACCGCGCCGCCGAAGGGATCGGTGGTCCAGCCTTGGCCGACCTCGACCACGTCGGTGTGCGAGTTGAAATGCACGCAAGGCCCCGCGCGCGCGCCGTCGCGGCGGGCGAGGATGTTCCAGCGCGGATATCGATCGCTGTCGCCGGGGGCGCCCTCGGCGCGGATCATCCGGATGTCGAAGCCACGTTGGGCCAGTCGCTGGCCGAGAACCTCGCAGATCTCGCGGTAGTTGGCGCCGGGCGGGTTGAGGGTCGGGATGCGGATCAGCGCCTGCGTCAGCGCGATCAGGTCGTCGCGCCGGGCGGTGATCTCGTCTCTCAGGCGGTCGGTGATGGCGGTCATGGGCGCAGTCTTGCGTTTGGGGGCGCGGGGCGCAAGCGAATGGTTGCGGCGCTAAGGCGGGGTGGCGCGGATTTCTGCAGCTGGTGCGGTGCGTCATCCGGCGATGGTCAGCGCGATGCCGAAAAAGGAACGCTCACTTGGAGCAGATACGAAGGCCCGCCCGGAGCTTGCTCCGGTTCCTCGCCGCCTGCCAAGAGGTCCCGGCGGGGGGGCCGGGGATGGGGTCAGCTCAGGCGGATGTGTGGGGCAGCGCCGGTGGATGAGGCAATCCGCCCCGGGCTCTGCTCCGGGGCCTC
This sequence comes from Marinovum sp., assembly GCF_034669705.1. GTDB lineage: Bacteria > Pseudomonadota > Alphaproteobacteria > Rhodobacterales > Rhodobacteraceae > Marinovum. The sequence continues at coordinate 30,791 of NZ_JAXMOR010000031.1, forward strand.
GCCGCCTGCACAGAGGGTCCCGGCGCGGAGGCCGGGACGGGGTCAGCGGAGGCGGATGCGGGGCGCCTCGCCGATCGGGATCGGGCCGAGCCAGATCGCGCCCGCGTCGAGCCGCAGCGCCAGGTCGAGCGAGCCTTGCCCGCCGGAAAGCCCGGCCATCAGCGTCAGCGCCGCCTCGATCCCGTCGGCCAGCACCTCCGCGACCTGACCCGAGGCGCGCGCCACCGTCAGCATCTCCTGCCAGTTCCTGGCCTGCACATGCACCTCGCCGCTGGCCCGGCCTTCGCCGTCGATCTCCAGGTCGCCGGTCAGCCGCAGCGCCATCGGCCCCCACTCCAGCGCCGCCTCGCTCACCGCGATGCGCGTCGGTTGCGGCCGCGCCTCGGCGGCCGCCAGCGTCCAGGGCGCGTCAAACCCCAGCTGCGCGGCGATGCGGGCCTGCGAAAAGGTCTGCGGCAGGGCGCCGCCGGTGGCGCTCACCAGCCCGCGTGGCAGCGCCAGCCCCTCGGCGGTCATCGCCAGGTCATAGCTGGCCGCGTCCACCCGGGTGCCGGCCAGCCGCAGTTGCGCCAGCGCCGTGGTGGCACCCTCTGGGCCAGTGACGTTGAGCACATCGGCCACCAGATTGCCGCGCGTCAGCGCATGGTCGTCGCCCTCGGTCACCAGGCTGGCCTGCATCTGCTCGGAGGTCACGCGCAGCGGGCCGTCGGGCGTGACGATCATCTGTTCGCGCGGCCAGGCGGCAATGGCATGGTGGCGGTTGTAGCTCAGCAGGAACAGCTGAAAGAACGGCGCCTGCCAGCCCAGCCCGCTCTCCGGGTCGGCGATCTCCAGGTCGGTCCAGGTGGTGTCATGCCGGTTGGGAAAGCCGCGCACCACCATCTCGGCATAACCGGCCTGCCAGCCCTCGGCCCGGCGCTCGGCAAACCAGCGCTGGTAACCGGCCAGCAGGCTCTGCTTGCCCCAGAGCCAGTAGCCCGACCAGGCCAGAGCGGCGAGGAGGATCACCAGAACAAGACGTTTCATCATCGGCTTTCTCCGCGCGTGGTCTTTCGCCTCTCGGGGCAATGCTTTACTTGCAGGGGGCGGAAAGGAAAAGCACCATGGCACTCTGGGTCTTCGGATACGGCTCGCTCTTGTGGAACCCGGGCTTCGCGGTGGCGGAAAGCCGGCTGGCCTCGCTCGAACATTACCAGCGCAGCTTCTGCATGCATTCGATCCATCACCGCGGCACCGAAGAGGCGCCGGGCCTGGTGCTGGCGCTCGATGCGGCGGCGGGGGCGGTCTGCGACGGGGTGGCGCTGCGCGCCGCGCCCGGCACTGAAGACGACACGCTGGCCTATCTGCGCGACCGCGAGCTGGTGTCCTCGGCCTATGTCGAGCGGCACGTGATGCTGGGGCTCGAGGATGGCCGACAGGTCGAGGCGCTGGCCTATGTGATCAACCGCGACCACTGGCAATATTGCCGCGACATCCCGCTCGAGGAACAGGCACGGATCATTGCGCGCGCGGTGGGCGGCCGGGGGCCGAATACCGAATATCTCTGGAACACCGCGCAACATCTGACCGAACTGGGCATCGAGGATGCAGATTTGCAATGGTTGGCCGACCGGGTCCGTGACATTTGCCGATAACGCCTTGGCTTGACCGGGAATCCTCCCTAGAGTCCGGGCGGATCTAACAATTCCCAGGATACGTCCCTCATGGTGGACAAGCCGGACCGCGAGGCCGCACCGAGATTCTCCCAGCCCGTTCGTCAGGTGTTCTTCATGGTCACCGTTCTGGGGCTGGTCGTGGCCGGGCTGGTGCTTGCACTGCCCCGTGTGCTGCCGGTTTTCCTGTCGAACCCCTATCTGAACGGCTTCATCGTGCTGGTCTTCGTGATCGGCGTGCTGGCGACCTTCTGGCAGGTGCTGACGCTGATCGGCTCGGTGCGCTGGATCGAGACCTTCGTGTCGGAAAACGACGCCGGCAAGGAGGCGCCGCGCATCCTGGCGCCGCTGGCCACGCTGATGCGGACCCGTGGCAAGCGGATGCAGATCTCGGCCACCTCGTCGCGCTCGATCCTCGATTCCGTGGCGCAGCGGATCGACGAGGCGCGCGAGATCACCCGCTATATCGTCAGCCTGCTGATCTTTCTGGGCCTGCTCGGCACCTTCTACGGCCTTGCCACCACCGTGCCGGCGCTGGTCGACACCATCCGTTCGCTGACCCCGGCCCCGGGCGAGACCGGCGGGCAGATCTTCGAGCGGTTGCAGGAGGGGCTTCAGGCGCAGCTCGGTGGCATGGGCACCGCCTTTGCCTCGTCCCTGCTGGGTCTGGCGGGCTCGCTGGTGGTAGGGCTGCTGGAGCTCTTTGCCGGCCATGGCCAGAACCGGTTCTACCGCGAGCTCGAGGAATGGCTCTCGTCGATCACCCGGCTGGGCTATGCCGGCTCTGGCGAGGGCGAGGGCGGCGCCGACCAGCAACTGCTGGTGGCGGTGGTCGACCACATGTCGGAGCAGATGGAAAGCCTGCAGCAGATGTTCGCCCAGTCCGATGAAAGCCGGGCGGTGGTCGATGACAAGCTCTCGACCCTGGCCGACAGCGTCGAGCGGATGACCGAACAGCTCGAGCGGCAATCGGCGCCCACCACGGCGCTGACCCGGCTGGCCGAGGGGCAGGAACGGCTGATCGATGCGCTCGAAAGCCGCCGCGGCGAGGGCGAGGGCGGGATCGATCCCGAAAGCCGGATGCGGCTGCGCTCGATCGACGTGCAGATGCTGCGCATTCTCGAGGAAATGTCGGCCGGGCGGCAGGAAAGCATGGCCGAGCTGCGCACCGACCTGGCCCAGCTCACCCGCGCGCTCAACATGGCGGTGCGCCAGGTCAGCGCCGCCAGCGCCGCCTCGGCGCGGCCCAGCCGCCACCTCAGACCGCCCAAGGTGGGAACCCCCGAACAGGAGGGCTGATCCATGGCGTTGTCCCGCCGCACCGGTCACCGGTTGCAAGCTTCGATCTGGCCCGGCTTCGTGGATGCGATGACCGGCCTGCTGCTGGTGCTGATGTTCGTGCTGACCATCTTCATGGTGGTGCAGTTCACCCTGCGCGAGACCATCACCGGCCAGGAGAGCGAGCTCAACGAGCTGTCGAACGAGATCGCGGCGCTGGCGCAGGCGCTGGGGCTGGAACGCGAGAAAACGTCCGAGCTGCAGACCGAGGTCGGCCAGCTGGTCTCGACGCTGGTCGATGCCAATGCCCGCGCCAGCCAGCAGGAGTCGCTGATCGCCGGGCTGCAGCAGGACGTGGCCGAGCGTGATGCGGCCCTGTCGCAGGCCGGCGACCGGATTTCCCTGTTGGAGCAGACCGTGGCCGAGCGCGATGCGGCGCTGGGCGCGGCCAATGTGCGGATCGCCTCGTTCGAGGATCGGGTGGCGGGGCTGCTGTCGGACCAGGAGCAGGCCAGCGCCCGGATCGCCGAGCTGGAGGGCAGCGAGCAGGCCTTGATCTCGGAGCAGGAGGCGCTGCAGCTGGCTTTGGCGCAGGCGCGCGACGAGATTGACGCCGAGGTCGAGGCGGCACGTCTGGCGGCTGCACAGGCCGATGCGCTCGAGGCGATGATCGCCGATCTGCAGGCACAGCAGCAGGAGACGTCGGCCGAGTTCACCGCCCGGGTCGGTGCGCTGGAGGACCGGCTGAGCGAGGAAGAGGCCAGGCGGCTGGCCGAGGTGGCGGCGGCCGAGGCCCTGCGCGAAAAGCTGATGACGGCCGATGCCGAACTCTCGGCGATGACGCTGGCGCTCGAGGAACAGCGGCGCAAGGCGGAAGAGACCCTGTCGATGCTGGCGGCGGCGCAGGCGGCCGAGAAGGACCTTGATGCCCGGCTGGCCGCCGCGCTGGTGGCGCAACAGGCGGCCGAGGCGCAGGTCTCGCAGGTCGGCGCGACGCTGGAAGAGACCACGGCCGAGACCGAGGCGCTCAAGCAGCAGCTGGCGGCGGCGCTTCTGGCGCAACGGCAGGCGGAGCAGCGCAACGCGGCCCTGGCCGAGGACCTGCAGGCGGCGATCAGCGACGACCGGAGCACCACGTCACAGCTCAACGCGCTCGAGGCGCAGCTGGCGGCGGCGCTTCTCGACAGCCAGGACCAGTCGGCCCGTATCGGCCAGCTGGAACAGGCGCTGAGCAGCCTGCGCGACAGCAGCGCGCTTGAGAAAGGCGCACTGGAAGCGCAGCTGGCCGAGGCACTGGCCGCCAAGATCACCGCCGAGCGCAGCGCCCGGGCGGCCGGCCAGGCAGCCGAGGCGGCCGAGGACCGGCAGGCGTCGCTTGAGGCGGAACTGGCCCGCGCGCTGGCGGCGCAGTCCGATCTGGCCGGTGTCGAGGACGAGCTGGCGGCAGCCCTGGCGGCCCGGGTCGCGGCGGAACAGGCGCAGGCGACGCTTGAGAACCGGCTCGAGACCACGCAGTCACAGCTGTCAGAGGTGCAGGGCGCGGCCAAATCGCTCGAGGACAGGCTGGCCGAGGCCCTGGCGGCACAACTCGCGGCCCAGGAAAACGCCGCAGCGCTTGGCGGGCAGCTGGAAGCGGCACAGGAGGGGGTGGCCGCGCTGGAAAGCCAGCTGGCCAACCTGCGGGCGACGCTGAACGAGACCGAGACCGGCGAGGCCAGCCTGCGCGATCAGCTTTCGGCGGCGCTGGCGGCGACGGTCAAGGCCGAGACCGCGCAGGAGGACATCCGCGAGCAATTGGCCGAAGCGCTGGCGCTCAAGCTCGCCGCCGAGGAGGCGGCCAAGGATGCCGAGGCCGAGGCCCGGTCGCAATCGCAACAGGCCGCCACCCGTGCCGCGCTTCTGGCTTCGGCGCGCGAGGAGCTGGAACAGCAGACCCAGATCTCGACCGAGGCGCAACGTCGCGCGGCACTTCTCAACCAGCAGGTGGCCGCGCTTCGCGGCGAGCTGGGGCAATTGCGCGCGCTGCTGGACGATTACAAGGTGCGCGACGCGGCGCAGAACATCCAGATCGAGAACCTCGGCTCCGATCTCAACACCGCGCTGGCGCAAAAGGCGCTGGAAGAGCGCCGTCGGGCCGATGCCGAGGCGCGCAACGCCGCCCTGCTCGAGGCCGAGAAGAAGGACCTGGAAAGATACCGCTCGGAGTTCTTCGGCCGGCTGCGCGACCTTCTGGGCAACCAGGATGGCGTGCGGATCGAGGGTGACCGCTTCGTGTTTTCCTCTTCGGTGCTGTTCGGCTCTGGCGATGCGCGGCTTTCGCCCGCGGGCCAGACCGAGATCGCCAAGGTGGCGCGGATCCTGAAATCGGTGGCCGATGACATCCCGCCTGAGATCGACTGGGTGATCCGCGTGGACGGCCATACCGACAACGTACCGATCGTCGGCTCGTCGCAATTCTCGGACAATTGGGAGCTGAGCCAGGCGCGGGCGCTTTCGGTGGTGCGCTACATGATCGATTTCCTCGGCATTGCGCCCGGGCGTCTGGCGGCGAACGGCTTTGGCCAGTTCCAGCCGGTCGATCCTGGCAATACCGAAGACGCGCGGGCGCGCAACCGCCGGATCGAGCTGAAACTGACCGAGAAGTAGCCGCTCCTCGCGCCCTTGCGGCCGCTCCTCGCGCGGTGGCCCGCGAGGGCCGACAAGCGGCTCGGGACGGAGCTGCCGGCCAGGAGCCGCCTTTCAGCCTGGCGGGACAGGCCTGCGCCACATTCGCGAGCCAGATCACGTCGCGGGTCGGCACGCGCCGGCTGCGGGTCCGTTTCAGCTCGCCCCGATCAGCGCGTGCGCTCGCCTGCGGCGCGCGGGGGATACGGTTGCGATGAAAACGCCTCTGGACGCGGCCGTCCGGACCTTGGAAAAGGGGCAGGCGGGCCGCTGGGAGCCGCCCCAATAGAACTGGACTGGAGGCCGCAGATGCCCGACGACCGCGCCGCCGATTGGGAACGCCCCTCGCCCTGGGGCCAGCATATCGGCATGCAGCTGACCGACTGGCAGGCAGATCACGCCAGGGTCGAGATCACCCTCGCAGCCTTTACCCGCAACCGCCACGGCGCGCCGCATGGCGGGGTGCATGCCACGCTGCTCGACACCGCGATGGGCTTTGCAGGCTGCTACACAGGCGACCCCGACCGCCGACAGATGTGCCTGACGCTGAACCTCTCGGTCAACTACCTGTCGCGGCCGCAGGGCCAGAGGCTGATTGCCGAGGCCCGGAAAACCGGCGGTGGCGAATCCACCTTCTTTGCCGAGGGCCGGGTGCTGGACGAGACCGGGGCGGTGATCGCCAGCGGCACTGGCGTGTTCCGCTATCGCAAATAGCTCAGCCGATGGTTTTAAGCAGCGCCCGGCGGGGCGCATCGAGCGGCAGCGGCCGATGGGACTTCGCGTCGACCTGCACCTGGGCAAAGAAGCCGGTGGCCGCTGCCTCTTCGGCCGCGCCGCGAAACAGCGCCAGCTCGATGGTGAAGGAACTGCGGCCGATGCGGCTGCAGCGCAGACCGGCGTGCAGGAGGTCGGGAAAGCGCAGCTCCTGGAAAAAGCGGCAGCCGGTCTCGACCACCAGCATCCGCGGGGCGTCGGGCCCGTCGCCCAGGACCCCGCTCTCGATCTGCCACAGTGTCAGCGCGGTGTCGAAGAGCGAGAAGTAGGTGGCGTTGTTGAGATGGCCGTACGGATCGTTGTCGGCCCAGCGGGTGGGCAGGGCGGTCAGCCAGGGATAGGCGCCGCGGGCGCGGCTCATCCCCGGTTGAGCAGACGGAAGGCGGTCGAGGCGCCCCAACCGGCGGCGATGGCAATCGCCAGCGACAGCAGGCCGTAGATCAGCGGCTGTTCGCGCGAAAGGTTGAACAGGAACCGTTCCAGCCCGACCTTGCGCACGTCGATCACCGTCTGGTGCTGCGAAATCACCTTCTGGTCGCGCAGCAGGAAGACCCGGGCGATATAGGGGCCCTCGGTCAGGTTGGCGGGCATCTGCACGGTGCTGCGGAACAGCGCCTGCTCGGCCACTTCCACCGCGCCCTCATTGCTCTGGTAGAGCCCGTTGTCGTTGCGGATGCGCAGGATCGCCTCGGCGAAGGCGGCCTGCGATTTCAGCGTCCAGACGGCGCGGTCTGCGGTGATCCGGTACTGGTTGTTGGCATTCTCGCTCAGGATCTCGTCGAGTGGCCCCGAGGAGGAGACGGCGTAGAAGCTGGGCGCGGCCGAGACATCGACCGACTCGGTGTTGATCCAGATACCGAAGCGGCGCTCCTTGCGGCGCACCACCACCGGCTCTGACGGACCGGAAATCGAGATGATCACGTCGAGATCACTATCCGGCTGCGGCCCGTTGCGCTTGATCGCGCCGAACAGGAGGATTTCCGAGCCGTCGAAATTGGCGGTGATGCGGACCCGTTTCTGTGACAGGCCGAGGACAACGTCCTCTTCGAGTTGCGGGGTCTGGGCGCTCGCCCCGAGGGGCACCAGCAGGCAGAGCAGCAGGGCGGTCAGTCTCAGCATCAGTGACCCTCCACCGCGCCGATGGAATAGAGCTCGCCGGGTTGCAGCAGCAGGTCGAACGCCAGCTTGCCGCAGACCAGAAGCACCAGCATGGCCAGCAGGATGCGCAGCTGTTCGGCCTTGAGCTTGACGCCGATCCGCGTGCCGATCTGTGCGCCGATCACGCCGCCCACCAGCAGCAGAACCGCCAGCGCCATGTCGACGGTATAGTTCGTCGTGGCATGCAGCAGGGTGGTGAAGGCGGTGACGAAGATGATCTGGAACAGCGAGGTGCCGACCACGACCTTGGTGGGCATGTGCAGGATGTAGATCATCGCCGGCACCATGATGAAGCCGCCGCCGACCCCCATGATCGCTGCGAGAATACCCACCAGCACGCCGACCAGCACCGGCGGGATCACCGAGATGTAGAGCCCCGAGGTGCGGAACCGCATCTTGAACGGCAACGCCGTGACCCAGCCGCGATGCTTGCGCTTGGCCGGGGGAACGCCTCCGGATTTGCGCGCCTTGCGGATCGCCCGCAGGCTCTCGGCGAACATCAGAGCGCCGATGATGCCGAGAAAGACGACGTAGCAGAGCTTGACCAGAAGATCGACCTGACCCAGCGATTTCAGGTAGTTGAAGACGAAGACACCGATTCCGGCGCCGATCAGGCCGCCGACCAGCAGCACCACGCCCATCCTCAGGTCGACGGTCTTTCGCTTGAGATGCGCGAGCAGGCCGGAGAAGGAGGAGGCAACGATCTGGTTGGCTTCGGTGGCGACTGCGACGGCTGGCGGAATGCCGATGAAGAACAGCAGCGGCGTCATCAGGAATCCACCACCGACACCGAACATGCCGGACAGGACGCCCACCATGCCGCCCAGCCCGAGAAGCAGGAAAGCGTTTACCGAGACCTCGGCTATTGGCAGGTATATTTGCATGCGGTTCTGTAGACCCAACGTCAGGGGGTTTGCAAGCCGGCCCGGTGGCGCTTGCGGCAAGATTTTCCGCGTTGCGGCATTTTTTTCCGGGACCGGCTGAATTCAAGCGCTTTGGCGCGCTGCTCGCAGTGTGCTGCAAGCGTTGAATGCAGCTTTAAGTTGCTGAATTCGCGCGATTGAGGGAATAATGTCCGCGGATTGGGCGTATTTGCAGGAATATGTCGCAAAAGGATTCGCCGGCGCAATTGATGCTGCGCCTGCGAAGGGTTTGGCCCCGGAGTGTCAGCGCTCCTTGACGTAGGGCTGGCCGCCGGCGCGTGGTGGGATCGCCTTGCCGACGAAGCCCGCGAGGATCACCACGGTGAGGATGTAGGGCAACGCGTCCATGAACTGCACCGGCAGCACCAGGATGCCGAGGTCGATGTTCTGGTAGCGCAGCGCCACCGCCTGCAGCAGACCGAAGAGCAGGCAGGCCCAGAGCGCGTACCACGGCCGCCACTTGGCAAAGATCAGCGCCGCCAGGGCAATGAAGCCGCGGCCGGCGGTCATGTCCTTGACGAAACCGGCCTGCAGCCCGGTCGCAAGGTAGGCGCCGGCAATGCCGCAGAGCACGCCGCAGATCGCCACCGCCGCATAGCGCAGTCCGACGACAGAGACGCCGGCGGTGTCGACCGCGGCCGGGTTCTCGCCCACCGCGCGCAGGCGCAGGCCAAAACGGGTGCGGAACAGCACCCACCAGGTCAGTGGCACCATCAGGAAGGCAACATAGACCAGGATCGAATGGCCCGAGATCAGCTCGTAATAGATCGGGCCGAGCACCGGCACGCCCTGCAGGCTCTCGGCAAAGGGCAGGGTGATCGTCTCGAACCGGCCCTTGCCGATCAGCGACGGCGTGCGGCCGCCTTGGGAAAACAGGTCCTGCGCGATCAGCACGGTCATGCCGGCGGCGAGGAAGTTGATGGCGACGCCCGAGATCAGCTGGTTGCCGCGAAAGGTGATCGAGGCCAGCCCGTGGATCGCCGAAAGCACCAGCGAGGCGGCGATACCGGCCAGCAGGCCAAGCCAGACCGAGCCGGTGATCGCCGCCAGCGCGGCGGCAAAGAAGGCGGCGGCCAGCATCTTGCCCTCGAGGCCGATGTCGAAGATGCCGGCGCGCTCCGAAAACAGCCCGGCAAGACAGGCCAGCAGCAGCGGCGTCGCCAGCCGGACGGTGGAATCGAGCACCTGCAGGATGGTGTAAAGGTCCATGCGTCAGCCCTCCTTCCGGCGAAATGCCATGAAGATGCGTTCCAACGGCACCCGCACCATGTTGTCGAGCGCGCCGGTGAACAGGATCACCAGTGCCTGGATCACCACGATCAGCTCGCGCGGGATATTGGTCCAGAGCGCCAGCTCGGCGCCGCCCTGATAGAGAAAGCCGAACAGGATCGCCGCGAGGAACACGCCCAGGGGATGCGAGCGGCCCATCAGCGCCACCGCGATGCCGATGAAGCCGGCGCCCTCGGTCGCGTTGAGGATCAGCCGTTCGCTTTCGCCCTGGGTGGTGTTGAGCGCCATCATCCCGGCCAGCGCGCCCGAGATCAGCATGGCGATGACGGTGATCCGCACAGGCGAGATGCCGGCGTATTTCGCGGCGCTCTCGGAATGGCCGAAGGCGCGGATCTCATAGCCGAGCCGGGTGCGCCAGAGCATCAGCCAGACCACGACGCAGGCGAGCACCGCGATGAAGAAGGTGACATTGGCCGGGGCTCCGCGGAACAACACGGTCTCGGCCGAAGAGAACATGTCGCTGAAGGTGGGCAGGTGGGTCGCCTCGGGGAATTTCGCCGTCGCCGGGTCCATCGCGCCGGTGGGGCGCAGCAGGTTGACCAGAACGTAGTTCAGGAAAGCGGCGGCGATGAAGTTGAACATGATCGTGGTGATCACGATATGGCTGCCGCGCTTGGCCTGAAGGTAGGCGGGGATGAAGGCCCAGAGCGCGCCGAAGGTGGCCGCGCCCACCGCCGAGCCGAGCAGCGCCAGGCTCCAGTGCGGCCAGGGAATATAGAGGCTCATCAGCGCCACGCCGAGCCCGCCCAGCGTCGCCTGTCCCTCGCCGCCGATGTTGAACAGGCGGGCATGGAAGGCAACGGCCACGGCGAGGCCGGTGAAGATGAAATTGGTGGCATAGTAGAGCGTGTAGCCCCAGCCGGCCGAGCGCATCAAAGCGCCTTCGACCATCAGGTTGAAGGCCGCGACCGGGTCTTCGCCGATGCCGATGATCACCAGCGCCGAGAGGATCGCGGCGAGGATCAGCGAAATCAGCGGCACGAGGACCGCATCGGCCCAGGGGGGCATTCTATCCATGGAGGCAGTCTCCGACGTTGAGTAACCAGGCGCGAAGCCGCGCGGTCGTCGACCCGCGGGGTGGTGTCCCGACGGTAGATCGGGCCACTTTATCGCGCCAAATCCGTAGGTGTTCCGGGCAATGCTCCTGAACTGCCAGATCGCCGCCTCGGGGGGCGGGTCGGCGATCGCGCGGCGGCCTGCGGTCTTGATTCCGCGCGGCGGAGGCGGCCCTACCCATGGCTCTTCGCCTCCCGCGCTTCCTTGGCTGCCAGCTGCTCTTCGACGGCCTCGATGATCGGCTTGTCCGGCATCTCGGTGATCCCGGCCATCAGCAGCCCCAGCTCCTTCTCGTCGGTTTCCGAGGCGAGGCGCTCGCCCATGATCTGGCCGTCGAACATCACCGCCACCCGGTCCGAGAGCGACAGGATCTCATCGAGCTCGACCGAGACCAGCAGCACCGCCTTGCCGGCATCGCGCAGGCTGACGATCTGCTGGTGGATGAACTCGATGGCGCCGATATCCACACCGCGGGTCGGCTGGCCGACCAGCAAGAGCTCGGGATTGCGTTCGATCTCTCGGGCGACGACGATCTTCTGCTGGTTGCCGCCAGAGAAGTTCTTGGCCGCGAGGTTGGGATCGGGCGGGCGGACGTCGAATTTCTCCATCTTGGCGGCGGTGTCGGCCTTGATTGCGGCGTTGTTCATCAGCAGGCCGGATTGATACTTCGCGTCGTGGTGATAGCCGAAGGCGACGTTCTCCCAGGCGTGGTAGTCCATGATCAGACCCTCGCGCTGCCGGTCCTCTGGCACGTGGGCGATGCCGCGCGCACGGCGCGAGCGGCCGTCGGATTTCTTGCCGGTCAGGTCGATCGCATCGCCGTTGAGCCGCACCTCGCCGGTGGCGCTGCGATAGCCTCCCAGCACTTCAAGCAGTTCCGACTGGCCATTGCCCGCCACCCCGGCAATGCCGAGGATCTCGCCGGCATGCACCTCGAGATCGATGCTCTTGAGCCGCTCGACCCCGTCGCCATCGACCACCCGCAGATCGCGTACCTGCAGGATCGGCGCGCCGGGCTCGGCCGGCTGCTTGTCGACGCGGAGCAACACCTTGCGGCCGACCATCAGCTCGGCCAGCTCTTCCGGGCTGGTCTCTGAGGTCTTGACCGTGGCGGTCATCTCGCCCCGGCGCATCACGCTGACGGTGTCGGTGATGTCCATGATCTCGCGCAGCTTGTGGGTGATCAGGATGATTGTCTTGCCCTCTTCGCGCAGCCGGTTGAGGATGCGGAACAGCTGGTCGGCCTCGGCCGGGGTCAGCACGCCGGTGGGCTCGTCGAGGATCAGGATATCGGCCTGGCGATAGAGCGCCTTGAGGATCTCGACCCGCTGCTGGTGTCCGACCGAGAGGGTCTCGACCACCGCGTCGGGGTTGATCCGGAGCTCGTATTCCGCCGCCAGATCGGTCAGCGCCTTGCGCGCCTTGGCCAGCGAGGGTTTCAGCATCTCGCCGTCCTCGGCGCCGAGGATGACGTTTTCCAGCACGGTGAAGTTCGGCACCAGCTTGAAGTGCTGGAACACCATGCCGATGCCCGCCGCGATGGCAGCCTGGCTGTCGGGGATGGTGGTCTTCTGGCCCTGGATGAAGATCTCGCCGGCGTCGGCCTTGTAGAACCCGTAGAGGATCGACATCAGCGTCGATTTGCCGGCGCCGTTCTCGCCGATGATGCCGTGGATCGTGCCCGGCATCACCCGGATCGAAATGTCCTTGTTGGCCTGCACCGGGCCGAAGGCCTTGGAAATGCCTTTGAGTTCGATGGCGGGGGCTTGGGTCATCCGGTCTGTCCTCGTGATCCTGGCCAGAGTTGCAAAGCTGGGCGGGTTTGCAAAGGGGCAATCGCCGGCGTGCCGTCAAGGCAAGCGGCTTGTGCCGCAACGAAAAGGGCCGCGCCATGACATGACGCGGCCCGCTGTCGAAACGCCCGGGATCAGAAGTTCAGATCGGGGCAGCTGTCGTCGGAGGTATAGTCGTGCACCGAGAGGTCACCGCTGGCGATCTTCGCCTTGGCGTCGTCCACGGCGGTCTTCATCTCCTCGCCGACCAGCGTCTCGTTGTGCTCGTCGAGGGCATAGTCGATGCCGCCGTTGCCGACGCCCATCACGTTGATGCCGGTCTCCAGCGCCTCGCCCTGGGTCATCGCGTCATAGACCGCATTGTCGACCCGCTTGAGCATCGAGGTCAGCACCTTGCCGGGGTGCATGTAGTTCTGGTTGCTGTCGACCCCGACCGAGAGGATGCCCTCGTCGGCGGCGGTCTGCAGCACGCCAACGCCGGTGCCGCCGGCGGCGGCATAGATCACGTCGGCGCCCTGGCTGATCTGCGCCTTGGTCAGCTCCGAGCCCTTCACCGGGTCGTTCCAGGCCGCCGGGGTGGTGCCGGTCATGTTCGACAGCACGGTGATGTCACCGTTGACCGCCTTGGCGCCCTGGGCATAGCCGCAGGCGAACTTGCGGATCAGCGGAATGTCCATGCCGCCGATGAAGCCGACGGTGCCGCTTTCCGACGCCATCGCCGCCATCATGCCGACGAGGTAGCTGCCCTCATGCTCGTTGAACACCACAGAGCGGACGTTGGGCTCGTCGACCACCATGTCGATGATGGCGAATTTTGTGTCGGGATAATCCGGCGCCACTTCCGACAGCACGTTGCCGAAGGCGAACCCGGTCATCACGATCGGGTTGTTGCCGTTCTCGGCAAAGCGGCGCAGCGCCTGTTCGCGCTGGGCCTCGGACTGCAGCTCGATCTCGCGGAAGCTTTCGCCGGTTTCCTCGGCCCAGCGCTGCGCGCCGGCAAAGGCGGCCTCGTTGAAGCTCTTGTCGAACTTGCCACCGAGGTCGAAGATCAGCGCGGGTTCGGCCAGCGCCGCCCCGGCCGACAGCGCCATGGCGGCGGTGGTCGCAAGAATTTTCTGCATGAATGTCATCTGGTTGCTCCCGTTGGTATGCCTCGGGGCAGGGCCCCGGGCAAAGGTCTGGTGCCCGGGTTGCCCCGGATCATCGCCAATTAAGGCCGGGTTGGCGGCACAGGGTCAACCGATTCTTCTGCAGTTCCGCAACGGAAACGGAGGGTTAGCCCAGCGCCCTGCGCAGGATCAGCGCATCGGCGGGAGGCCCGTCCGGACGCGGGTAATAGCGCCTGCGTCGTCCGGCTTGGGCAAAGCCCGCAGCGGCATAGAGCGCGCGGGCGGCGGCATTGTCCTCGGCCACCTCGAGAAACAGGGTCTCGGCGCCGCGCGCGACCAGCTTGGCGAGGAGTTCCGCAAGGAGCGACCGAGCCGTTCCCTTGCGGCGCCGGCCGGGATCGGTGGCGATGGTCAGCAGCTCGGCCTCGTCCAGCGTCACCCGCGCGAGCGCAAATCCCCCGGGGCGGGTGGCGAGCAGGCAGGCGGGATCGGCGAGAAAGCCCTCGAACTCGGCCGCCGACCAGCCGCGCGCCGGGGCAAAGGCGGCCCCGTGCAGCGCGGCCAGCGCCTCAGGCGTCATCGAGGATCACCGGCGGCAGGTCGCGCGCCGGCGCGGCATCGGCCGGGCGGATGTAGAGCGGCGCCGCGGCGCGGGTCTCTGTCGCAAAGCGCCCGGCGGCGATCCGCGCCGTGGCCTCTGCGACGGGCACCGGCTGGGCCAGGGCCTCACCCGCGATCAGGCCGGCGCCGGGGCCGGTGACGGGGGTGTCGGGGCGAAACTCCGCCAGTGCCACCAGCTGCGGCGACCCCTCGGGAAAGCGCTGCACATAGGCCCGCTCGCGTCGCGCATCGATCATCGCGGTGACCGGCTCCGGCAGCCCGTAAACCGCCGCCTCCAGCGCCGTGACCCCGACCGCCGGAATGCCCAGCGACAGCGCCAGCCCGCGGGCGGCGGCGACGGAGATGCGGATGCCGGTGAAATTGCCGGGCCCGGTGCCGACGCCGAGCGCGCTCAGGTCACGCCAGCTGGCACCGCCCTCGGTCAGGACCGCCTCGAGCAGCGGAAACAGCCGTTCGGCCTGACCGCGGCCCATTTCCTCGACGCGGCTGACGAGGAGCCGGTCACCACAGAGCAAAGCGGCCGCGCAATGCGCGGCCGATGTATCAAATCCCAGAACCAGCGGCTCGGACATCACGATACCCCGCGCCACCGCTCAGACGGCGACGGGGCGCACCTCGGTGACCTCGGGGATGTAATGGCGCAGCAGGTTCTCGATGCCCATCTTCAGGGTCAGCGTCGAGGAGGGGCAGCCGGCGCAGGCGCCCTGCATGTGCAGGTAGACCACGCCGCGCTCGAAGCCGTGAAAGGTGATGTCGCCGCCATCCTGGGCCACCGCCGGGCGCACCCGGCTGTCGAGCAGCTCCTTGATCTGGGTGACGATCTCGCCATCCTCGCCGGAATGCTCGGCGTGGCCCGAGGGGCCGGCCGCATCGCCCGCCATCACCGGCGCGCCGGACTGGAAATGCTCCATGATCGCGCCCAGCAGGGACGGTTTCAGGTGATCCCAGTCCTTGCCCTCCGCCTTGGTGACGGTGACGAAATCATGCCCGAAGAACACGCCCTCGACGCCCTCGATGGCAAACAGCCGCTCGGCCAGCGGCGAGGCCGAGGCACCCTCGGCCGAAGGAAAATCCGCGGTGCCCATCTCGAGCACGGTCTGGCCGGGCAGGAACTTCAGCGTGGCGGGGTTGGGGGTGGATTCGGTCTGGATGAACATGAGACAGGGTCCTTATCGCTTGGGTCAGATATGTCCATCCGCCCGGGTCTTGTCAATGTTTGGAACGGTTCTAAATCGCCGGCGCCGGCCTGCGCCGCACCGACCGGGCGGGGCTCTGCCCCGCACCCCGGAGTTTACGGGCAAGATTAAGGCGCGCGGCTCCGTCTTCATCTTGCCGGGTAAACTCCCGCCGGAGGCTCCCGCAGGGTCGGCCGGGCGAGACGTTCAGGTGATCGCCTCGAGCCGCTCCTTCGAGAGATCGCCCGGCACGATGGTGATCGGGATCGGCAGCAGGCCGGAGTTGCGGGTCAGCTGGGTGACCAGCGGGCCGGGGCCCTGCTTTTCGGTACCGGCGCCCAGCACCAGCACGCCGATCTCGGCGTCTTCGTTGACCTGGGCAATGATCTCGTCCACCGGCTCGCCCTCGCGGATCACCAGCTTGGGGTCGACGTTCTGACGGTCGCGCATCCATTTGGCGAAGACCTCGAAATGCGCATGGATGCGCTCGCGCGCCTCTTCGCGCATCACTTCGCCGACGCCGATCCAGTGGTTGAACTCGTCCGGCGGGATCACCGAGAGAATCTCGACCCCCCCTCCGGTATGGCTGGCCCGCATCGCGGCGAACCGCATCGCGTTCAGGCATTCTCGGCTGTCATCCAGCACGACGAGGAATTTGCGCATCTGTCCACTCCTTGCGGCGGATCATGCCCGCCTTCGTCCTTACGGACAATTGTTATTGCTGCGAGGCCGCCCAGTCCCAGTAGAGCGCCCGCGCCCGGCGGGTGACGGGGCCGATCTGGTAGGCGGTGTCGTCGAACCCGGTCACCGGGGTGACCTTCATCATGTTGCCCGACAGGAAGACCTCGTCGGCAGCATGGAAATCGTCAAAGCTCAGCACCGTCTCCACCACCTCGACACCATCGGCCCGCAGGTTGGCGATATGCCGCGCCCGGGTGATCCCGGCGAGAAAAGTGCCATTGGCGACCGGGGTGAAGACCACCCCGTCGCGCACCATGAAGACATTGGCGGTGGCAGTTTCCGCCACATTGCCCAGCGCGTCGGCCACCAGCGCATTGCCGAAGCCCTTGGCGCGGGCCTCGGCCAGCATGCGGGCGTTGTTGGGATAGAGGCAGCCGGCCTTGGCATTGACCACCGCATCGGCCAGCACCGGGCGGTGAAACTGGGTCCGGGTCAGCGTGGTGCTGGCCTCCTCGGGCGCCATCGGGATGGCCTCGAGCGAGATTGCGAAGCCGGTGGCACCAAGTTTCGGCACCACGCCGAGGAAATCGCCCTCGAGCGCCCAGTACATCGGCCGGATATAGACCGCGGTGCCGGGGGCATAGGCGGCGAGGCCCTGCCTCATGATCGCCACCATCTCGTCGGTCGCGACCGTTGGGGTGATCATCAGCGCCTCGGCCGATCGGTTGACCCTGGCGCAGTGCAGGTCGAGATCCGGGGTCAGCCCGTTCACCATCCGTGCGCCGTCAAAGACGGTGGAGCCGAGCCAGCTGCCATGATCGGCGGCCTTCATCACGGCGAGGTCGCCGTCATGCCAGTGGCCGTCGAAATAGGTGCGGATGTCGGTGCCGGTCGCCATTGGGGTCCTCCTTCGCGCGGACACTAGGCGGGCCGGGCGGCAAGGTCCAGAGTGTGCCTTGCCGTCCGCGCTGACGAGCGCAGAGGGAGGCAGCGCCGGCCGGGGCGGGGCGGATCCGGCGGAGATCACCGGTTTCGGATCACATCAACGTCATTGGCAATCTCAGCCGGGCGGGGCTTAGGCGTTGGAGCCCTAAGGTCAAGCACGGTTCACGCAAAGCTGTGATGATCCGGGCGGGACCACGCGCCGTAACTCTTTTCAGTTGCACATCGCAACACACACTCAATGGGAGTTACACTATGATCCGCAGAACCTTCATGATGCTGTCCACCGCCGCCGTCCTCGCCACGCCGGCGTTTGCAGGTGGTCATTCCATGGATATCGTGGACACCGCAGTCGAGGCCGGAAGCTTTACCACGCTGGTGGCCGCCGTCGAGGCCGCGGGCCTTGTCGAGACCCTGAAGGGCGAAGGCCCGTTCACCGTCTTTGCCCCCACCGACGCAGCCTTTGCGGCCCTGCCAGAGGGCGTTGTCGAAGACCTTCTGAAGCCCGAGAACAAGGAGAAACTGGTCACCGTGCTCACCTATCACGTAGTGCCCGGCAAAGTCATGTCCGGCGATCTGAGCAACGAGATGATGGCCACCACCGTTCAGGGCAGCGACGTGACGATCATGACCGAAGGCGGCGTGATGGTCGATGAAGCCAACGTGGTGCAGGCCGATATCGAAGCCTCGAACGGCGTGATCCACGTGATCGATGCGGTGATCATGCCGGAATGATCCGACTGTCCGGCCGACGCCTGTCGGCCATGGCGAAAGAAAAAACGCGCCGGGGTGTCCCCGGCGCGTCTTGCGTTGCTACGTGGCCGACTGCGCCGCCCGTTACTTAGTGGACGACTGCGCCGCCCGTCGACTTAGTGGACGACTGCGTCGTCCGTGGACTTAGTGGACGACTGCGTCGTCGGGCCTCGGCCGGTTGGTCGCGGCCACCCGGTCGCCGATGATCAGCCCGTCGGCGCCGGCGCTCACCGGCACCAGATCGCCATCGGCGACGTCGCCGGCCAGCAGCATCTCGGCCAGCGGGTCCTGCAGCGCACGCTGGATCACCCGTTTCAACGGCCGGGCGCCGAACACCGGGTCATAGCCCTCGTCGGCCAGCCATTTGCGCGCCGCATCGTCCAGCTCCAGCGCGATCTTGCGCGTCGCCAGCCGCTTGAGCAGCCGGGCGAGCTGAATGTCGACGATGCCGGACATGTCCTCGCGCTTGAGCCGGTCGAAGATGATCGTCTCGTCGAGCCGGTTGAGGAACTCGGGCCGGAAATGCGCCCGCACCGCATCCATCACGTCGCGTTTGGCCTGCGCGCCATCGGCCCCGTCGGGCAGCTGCGACAGCGCCTGCGAGCCGAGGTTCGAGGTCAGCACGATCAGCGTCTGCTTGAAATCCACCGTGCGGCCCTGGCCATCGGTCAGCACACCGTCGTCGAGCACCTGCAGGAGCACGTTGAACACATCCGGATGCGCCTTTTCGACCTCGTCGAAGAGCACCACCTGATAGGGCCGGCGCCGCACCGCTTCGGTCAGCACGCCGCCCTCGTCATAGCCGACATAGCCCGGAGGCGCGCCGATCAGACGGGCGACGGAATGCTTTTCCATGAACTCCGACATGTCGATCCGCACCATGGCATTGTCGTCATCGAACAGGAAGTTCGCCACCGCCTTGGTCAGCTCGGTCTTGCCGACGCCGGTCGGCCCGAGAAACAGGAAGGAGCCGAGCGGCCGGTTCTCATCGTTCAGCCCGGCACGCGCCCGGCGCACCGCATTGGCCACCGCGCGAACGGCCTGGTTCTGGCCGACGACGCGGTTGTGCAACTCGTCCTCCATCCGCAGCAGCTTCTCGCGCTCGCCCTCGAGCATCCGCCCGGCGGGGATGCCGGTCCAGCGCTCGACCACCGAGGCGATCTGGTCGGGGCGCACGGCCTCTTCGACCATGACACCGTCCTGCTCCTGCTCCTCGGCCTCCACGAGCTGCTTCTGCAGCTGCGGGATGACGCCGTAAGAGAGCTCACCGGCCTTGGCGAGGTCACCATTGCGCTTGGCAATGTCGAGCTCGGCGCGGGCGCGGTCGAGCTGTTCCTTGAGGTCGCGGGCCGAGGCCAGCTTGTCACGCTCGGCCTGCCATTTGGCGGTCAGCTGCGCCGACTGGTCCTGCAGGTCGCCCAGCTCCTTTTCCAGCTTTTCCAGCCGGTCGCGGGAGGCCTGATCGTCCTCGCGGCGCAGGGCTTCGACCTCGATCTGCTTTTGCAGGATGTCGCGGTCGAGGGCGTCGAGTTCCTCGGGCTTGCTGTCCACCGCCATGCGCAGGCGCGAGGCGGCCTCGTCCATCAGGTCGATCGCCTTGTCGGGCAGGAAGCGGTCGGTGATGTAGCGATGCGACAGTTGTGCCGCCGCCACCAGCGCAGAGTCGGAAATCCGCACGCCGTGGTGCAGCTCGTATTTCTCCTTGATGCCGCGCAGGATCGAGATCGTGTCCTCCTCGGTCGGCTCGGAGACCAGAAGCGGCTGGAACCGCCGCGCCAGCGCCGCGTCCTTTTCGACGTGCTTGCGGTATTCATCCAGCGTGGTGGCCCCGACGCAATGCAGCTCGCCGCGCGCCAGTGCCGGTTTCAGCAGGTTCGAGGCATCCATCGCGCCATCGGCCTTGCCGGCGCCCACGAGGGTGTGCATCTCGTCGATGAAGAGGATGATCTCGCCGGCGGCGGCGGTCACTTCCGACAGCACCGCCTTCAGGCGTTCCTCGAACTCGCCGCGATATTTCGCGCCAGCAATCAGCGCGCCCATGTCGAGCGACAGCAGGCGCTTGTCGCGCAGGCTTTCGGGGACGTCGCCGTTGACGATGCGCAGGGCGAGACCCTCGGCGATGGCAGTTTTACCCACGCCGGGTTCGCCGATCAGCACCGGGTTGTTCTTGGTGCGGCGCGACAGCACCTGCATGGCGCGGCGGATTTCCTCGTCGCGGCCGATGATCGGGTCGATCTTGCCTTCGCGGGCGCGTTCGGTGAGGTCGAGGCTGTATTTCTTCAGCGCCTCATAGCCGTCCTCGGCACTTGCCGTATCGGCAGTGCGGCCCTTGCGGACATCATTGATCGCGCTGTTGAGCGTCTGCGCGCTGACCGCGCCGGCCTCGAGCGCCTTCTTGGCCTCTGAGCGCACCAGCGCCAGCGCCATCAGGATGCGTTCGACCGGGACAAAGCTGTCGCCGGCCTTCTTGGCAACCTTCTCGGCCTCGTCGAGCACCTTGCCGGTGCCGCTGTCCATATAGATCTGCCCGGCATCGCCGCTGACCTGCGGGATCTTCGACAGGGCGAGGTCATTGGCCTGCACCACCCGGTCCGGCGCGCCGCCGGCGCGTTTGATCAGGTTGGCCGACAGGCCTTCCTCGTCATCGAGCAGGGCTTTGAGGATGTGTTCTGGGGCGAGCCGCTGGTGGCTTTCCCGCATTGCGATGGTCTGCGCGGCCTGAATGAACCCGCGCGACCGCTCCGTGAACTTAGACAAGTCCATGGCTGTCTCCTTCATGTTAAGCGCCCGGTACTGTGGATGCCCGACTTTGCGGCACATCCCCTTGTGGGCCTTCGAAACTCAAAATGGGCATAGGCAGGGGGTTTTCAAGAGGTTTTTCGCGGCCGGGTTCGCTGTATCGGCGCCCGCGCCCCGGACCCCGCTCCGGGGCCTCATGGCGGGGCCAACAAAGGTCCCGGCGCAGGGGGCGGGACGTGGCGTCATTCGGGCTCTGGAACAAACTGGGTGCCAAAGACGTTCGATAAGCAGGGGTTACGCCCCGCGAGCAGTAAAAAGGGAGGCAGTGAGATGCCGTTCAAGACCCGTATCACAGACGCCCGCCACAATGCCGAGACCGGCTGTTTCGAAGCCCATGTCACCCTGATGGAGGGCACCGACAGCTTCACCTATTCGGTCGAGGTTCCGGCGCCGATCGATCAGGACACCAATGAGGTGCAGGCCGCTCTGGTGACCCAGGCCCGCCGGATCCACCGCCCCGGTGACTGTACCCTGACCAAGCGCCGCGTCGCCATGGCGTTGCCCGACCGACAAGAAGATATCGCCAAAC
Source organism: Marinovum sp. (assembly GCF_034669705.1). Lineage (GTDB taxonomy): Bacteria > Pseudomonadota > Alphaproteobacteria > Rhodobacterales > Rhodobacteraceae > Marinovum. The sequence goes on from NZ_JAXMOR010000031.1 coordinate 51,988, forward strand.
GCATCCTGTTCAGCCGGCCGAACTTTCTCGAACAGATGCTCACCCGCCACTGAGACCGGCGCGAGGGGGACCGGCGCGAGGCTTGACCTCACCCACCGCCTCGGCCAACAAAGCGCGACCCTACCAGATGGAGCCGCGCCATGACCCTTTCCTCCGCCGATGACCGCCTGATCGTCGCCCTCGACGTGCCCAACGCCGTCGCCGGGCTCGAACTGGCCGAAAAGCTCGGCGACAGCGTCTCCTTCTACAAGATCGGCCTCGGGATGCTGACAGGTGGGGGGCTGGCGCTGGCCAACGAGCTCAAGGCCGAGCAGGGCAAGCGTATCTTCCTCGACATGAAGCTGTTTGACATCAGCGCCACCGTCGAGGCGGCGGTGCGCGGGCTGGCGCAGTTCGATCTCGACTTTCTGACCGTGCATGGCGATCCGCACGTTGTGCGCGCCGCCAAGGAGGGCGCCGCCGGCAAGGACCTCAAGATCCTCGCCGTCACCATCCTCACCTCGCTCGATCGCGATGATCTGGATGCCGGCATGATCACCCCCGGCGACATTCATGACATCGTCGCCACCCGTGCCGCCCGTGCCTTCGAGGCCGGTGCCGACGGCGTCATTGCCTCGGCGCAGGAGGCGGCGATGATCCGCGCGCTGCCGGAGGCGCAAGGAAGGCTCATCGTCACGCCCGGCATCCGCCCCGCCGGTGCCGACGCCGGCGATCAGAAGCGTATCGTCACCCCCGCCAGCGCAATCTCCAACGGCGTCGACCACATCGTCGTCGGCCGCCCGGTCTGGCAGGCGACGGACCCGCGTGCCGCGGCGCAGGCGATCGTGGCCGAACTCAACGGCTGACCGTCGCACGCCGAACGTTACAATCGGGCCACGCAGAGTTGAGCAGCTGTGGCTTTGTGCACACCCCCGGGGCGGCTAGGTATAGTCTGACCGGGGGACCGCGACCGTCCCCCGCGCGCCAACCAAGGGGAACGACATGGCCTATCGCTGGAAGAACACGCTGACCGAAACCGACGTCACACCGGAATCGGTCTATCTCAACCGGCGACAGCTGATCGGCAGCGCCGCCGGTCTTGGCCTCGCCTCCATCGCCGGCCCGGCGCTGGCGCAGGACGACGCGCTCGAGCCCAACGCGTGGGACGACATCACCACCTACAACAACTTCTATGAGTTCGGCACCGGCAAGGACGACCCGTCGCGCAATGCCCATGCGCTGACCACCGACCCCTGGAGCGTCAAGATCGACGGCATGGTCGACCGGCCCGGCGACTACGCCTTCGAGGACATCATGGCGAAGATGACCATCGAGGAGCGACTCTACCGGTTCCGCTGTGTCGAGGCCTGGTCGATGGTGGTGCCCTGGAACGGCTTTGAGCTGGCCGACCTGCTGGACCTCGCCGGCGTCCGGTCCGATGCGAAATACGTCGCCTTCGAGACGCTCTATCGCCCCGAAGAGATGTTCGGCCAGAAATACCCGGTGCTGGAGTGGCCCTATGTCGAGGGGTTGCGGCTTGATGAGGCGATGCATCCGCTGACCATCATGGCCACCGGCATCTATGGCCGCGACATCCCCAACCAGAACGGCGCGCCGCTGCGGCTGGTGGTGCCGTGGAAATACGGCTTCAAATCAATCAAGTCGGTGGTCCGCATCACCCTGACCGACCAGGAGCCGCCGACCAGCTGGAACATTGCCAATGGCCGCGAATACGGATTCTACAGCAACGTGAACCCCAAGGTCGATCATCCGCGCTGGTCACAGGCCAGCGAGCGGCGCATCGGCGGCGGGCTGTTTGCGCGCAAGATGCCGACGCTGATGTTCAACGGCTACGAGGAAGAGGTTGCCGCCCTTTATGAGGGCATGGACCTGCAGAAGTACATCTGAGCCATGGCCACTGTTCTGATCTCGACGCTGACTTGCCCGCGCTGCGGCCATGCGGCGCGTGAGGAAATGCCGACGGATGCCTGCCAGTTCTTCTACCGCTGCGCCGGATGCGACACGGTCCTGAGGCCCGCGCCCGGCGATTGCTGCGTCTTCTGCTCCTACGGTACGGTGGCCTGCCCGCCGGTCCAGATCGGTGACGGGTGCTGCGGATGAGCCTGACAGACCGCCTCAACACCGCGCAGCGCCGGGTGCCGCCCTGGCTGCTCTATCTGCTGCTGCCGCTGCCGGCGGCGTGGTATCTCTATCTTGGCCTCACCGGCGGGCTCGGGGCAGAACCGATCAAAGCCCTGGAACATGCGCTTGGGGAGTTTGCCCTTCAGCTGCTGATCGCCGGGCTGGCGGTGACACCGCTGCGCCGCTTTGCCGGCATTACCCTGATCCGCTTTCGCCGTGCCATCGGGCTGATGGCCTTCTTCTACGTGGCGCTGCATCTGCTCACCTGGCTGCTGCTCGACGTGCAGCTTCTGTCGCAAATCTGGGCCGATATCGTCAAACGCCCCTATATCACCGTCGGCATGGCGGGGTTCGCCCTGTTGCTGCCCTTGGCGCTGACCTCGAACAACTGGTCGGTGCGCCGGCTGGGCCCGCGCTGGCGCAGGCTGCACAAGCTGACTTATCTGGCGGTGCTGCTCGGCGCCGTGCACTATTTGATGCTGGCCAAGGGGCTGCAGCTGGAACCTTTGCTCTATCTCGGCGTTGTGCTGGCACTGCTCGCCCTGCGCATCGAGCCTCGCAAGTTGCGCCGTTTCCGTCGCCGCCCGACCTGACCGGCGGCGCCACCATATGGAGAGACCCATGCTGCGTTCCCTGATCCTCGCCCTGCCGCTGCTCGCCGCCACCGGTGCCAGCGCCGAGACCGTCAAGGTCGCCACCGGCAAGAGCGTCGGCGAGGCCGCCAACGCGCTGGTTGCCGCGATCGAGTCTGCCGGAGCCACGCTCTTTGCCAGGGTCGATCACGGGGCAGGAGCCAGGAAGGTCGGCCAAGACATCGGCGCCTCGGAACTGGTGATCTTCGGCAATCCCGAGATTGGCACCCCTGCGATGATCGAAGCGCCAGAGGCCGGTCTCGGCCTGCCGCTGAAGGTTCTCGTCTACGAGGACAGGGAGGGCGGCACCTGGCTGGCCTATGAAGCCCCGGCGGAGCGGCTCGCCGATCTGGCAGACGGGGCGCTGCCGTCCTCGGTCACCGATCCGATGGCCGGCGCGTTGCAGAAGCTGACCGCCAAGGCGGCGGAATAGAACGCGACCACGCACCCGATCTGACGACCCTGACTCGCCACGGCTCCCTCTCGGGGGCCGTTCGCGACTCGGGAGGGGGCCCGAGTCGGTGAAATTCGAAGCCGTATCGGGCGATCTTCCGGGTAAACCTGTGGGTAACCCTGTGGACAGCAGGGAAGCGCCCGGACGAGGCGGTTCATCCGCTCTTCAAGGTCAGGCGATCCACCCCCACCACAGGTCGAACTGCAAGAAAATGCTGCGCCTTAAGTCACTGAAAAGAGGATATTTTATAGAAAGATTCAAGAAACTGTCGTTTTCTTGTGAAAAACCGCTTGCGGGTTCTGCGGGTAATCCTTAGATAGCCCCTCACCGGCGGCGCTGAGGCGCACAACGGGACGCCAGACGGGGCGGCGGCGAGGTCGAGAGGCTGAGTTGACGCAGACGAGGTGGAGAAAATCAGAGGGAATGACGGGCGGGCGCGCCAAGAAGTTAG
>NZ_JAXMOR010000032.1:0-53628 GCF_034669705.1 Marinovum sp.
TTACCCCGTCCCGGACCCCGATCCGGGACCTCCTTCGCTGAGGACCGGGAGGCCCCGGATCAGGTCCGGGGCGCGGGTGGATTGCTGGCCAGTGGCGCGGGTCATGAGCGGGAGCGAAGCTTGGGCACACCTGACGCTGATGTGACGCAGTTCGACAACCTCTGTAAATAACGCCGTCCCGGACCCCGATCCGGGACCTCCTTCGCTGCGGACCGGGAGGCCCCGGATCAGGTCCGGGGCGCGGGTGGATTGCTGGCCAGTGTCGTGTTTCCGGCGACATCGGGTTTCGTCCCGCAGCCATTGCTGAGGCCGAGGTGACGCACCGCGGCAGCCCCTGCAAGTGACCCCGCTCCGGGATCTCCATACCGCAACCACCGATCCCGCCATCCGCCCTGCGCGCCAATCCGCAGACCTCCCGCGATGACCACACCCTCTGTTAGCGCCGGAGGTCGCGGTATTCCGTCGTATACATCATTGAACTTGCCCCCGGTTCTTGTATTGAAGGGGCAAACCGTCAAGGAGTGTCCCGATGAGTGAAACCCGCACTGAAACCGACAGCTTCGGCCCGCTGGACGTCCCCGCGGACAAGTACTGGGGCGCCCAGACCCAGCGGTCGATCCAGAACTTCCCGATCGGCTGGGAAAAGCAGCCCATTGCCATCGTCCGCGCGCTCGGCGTGATCAAGAAGGCCTGCGCCATGGCCAACAAGGACCTCGGAAAGCTCGAGCCGTGCATCGCCGACGCAATCATCCAGGCCGCGGGCGAGGTCTATGAGGGCAAGTTCGACGACAACTTCCCGCTGGTGGTCTGGCAGACCGGCTCCGGCACCCAGTCGAACATGAACTCCAACGAGGTGATCGGCAACCGCGCAATCGAGATCCTCGGCGGGGAACTCGGCTCCAAGGACCCGGTGCACCCCAACGATCACTGCAACAAGGGGCAGAGCTCGAACGACACCTTTCCCACCGCCATGCACATCGCCACCGCGATGACCGCCCATGACGTGCTGCTGCCCGGTCTGGAAAAGCTGCACGCCGCGATGCAGAAGAAGGTCGAGGAATTCGACGGCATTATCAAGATCGGCCGCACCCACACCCAGGATGCGACGCCGCTGACGCTCTCCCAGGAATTCGGCGGCTACACCCATCAGATCGCCATGGGCATCCAGCGGGTCAAGGACGGGCTCGGCCGGATTTACGAGCTGGCACAGGGCGGCACCGCCGTGGGCACCGGCCTCAACACGCCCGAAGGCTGGGGTGAAAAGGTCGCCGCCAACATGGCCGAGATCACCGGCCTGCCCTTCGTCACCGCCCCCAACAAGTTCGAGGCGCTGGCGGCGCATGACGCCATGGTCGAGATCTCGGGCCAGCTCAAGGTCGTCGCCGCCTCGCTGTTCAAGATCGCCAATGACATCCGCCTGCTGGGCTCCGGCCCGCGCTGCGGGCTGGGCGAGCTGATCCTGCCCGAGAACGAGCCCGGCAGCTCGATCATGCCCGGCAAGGTCAACCCGACGCAATGCGAGGCGCTCACTCAGGTCTGCGCGCATGTCTTCGGCAATGACGCGGCGGTGGGTTTCGCCGGCAGCCAGGGCCATTTCGAACTCAATGTCTACAAGCCGATGATGGCCTATAACGTGCTGCAATCCATGCAGCTTCTGGGCGATGCGGCCTCGGCCTTCACCGACAATCTGGTGGTGGGCCTCGAGGCCGACCGCGACCGGATCGAGAAGCTGATGCGCGAGAGCCTGATGCTGGTGACCGCGCTGGCGCCCGAGATCGGCTACGACAATGCCACCACCGTCGCCAAGACCGCGCACAAGAACAAGACCACGCTGAAGGAAGAGGCCATCGCACTGGGCTTCGTCGACGAGGAAACCTTCGAGCGCGTGGTGCGCCCCGAGGAGATGGTCGGCCCGAAATAGGCGCCTGACCTGACAGATCGACGCCCGGCACAGGCTTGCCGGGCGTCACGCATGACCTATGTAACCGGCGCGTCACCACAGTCTCTGTACGGCAGGCGGAAAATGGCCAGGATCATCAATCTCAACCAACAGCGCAAGCAGCAGGCCCGTCAGAAGAAAGCCGCGCATGGCTCTGAAAACGCGGTGAAATTCGGACGTTCCGCAGCGCAGAAACGCGCCGAGGCAGAGGCCGCGATGCGGCAACGCCGGTTGCTCGACCAGGCCGAGATCGACCGGCCCGAGGCGGAAACGCCCTGTTCAGGGTCCAATGTTGACACGGATTCGCCTTAAAGTTTTGTAGACTTCGAAGGAATTGCGAAGTCTGCGGACCGCGCCGAGAATAGGTTTCTGCCAGAACCTGTCGTACTCACTGTCCTGCGACCGCTGCCCGGTGGCGACAGTGCTGGTCTGGCCCCAATGCCCCTGTCCCGGTCCGGCCCGCGTCCCTTGGGGGGGATGCCTTGATGAACGGACGGCCTAAGAAACGATCCTTGACGCTGCGGGGCCATCGCACCTCGGTCTCGCTGGAGGATGATTTCTGGCGCGCCTTCCGCGACATCGCCGAGGAAAAGGGCACGCCGATCAACGCCCTCGCCGCCGAGATCGACGAGGCACGCGGCACCGACTGCGGCCTGGCCTCGGCCATCCGGCTCTTCGTGCTCCGCCACTACCGCGACGCCGCCTGACACGGCCGCAACGCCCCGACCGCGAGACCGCCGAAGCGGCCTAGGCCGGGTCCGGCCCGTCGTCGGGGCGCTCGGTGAACCCTTCCTTCTGCGCCAAGGCCCAGGCGCAGACCGGAAAGCGGTCGTCATTGCTCAGGTCGTCATGCGCGCGGTCGAATACCGGCGGCCATTTGCCCACCATGTTGCGCAGCCCGGCCGCGCGGTTGCCCCATTGGTCCGAGACCACGTTCTCCTCGGAAAATCCGGCCTCGATCAACAGGTTCGTCAGCCCCCGCGCCGACCAGCGCGAACAATCCACCGGCGCGCCGTGATAGGGCACGAAAAACGGCACCGCGAGCCAGAAGTAGCCCCCCGGCCGCAGCATCTCGCGGACATGGCCGATGGCGGCATAGGGCCGGTCAAGATGCTCCCAGACCTGATTGGCCAGCACGATATCGCAGGTGATCGGCACGCCGTCCTCCTGCAGGGGGCCTTGGCAGATGTCATGCGCCGGGTAGTAGAGCGCGCGATAGCTCCTGAAGCCCAGCGGCTTGCCCCAGGTGCCCGAGATCTCCACTGCATCGAGCCGCGCGGGCTCCAGCGCGCGGATCAGCGTCCGGCTCTTCTTCTGCATGTAGATGCGGTTCAGGCTCGCCACGGCTGCCCCTCATGTCCTTGCCTCGGATGCGGCCGATCAGGGCAGCGCATTGCGGCGATTCTGTGGCATCCGCCGGGCGATCAGGCGAACATCTGCCGCAGCGACAGGCTCTGCCGATGGCCGAGGTCGGCGCCGTGATCCGAGAGGAACCCCTCGGCCGCGGCAACGCCCGCGTCATGCAGCTGGCCGATCACCGAGGCCAGCGGCACCAGCTTGGTGGCGACGCTGAGATCGTTCATCAGAGCGTCGTCGGCGATCATGTGGATGCGGGCGTTCTTCATGCTGCCCTCTTCCAGCTTGCCCTTGGCGATCAGCCGCTGCACGAAGTCGATGGCGCGCAGCTCGCGCAGGAGCGAGGAGTTGAAGCTGATCTCGTTGATCCGGTTCTGGATGTCCTGGGCGCTCTTGGGCACATCGCGGCGCTCGAGCGGGTTGATGTTGATGATCAGGATGTCATCGGGCAGCCGCGGATCATAGAGCGGAAACAGCGCCGGGTTGCCGGTATAGCCGCCGTCCCAATAGGCCTCGGTGCTGCCGTCTGGCTGGGTGATCTCCACCGCCTGAAACAGCGTCGGCAGGCAGGCCGAGGCAAGGATCACCTCGGTCGAGATCTGATCGCCGGTAAAGACCTGCACCTTGCCGTCGCGCACCCGGGTGGCACAGATATGCAGCTCCGGCCCGTGCGCCGCGTCGCAGACCCGGCCGAAGTCGAACGCGCTCACCACCTTTTCCAGCGGGTTGCGGTAGAACGGACCATAGGCATAGGGCGAGACCGCGCGGCTCATGGTGTCGGCAAAGGCAAAGGCGGGCGAAAACTCGATGGCGCGGGCGACGAAATAGGGATCGGGCATGAACTGCTCCATCCAGGCCGGGATCCGCATGTCGCCCAGGCCGCTGACCCCGCCCCAGAGCGCCCGCAATCCGGCGCGCGCGCCTGCGCGGCCATCGGCCACCCAGCCGCTCTTGAGCGCCGCGCCATTCAGCGCCCCGGCCGAGGTGCCGGAAATCCCGGCGATCTCGATCCAGTCCTCCTCGAGCAGCCGGTCGAGCACGCCCCAGGTAAAGGCGCCATGCGCCCCGCCACCCTGCAGGGCGAGGTTGATGCGAACGGTCTGCGGCACGCGCGACTTCCTTCTTCTTCTGGCCAAAAATAGTCTTGGGGGGAGGCCGTAGGCCCGGGGGGCAAGGCCCCCCTCTTCTTGAGAAGCCTGCGGGCAAAGCCCCCCTTTTCTTGAAGAACTGTGGGCAAAGCCCCCCGATCCGCCCTTACCCTGCGCCGGTCACAGCGCGGTCCAGCCACCGTCGACGCTGATCGTGGTGCCGGTGATCTGTGCCGCCGCGTCCGAGCAGAGGAACACCGCGGTGCCGCCCAGCTGTTCCACCGTGGCAAACTCCTTGGACGGCTGCCGGGTGAGCATGACGTTCTTGATCACGTCCTCGCGGCTCATGTCGTATTCCTTCATGGTATCGGGGATCTGCGCCTCGACCAGCGGCGTCAGCACGTAGCCCGGGCAGATCGCATTGGCGGTGATCGGCTCCTGCGCGGTTTCCAGCGCCACCGTCTTGGTCATGCCGACGACGCCGTGCTTGGCCGCCACATAGGCCGATTTGTAGGGCGAAGCGGTCAACCCGTGGGCCGAGGCGATATTGACCACCCGGCCCCAGCCCGCCTTGCGCATCAGCGGCAGCGCCGCGGCGGTGGTGTGAAACGCCGAGGACATGTTGATGGCGATGATCGCGTCCCATTTCTCGACCGGGAACTCGTCGATCGCCGCCACGTGCTGGATGCCGGCATTGTTGACCAGGATGTCGCAGGCCCCGGCCTGCTCGATCAGCGCCCGGCACTCAGCGCCCTTGGACATGTCGGCCTTGATGTACCGCGCGGTCACGCCGAACTCTTCGGCGATTTTCTTCGCCAGCGCGTGATCCTCATCGCGGTCGGTGAAGGAGTTGAGCACCACATCGGCGCCGGCGCGGGCCAGTTCGCGCGCCACCCCCAGCCCGATGCCGGAATTCGATCCCGTGATAACAGCCGTCTTGCCCTTGAGCGTCATGATCCGCGTCCTCGTGATGTCGGTGATTCTGCGCCGCAGCCTAGTCGCTGCATCTGCAAAAGGCCAAGGGTTGCGCGGGCTGCTCGCAACGCTCATAGGCAGCCATGCCTGGGGTTTGGGCAGAAAAAAACCCCGGCACGAAGCCGGGGTTAAGTTATTGAGGCAGGTTTCATACAGGCAAGAAACCTATCGAGCAGTACCCTAGTTATAGGCAATCTTGCGCCACAATCCAAGCTAAAAGTTTGAAAAGGCGGAAATCCCCCGCTACGGTCCAAGTCCAATAATATAAGGCATCGGGGAGATTGTTGCCAAAATGCGTCCAGTTAATTTCCGTCACATCGCCCTGGCCGGGGCCACAGCGGCCCTGATCGCGGCGGCAGGATTCGCCCAAGCCCAGCCCAAGCATGGCATAGCTATGTATGGCGACCCCGAGCTCCCCCCAGATTTTGCGCATCTGCCCTATGCCAACCCCGATGCCCCCACCGGCGGGCGCATCGTGACCGGCGAGACCGGCGGATTCGACAGCCTCAATCCGCATATCGCCAAGGGTTCGGTGCCCTGGCAGCTGCGGTTTCTTGCCTATGAGAGCCTGATGGGCCGGAGCTACGATGAGCCCTTCTCGCTCTATGGTCTGCTGGCCGAATCGGTCGAGGTCGGCCCGGACCGGCGATGGGCCGAGTTCACCCTGCGCGAAGAAGCGCGGTTTTCCGACGGCAGCCCGGTCACCGTCGAGGACGTGATGTGGTCCTACGAGACGCTCGGCACCGAGGGCCACCCGCGCTACCACGGTCTGTGGAACCAGATCGAGACCATGGAGCAGACCGGCCCCCGCAAGATCCGCTTCACCTTCGGCGAGAACGACCGCGAGCTGGCGCTGCTGGTCGGCATGCGGCCGATCCTGAAAAAGGCGCAATGGGAGGGCAAGGACTTCACCCGCTCCGGGCTCGACAACATCCCGATTTCCAGCGCGCCCTACGTGATCGAGGATTTCGAGCCCGGCCGCTTCGTCTCGCTCAAGCGCGACCCCGACTACTGGGGCCAGGACCTGCCGTTCCGCCGCGGCACCAATGTAATCGACGAGATCCGGATGGAGTTCTACGGCGACGGCTCGGTCGCCTTCGAGGCCTTCAAGGCCGGCGAGGTCACCACCAACCGCGAGTTCAACGGCGGCAAATGGGACACGCAGTACGACTTCCCCGCCATCGACCGGGGTGACGTGATCAAGTCGGTGATCCCGCACCAGCGCCCCTCGGGGATCACCGGTTTCGTGATGAACACCCGGCGCGACATCTTTCAGGACTGGCGGGTGCGAGACGCGCTGATCCACGCCTTCAACTTCGAGTATATCAACGAGACTTTGACCGGGGGCGAACAGCCGCGCATCACCTCGTATTTCTCGAACTCGGTGCTGGCGATGCAGGACGGCCCGGCCGAGGGGCTGGTGCGCGAGTATCTCGAGCCCTTCGAGGACGAACTGCTGCCCGGCGCGCTCGAGGGCTACCAACTGCCCCAGGCCGACGGCTCAGCGCGCAACCGCAAGAACATCGCGCGCGCGATGGACCTCTTCGAACAGGCCGGCTGGACGGTTCAGGACGGGGTCATGAAGAACGCCCAGGGCCAGCCCTTCACCTTCGAGATCCTGCTCAGCCAGGGCTCGACCGAAGAGCAGTCGATGATCGATCTCTACACCCAGGCGCTGGAACGGCTCGGCATCAGCCCGACGGTGACGGTGGTCGACAGCGCCCAGTACAAGGACCGCACCAACGACTACGATTTCGACATGACCTACTACCGGGTCGGGGTCTCGCTCTCGCCCGGCAACGAGCAGCGGCTCTACTGGGGCAGCGACGGGATCGAGGCCCCGGGCACCAAGAACTGGATGGGCATGAACAGCCCGGCCGCCGAGGCGATGATCGACAGGCTGGTGAACTCCGACAGCCGCGAGGAATTCCTCGCCTCGGTGCGGGCGCTCGACCGGGTGCTGACCACCGGGCGCTACGTGATCCCGATTTACCAGTTCAACATCAGCCGGATTGCACATGTGAAGGAACTCAAGTACCCCGAGCACATCCCGATGTACGGCGACTGGATCGGCTGGCAGCCGGACGTCTGGTGGTATGAAGAGGAATAGCGGCTTGCGCTCCATCATCCTGATCCTTGCCTGCGCAACGCTGGCCGCCTGCAGCCCGGTCAAGACCGTCATCAAGGCGCCGGTCAACGCCACCGCCGCGGTGGTCAATACCCTGCTCTGAGGGACTCGGACTGGGCCTCGGGGGGTAGCGGCGCCAAGGTGCCGCTGCCCGGGCGCGGCCCGCCCCGCGTCTTCTTGCGCATTTTCGGCGAATTTAGTGATTATCCGGCTTGAGGCATTCCGGCACCGTGCTACTGTCTTGTCAGCGAGGGGCGATCTGGAAATAGGACGCCGACATGGACTGGAACGACATCAGCACCAACTGGACCGACAGTCTCAAACGGCTGAAGGCCCGGTTTCCGCGTATCGACGAAGGCAAGCTCGGGCGTCGTCCGGTGCGGCCCGAAGTCCTTGCGGCGCATCTGGCGCATCAGCATGACCTGACCGAACTCGAGGCTGTCGAAGAGCTGCGCGACTGGGCCTTTATCCAGAGCCTCGCCCGACAAGCCAGCGAGCTCGAGGCCAACTGAGCCACCACGCCCCCGACGAGCCTGCATCCAGGGCGCACCTCAGCCGTGCCCGACAGTCAGGCGCGCTCGGGTCAAGGCCCCGTTGGTCAAGCTCGCATATGTCAGAGGCGCATCATCCGATGCCCACAGTCTCAGGCGGTCCACACCGGTATTGCCCGGCACGCGCTCACGCCAGCGATGTCACCCACAGAATGGTGGCGTCATCCTCGCTGATCGAGATCACGTTGTGGCCCATGGTGGCGTCGTAATAGGCGCTGTCACCACGGCGCAGTTCGATCGGCTCGTAGAACTCGGTATAGAGCTGGATCACCCCGGTCAGCACGTAGAGAAACTCTTCGCCGTCATGGCGCACCCAACCGTCGAACTCCGCCAGATCGCGGGCCCGGATGCGGGCGCGATAGGGCAGCATCTGCTTCTTGGTCAGCCCCTCGGCCAGCAGGTCATGTTCATAGGTGGTGGTGGCCTGGGCCGCGCCCTCGCCAGAGCGGGTGACAGAAAGCCGGCCGGTGATCTTGTCGTTCTGAGGCGGGGTAAAGAGCTGCGGCACCGAGATCCCGAGCCCCTGCGCCAGCTTCTTGAGCGCATCATAGGTCGGCGACATCTGGCCGTTCTCGATCTTCGACAGGGTCGACCGCGCCAGCCCGGCCTTCTTGGCCGCCTGTTCCAGCGTCCAGCCATGGCCCTTGCGCAGCTCGCGCACGCGCTCGCCCAAATCGAGCGGTTCGGTGTGGATCGGGTCGCCGTGGCGGTCACGGGCGACGCGGATCAGCTGCGCATTGTCTTCTCTCGTCATGCAAATGCTATAGGCAGCAGCGGCGGTGCTTGCAACTCCGCCGGCGCCTGCCTACCCCTTTCGCCATGACAAAGCCTGCCCTCAGCCTGTTCGATCAGGGCCCCCCGCCGCCCTGCCCCGCGCCGTTCAACCTGGCCCGCTTCGTACTGCGCCATGCCGCAAGCCAGCCCGACAAGATCGCCCTCGCCCTGCTTGGCCCCGCCCGCGCCGAACGCTGGAGCTATGCCCGGCTCGAGGCGGCGGTGCGTGGCATCGGCACCGGGCTCTTGCAGCGCGGTCTGGCCCCCGGCGACCGGGTGCTGCTGCGGCTCGGCAACACGCCTGACTTCCCGCTGGCCTATCTCGGCTGCATCGCCGTCGGGCTGATCCCGGTGCCGACCTCGGCGCAGCTGTCAGAGGCCGAGACCGCCAAGATCATCGACATCCTCGCCCCGGCCCTGATCCTGCGCGACCCCGCCGTGCCCTGCGCCGACACCCCGGTGCCGGTGCTCGCCGCCAGTGCCCTGCACCAGATGGCAGACCTGTCGCCGGCAGACTATGCCCTGGGCGACCCCGAGCGCCCGGCCTATATCGTCTTTACCTCGGGCACCTCCGGCATGCCGCGCGCGGTGGTGCATGCCCATCGGGCGATCTGGGCCCGGCAGATGATGGTCGCCGGCTGGTATGATCTGCGCGCCTCGGACCGGCTCTGCCACGCCGGCGCCTTCAACTGGACCTTCACCCTCGGCACCGGGTTGATGGACCCTTGGGCCGCCGGTGCCACCGCGCTGATCCCGGCCCCCGGGACCGATCCGGCGCTGCTGCCGCTGCTGCTCAAACGCCACGACGCGACGCTCTTTGCCGCCGCCCCAGGTGTCTTTCGCAAGCTGCTTGCCGGCCCGGTCCCGCCGCTGCCCAGGCTGCGCCACGCACTCTCTGCCGGCGAGAAACTGCCCGAGACCCTGCGGCAGGCGTGGCAGGCCGCCACCGGAACCGAGATCTACGAGGCCTACGGCATGTCGGAATGCTCCACCTTCATTTCTTCGACCCCCGCCAACCCGGCCCGTCCCGGCCGGCTGGGCACACCGCAACCCGGCCGCCGCATCGCCCTGCGCGACGCCACCGGCCCGGTGCCGCTGGGCACCCCCGGAGAAATCTGCATCGCCGACAGCGACCCCGGGCTGATGCTGGAATACCTCGGCGCGCCAGAGGCCACTGCCGCCCGGCGCCGCGACGGCTGGTTTTACACCGGCGACCTCGGCCAGATGGACCCCGACGGCCAGATCGCCTATCTCGGCCGCGCCGATGACATGATGAACGCCGGCGGGTTCCGGGTCTCGCCGCAGGAAGTGGAACAGGCGTTGCAGGACGTCCCCGGCCTCACCGGTCTCGCCGTCACCGACGTGGAGATCAAAGCCGACACCCGCATCATCGCCGCCTTCTACACCGCCACGAGCGACCTCGACGAGGCACTGAGCCAGCAGGCCGAAACCCGCCTCGCCCGCTACAAGCAGCCCCGCCTCTACCGCAGGCTCGACACCCTGCCCACCGGCCCCAACGGCAAGCTGTCGCGCCGCGCCCTGCGCGACAGCTTCATCCCGTGACCCGCCATCCCGAGCCCTGCCTGTCCCGGCCCCCGCGCCGGGACCTCCCCCCTCGCCAATCGGCCACCCGCCTGATACACGCCTCGCAATTCTGCAACAAAGGTGCCCGTTTCATGGTCAAGCTCGACATTCTCTCCGATCCGATCTGTCCCTGGTGCTACATCGGCAAGGCCTATCTTGACCGCGCCCTTGCTGCGGCCCCCGATCACCCCTTCACCATCGAATGGCACCCGTTCCAGCTCAACCCCGAGATGCCGGCCGAAGGCATGGACCGCCGCGCCTATCTCGAGGGCAAGTTCGGCGGCCAGGAGGGCGCGGTCCAGGCCTACCTGCCGGTGCATGAGCACGCCGAGAAGGCCGGTCTCGAGATCCACCTCGACAAGATCCAGCGCACCCCCAACACGCTCGACGCCCACCGGCTGATCCACTGGGCCGGCATCGAGGGCAAGCAGACGGCGGCGGTCTCGGCGCTGTTCAGGGCCTATTTCGTCGAGGGCCGCGACATCGGCGACCACGACACCCTGGCCGACATCGCCGACGGGCTCGAAATCGACGCCTCGGTGATCCTGCGCCTGCTGGGCAGCGACAGCGACGCCCAGGACATCCGCGACCGCGACGCCGCCGCCCGCGAGATGGGGGTGAGCAGCGTGCCGACCTTCATCGTCGATGGCAAATCTGCGGTGCCCGGTGCGCAACCGCCCGAACTTTGGGCACAGGTGATCGCAGAGATCCGCGAACAGACTGCCTGAGGCCGCCTGCACGGTATACATCGGCATACAAAGCTTCTTTCGAGACGTGGATTGCGCTAGCACTATATCAACAGTGCGAATCCACCCAAGCAAGAGGCCGCGATGACCCGGATCAAGGTAGACAACCCCATCGTCGAACTCGACGGCGACGAGATGACCCGCATCATGTGGGATTTCATCAAGAAGAAGCTGATCGAGCCCTATCTCGACATCGACCTGCTCTATTACGACCTCGGCATCGAGGAACGCGACCGCACCGACGATCAAGTCACCTTCGACGCGGCGGAAAAGATCAAGGAGGTCGGCGTCGGCGTCAAATGCGCCACCATCACCCCCGACGAGGGCCGGATGGAGGAGTTCGGCCTCAAGCGCATGTACCCCTCGCCCAACGGCACCATCCGCAACATCCTCGGCGGCGTGGTGTTCCGCGCGCCGATCATCTGCCGCAATGTGCCGCGGCTGGTGCCGGGCTGGACCCAGCCCATCGTCGTCGGACGCCACGCCTTTGGCGACCAGTACAAGGCCACCGATTTCCACTTTCCCGGTGCTGGCAAGCTGACGATGAAATTCGAGGGCGTTGACGGTCAGGTGATCGAGAAAGAGGTCTATGACGCCCCCGCGGCCGGCGTGGCGATGGGGATGTACAACCTCGATGACTCGATCCGCGACTTTGCCCGCGCCTCGCTGAACTACGGGCTCAACCTCGGCTGGCCGGTGTATCTTTCGACCAAGAACACCATCCTCAAGGTCTATGACGGCCGCTTCAAGGACATCTTCGAAGAGGTCTACGAGGCCGAGTTCGCCGCGAAGTTCAAAGAGAAAGAGATCTGGTACGAACACCGCCTGATCGACGACATGGTGGCCAGCGCTCTGAAATGGTCGGGCGGTTTCGTCTGGGCCTGCAAGAACTACGACGGCGACGTGCAGTCCGACACCGTGGCCCAAGGCTTCGGCTCGCTCGGCCTGATGACCTCGATCCTGATGACGCCGGATGGCAAGACCGTCGAGGCCGAGGCCGCGCATGGCACCGTCACCCGCCACTACCGCCAGCATCAGGCCGGCGAGGCCACCTCGACCAATTCCATCGCCTCGATCTACGCCTGGACCGGCGCGCTCAAGCACCGCGCCAAGCTCGACGAGAACGTCGCCCTGCGTGCCTTTGCCGAAACGCTGGAGCGGGTGATCATCGACACGGTGGAAAGCGGCCAGATGACCAAGGACCTGGCGCTCCTGGTCGGGCCAGAGCAGAAATGGCTCACCACCATGGGCTTTCTCGAGAAGATCGACGAGAACCTCGGTCGCGCCCTCAAAGGCTGACCCGGCCGAATCGCCGTGCCCCATTTCCGCCGCAATGGGGCACGGCATCGTTGCATGTCTGGAAACAATTCACCCGAGCCGCGACCACTGCTGCCCAAGCAGCGTCAATCCTGCGGTATTACCCTGAAATCACGGCAATTTCCGACAAAGATGTTGTCAGAACCGCGGCAACCGCCTACTCAGGATCGCAACAGGTTATCCGAAGTCGATGATCCCAGCGATCACCGCGTTTCGCCAAAAGGCCGGCCCCGCTCTCACAATCGGGCCGGCCTTTGTCATTCAAAATCCCCTGTGTCAAAAAAAATCCTCTGTCCTGCGAAATTCCTGTCCTGTAAAATCCCGCTGTGATCCAGAGATCCAGACCCCCGGTCAGGCCGCTCAATCCGACAGGCGCGCTGTCACGCTTCGCCCTCGGCCTCATCCCCGGCCCGGTTGCCGCGAAAGCCCATCGCCACCACGAATTTCTCCGAGGAATCCGACCGCGAGCTCGGCGGCTTCACATGCGCCACCTTGGTGAAGTTCTGCTTCAACAGCTTCTGCAGATCGCCCTCGGCGCCGCCGGCCAGCACCTTGGCGACAAAGGTGCCGCCCTCTTCCAGCACGTCAAAGGCGAAATGCGCCGCCGTCTCGCAAAGCATCATGATCCGCAGGTGGTCGGTCTGCTTGTGGCCCGAGGACGAGGCCGCCATGTCGGACATCACCACGTCGGCCTTCCCGCCCAGCCAGGTCTTCACCGCCGCATCGGCGCCCTCGTCGAGGAAATCGAGCTGGTGCAGCTCGGCGCCGGCGATCGGCTCCACGTCCTGCAGGTCGATCCCCAGCACAAAGCCCACCGCTTTGCCCGACTTCTCGCCAAGCGCATTGACCCGTTTCACCGCCACCTGACACCAGCCACCGGGCGCACAGCCCAGGTCGACGACCCGCGCGCCGGGCACAAGAAAACGGAACTTCTCGTCCAGTTCGAGGATCTTGAAAGCCGCCCGCCCGCGATAGCCTTCGGTCTGCGCCCGCTTGACGTAAGGATCGTTCAACTGCCGCTGCAGCCAGCGCGTCGAGGACAGCTTGCGCCCGCGCGCGGTCTTGACCTTGACCTTCAGATCCCGCTGTCCGCGCCCGGAGGTGTTCTTGCCAGTGGGTGTCTTTGCCATCTCAAACCGCTCCGGTACTTCATCTTGCCAGCTAAACTCCGGGGGGTCTGGGGGGCTGGCCCCCCATTCTCCGGCCCGAAGGGCTCATTAAGCCTGCGCAGCAGCCATTGTCAAAGCGACCGGGTCACATCCTTGCCCCCGCGCCTGCCTCAGAACGGCCCGTCCTCCAGCACCCCATCCGCCGACATCTGCGCATAAAGCAGCCCCTCGCGCAGCCCCCGGTCCGCCACCGACAGCCGGTCGGTGGGCCAGCTCCGCAACAGCGCCTGCAGGATCGCCGCGCCCGACATGATCAGCGCCTGACGGTCCTGGCCAATGCGCGGATCACGCCGCCGGCCCTCGGGGCCAAGCTCGAGGTAGCGGTTGATCACCGTGTCGATCTGGTCAGAGGTCATCCGCAGCCCGTCCACCTTGGTGCGGTCATAGCGCTTCAGCCCGAGATGCGAGGCCGCCACCGTGGTCACCGTGCCGGAGGTGCCGACGATCTGAAAGCCTTCGCGCGCCTGCTCGTCCTTGTAAGGTGCGAAATCGGCGAGGTTTTCTTCGAAGAACCACGACATCAGCGCATAGCGCGCCGCATCGTCCTGCACGTCGTTGAACTGGTCCCGCAGCGTCGCCACGCCAAGCGGCACCGAGATCCAGTCGACCACGCGGGCCACCGGGAACGGGCTGTCGGCATTGTGGAACCCGGCGTGCAGCCGCATGATCGCCCGCGGCCGGTCGTGGTTCGGCACGGTGGACAGGTCGATCCAGACCAGCTCGGTCGAGCCGCCGCCAATGTCGACCACGAGCAATTGCTCGGTCTTGGTCGAGACCAGCGGCGCGCAAGAGATCACCGCCAGCCGCGCCTCTTCCTCGGGCTCGATGATATCGAGCTGCAACCCGGTCTCGCGTTTGACAAATTTCACCAAATCGCGGGCGTTCTTGGCGCGGCGGCAGGCCTCTGTCGCCACCAGCCGCATCCGCGTCACCTTGTGACGGCGCAGCTTCTGGCCGCAGATTCGCATCGCCTGAACCGTGCGCCCCATCGAGGCGCGGCTCAGCCGCCCGGAGCGTTCCAGCCCCGATCCCAGCTGCACCGACTTGGAGAAGCTGTCCACCACATGGAACTGACTGCCCTTGGGTTGGGCAATCAGCATGCGGCAGCTATTCGTGCCCAGATCCAGGGCGGCATAAAGCTCGTCCGGATTGGGCGGTTTCGGCGCGGGGCTCTCTACCGGTTTCGGGAATGCGCCCGCACCCTTGGGACGCCTGGGCGCCATCGCTACGCCCTCCGAGTATCGTGTTGGGTCTGAGGATAGGCGCGCGCCTGCCTCCGCGCAAGCCACCGCGTCATGCTATCGTGAATAAGACGTCACGGCGCGGCCCCGCCCGCCAATGAACCCACCTCATCATCTGCATGAAAAATATGAGCGAGCTTCAGGGTTCCCCTCGGCCCGGCGGGGCCGTATCCAAGGCCGTGACGTGTCCGGGGTCGCTCGGACGCGGTCAATTGTCGAAATTGAGACGTGGCACCGATATCGGCTGATCTATTCAGGACCCATCGGACAAAGGGGAATCGCATGGTTGATGTGACAGTGGTCTACTGGCGGGACATTCCGGCGCAGGTCATCGTCGGCAAGGGACGCCGGGCCGCCAAGGTCCAGCTGCCGGAGCGCTTCGAACAGGCGATCGATCGCGCCGCCATGAAGGTGGGCGCCGACGGCACGGATGACTATCTGGCCGAATGGCGCAAGGCGGCCCCCTATCCGGTCGAGGGCGAGGCTTCGGAGGTCGCGGCGCGCGAAGCGGCGCGGCTCGAGGCCGCCTATGATCGCGAGGCGATCAAGGCCCTCATCGCCAATGACGGATGGGCCCCTGCCGGATGAGGCAGACCTGACCGGATGACGCCACACAAGCTATGGGAGGCCGCGATGGCCCTGCTCAGTTTCAAGAAACGCGACACTGCCCCCGACCGTCCGGCCTCAGCCGAGGTCGCGGCCTTCCTGCAGGGCTATTCGATCGAGGTGATGCCGCGCACCGCCGAGAAGGTCGCCGACTTCCGCGATCTGCTGGCGCCGGGCACCCGGGTCTATATCGCCCATATCGACGGCACCCCGATCGACGACATGGTCGCCACCGCCCGCCGGCTGGCCCGCGACGGCTTTCCGGTGATGCCGCATTTCCCGGCACGGATCATCCGCGACCGCGCCACGCTCGAGAACTGGATCGCCATGTACCAGGGCGAGGCCGGCGTCGACCAGGGGCTGATCCTGGCCGGCGGTCTCGGCGCGCCGCAGGGCGAGTTCGACAGCGCCATTGCACTGCTGGACACCGGCCTCTTCGACAAGGCGGGTTTCAAGCGTCTGCATGTCGCCGGCCACCCCGAGGGCAACCGCGACATCGACCCCGACGGCGGCTCGGCCAATGTCGATGCGGCGCTGCGCTGGAAACAGAAGTTCTCAGAGACCACCGACGCCGAGATGGCGCTGGCCACGCAGTTCGCCTTCGAGGCGAAACCGATCATCGCCTGGGCCGACGCCCTGCGCGAGGCCGGCATCACCCTGCCGATCCATATCGGCATCGCGGGCCCGGCCAAGCTGCAGACGCTGATCAAGTTCGCCATCGCCTGCGGTGTCGGTCCGTCGTTGAAAGTCCTGCAGAAACGCGCCATGGATGTCTCCAAGCTGCTTCTGCCCTATGAGCCAACTGACGTGATCACCGAGCTTGCGCTGCACAAGGCCCGGAACCCGGAGTTCAACATCACCCAGGCGCATCTCTTCCCCCTCGGCGGGATCACGGCCAGCGCCGACTGGGTCATCGACCACGGCGGTGCGGCCGCCCGCCCCGCCAACCGCACCTGAGGATATACATGCCAGCGCTGCTTTTCGATCTCGACGGGACGATGCTCAATTCCGACCCGATCCATCTTCAGGTCTACAAGGAAATGTGGGCGGCGCGTGGCATGGACCTCACCGACGACGGCTACATGACCCATATGCACGGCCGGCTGAACGTCGACATCTATGCCGAGTTCCTGCCTGACGAGCCCGACCACCAGGGCCTGTCGGAGTGGAAGGAGGCACAGTTCCGCGAGCGCCTGCCACGCCCCTACCCGCCGATGCCCGGGGTCGAGACGCTGGTGGCCCGCGCCGTGGCCGAGGACTGGCCGCGCGCCATCGTCACCAATGCCATGCGGCTCAACGCCGAGGCGATGCTGGGCGCGATAGGGCTACGCGACGCCTTCGAGGTGATCGTGATCGGCGAGGAATGCCCGCGCGGCAAGCCCGACCCCTATCCCTATCAGGAGGCGATGCGCCAGCTGGGCGTCACCCCCAATCAGGCCGTGGCCTTCGAGGACAGCCCCTCTGGTGCCCGCGCCGCGCGCTCGTCCGGCGCCTATACCGTGGGCATCCGCTCGAGCCTGGACGACCGCACCCTGCGCCAGGCCGGGGCGCATGTCACCTTGCAAGATTTCAACGATCCCGCGCTCCCGGATATTCTGGAGCGCTTCAAAGGAGTAGCCGCATGACGCGCACCATCGTCGAGTCGAAAACCAAAACCGCCGTCCTTGGCTTTGACGAACCGTTCTGCGTCATCGGCGAGCGGATCAACCCCACCGGCCGCAAGAAGCTCGCCGCCGAGCTGGAGGCCGGCGATTTCTCGACCGTCGAGACCGATGCGCTGGCGCAGGTCGCCGCCGGGGCCAATATCCTCGATATCAATGCCGGGGTGGTCTACAATTCCAACCCCAATCCGAACGAAACCGAGCCGCCGCTGATGACCAAGATCATCGAGCTGGTGCAGGGCCTCGTCGATGTGCCGCTCTGCATCGACAGCTCGGTGCCCGGCGCGCTCGAGGCCGGTCTGGCCGCGGCAGAGGGTCGGCCGCTCCTGAACTCGGTCACCGGCGAGGAAGAACGCCTCGAGCTGGTGCTGCCGCTGGTCAAGAAATACAACGTGCCGGTGGTGGCGATTTCGAACGACGACACCGGGATTTCCGAAGACCCGGACGTGCGCTTTGCGGTGGCCAAGAAAATCGTCGAACGCGCCGCCGATTTCGGCATTCCGGCGCATGATATCGTGGTCGACCCCCTCGTCATGCCGATCGGCGCCATGGCGACGGCCGGCAAGCAGGTCTTTACCCTCGTCCGTCGCCTGCGCGACGAACTGGGCGTCAACACCACCTGCGGCGCCTCCAACATCTCCTTCGGCCTGCCCAACCGGCACGGCATCAACAACGCTTTCCTGCCAATGGCCATGGGCGCCGGCATGACCAGCGCGATCATGAACCCGGTCTCGATGCCGGTAACGCAAGCGAAGATCGCCGAGAAGAAGGCGGAAGTGGCGGCGGCGGGGATCATCCTGCCCGACGAGATCGACGACGAGACCTTTGTGACGCTGTTTGGCCTCGGCTCCACCAAGGTGCGGCCGGGCAAGGAGATGGAGGCCATTCGCGCCGCCAACCTGCTGACCGACAACGACGCCCATGGCGGCAAGTGGATCGAGTTCAACAAGGTGGCGCCGAAGGCCGGTCACGAAGGGCGCGGGCGTGCCGGACGGACCGGCGGGCGTCGGCGCCGGGCGTAAGACCCGGGGCTCTGCCCCGGACCCCGAGGGTATTTTTGAACAGAAGAAGCAGGGGGGCGTTGGCGCGGGTCAGCGCCCTTCGTATTGCGCGGGACGCTTTTCCATGAAGGCCAGAACGCCCTCCTTGAAATCGCGGGTCTGGCCGCATTTGCCCTGCAGTTTCGCCTCGAGCAGCAGCTGGTCGTCGAGGCTGTTCTCGAAGGAACCGCGGATCGCGGTCTTGACGTAGCGGTAGGCCTCGGTCGGGCCCTTGGCGAGATGCGCGGCGCGGGCCTTCCAATGCGCCTCGAACGCATCATCCTCCACCGCCTCCCAGATCATTCCCCAGTCGCTGGCCTGCCGGGCGGTGATCTTGTCGGCGAAAAGCGCCGCCCCCATCGCCTTGGCCGCCCCCATCTGGCGCGGCAGCCAATAGGTGCCGCCGGCGTCGGGGATCAGCCCGATGCGGGTGAAGGCCTGCAGGAAGAAGGCGCTCTCGGTGGCGATCACCACATCGGCGGCGAGCGCGAGGTTGGCGCCGGCACCGGCGGCGGGGCCGTTGACGGCGCAGATCGTCGGCACCTGGCAGTCAAAGATCGCGCGCAGCATCGGCACGTATTCATCGCGCAACACCCGCTCGAGATCGAGATCGGCGGCCGAGCTGGCATCGCCCAGGTCCTGGCCCGAGCAGAAGGAGGCGCCGGAACCGGTCATCACCAGCACCCGCGCCTGTCCGCCGGCAGCGCGCAGCGCATCGGTGATCTCCGCCCGCATCTGGCTGTTGAGCGCATTCATCACCTCGGGCCGGTTCAGGGTGAGCACCGCGATATCGTCGGTAATGTCGAGGGTGATGGTGTCGTAGTTCATGTCTCGCGCCCTGAGCTGATGCTGTCGGGCGCGAGACTGGCGCATGGCGCGGACCGAGGCCAGAGCAAACGCGGCGTCACGCCGCCTCCTTGCGCCAGGCCTCGAGCGCCGGGTTGTCTGCGGTGCCGCGCAGGGTCTCGGGCGCATCGGTCGTCTCCATCTCCTCGAGCCGGCGCAGGGTGTCGACCACCTGTGGCACGCGCGAAACGGTCTGCGCCAGCTCGCGCTGGAAATCCTGCCCCTTGGCCTGATGCCGCGCGCCGAAATAGAAGCTGACGATGGCACCGAGCAGCCACCATAGCGGCTCCGGCACCAGCGCGATGCCCTGCATCCTGCCGGCGAACCAGACCGGATCGGTCATCGCCGCCACGAAAAGCCCCAGCGTGCCGAGCGCCATCGCCGGGCGCGGCAGCCGGTTGACCGCATCCATAAGCCGGTCAAACCAGCCGCGGCGGGTGACCCGGAACTCCTGACCGAATTGCGCCAGCGTCGCGGCCTGCAGGGTGACCTCGCGCGCCGCGCCCTTCTCGGCATTCTCGCGAAACACCTCAACCGTTTCGGCCAGCGCATTGCGATGGCCGAAGATCAGCGAGAGCGCGCGCTCGATCAGCCCCATGCCGCCACCCTCCGGTCGAACTCCGCATCGGTCAGGTGATAGCGCGGCGAAATGAAATCCTCGGCCCGGCGGATCCAACCGCCCTTGCCGCCCTTGCGGCTGCGGGCATATTTGCGGCTGGCGGGGCGCCGGTCGGCAAGACGGAAGTAGTAGTTGCGCCGGGCAATGCCGTAGGCGTCGGCGAAATGGCGCGGCCCGGCCAGCTCGGCCCGGGCGGCGGCCTCGGCGGTCTGCGGGCCGATCAGCCCGTCGACGGCGATCTGATGGCCCATGTCGCGCAGCAGCCGCTGCAGGATCTTCACCGCATTGGCGCCAGCGTTGACATACATGTCAAAGACGCTGGCCTGGATGCTGTCGGGCAACTTGGCGATGCCGGGCTGGATGAAGTAGTGGCGGATGAAAATATCGACCGCCTGCTCGCGGCCCAGCTGGCGCACGTCCTGGGCGGTCACCGTGCCGTCGCCGTCAAGGTCGAGCCCCAATCGGCGCAGGGTATGGATCGTGACGCCGTGATTGGTGGCGCCGCCGGGATCGTCGGGGTCGTTCACATAGCCGCCCTCGCGGGCGATGATTTCATCGGCGATCTGCCGCACGGAATGTTGTCGCATCGCTGCCTCGCTTGCCTTGGGGTCTCGGCAAGTCTGGGCAGGTCTGGGTTAACGCCGGCTGTTGCGGGCGTGCGGTGCCCTCTGCGGCCTCAGCTTTCGGGCTCCTGGTAGACGCCTTGTTCCTTGAGCGCATCCACCACTTCGCGCGGCATGTAGGTCTCATCATGTTTGGCAAGGATTTCAGAAGCTTCAAAGGTGCCGTTGATGTATTTCCCGGTCCCGACCATGCCTTGGTTCTCGGCAAAGAGATCGGGCAGGATGCCCTGATAGCTGACCGGGATCACCGCGTTGCCATCGGTCACCCGAAAGGCCACGCGATTGTCCTGGCCCTGGCTCAGAGATCCCGCCTCGACCAGCCCGCCGATGCGAAAGACCTCGCTCTCGCCCGGCGGGTTCTCGGCGACCTGAGTCGGCGAGCGAAAGAAGTTGATGCCTTCGCGCATGGCATAGCCGATCAGCCCGGTGGCCAGCACCAGAGCCACAACCGCCACCGCGATCACCTGGATGCGGCGTTGTTTCTTCAGGTTTTTCATCGGCTTTCTCCCCCTCGCGCGGCTCAGGGAAACAGCGGCGCCAGCATCAGACCGGCGGTTTCCTCGAGCCCGAGCATTAGATTGGCATTCTGCAGCGCTTGTCCAGAGGAGCCCTTGGTCAAATTGTCGAGTGCGACAATGACGATCGCCCGCCCTTCGATCCGGTCGCCGGTGACGCCGACATGCACGAAGTTGGACCCGCGCACGTGATGGGTGCTGGGCGTCTGGCCGAAGGGCAGAACTTCGATAAAGGGCTCATCGGCATAGGCCAACGCAAAGGTCTCATGCACCTGCGCCGCATCGCCGCTGACATAGCAGGTGGCAAGGATGCCGCGGTTGGCAGGCATGAGGTGCGGGGTAAACTGCACCTTGACCTCGCGACCGGCAAGCTCCGAGAACTCCTGGTCGAACTCGCCCAGGTGCCGGTGCGTGCCACCGACCGCATAGGCATTGTAGCCCTCTGACAGCTCGGCATGCAGCAGGTTTTCCTTGAGGCTGCGGCCGGCACCGGAGACGGCGCATTTCATGTCGAGGATGATGTCATCGAGCCCGATCACCCCGGCGGAAATCAGCGGCCGCAGGGCAAATTGCCCGGTTGCGGCG
Organism: Marinovum sp.; assembly: GCF_034669705.1. Lineage (GTDB taxonomy): Bacteria > Pseudomonadota > Alphaproteobacteria > Rhodobacterales > Rhodobacteraceae > Marinovum. Next base: position 21,364 of record NZ_JAXMOR010000032.1, read on the forward strand.
TTGCAACCGGTGCCGGCCACCAGCCGGGCGCCGCGGATTGCGTCGCGGTAGAATTCGGTGAGCCCGTAGACCGCCTCGCCCTGCATCTCGACGGCGGCATGGGGGTTGCCGTACCATTTTTCATAGGCCGCGGGGTCGCGCAGCCGGAAATCGGCCGAGAGGTCGACGATCTTGAGGTCCTCGGGCAGCGCGCGGATCACCTCCTGGCTGGTCTTGTGCGGCAGGGCGCAGAAGCACAGGTCGATGCCGGAGAAGTCGATCTCGTCGATCTTGACCAGATCCGGCAGCGCCAGGTGGCGCAGATGCGGAAAGACCTCGGCCATGGCCATGCCCGCCTTGCGCTCGGCGGCCAGCGCGGCAATCTCCATCTCGGGATGGGTGGCGATCAACCGGACCAGCTCGGCCCCGGTATAGCCAGAGGCGCCGAGGATTGCGATTTTCTTTGTCATGACAGGAACTCCCGAAAGGGTATGAAGGTAACGCGCGAAACCATTGGTTCAGGCTCGCTGCGGCATGTCTCAGGCTTTGACGAAATCGATTTTCCGTCGCAGAAATCGCGTGGCGCCGGTGCTGACGCGGCCCGGATCTCCTGTAGTGAGAAACCGGGTTTCCGCTGCATCGCCAACCATTTCCGGTCGCCGGCTCAGGTAGTCCGCGAGGCTCTCGGCCACGATATTGGCCTGGCTGAAGACCTTGACCTCGGGACCGAGCGCCGCCTGGAAAACGTCTTCCAGCAGCGGATAATGGGTGCAGCCCAGCACCGCCGCCTGTGGCCCGGGCATCTTGCGCTTGAGCGCCTCGACATGGCTGCGCACCAGCGCCTCGGCGAGGATCAGATCGCCCTCCTCGATGGCGTCCACCACCCCGCCGCACGCCTGAGCTTCGACGTCCACCCCTATGGCACGAAACGCCAATTCCCGTTGGAACGCGCGGCTCGACACGGTGGCTGGCGTGGCAAAGAGCGCCACGTGCTTGACCGCCACTTCGCGCGGTGGCGACTGGTCGCCCCAGTTGCGTTCGGTCAGCGCCTCGATCAGCGGCACGAAGACGCCGAGCACCCTCTTGCCCTTGGGCACCCCGGCCTCCTGCATCCGGCGCAACGCAGCGGCGCTGGCGGTGTTGCAGGCGAGGATCACCAGATCACAGCCCTCGTCCCAGAGCCGAGCCACGCCGGCGCGGGTCAGATTGTGGATGTCATCGACCGTGCGCACCCCATAGGGCGCATGGGCGCTGTCGGCATAATAGACGAAAGGCACCTCGGGCAGCCGTTTGGCCACCGCGTCCCAGACCGTCAGCCCGCCAAGGCCGCTATCGAAAATTCCAACTGCCATAAGCGTTTACGACCTGTGCCGCTCCTCGAACTCGAACCCGTAGTCATAGGATTCCAATGGTGTCGGAGACAGCTCATACGTGGCTTTGCGCAGGAAATCCATCACTGCCCGCCCATCCTTGGCCCGCTTTTGCAATTCCTCGCGCGGGATCGGCGCGCCGATCGCCACTCGCACCGGGGTGTTCACCCGCCGGCGGAACTCCTGGATCAGCAGCCCCATGCGCAGGGTGTTGTGCAGATGGCTGGCCAGCTGGAACAGCCGAGAGGTATGGCCGTCGAAGTAGATCGGCACCACCGCCGCATCGGACTTGGCAATCATCCGCGCGGTGAACGTGCGCCAGCCCGGGTCCATCGGCCGCTTGAACGGTGTCGCCGCGGTCGAGACGGTGCCGCCGGGAAAAATGCCGATGGCGCCGCCTTGGGCGAGATAGGCCAAAGACTCCTTGCGGGTCTCGATATTGGTGCGCATCGCCTCCTTGGTCTCGGAGAAATCGACCGGCAGAATGATCCGGTCAAGCTCTTGTGCCTTGCGGAAAATCTTGTGCGCCATGATGCGGAAATCGCCGCGCACGACAGACAGGATATGGCCCAGCATCAACCCGTCGAGGATGCCATACGGGTGGTTGGCGATGACGATCAGCGGGCCATCCTTTGGGATAGTGTCAAGCGACCCGCGCGTGACCTCAAGCCCGAGCCCGTAGCGCTCGACCATGACTTGCCAGAAATCCTCGCCCTCGGCGACGGCCAGTTCATAGCCGTCGGCGCGCTTGATCAACCCAAGCCGGCCGGTGGCATTCTCCATCAGCCGGATCATGGCCCTGCCGCCGCGGGTCTGCGCGGAATAGGCGTAAGAGATGTCGCGGGCGACCTGCCGCTTGTTCGGCATCGGGGGGACCTTGTTCAGAGGTTTTCACCCTGTTTACATCCCTTTGCCGCCCGCTTCAAAACAAAACCGCGTGGGTTACTCCGCCGCGCGGCGCAGCTCTGGCCCGCCTGCGCGGATCACCGCCAGAAGCTCCTCGCGCCGCTTGGCCGCCTTGGCCTCGTTTGCCGCCTTGACCGGGCCAAAGCCGCGAATGTCGAGCGGCAGGCGCATCAGGGCGACGGTGGCCTCGTGGGTCTCCGGCGTCACCTTGGGCAGCACCTCGTCCATGTCGGCCTCGTACTGCGCGATCAGGGCGCGTTCCATCCGGCGATCCTCGGAATAGCCGAAGACGTCGAGCGGCGTACCCCGCAGAGCCTTGAGCCGCGCCAAGACCTTCATCGGGCCAAGCAGCCATTCGCCGAACTCGCGCTTCTTCGGCCGCCCGTCGGGGCCTTCCTTGCTGAGGATCGGCGGCGCCATGTGCAGGCGCATCTTGAAGTCACCCTCAAAGGTGCCCTTGGCCTTTTCCCGGCTGTCGATCAGCAGCCGCGCGACCTCGTATTCATCCTTGTAGGCCAGCAGCTTGTGATAGCCGAGCGCCACCGCCTCGCGAAGCGTCTCGTCCTCGATCGCATCGACCCGGGCGCGGTAGCGCTTGGCCAGCGCCTTGCCCTGGTATTTCACCAGGTGATCGGCGCGGAAGGCAATGCGCTCTTCGAGGGTTTTTGGCAGGGCGACCACCTTGGGCCGGGCCATCTCGTCGGCCTCTTCGGGATGCAGCGCCGCCCAGCGGCCGATCTCGAAGGCGCGCTGGTTGCGCTCGACCGCCTGGCCGTTCATCTCGACCGCCTGCAGGATGGCGTCATGGCTGAGCGGCACGAGGCCCTTTTGCCAGGCCGCGCCGAACAGGATCATGTTGGAATAGATCGAGTCGCCCATCACCGCGCGCGCCAGTTCCGAGGCGTCGAACATCGTCAGCCGCTCTTTAAGTCGCGCTTCAAGTGCAAGCTGCAACCTGTCTGCCGGCAAGGAAAATTCGGTGTTGCGGGTGAAGTCTCCGGTGATGATCTCATGGCTGTTGACCACACCGCCGGTGCGGCCGGCTTTCATCAGACCGATGGTCTTGGCCCCGGCCGAGACCACAAGATCGCCGCCGATCAGCGCATCCATCTCGCCGGTTGCGACGCGGATCGCACTGATATCGCCGGGTTTTTCCGCCAGACGGCAGTGGATCGTCACGGCGCCGCCCTTTTGCGCGAGGCCCGCCATCTCCATCATGCCGGCGCCCTTGCCATCCAACTGGGCCGCCTGTGCCATCACCGCGCCGATGGTCACCACGCCGGTGCCGCCGACGCCGGTGATCACCACGTTATGGCTGCCGTTGATCGCCGGCAGCTCCGGCTGCGGCAGATGCGGCAGGTCGAGCTCGCGGGTCGCGCCCTTTTTCACCTTGGCGCCCTCGAGGGTGAGGAACGACGGGCAAAACCCTTTCAGGCAAGTGAAATCCTTGTTGCAGGCCGATTGATCGATGGCCCGCTTGCGGCCCAGTTCGGTCTCTTCCGGCACGATGGCCACGCAGTTTGACTGCACGCCACAATCGCCACAGCCCTCGCAGACGTCGGTGTTGATGAACACCCGTTTGTCGGGATCGGGGAACTTGCCGCGCTTGCGCCGGCGGCGCTTCTCGGCGGCGCAGGTCTGGATATAGACGATGGCCGAGACGCCCGCGATCTCGCGGCATTGCTTCTGGATGTTTTCCATCTCGTCGCGTTCGTGGATCTCGACTCCATTGGGGAATTTCTCGAGGTCGACGTCTTCCTTCTGGTCATAGACCACAAAGACCTTGCCCACCCCCATCGCCTGCAGCTCGTTGACGATCCGGTAAGGCGTAAGGCCGCCCTCGTTGGGCTGGCCGCCGGTCATCGCCACGGCGTCATTGTAGAGGATCTTGTAGGTGATGTTGGTGCCGGCGGCGAGCGCCGCGCGGATCGCCAGCGAGCCGGAGTGGTTGTAGGTGCCGTCGCCGAGGTTCTGGAACACATGGCCGGTTTTGGAGAACGGCGCCTCGCCGATCCAGTTCGCGCCCTCGGCCCCCATGTGGGTAAAGCCGGTGGTCTCGCGGTCCATCCATTGCACCATGTAGTGACAGCCGATGCCGGCATAGGCGCGGCTGCCGTCGGGCACCTTGGTCGAGGTGTTGTGCGGACAGCCGGCGCAGTAATAGGGCAGCCGTGCTGCGATCTCCTGGGCGTTGTCGCCGGCGCGGGCCTGGCGCAGCGCGTCGAGCCCGGCGCGGATGCCATCGGTGCCGCGGCCCTCTTCGATCAGGATGCCGCCCAGCTTCTCGGCAATCCAGATCGGGTCGAGCGCGCCACGGGTCGGGAACAGCTCGTCGCGGTGCATGCCGCCCGCGCCGCCCTTGTACCAGCCATAGACCCGGCGGCCGCGGCGATCGTCAAAGATCGCCTCCTTGACCTGCACCTCGATCAGCTTGCGCTTTTCCTCGACGATGACGATCAGGTCGAGCCCCTCGGCCCAGTCGTGGAAGCTGTGCATGTCGAGCGGGAAGGTCTGGCCCACCTTGTAGGTGGTGATCCCCAGCCGCTTGGCCTCGGCCTCGTGGATGTTCAGCAGGCTCATGGCGTGCTGCAGGTCAAGCCAGTTCTTGCCCGCCGCGACAAAGCCGATCTTGGCACCGGGCTTGCCCCAGACGCGCTTGTCCATCCGGTTGGCGCGCGAAAAGGCCTCGGCGGCGAACCGCTTGTAATCGATCATCCGCGCTTCCTGCGCATGCGGCGTGTCGCCCAGTCGGATGTTCAGACCGCCCTCGGGCATGTCGAATTTCGGTTCGACGAAACTCAGCCGGTGCGGGTCGCCATCGACCACGGCGGTGGTCTCGATGGTGTCCTTCATCGTCTTGAGCCCGACCCAGAGGCCGGAGAAGCGCGACAGCGCAAAGCCGTAGAGCCCGTAATCGAGGATTTCCTGAACGCCCGCCGGGGAAACCACCGGCATATAGGCATCGACCAGCGCCCATTCCGACTGATGCAGCACGGTAGAGCTTTCGCCGGTGTGGTCGTCGCCCATTGCCATCAGCACGCCGCCAAGCGCCGAGGTGCCCGCCATGTTGGCATGGCGCATCACGTCGCCGGAGCGGTCCACCCCCGGCCCCTTGCCGTACCACAGGCCAAAGACACCGTCATACTTGCCTTCGCCGCGCAGCTCGGCCTGCTGCGCGCCCCAGAGCGCGGTGGCGGCGAGGTCTTCGTTGAGGCCGGGATTGAAGGTCACGTCAGAGGCGCGCAGCAGCTTTTCCGCCTTGCTCATCTGCAGGTCGACTGCGCCCAGCGGCGAGCCGCGATAGCCGGTGACATAGCCTGCGGTGTTATGTCCGGCGGCCGTGTCGCGGGCCTTCTGCGACAACATCAACCTGACAAGCGCCTGGGTGCCGTTCAACAGGATCGGCGATTTCGACAGGTCGAACCTGTCATTCAGGGAAATTTTCTGCTGGCTCATGAACCCCTCCCAAGGTGCTGTGCGTGCTAGAGTATAGCGCTATATTAGGTCATAATTACTGACCTTACGAGGGAAATTTTTCGTGACTTTCTCATGTTAGCGTTATCTACGCCCCCTGTAGGGTAATATTGCAGTAGAGACCGGCGAGGCATCACAAGAGAACGACTATGGATTGGGACAAACTCAGAATATTTCACGCGGTGGCGGACGCCGGCAGCCTTACCCATGCGGGCGATGTGCTTCACCTGTCGCAATCGGCGGTCAGCCGGCAGATCCGCGCGCTTGAGGAAAGCCTCAACACCACCCTGTTCCACCGTCACGCCCGGGGGCTGATTCTCACCGAGCAGGGCGAGCTGCTGTTCGATGCCACCTCGTCGATGAACAAACGGCTCGAGGCCGCCGCGGCGCGCATCCGCGACAGCGAGGAAGAGGTCTTCGGCTCGTTGCGGGTGACCACCACCACCGGCTTCGGCTCGCTCTGGCTGGCGCCGCGGCTGGCCAAGCTCTACGAGAAGTATCCCGATCTGAATATCGACCTGATGCTCGAGGAACGCGTGCTCGACCTGCCGATGCGAGAGGCCGACGTGGCGATCCGGATGAAGGAGCCGAGCCAGGCCGACCTTGTGCGCAAGCGGCTGATGTCGGTCTGGATGCGGCTCTACGCCTCGCCGGAATACCTCGAAAAGCACGGCACGCCGCAGTCGCTCGATGATCTCGAGAACCACAGGTTGATCTGCCAGCGCACCGATTCTACCCAAGTTGGCGCCGGTCAAGTCTTTGTTCAGGGTCTTCTGACCTATGACCTGAAATCCACGCTGAACGTGAACAACTATTTCGGCGTGCTGCAGGCCGTGATCAACAATCTCGGCATCGGCGTGCTGCCGCATTACGTGATCGAGGATTTCCCCCGCGCCGTACGCGTGCTGCCGGATGAGGAAAGCGGCGAAATCCCTGTTTTCCTTGCCTATCCCGAAGAGTTGCGGCAATCTCGGCGTATCGCCGCCTTCAGGGATTTCGTTCAGGAGGAAATCATCGCGCACCGCCGTCAACTGCGCGAGAACATCTGAGACCCGCCGCCCGGTCCGACCCGTCGCCCATCAATTCAGCTTCCCCAAGGTGAGGTATGCTTGCAACGCATACCCACTATGCTGCAGCTGCGGCATGAATCTTCTTGATCGACTCACGGCTGCGACTTATTTCAGCGTCATGAAGTTTGATTGCGCATCGCGCCAGACTTCATACCTCCCTGTTGGACTTCGGCCGAGCTTAGTGCTCGGCCTTTTTTTTTGGCTGCACAGGGTTTATACATCCGCCGCATCAGGTTTCAGCAGGCGCGAAACCCGGATTGTACCCGTCACCCCCATGTCGTAAACGGTGCGCAAACCAGCGCCCGGGGGACTTTACGGATATGCAAGAGCCTGCCATCACGCCCGATCTGATCGCCGCACATGGGCTGAGCCCTGACGAATACCAGCGGATCCTCGAAATCATTGGCCGTGAGCCCAGCTTTACCGAGCTCGGCATCTTCTCGGCGATGTGGAACGAGCATTGTTCCTACAAATCCTCCAAGAAGTGGCTGCGCACCCTGCCCACCGAGGGCCCGCAGGTGATCTGCGGCCCGGGCGAGAATGCCGGCATCGTCGATATCGGCGACGGCCAATGCGTGGTCTTCAAGATGGAGAGCCACAACCACCCGTCGTATATCGAGCCCTATCAGGGCGCGGCCACCGGCGTCGGCGGCATCCTGCGTGACGTCTTTACCATGGGCGCGCGGCCGATCGCGGCGATGAACTCGCTCAGCTTTGGCGAGGTTGCCCATCCCAAGACCAAGCAGCTGGTGAATGGCGTCGTCGAAGGCGTCGGCGGCTACGGCAACTGCTTCGGCGTGCCCACCGTGGGCGGCGAGCTGCGGTTTGACCCCGCCTACAATGGCAACTGCCTGGTCAACGCCTTTGCCGCCGGTCTGGCCGACACGGACGCGATCTTCTACTCCGCCGCCTCCGGTGTCGGCATGCCGGTGGTCTACCTCGGCGCCAAAACCGGTCGCGACGGCGTCGGCGGGGCCACCATGGCTTCGGCCGAGTTTGACGACACCATCGAGGAAAAGCGCCCCACCGTGCAGGTCGGCGATCCGTTTACCGAGAAACGCCTGATGGAGGCGACGCTGGAGCTGATGCAAACCGGCGCCGTCATCTCGATCCAGGACATGGGCGCGGCGGGCCTCACCTGTTCCGCCGTCGAGATGGGCGACAAGGGCAAGCTGGGCATCCGCCTCGACCTCGAGAAGGTGCCGGTGCGCGAAGAGAACATGAGCGCCTACGAGATGATGCTCTCCGAGTCTCAGGAGCGCATGTTGATGGTGCTGCGCCCGGAAAAGGAAGCCGAGGCCAAGGCGGTCTTTGACAAATGGGACCTCGATTTCGCCATCGTCGGCGAGACCATCGCCGAGGACCGCTTCCTGATCATGCACAACAACGAGAGCAAGGCCGACCTGCCTTTGTCGCAGCTGGCCTCGACCGCGCCGGAATACGACCGCCCCTGGGTCGAGACCCCTGCCGCAGAACCGCTGGCCGATGTGCCGGAGATCGACGGCGTCGACGGTCTCAGGGCGCTGCTGGCCTCGCCGAACTACAGCGCCCGCAACTGGGTCTATGAACAATACGACAGCCAGGTCATGGCCGACACCATCCGCACGCCGGGCTTTGGCGCCGGGCTGATCCGGGTGCATGGCACGAAAAAGGCGCTGGCCTTCACCTCTGACGTGACCCCGCGCTACGTGCAGGCCAACCCGGTCGAAGGCGGCAAGCAGGCGGTCGCCGAAGCTTATCGCAATCTCTCAGCTGTGGGCGCCAAGCCCCTGGCAACGACAGACAATCTCAACTTCGGCAACCCCGAGAAGCCGGAGATCATGGGCCAGTTCGTCGGTGCGATCAAGGGCATCGGCGCGGCGGTCGCGGCGCTCGACATGCCGATCGTGTCTGGCAACGTCTCGCTCTACAACGAGACCGACGGCACCGGCATTCTGCCCACGCCCACGATTGGCGCGGTGGGGCTGATCGACGACGCCGATCACGCCATCCTCGGCGTGCCGCGCGAAGGCCATGTGCTGTTGATGCTGGGCGCCGCCGAGGGCCATCTGGGCCGCTCGGCGCTCTTGGCCGAGGTGTTCAACCGCACCGACGGCGATGCGCCGCATGTGGACCTCGCGGCCGAGAAAGCCGCCGGCGATTTCATCCGCGACAACCGCGACTGGATCACCGCCTGCACCGATATCTCTGACGGCGGCCTGGCGCTGGCGGCTTACGAGCTGGCCGAGGCCGGTGACGTCGGCGTCAGCCTCTCGGTCAGCGACACGCCGGGGCTCTTTGGCGAGGACCAGGGCCGCTACCTGATCGCCTGCAACTTCGACCAGGCCGAGGCGCTGATGGGCGCCGCCGGCAAGGCCGATCTGCCGTTGGTCTCGGTCGGGCGCTTTACCGGCAGCGATGTCTCGATCGGCAGCTCCAGCGCCCCGCTGGCCGAGCTGAGAGAAACCTCGCGCGCCACCTTGCCCGCGCTTTTCGGCTGATCCCATGCGGCGGCGGCTGACCTTCCTGATCGGCGCGCACAAGACCGCCTCGACCCATCTGCAACGCTCGCTGGTGGCGCAAAAGGCGCCACTGGCCGCCAAGGGCATCGGCGTGATTGGCCCGATGCCGATCGGCGGCACCCTGCTGCCGCTGTCGGAGCTGCTGCGCGGCCGGGCCGAGCCAGACCTTTTGGCGCTGACAGCCGAGGGTTTCCTGCGCAAACACGCCGGCGCGGCCGAGACCGTCGTGCTGATGAACGAGAACATCCTCAGCGCCTCGCTGGCGCCCGACATGGCCTTCAAGGACGACCAGCTCTACAAATTCGCACCGCAGCGGGTGAAACGGGTGATCGACCTCTTTCCCGGTCACGACATTCAGGTCGGCATGGCGGTGCGCAACCCCGCCGGCTTTCTGGTCTCGGCCTGGCAAGAGCATATGAAGGGTCACGCCTTCCGCCCCTTCCGCGACTACCTCGGCCCGGCGGATGTGGCCGCGATTTCCTGGCTGCGATTGGTGAAGAAACTTCGCCAAGCCCTTGGCGAGACGCCACTTTTCCTCTGGCGCTACGAGGATTATCCGGCGGTGGTGCCCGCGGTGCTGCGCCAGTGCATGGGAGCGGCCGGCGGCGATGTCGCGCTTCTGGACAGCGCCGCCAACCCCGGTTTCTCGGCCAATGCGCTCGACTATCTGGCCGAGGTTGGCAAGGTGACGCCAGAGACCACGGCCGAGGCGCTGCGGCGCTTTCCGAAAGGCCTGGAGAACCCCGCCTTCCATCCATGGACAGAGGATGAAAAGAAAGCCATGTCAGAGCGTTACGATCAAGACCTCGCGCGGATCACTGACCGCGGGCAGGCCCGACTGCTGCGGCCGTGAGGCGCGTCGGCCACTTGTCATCCCTGCGCGCCACACTTACCTTTCGAGCCAAAGGACCAAAGGACATTCCATGCCGATCAATGCCACCGAAATCGAACAGCTGATCCGCCAGAGCTTTCCCGATGCCAAGATCATCGTCCAGGGCGATGACGGTCAGCATTTTGCGGCCGAAGTGGTGGACGAAAGCTTTCGCGGCCAGAACCGGGTGCAGCAGCAGCGCGCGGTCAACGCCGCCATCCGCTCCAAGCTCGACAGTGGCGAGCTGCATGCCCTGGCGCTGACCACCCGCGCCCCGGACTAGACCGATGGATGTCCTCGGGATCATCGTTCTGGTGCTGGCGATCGTGGGGGTGACCCTGCTGCTGGCCCGCCGGGCGATCCGCGAGGACAACAAACAGACCGGCCGCGGCTCCGAGCCCGGCGAGGGATATCACACCCTGCATTCGCACTACTCGTCCGGACTGGGCGGGCAAAGCAGCTCTTACAAGGTGCCGCGCGATCCGCAGGAATACGCCAAACGCTTCATTCCGAAGGGAAAAGACAAATGACCGAAGTCAAAGACACGATCCAGCAGACCGTCAGCGAAAACGACGTGGTGCTGTTCATGAAAGGCACCAAGGAGATGCCGCAATGCGGGTTCTCCAGCCGCGTGGCCGGCGTTCTGAACTACATGGGCGTCAGCTTCAAGGACGTCAACGTGCTGGCCGATGACGGTCTGCGCCAGGGGATCAAGGAGTTCTCCGACTGGCCGACCATCCCGCAGCTCTACGTCAAGGGCGAGTTCGTCGGCGGCTGCGACATCATCACCGAAATGACGCTCTCGGGCGAGCTCGACACCATGCTCGAGACCAACGGCGTGGCCTTCGACAAGGACGCCGCCGAGAAGATCCGCGAAGCCAACGGCTGATCCCGGACCGGCCCCCCGAAGGGGGTCAGCCCGCACCTGCCGCGGGGAGGTATTCCCCGGGTCCCGGCTGTACGACAGTCCCCCTGTCCCGGCCCTGTGGTCGGGGCGCGAACCGCCTTGGGCGGGAGGTCCCGGATCAGGTCCGGGAGGCGCGGCGCGATGGCCGAAAGGAATCGCTTGCAAGGCCGGGCAAAAGTCGTATTTTCGCGCCCTCTGAGAGATTTGGGGTTGTATATACCGCACTTGTGCGCGTATCTGCCCGGAAACATCCGAAACCGCGGGTGCGGCTGTCGCACCCCCTGAGAAAAGACTTGAGATTGAGCCATGGCTGTTCAGCAGAATAAAGTGTCCAAATCGCGCCGGAACAACCGCCGTGCGCATGATTCCCTGGTCGCTGCCAACCCCAACGAATGCGACAACTGCGGTGAGCTGAAGCGCCCGCACCATGTCTGCCCCTCCTGCGGGCACTACGCGGAACGCCAGGTCGTTGCCGTGGCAGACGAAATCGAGCTGGACGAAGACGCAGCCTAAGGTTTCCTCTGGCAAGGCCTCTCCCTCATGACCGCACCCACGAGACAGACTGCGGCAGAGGCCGGGCCGGGGGGCAGGCGTGTTGTCTTGTCGATTGACGCGATGGGCGGGGACCGCGGTCCCGGCCCTGTCGTCGCGGGATGCGACCGGTCCGCACGCAAGAACCCCGACCTCGGCTTCATCCTGCATGGTCCCGAGGACGAGCTGCGCGCGCTTGTTGCCAAGCGCAAGACCCTGCGCGGCCGTTGCGAAATTCGCAACGCCGAGGGCGTCGTGTCGATGCACGACAAGCCCAGCCAGGTGATGCGCAACGGCAAGGGCACCTCGATGTGGTCGGCGCTCGAAGCGGTGCGTGCCGGCGAGGCGGCGGTGGCGGTCTCCTGCGGCAACACCGGTGCGCTGATGGCGCTGTCGATGATCCGCCTGCGCAAGCTGCCGGGGGTGAACCGCCCGGCAATCGGCGTGCTCTGGCCATCGCGCAATACCCAAGGCTTCAACGTCATGCTCGATGTCGGCGCCGATATCCGCGCCGATGCCCATGACCTGTTTCAATATGCGCTGATGGGCGCCTCCTATGCGCGCAACGGCCTGCAGGTCGATCCGCCGCGCATCGGCCTGCTCAATGTCGGCACCGAGGAACACAAAGGTCGCCAGGAGCTGCGCGAGGCGCATGACCTGATCCGCGACCACGCCCAGACCGGCCGCTACGAGTTCGTCGGCTTCGTCGAGGGCGGCGACATCCCCGGCAACCGCGCCGACGTGATCGTGACCGACGGGTTCACCGGCAATGTCGCGCTCAAGACCGGCGAAGGCACCGCCAGCCTGATCGGCGATTTCCTCAAGCAGGCGTTCCAATACACCCCGCTGTCCAAGCTCGCGGCGCTGCTCGCCCTGCCCTCGCTCAGGCGCCTGCAGAAACGCATCGACCCGCGCCGGGTCAACGGAGGTGTGTTTCTCGGTTTGAACGGAACTGTGGTAAAGTCCCATGGATCGGCCGATGAGATGGCGGTGAGCGCCGCGGTCAAGCTGGCGTTCAAGCTGGCCAATGCCGGCTTTAACCAAAAGGTGGCTGCCCATATCGCGGCCGCCGCACAGGTCGCGGAACAGGCCCGGGAAGACGAGGCCCAGGGCCAGGGCGCGACCACGGGAGAACATAAATGACGCGACGCGCGGTTGTGATCGGAGCGGGGCATTACCTGCCCGAGCGGGTGGTCGAGAACGCCGAATTCGAGAAATCGCTCGAGACCTCCGACGAATGGATTCGCTCGCGCTCCGGCATCGAACGCCGGCATTTCGCCGCCGAGGGCGAAACCACCTCCGACCTCGCAACCAAGGCGGCGCAGAACGCCCTGCAGCAGGCCGGGCTCTCGGCCGATGACATCGACGCCATCGTGCTGGCCACCTCCACCGCCGATCTCACCTTCCCCTCGGCCGCCTCGATGGTGCAGGCCAAGCTCGGCATGACCCGCGGCTTTGCCTTCGACCTGCAGGCGGTCTGCGCCGGCTTTGCCTATGCGCTGACCAATGCCAACGCGCTGATCCTCTCGGGTCAGGCCAAGCGCGTCCTGGTGATCGGTGCCGAGACCTTCAGCCGGATCATGGACTGGACCGACCGCTCGACCTGCGTGCTGTTCGGCGATGGCGCCGGCGCGCTGGTGCTCGAGGCGCAGGAGGGCCAGGGCACGCCCGCCGACCGCGGCATCCTTGCCACCGATCTCAACTCCGACGGGCGCCACAAGGACATCCTCTTCGTCGACGGCGGCGTCTCGACCCAGACCACCGGCTTTCTCAAGATGCAGGGCAAGGAGGTCTTCCGCCACGCCATCGAGAAGCTCGCCGCCACCGCCGCCAAGGCGATGGACCGCGCCGGTGTCACCTCGGACGAGGTCGACTGGGTGGTGCCGCATCAGGCCAACATCCGCATCATCCAGGGCACCGCGCGCAAGATGGGCCTGCCGATGGACAAGGTGGTGGTCACCGTGCAGGACCACGGCAACACCTCCGCCGCCTCGATACCCCTGGCGCTCTCTGTCGGCGTCGAACGCGGGCAGATCAAACCGGGCGATCTGATCGTCACCGAGGCGATCGGCGGCGGCCTGGCCTGGGGCGCGGTGGTTCTGCGCTGGTAATTGCCGGTTTTTGCACGGGTTTTTCGCCTCTGCCCCGGTCGTCCATATTGACTCGGATTTGTTCCCCCGCCTAAGCTATGGAAAATCTGGGGAGATTTCCGATGAGCGACAAGACCCTGACACGTATGGACCTGAGCGAAGCCGTGTTCCGCGAGGTCGGCCTGTCCCGCAACGAAAGCGCCGAGCTTGTCGAGCGGGTGCTGAGCCTGATGTCCGATGCGCTGGTCGACGGCGAGCAGGTCAAGATCTCCTCCTTCGGCACCTTCTCGGTGCGCGACAAGGCCGCCCGCGTCGGCCGCAATCCCAAGACCGGCCAGGAAGTGCCGATCGAGCCGCGCCGGGTGCTGACCTTTCGTCCATCGCACCTGATGAAAGACCGTGTCGCCGCCGGCAACCGGCGCTAGGAGGTCCCGGGCGACATGCCGAGCAAATCCCCAGACGCCTTCCGCACCATTTCCGAGGTCGCCGACTGGCTGAACACCCCGGCGCATGTGCTGCGTTTCTGGGAGAGCAAGTTCAGCCAGGTCAAACCGGTCAAGCGCGCCGGCGGCCGGCGCTATTACCGCCCCGCCGACATGGTGCTGATCGGCGGCATCAAGAAGCTGCTGCATGACGACGGCATGACCATCAAGGGCGTGCAGAAGATCCTCCGAGAACAGGGCATCAAGCATGTCTCGGCCCTGTCGCCGCCGCTGGAAGAGGATCTCGAGGCGATGATCGAGCCGCCGGTGGTGGCCGCCGCCCCGCCGCCGCCGGTGGCCCCGGTGGCGCCGGTACAGGAAACCGGCCAGGTGCTGGATTTCGCCGGCCGGGCAAACACCGTCGAAAGCACCGCGGCACCAGAAAGCCCTGCGCCAGAGGGAGGGGCCGAGACCGTCGATCTCTTTGCCGGCGATGATGGCGACCACGACAATATCTTCGGCTCGGACGATCCCGCGGCAATGACCGGGGATGCCACCGAGAGCCCCGACAGCGCCGATGGCGAAGCGCTGCCGGATTTCGTGCAGAAGCCGCTGTCGGACCGGATGGCCGAGGACGACGGCGAAGCACCGCGCCCTGCCGAACCGCGCGACAACCCGCCGCCGGTCGACGTCAACGCCGCGCCAGAACCGGCCCCGGAGACCCGCGAGCCAAGAGCGCCAGAGCCGCTGGCGGGCGCCCTGCCCGACCCGGCACCCGAGGCCTCCGCGGATCAGTCCGGCAGCGCACCAGAGGCCCGGAAGGCCACGCCGGACAGCGATGAGGACGAGGACGCCCGGACGCCAATGGATCCAGCGATCCTCGCCGCCGTCCTGCGCGCGTCCGACGATGACGACGACGAGGAGGACGCCCCCCGCGTGCTCCCGGTCGAGACGCCGCCCGATCCCGGTGATCACGACGTCATCGCCGCACCGGGGTTGCTGACACTGCTCACCGCGCCTCGGACCCGCGATCTCGGGCTCTCGGCCGAGCAGATCGAGACGCTGATTGTCCGCGTCCGCAGCCATGCGCGCGCGATGAGCCATGCCGCCAGGAACTGACTTCGGAATAGTCGGAAAATGTTGCGGATTCCCTCTTGCCCCCAGCCTGAAAACAGGTATTTAGGCACTCCAGTCGGGCTATGGCGCAGCCTGGTAGCGCGTCCGTCTGGGGGACGGAAGGTCGCAGGTTCGAGTCCTGCTAGCCCGACCAAACTACTCCTCCCCCAATCGACACCCTTCGGGGCGGTCGGTCCTTGTCACAAAGGAGCCCGCCCTTGACCGGTGTCCTCGCAAGCCAGCATATCAACGATCTGATCACGCGCGGCGCCCTCACCGGCAGCCCCGCGATCATCGAGGCTCAGGTGCAGCCCGCCAGCCTCGACCTGCGCTTGGGCCACAAGGCCTACCGCGTCCGCGCCTCCTTTCTCGCCGGACAGAATCGCAAGGTCGCTGACCGGCTGTCAGAATTCGGCATGCACGAGATCGACCTCTCTGCCGGCGCGGTGCTGGAAAAGGGTGCGGTCTATGTGGTGCCGCTGATGGAGTCGCTGGCGCTGCCAGAGGGCATTCAGGCGGTGGCCAATGCCAAGAGCTCCACCGGTCGGCTTGACCTGCTGACCCGGCTGATCACCGACCAGGGCACTGAGTTCGACCGCATTCCCGACGGCTACACCGGCCCGCTCTACGCCGAGATCTGCCCGCGCTCCTTCTCGGTGCTGGTGCGCCCCGGCATGCGGCTCAACCAGATCCGCTTTCGCCAGGGTCAGGCGGTGCTCGACGATGCTACCCTGCGTGCCGTCCACGCCGAGACGCCGCTGGTCGACAGCGAGGCGGTGATCGACAGCGGCCTCGGCTTCTCGGTCGATTTGCGGCCCGCCGAAGGCGATCTGGTAGGCTACCGGGCCAAGCCGCACACCGGCGTGATCGACCTCGACCTGATCGGCCATTACGACCCGCGCGACTTCTGGGAAGAACTGCGCAGTACCTCTGGCCACCTGATCCTCGACCCCGGCGCCTTCTACATCCTGGTCAGCCGCGAGGCGGTGCACATCCCGCCCGCCTATGCCGCCGAGATGGCGCCCTATATCGCCATGGTCGGAGAATTCCGGGTGCATTACGCCGGTTTCTTCGACCCCGGATTCGGCCATGACGCCGCCGGCGGCAAGGGCGCACGCGGCGTGCTCGAGGTGCGCTGTCATGAGGCGCCCTTTGTCCTGGAACATGGCCAGGTGGTGGGTCGTCTGGTCTATGAACGCATGCAGGCGCAGCCAGAAGTGCTCTATGGTGCCGGGCTGAAATCGAACTACCAAGGCCAGGGCCTGAAGCTGTCAAAGCACTTTAAGTAAGGCGTTTTATCCTTTAAACACAGACGTTTGCCAACAGTTCTTCAAGTTCATTCGTTGCATGAACTTAAAGCGGTGCATTAACTTAACGCGTCACATGAACTTCATGCATCACATTAAGATCACCCTTTAAAGAAAAACATCAACGTCAGCCTACAACCGCCCTGCCCGCCGCGCCATCCGAATGGCCCGCTTGGCTTGCTGCGCCTGTGCCTTGGTCTGCTCAGGGCTCTTGCCCTTGCCGCCGCCGCGCTTGGCGAACCGGTCAATGCCGGCGTCGATGCCGCGGCTCATTGCCTTGCGGAGAACCATCCGCACGATCATGTTGACCAACTGGTTGATGTTCATCTTGCCGCTCTCCTCGCTGCTGAGCTGCAGCCTATCAGCCAAAGGTGCAGAGAATTGGGCAGGTGTCGCTCAATCCTCGAACAATTCGCTCTGGCCCTCTTCCGCCTCTGGCTCCTCCTCGGTCGAGCCGAAATGCGGTGTGCCTGGCAGCGGGCGGCTCTCCAGCAGACCGGCCTGCCGCAGCTCCTTCAGCCCCGGCAGATCGCGCGCGCTCTCCAGGCCGAAATGGTCGAGAAACTCGGGGGTTACCACGAACGTCACAGGCCGGCCCGGCGTCATCTTGCGGCGACCAAAGCGGATCCACTCCATCTCGAGAAGCTGGTCCACCGTCCCGCGCGAGACGCTGACGCCGCGGATTTCCTCGATCTCGGCGCGGGTCACCGGTTGGTGATAGGCGATGATCGCCAGGGTCTCGATGGCGGCGCGTGACAGCTTGCGGGTCTCCACCGTCTCTTTCTGCATCAGGAAGGCCAGGTCGGCGGCGGTGCGCATCGCCCAGGCATCGCCGACCTTGATCACCTGCACGCCGCGGCCCGCGTAGCGTTTGCGCAGATGCACCAACGCCTCGGCGGCATCGCAGCCATGCGGCATCCGGGCCTCGAGATCGTGCACCGTCACCGGCTCGGCACTGGCAAAGAGCACCGCTTCGACCATCCGTTCCTGTTCCGCCATGGGCGGGGCCGCGAAGAGGCTTTTCTCTTGCGCGTCAGTCGATTGCGTGTCGTCGTTCATCTATTTGTCCGTGATCCGGCGAAGCTCGATCGCCTCGAATGTGCCTTGCTGGCGCAGCTCTGCCTTGCCTTCCTTGACCAGTTGCAGCGAGGCCGCGAAGGTTGCTGCGGTGGCGGACCGCAGCTTGACCGGGTCCGTCACCCAACCATCTGGAAGATAAAGCGAAATATCGGTCCAAGTGCCAGCGAAACCGATCATGCCGCGCATCCGTTCCAGCGCCTCTTCCATGGTGAAGACAGAGTCGCGGTCCATCACGAAGGGGCGGAATTCATCGCGGGTGCGGATACGCGCATAGCCCTGCATCAAGTCCAGCAATGTCGCCGTGTAGGTGACTGATTTCACGCGCTCAACCGTCTCCGGCACCCCGCGTGCAAAGATGTCGCGCCCGAGCCGGTTGCGCGCCATCAGCTGCGCTGCCGCGGTGCGCATCGCCTGCAGCCGCTCGAGCTGAAAGGCGAGATGTGCAGCGAGGTCTTCGCCTGTCGGGCCGTCCTCGGTGGGATCGGGGGGCAAGAGCAGTCGCGATTTCAGAAACGCCAGCCAGGCCGCCATCACCAGATAATCCGCCGCCAGCTCGATCCTGAGCGCCTTGGCCTTCTCGACGAAGGCGAGATATTGCCGTGACAGTTCCAGCACCGAGATCTTGCGGAGGTCGACCTTCTGGGTGCGTGACAGCATCAACAGCAGGTCGAGCGGCCCCTCGAAGCCGTCGACATCGACGATCAGCGCCTCGGCCGCCAGACGGTCGGCAACGCTCTGCGGCTCTTGTGTCGGGTCGTCGAAACCAGTCTCGTCCATCCTAGCGCCCTGCCAGAAGCGCCTCAAACTGCGCATCCAGGGCCTCGGTGTCAACCTCTCCGGCGGGTTGGCGCAGCGCCAACGCGGCGCTGGCGCGCAGATCGGCCCCCTCGGTCATCCGGCCGGCGTTCTCGGCCACGTCGCGCATCTCGTCGAGATAGCCGTTGCAATGCAGCACCACGTCGCAGCCGGCGGCAATCGAGGCGCGGGCCCGGTCGCCCGGCGTGCCGCTCAGCGCCTCCATCGAGATGTCGTCGGTCATCAGCAGCCCGGCAAAGCCCAGCTCCTCGCGGATCAGGTTGATCATGCGGCCGGATTGGGTGGCGGGGAAATAGGGGTCGACCGCTTCGAAGATCATATGCGCGGTCATCCCCAGCGGCACATCGCTCAGCGCCGCAAAGGGCACCCAGTCGACCGCGCGCAGATCATGCACCGAAACCTGCGTATGCGGCAGCTCGAGATGGCTGTCGACGCGGCCGCGGCCATGGCCGGGCATATGTTTCATCACCGGCAACACGCCGCCATCGAGCAGCCCGCGCACCACGGCGCGGCCGACTTCGGTCACCTGGTCGGGGGTTTCGCCATAACAGCGGTTGCGCAGGAACTCATGGGTCTCTTCGCCGGCCACGTCGAGCGTCGGGATGCAGTTGACGTCGATGCCGAAGCCGCGCAGCTCTTCTGCCATGATCCGGGCGCGCAGGTACATGCCGTCGACGGCCCTCGGCCCCAGCCGCGCCACATCGGTGAGCGGCGGGCGCCAGCGCCGGGCCAGCGGCGGCAGGATGCGCTGCACCCGTCCGCCCTCCTGGTCGATCAGGATCGGGGCGTTGCGGCCGACGGTTTCGCGCAGATCGCCGCAGAGCGCGCGGATCTGGGTGGCGTCGCGGATATTGCGGGCAAAGAGGATGAAGCCCCAAGGATCGACGTCGTGAAAGAACTGCCGCTCGGCGCCGGTCAGCACCTCGCCCCGCGGGGCGAATATGGCGGCAGTGGCGGTCATTTCACCACGACCGGGATGCAGTCGGCGCGTTCGGCCACCAGCGCGGCGCAGAACCGGCGGGCCTCGGCGAGATCGCCAAAGCCATGTGCGCGCAGCCGGTAGAAGGTGCGGCCGCCACTCTTGGCCTTCTGGATCACCCGGGCCTTGCCGTCGAAGAAGCTGTCGAACCGGCCGGAGATGCGGCTCCATTCCTGTTCTGCCACAGCGGCGCTTTCATAGGCGCCAAGCTGCACCAGTCGGGTGCCGGCGGCGAGATCGTCCACCGCGAGGGTCTTGACCTCCGGCGCCACCGGAGCCGATGCGGCCACCGGGGTGACGGCAGCGATCTGGCTGGCGCGGATCAACTCGGCCGGGCGGTGGCGTGGCCGCGGACTGCGGCGGACACCGGGGCCGGCGACGCGCGGCGCGGGCTCGGCTATCTCGTCAGCGGCGGCAAGCTCGGTCTCTTCCGGCAGGGCGCCCAGCGGCGTGGCATCGGCGGAGACCTGAGCCACCAGCGCGGCGATCTTCGCATCGCCGATCGGCGCGGCCGCGGCATCCTCGCCTTCGTCTGTCAGGAGCTCTGCCGTGGCCGGCACGGTGCCAGCCACTTCGGACAGTGTGGCCAGTTTGGCCGAGGCGTCATTGCTGCGGGGCTTGGTCCTGGTGATCTCAGGGGCCTTGCGCGGCACGTCTTCTTCCATGAGGCCGACCGGTTGCGGCGCCAGCGCCACCTGGTCGACCGGTCCGGCGGCCGTGCCGCGACCGGCAACTTCATTCACCGCCAGCCCCTGATGATCGGCCGCCTCGCCGCCGGGGTTTTCCGGCGCCACGCGCCAGGGCCCCGAAGACGCGCGCACCACCGGCACGCCAGAGACATCGCGGACCAGCAGCTGGTAGCCCCAGATGCCCACGCCCAGCAGCAGCGCCAGCGACACAGCCGCCCCGGCCACATTGGCATAGGTGACCATGCCGGCGCCTTTCGGCGCAGCCTGTGGCTCTTGTGCGTGGGAAGAGTTGGTGTGGAACGCCTGTTGCCCACCGTACCCCACGGGGGTGCCGGACACGTGAAAATCTGCCATAATCGCCTCTCCGCTCCCCGCGATACATGCCGCGGGGTTATGCTACTGACTGCTCTCTCGGCCCGGCGACCGGATGTCTTAGCGCATCTCCTCCACCGGGGTCACGCCCAAGATACCAAGGCCGGCGGAAATAACAACCGACACCGCCCGCGCCAGGGCGATTTTCGCCAGCGATGTGGCCTGCTCGCCCTCCTGCAGGAAGCGCAGCTCCGGCAGCTCGTTGCCGCGGTTCCACAGGGTGTGGAATTCGCCAGCGAGTTCATAGAGATAGAAGGCCACGCGATGGGGCTCATGGCTGCGCGCCGCGATCTCGACGAGCCGCGGCCATTCGGCCAGTTTCTTGGCCACCGCCAGCTCTGCCTCATGGTCCAGCTTTGCCAGATCGGCTTGGCCCAAGGCGGCATCGTCGGGCGCCATGCCGGCCTCGCGCGCCTTGCGCAGCACCGAATGCACCCGGGCGTTGGCGTATTGCACGTAGAACACCGGGTTCTCGCGGCTCTGCTCGAGCACCTTGTCGAAATCGAAGTCCAGCGGCGCATCGTTCTTGCGCGTCAGCATGACGAAACGGGTCACGTCGGGGCCGACCTGATCGACCACGTCGCGCAGGGTCACGAAGGTGCCGGCGCGTTTCGACATCTTGAACGGCTCGCCGTTCTTGAAGAGCTTGACCAGCTGGGTCAGCTTGATGTCGAGCGGCGTCTGGCCGTCCGACAGTGCCGAAACGGCGGCCTTCATGCGCTTGACATAGCCGCCGTGATCTGCACCGAACACATCAATAAGGCCGTCGAACCCGCGGGAAACCTTGTCATAATGATAGGCGATGTCCGGGGCGAAATAGGTCCAGCTGCCGTCGGATTTCTTGACCGGGCGGTCGACGTCATCGCCGTGATCGGTGGATTTGAACAGGGTCTGTTCGCGCGGCTCCCAATCTTCGGGCTTCTTGCCTTTGGGCGGTTCGAGCACGCCTTCGTAGATCAGCCCCTTGGCATCGAGCGCTTCGATCGCGGACTCGATCAGACCGGTGCCGTAGAGCGACTTCTCCGAGAAGAAATGATCCATCTGCACGCCGAGCAGGCCGAGGTCGGCGCGGATCAACTCCATCATCGCCTCGGTGGCGTACTCGCGCACCTCGGCCAGCCAGTGCTCCTCGCCCTTGCCGACATAGGCGTCGCCGACCTTGTCCTTGAGCGCCTCGCCGACCGGGATCAGGTAGTCGCCGGGATAGGTGCCATCCTCGAACGCCACCTCCTGACCATGCGCCTCGAGATAGCGCAGGTAGACCGAGCGGGCCAGCACGTCGACCTGGGCGCCACCGTCGTTGATGTAATATTCGCGGGTCACGTCGTGGCCGGAATAGGCCAGAAGGCTGGCCAGCGCATCGCCAAAGACGGCCCCGCGGGTGTGGCCGACATGCAGCGGCCCGGTGGGGTTGGCCGAGACATACTCGACGTTGATCTTCTGCCCCTGCCCCATGTCGGAGCGGCCGAACCCTGTGCCCTCGGTCAGCACCCGGCCGACGACGCCTTGCCAGACGGCGGGCGCGAGGCGCATGTTGAGAAAGCCGGGGCCGGCGACATCGGCCGCGGTGATGCGGGCGTCGTCGCGCAGCTTGCCTGCCAGCGCCTCGGCAATGTCGCGCGGCTTTTTCTGCGCCGGTTTGGCCAGCACCATGGCGGCATTGGTGGCCATGTCGCCATGCAGCGGATCGCGCGGCGGTTCTACCGCGACGTTGGCGTAATCGAGGCCATCGGGCAAGGTGCCCTCGGCGGTCATCTGGTCGAGCGCGGCAATCACCGTCCCGCGCAGGTCGGAAAAGAGGTTCATCGTCTGGTCCTTCAAGCTTGCCCGGGGTTTATCACGCCGCACGCGGGCGTCAATCGAAGCCTCGGCTGCCGCGCCGCCCGACCGGCATCACCGCGCCCCTGACCGGATGCGCCATCGGCAGCGCCATCATCAACGCCACCTGACAGACCCGCGGTTGCGCCGCGGGCTGCAAGGCCGGCGGATGCAGGGCCAGGGCGTTGATCGGCACGCCCGCCTCGGCAAGCGTTTCGGTCAGCGTCGCATAGGCCCGCGCGGCGGCGCGCGGCTGCGGCGTCTCTGATCCGTCGGCAAAGAGCATGACCGCCGCTCCGCCAGCGGTGGCCAGCACCGAGGCCAGCCGCTGCGCCACATGCGCGACCGAGCTCAGCCCGTCCTCGAGCCGCAGATCATCGTGCAGCGGATGGGCCAGGAACACGCCATGCAGCGGGTCGCGGGCCCAGCTGGCCGTCAGACGTTGCAGACCGGAGGTATCGCTCAGCGCCATCGCCAGAGGCGCAATCCGCCGGGGATGCCGGGCGGCCAGCGTCTGAAGCGGGGTTTCATCGGCATCGAGCGCGACCACGAAGCCGCCCTGTGCCGCCAGCCGCAGGCAGAGCGCCTGCCCCACCGGATGGGCCGCGCCGAGCACCAGACAGTTCCTGTCGGCAAAGAGTCTCGATTTTTCCACCGGCCCCCGCAAAATAACGATGCGTTAACCTTTACGCCGCCGCCGCTTTGCGAGACAACACTGACGTGTGGAACAGAAGGTGAATAGTTAACGGCTGGGTTCGTTTTCTCCGGTCAGTTCGCGGTGCGATTGCAGGGCAAAGCGATCGGTCATCCCCGCGATGTAATCAGAGACGCTGCGCGCCCGTCTGATGCTGTCTTCCGGCGCCTGCCGCAGCGCGTCGTGCCAGGCGTCGGGAAGCAGATCAGGCGCCTTCATATAGATGCCAAACAGCGCCTCCACCGCCTGACCAACCTCGCGCCGCACTTCCATCACGCCGGGGGCGCGGTACATGCGTTCGAACAGGAAGGCGCGGATAGCCTGCAGATCGCGCCAGAGCTGCGGCGAGAAGCGGACCACCGGGCCGGGCAGTTCGCGGACCTCCTGCGCCGAGCTGGCGCCTGCGGTCTTGAGAAGCGCCGCCGAGGTGTCGATCACATCTGCAACCATCACACCAAAGACGCGCCGCAACCCCTCGTGGCGCCTGCGTTTTTGCTCAAGCCCGGGGTACTTGGCGTCGACCTCGGCGAAACAGGCGCCGATGATCGGCAGGGCGCAGATATCGTCCTCGGTGAACAGCCCGGCGCGCAGGCCATCGTGCAGGTCGTGGTTGTTGTAGGCCACGTCATCGGCAATCGCCGCCACCTGCGCCTCGGCGCTGGCGTGAGTGTGCAGCTCGAGGTCATGGACGGCATCATACTCGGCCAGCGCCCACGGTAGGTCATCTGCGTCGGCGCCCTGCCCCGGTGTCACCGGGCCATTGTGTTTGGCAATGCCTTCAAGGGTTTCCCATGTGAGGTTCAACCCGTCGAACTCGGCGTAATGCTGCTCCAGCCGGGTGACGATGCGCACCGCCTGGGCGTTGTGGTCGAACCCGCCGTAGGGTTTCATCAGCGCGTCGAGCACATCCTCGCCGGTGTGGCCAAAGGGCGTGTGGCCGAGGTCATGCGCCAGCGCCACCGCCTCGGTCAGTTCGGGGTTCAGGCCGAGCGCGCCAGAGATCGTCCGCGCCACCTGGGCCACCTCGATCGAATGGGTCAGCCGCGTGCGGTAATAATCGCCCTCATGCTCGACAAAGACCTGGGTCTTGTGCTTCAGCCTGCGAAAGGCGCTGGAATGGATGATCCGATCCCGGTCGCGCTGAAAACACGAGCGGAAATGGCTCTCTTCTTCCGGTTTGAGACGTCCGCGCGACAGCTCGGGTCGGGACGCATAAGGCGCGATCATCGCAGCCTCCTTGTTGACGGCCTGCGCCGCTTCTATATTGCACCATGTCAGACGAGAAAACCGCGCCTTTGGGCGTTTGTGCAGGAAAACCGGAGATTTGTCATGCAGTTGCCGCCGAAAGTGACCGAGCGCGCCTTTGAACGGCTGTCCGAGATCGGCGCCGGCGCCGAGGGCAAGGCCCTGCGGGTCGCCGTCGAGGGCGGCGGATGCTCGGGGTTTCAGTACGATATCCGGCTCGACGCCCCGGCCGAGGACGACCTTGTGCTCGAGGGCAAGGGCGAACGGGTGGTGGTGGATTCGGTCTCGCTGCCGTTTCTTGCCGAGGCGGTGATCGACTTCAGCGAAGAGCTGATCGGCGCGCGCTTCGTCATCGAGAACCCTAATGCCACCAGCGCCTGTGGCTGCGGCACGTCGTTCTCGATCTGAGGGCTCAGCCTCGCGCCAGCGCCGTCTTGCCGAAATCGACCGGCCGCGGGCGGCCCGGCGTGCGTTGCGACTGAACCTGATCGAGCACCAGGTAAGCGCCGGAGATCATGACGATAAAGGCGCCGAGCAGCGTGCTCATGGTCGGCACCTCGTTGAACACCAAGAGGCCGATCAGCACCATCCAGACGAACTGCAGGTTCATCAGCGGTGTCACCGCATAGGCGGTCAGATGGCGCAGCGCAATCACCAGCAAAAGCCGCGCCGAGAACAGCACAAGGGCGCAGACCACCGCCAGCCCCAGATCAAACAGCGGCATCGGCTGCCAGCCCAGCGGCGCCAGAGCCAACATCGACAGGAAAACCGCAAGCTGCGGATAGAACACCTGCGCCAGCGAATTGCTCTCCTGCCGGCCGATATAGCGCGCCAGCACGATCGAGGCGGTGCCAGAGACCGCGCCGACGAAAGCGCAGAGATGGCCCAGCGTGATCGACGAGAGCCGCACCTCGACCATGCAGAGCACGCCGAGAAAGCCGCAGCCGATCGCCACCCAGGCCGCCAGCCGCACCCGCTCGCCAAGGATCGGTCCGGACATCAGCGCCGAGAACAGCGGCACCAGTGCGACGAACAGAAAGACCTGCGCCAAGGCCAGCGTCGCCAGCGCATAGAAGAACATCAGCGTCGCCAGCACCGTCAGCCCCGCACGGATCGCCATGATCCCCGGCAAAGAGGTGCGCAGGCTGACCTTTTCACCCCGCATCCGGCTGCTGCCGAGCGACATCAGTGCGATCAGCAGCGCCACGATGCTCAGCAGCTGCGGCGCGCCGTAGGTCTGCGCCAGATGCTTGGTGATGGCGTCGGAAAAGGTGATCAGCAAGGTATAGACCAGCACCAGCCCGGTGCCGAGCGTGGTCAGGCTGATCCCTGCCGGTGCGGCGCGCATCAGGCGCTGACCTTCTGGGCGCGGGCGAATTCCTCGAAGAAGGCCTCGAACCGCTGGGTGGAGGCCTCGGCCTGTTCCAGACGGGCGCGGGCGGTCTCGGTCAGGTTGGCATCGATCTGGTCGCGCATCGCGGTCCAGGCGTGGCTGCGATCCTGCATCCGGAACAGTTGCATCGAGATCTCGCGCAAGGCCGCCGATCCGGTGCGCGGCCGGTGAAAGGCGAGCGTCCCTGTCTCGCCCCTGCGGCGCAGCGGCACCGCGCCGAACAGGCTCTGACGCTTGACCCCCGACAGCCAGGACCCGGTCAGGAATTCATGGTAGGCATCGGCCACGGGCTGACGCCCCTGCTGGCCTGCATCCACCTCTGTGACCTCGAAATCATTCATCCTGCGATTGATCCACTCTTCCCAGATCTCCGATGGGTTGAAACCTGCATAGCGCATCGCCACGCAGATCTCAGCAAGAAGATCCAGATTTCCGTCAAGAAAGGCCAAAAGACCTGCATTCTCCAGCGACCGCAGTTCATTCGGCCCCAGTTGCGGGTCTTTGCGCCCATATTCCGAGAGGTAGAATACGATGTGGGTGAGTTCGAAGGCAGCCTTTTTGTTGGGCAATGCGAAGCGATCCGGACGCGCAATGAAGTCACGCAGACGCGCTTCAGCGCCACCCTGGTCGGCAAGTGGCTCGCATCCGCGCCGTTGCATCAGCCGAAACGCCTCGAGCCGCTGGATGTCGGAGGTCTCGCCGCCGGCGAGATCCTGGCGCAGCGCCCAGACGCACATCGATTCGGCGTGATTGCCGGGCATGCCAAGCGCCTCGAGATCGAGGGTCAGCGAGAGGATGAAGCGGTAGTATTGCGGAAAGAACGCCAGCTTTTCGCGGGCGCCATCGTAGAAGGCGGCATAGGGTTCCAGCAATCTGGCCGGAACCGCCTGCCCGGTGCATTCGAGGATGTTGATGAGTTCGGCGTTTTCCTTCAGCCAGAACACATCCTCGGGGCCGCGGCGATGGGCGGCAAAAGACCGGATGAGCGCGCCGGATCGCGCGGCTCGCCGGTCCTCGGGGCCGGGCACATTCAAATAGACAACGTTCGACATGTCTTGGTCCTCCGATGAATATCAAATGCGCCCGGTCCGAGCGTGGTCAGTCGGCTGCCCCGCTCAGGAGACGCACATCATCGCCTGGACCTGGTCGCCGTCGAACATGTCGGTGCCGGCATCGATGGAGACGCACATCATGGTGTCGACATGGTCACCGGTCGACACATCGGTGGCGTCGAGGATCAGCTCTTCGGCTTGGGTTTCGTTAAGGGTTTCTTGAACAAGTGCCAGCATGGTGCTCTCCGAATTTGGAAGTTTCTAACACCGTCAGAATTCTCCCTCTTTCCGAGCATTTCAAAACATATTTCAACTATACCTTGTGGATAAGTCAGTTATCCACACTAGATATGGTATGCAGACATTTGCTGAAATTACATAAAACCCGAGTCGCACAAATTTTTTGCAGGGTCCGAAATTCCCCTGAAACTGCGGGTTGCCAAGGGGCTTGCGGTCGAATCGTGGTCAGGTTAACGCCATTGCGCTGCATTTCGGGTGCCAATTTTCCGCTTGTTCCCCCTGCCATTCGACAGGATATTGCCAGCGATCAGGGAGGCCGCCATGAAGATCGCCACATTCAACATCAATGGGATCAAGGCGCGGATCAGCGCGCTCAGCGATTGGCTGGCAGAGGCCCGACCGGATATGGCGGTGCTGCAGGAGATCAAGTCGGTCGACGAGGGCTTTCCGCGAGAGCATTTCGAGGATATGGGCTATAACGTTGAAACCCATGGTCAAAAGGGATTCAACGGCGTCGCCATCCTGTCGCGCCTGCCGCTCGAGGATGTGAGCCGTGGATTGCCGGGCGATGACAGTGACGAACAGGCGCGCTGGATCGAGGCGACAGTCATTGGCGAAACCCAGGCAATCCGGATCTGCGGGCTCTACCTGCCGAATGGCAATCCGGTGCCCGGGCCGAAATACGATTACAAGCTGGCCTGGATGGCGCGTCTGAAAACCCGCGCCGCGGATTTGATCGCCGAGGAGGTTCCTGCCCTTATAACGGGTGATTTCAATATAATTCCTCAATCAGAGGATGCAGCAAAGCCGGAGCAATGGAAAGACGACGCGCTTTTCCTTTCGGCCAGCCGCGCGGCCTTTCGCCGGATCGAGACGCTGGGCTATACCGAGGCCTTCCGGGCCCGCACCCAAGGCGGCGGCCACTACAGTTTCTGGGACTATCAGCGCCGCGCCTGGGAGCGCAACGACGGCATCCGGATCGACCATTTCCTGCTGACCCCGGAATGTGCCGACCTGATGCGCGATTGCCAGATCGACGCCGCCGTGCGCGGTGGCGAGAAACCGTCGGACCACGTGCCGGTCTGGGTCGACCTGGCGGCGTGATCGCACGGGCGCGGCGCGGTGGGTTGTAACCCCACCCGACGCCAGACGCCCCGGCCACGTAGGGTGGGTTTGCAACCCACCGCCCTGGTCAAACTCCGACAACATCGAAGCCGGGGCAGGCAAAGCCACGAAGCCGCCGGCCAAGGGCTCTGCGTAGGTTGGGTTTGCAACCCACCCCCCCGTCTCAGATCACCCGTTCGACGAACCAATAGGCCCCGACCAGCGCAATCACCGCCGAGGCCGGCACGGCGATGTACGGCCGGTACCACGCTTTGCGGCCAAACCACAGCCCCACCGCGAGGAAGGCGATGGCGATCACCGTCAGCTGGCCCAGCTCGACCCCGACGTTGAAGCCCAGAAGCGCCGGGACGAACTGCCCCGCCGGCAAGCCGAACTCGCCCAGCACGCTGGCAAAGCCCAGGCCATGCAGCAGCCCGAAGCAGAACACCACCACCGGTCGCCAGGCGTGCATCTTGGGCGAGAAGATGTTCTCCACCGCCACATAGACGATCGAGGCGGCAATGATCGGCTCGACGATGCTGCCGGGGATGGTGACCACCCCCAGAGCGCCAAGCGCCAGCGTCACGGTATGCGCCGCGGTAAAGGCGGTCACCTGCCACAGCAGCGGCCCCAGCCGCGTGCTGAGAAAGAACAGCCCGAGCACAAAGAGGATATGGTCGAGCCCCTTGGGCAGGATGTGGTCAAAGCCCACCGGGATATACTCGGCAAAGACCGAAAGGCCGGATTTCGGCGTCATGCCGCCGGGCTGGATCACGTCGCTGGCGCCGCCGCCCTCGATGATGCCGGTATAGCCCTCCTCGACCCCCATCTGCCGCAGGACCAGCGTGCCGTAGCCGTCGGGCCAGTGCAGGGTCAGCGGTGCGGTGGTTGTCGCCAGCGCACCGCGCAGCGTCAGGCCGCTTTCGCGGGCAAAGGTGGTGTTGCCGATCTCGCCCGGTAGAAAGCCCTCCACCGTCAGCGGCACCTGCGTGCCACCGCTGTCGAGCCGGATTGCCGCAGCCATCTCCGCGGCCACCGGCGCCATGCGCTCGGCCAGCGCCTCTGGCGGCAGCGCGCGCAGGGTGTCATAGGCGTCAGAGCGGTCGGTGGTGTCGGTGTCCTCGAGCCCGTCGAGATCGATGCCGGCGATGAAGGCCTCGGCGTTGAGCTGCAGTTCGATCTGAACCGCGCCCTCGGTCACCGTGAGATCACCGATCGTCGGCATCACCTCATGCGCCCCGGCCATCCCGGCCCAAAGTGCCAATACACCCGCGAAAATCCGTGTCATGCTTACCCTCGCCCTTGTTAATGGTCGTCACAATGCCGCGATCCTCGCAGGCTGCAACCCAAAGCTACGGCTTGCGGCGAAAAAAGTTTCGCGCCATGAAGGGCTTCGATGACCAACGTACTCTGCATAGGATCCGTGCTCTGGGACGTGATCGGCCGCTCGGCCTCGGTGATGCGACAGGGCTCCGACGTGCCCGGCCGGATCACCCAGATACCCGGCGGCGTGGCGCTCAATATCGCGATGACGCTGGTGCGCTTCGGCATGCGGCCGGCATTGCTGAGCGCGGTGGGCCGCGATGTGCTGGGCGATGTTCTGATCGCCGAATGCGAGGACATGGGGCTCGACTGCAGCTGGCTCTACCGCTCCGACGATCTGCCGACCGACCGTTACATGGCCGTCGAGGGTGCCAACGGGCTGATCGCGGCGATTGCCGATGCGCATTCGCTGGAAGCCGCCGATGACAAGATCCTTCGCCCGCTGAAGGATGGCCGGTTGGGCAGCGCGGCAGAGCCCTACAGCGGCCTCATCGCGCTTGACGGCAATCTGACCGAAACGCTGCTGTCGCGGATTTCCCGCGATCCGGCCTTTGCCTCGGCCGACCTGCGCGTCGCCCCGGCCTCGCCCGGCAAGGCCGAGCGGCTGCAACCCTTCGTCACCCGCCCCGGCGCGGTGCTCTATGTCAACCGCGAAGAGGCCGGCATCCTCTGCCAGACCGAGTTCGCCGATGCGCCGTCTGCAGCGCAGGCGCTGATCGACCGCGGCGCGAAACGCGCGGTGGTGACCGATGGCGGCGGTGCCTGTGCCGATGCCGCAGCCGAGGGCGTGATCTCGGAACGTCCGCCGGCGGTTCTGGTCACCCGTGTGACCGGCGCCGGCGATACCTTCATGGCGGCCCATATGGCCGCCGAAGCTGCGGGGCAGGATCGCGCCGCGGCACTGCACCGCGCCCTGACTGCCGCCGCCAGATATGTCTCCGGAGAAACACCCCATGATTGAGATCCGCTATTCCGCCGAAGTGAACAAGGCCCGCGCCGAGAACCGCCCCCTGGTCGCGCTGGAAAGCACGATCATCACCCACGGCATGCCCTACCCGCAGAACCTCGAAATGGCGCGCGACGTCGAACAGGTGATCCGTGAGGGCGGCGCCACGCCGGCCACCATCGCGGTGATCGAAGGCCAGCTCTGCATCGGCCTCGATGACGCGCAACTCGAAGGGCTGGCCCAAACCCGCGGCGCCGCCAAACTGTCGCGCGCCGACATGGCGGCCTGCCTCGCCACCGGCGGCACCGGGGCCACCACCGTGGCGGCCACCATGATCGGCGCGGCGCAGGCCGGCATCGGCGTCTTTGCCACCGGCGGCATCGGCGGCGTGCACCGTGGCGCCGAGCAGAGCTTTGACATCTCGGCCGACCTGCAAGAGCTGTCGCGCACCGCCGTTACGGTGGTTGCTGCAGGCGCCAAGGCGATCCTCGACCTGTCGAAGACGCTCGAGGTGCTCGAGACCCTCGGCGTGCCGGTGATCGCCTACGGCCAGCAGGCCTTTCCGGCCTTCTGGTCGGCCACCTCGGCCTATGCCGCGCCGCTCAGGATGGACGATCCCGAGACCATCGCCCGCGCTCATGTGGCGCGCGGCGCCTTGGGGATTTCCGGCGGCCAGCTGGTGGCCAACCCGATCCCGGCCGCGGCCGAGATCCCGCGCGCCGAGATCGACCCGGTGATCGCCCGCGCGCTGGCCGATGCCCGGACCCACAAGATCGGCGGCAAGGACGTGACCCCCTATCTGCTGCAACGGATCTTCGAGTTGACCGAGGGCCGCTCGCTCACCGCCAATATCGCGCTGGTCCGCAACAATGCCCGGCTCGGTGCCAAGATCGCCTGTGCCTTGGGCAAAATCGTTACGTGACCGGGTTAATACCGCCCCAAGCCATTGAGGTTGGCCCGCAAACTGCCTAGTTTGCCCAATGGGGATGACCACGGGATCACGGATCTGAATGACCACGCCATTTGATGAAGATCCGCCTGTCCGGCCGAAATCGGGGTGGATGGCAAGCCGGATGGCGAGCCTGCGCGCGTCGTTCCTGACCGGGATCGTGGTGATTGCGCCCGTCGGCCTGACCGTCTGGCTGATCTGGACGGTGATCGGCTGGGTCGACGGCTTTGTCTGGCCCTTCGTGCCGGACGCCTATCAGCCCGAGGCGCTGCTCAACCGGTTTCTCGGCACCCGCGACCCGTCGGATCCGGACTGGATCTACGTCAACGTGCGCGGCGTCGGCGTCATCGTTTTCCTGCTGTTCACCCTGCTGGTCGGCTGGATCGCCAAGGGGCTGATCGGCCGCTCGCTGGTGCGCTTTGCCGAGAGCCTGGTGGAGCGGGTGCCGGTGGTGCGCTCGATCTATTCCGGCGTGAAGCAGATCGCCGAGACGGTGTTCAACCAGGAGGACCGCTCGTTCGAGAAGGCCTGCCTGATCCAATATCCGCGCAAGGGGATCTGGGCGATCGGCTTCATCTCGACCACCGCCAAGGGCGAGATCTCGCGCCGCGCCGAGACCGGTGGGCGGCTGATGTCGATCTTTGTGCCGACGACGCCGAACCCGACCTCGGGGTTCCTGCTGTTCTTTCCCGAGGAAGACGTGATCGAGCTCGAGATGACGGTCGAGCAGGCCGCGAAACTGGTGATCTCGGCCGGGTTGGTCTATCCCAACGGCGACGACCCGACAAAACCGCCGCGGAAGTAGACCTTCGCGGGAAGCCCTGGCTCGGGGGCCGGGGCGCGGGTGTGGCGAAGGCTGGTCTCAAGGTCAGATTACCGCCGTCCCGGGCTTGACCCGGCAACCGTAATCGGTCACCGCGTGTCAGACGGTTTTCGGGTCGAAGGGTTTGCCCGTTCGCAGCATCGCGTTGAGGATCGTCAGCAGCTTGCGGGCGACCGCGATGATGGCCTGTTTCGCGGT
>NZ_JAXMOR010000033.1:0-53122 GCF_034669705.1 Marinovum sp.
GCTGTGTGAGGGCTACACCGCATCGGGCCAGCTACCCGAGCGATCCAGGGGGTCATTTTTGAATGCCGATAGGGGGTCAAGATTGCCTGCCGATTGACACTTTACGGGTGCAGCGGTGAGCCAGCTGCGGCGGTCGGCCTTATGCACGTGAAAAACGACAATGGCCCTGGCCTAAGGAACACCACCACTATCAGTGCCCTGATGCAACTTGGCAGCATCAACACCATTGGACGGACCTTCGAGGCGACGGACAAGTCCTACGTCGAACGCCTCTTCGGCACGTTGCAGGGCCAGGTCTTCCAAATGCTTCCTGGTTACACCGGAAGCGGGCCCGGCGATCTACCCGGATATGACGCCTTGAAAAATGGGGTGATTACCAAAGAGCAGCTTTATGGCATCGTGACGAGATACTTCATCGACGAGTATCCGTCCACCCGGCACCACGGAGCAGATATGCTCGGTCGACGCCCGCGGGAGGTCTATGACTTACTTAACCGAACCCGGGGGCAAATTGGGTTGATCGATCCGAACCAACGGCGCCTGAGCCTCGGCTGGGAGGAAAATGTCACACCGACTGATGAAGGTGTGCGCGTATTCGGAGGGATTTGGTTCAATTCTGACGAGTTCCAGATTTCGCGGGAGGGGCGCGAGGGGAAGATACAGGTTTTTGTAGATCCGGACGACCTGAACTTCGCCACGGCAGTTATTCCTGGCGTCCAAACAAGCGTCGAGCTCGAACTCCAGACAACGGCATTCGCCGACATGACGCTTCCCGGTGTGCTCAATCTGATGGCAGAATTGCGCAGGGAAGATCCGGCCGCGACAGAGTTCCATGATGACCAGATTATGCGGTCTCGCAAGCATCGCTACGCTCTGATCCACGCTCTCGAAATCGAGCACAATCTGCCGCGGAGCTATTCGACCATCGAAGAGTGCCGGGCGAAAGCAAAAGCGGTCTTTGCCGGGTCCCGCGTGGTGTCTGCGCCGGGGCTGCCAGGCACCACGCGGCCTGGGAACATCACGCAGCTCAATATCACCGAGGGGCTTTTCGAACTGGGCGGCGAAAACGCGGCGGAGCAGTCATCCAATCAGGCCCCTATTCCGGAGGAGGCGGTTTCCAACCCCATTGGTTCGGAGCAAGCGGACAGCGGTCCTGCGTCCGTTGTTCCAGGGACGGCGAAGGCCAAGCCCCGCAAGCGCAAGGCGACTTCTGAAAACGATGTGAAATTGGGGCGCCCCAGAAACCTGAAAGGGCTCAACTAATGAACTTTGTAAACCAATCCGTGGCCGAGGTCACCGCACCCCTTAAATCAGCGCACTTTCCGTTCCCAAGGGGTAAGGAACTGTTCGAAGCAATGACCTGGTGCACGACTGACTATTATGCGAAGGCGAAATCCGGCCAACCCTTCGAGGCGCGAGGCATCATGGTCATCGTGGAATCCCGTCAGGGCAAGTCCCGGGAAATTCAGCGGCTTCGAGAGAAGTTCAACGATGGCACCGTTATCATGCCCGACGGGCGTCCGGCCAAGATCCTTCACTGCATACTTTCGGGCAAGGTCACTTGGAAAGATCTGGGCGTAAAGATTCTCGGCCTGCTCGGCTACCCTCTTAAAGGGCGCCGGACCCAAGCCGAGATCTGGGAAAAGGTCATCAAATACGCCGAACTGCAAGGGGTAGTTGGTATCCACTTTGACGAATGCCAGCACGTCTTCGTCGAAAAGGGTGACCAAACCAACCAGCAGATACTCGACAGCTTCAAGATCCTGCTGAAAGAATCCCGCTGGCCGCTGATGCTCATCTTGTCTGGTGTTCCGAGCCTGGCGCAGCACATCGCCCGGGAGGAGCAACTTGCATTCCTCCTCAGGACCGTCCGCTTTGAAAACATCGACATGGGAAAGCAACGCGATGTGGATGAGATGCTACAACTGACTTTCACCTACGCCGAAAAGGCTGGATTGGATTTCGACCCGCTCGCAACGAAGGATTTTTTTGAGCGGCTTGCCTTCTCCTGCTGCAACCGTTGGGGACTTGTCATCGAAATGCTGATCGAGGCCTTGACCCATGGCCAGCAGAATGGAGACGAGGTCTGCACTAAAGACCATTTCGAACATGCCTATGCACAGATTTATTCGGCACCTCCCGGATACTCCCCATTCAGCATGTCGGAGTATCGCGACGGGTTCGATCACGCCCGGATGATGGAACTTGTCAGTCGCACTTAGCAACTCGGCATCGGCAATGTGAATTCAGGCTCGCTTCGGCGGGCCTTTTTCTTTGTCCGGTCTACTGGGCCGGTGCGCATGGTTTTGATGTCAGTGCGCACCCTTTTCCCGGCGCCGGAAAGTGAGTCAGTTTAATGCATTGAAAGCAATAACTTAGAACGCCCCGAATCGCCAATTTCAGGAGGTGCGCACGCTTTCGGTTAGTTGGCAACAGTACTTGCCTTGCATGGACTTGCGGTAGTTTCGTGCAGCCAGATCGAGGATTTGTGCACAATCCGTGGGGCGTCGGAAATGCTGCCGTTTGGCTAACCGGTGTGGCCCGCCGTTTTTCGAGGGGGGCGACCCACTGGTATGAGCACTCAATTTGGAAACTTATGCAAGCTTTAGCGAATGAGTGCTGTCAGCCCGAAGCGGTTGTAGACAAGGGGTGTCGTGCCAAAGATGCTGCCGGTGCGAAATTCCCTGGTCTTTTGCCGGAAAGCTGACCCTCGGAAAGCCAAGCTGCCTCATGTGTTGCCCCGGGTCACATCAGCGGCGGCGGAACGCAGGTAGTGGACATCGCACTACTGGGTTAAATGTCTGATAGTTGCCGTTCACGCGACCGCAACCATCGGCCTCACCGAACCTAAAATTACTAATGGGCGGGGCGAGTCAACGGTCGCTTCAAGCCTCTAATATGGGCCTAGACCCACCATCTGTTCCATTCCAAGCCGCAGGCGCGGCCCCGATGGAATGGGCCATTCATTCCACGGTGACGTGCTATAAAGGCGCATTTCAAGAGTCTTCATCGCCGGTCCCGTCGCCCAGGTCCGGCTGGCTAGCCAGCTTGAGCAAACCATCCACTCTCCTTGCAATCTTCACAAAGCGCATTCCGGCGTCGCTACCCGAAATCTGCGCTTCGAACTCGTGGGCGAAGTTGACGATCTGGTACGCCCGCGCAATGACGGTCTCCCGCTTCTCGGACGACACCGTTCCCGATACTGGATGACCACAATCCGGCCCGTCTGAACCCTTGAAAGATAGTTCCAAAAATTGCTCGACCGCGACGAGTTCGGGCGTCGTGCCCATCGCTTGCTCCACGGCATGGAGCCGCGCGCTCATGGCGATCCCATCGAGTATTCTGTCCTCGACACTCTTAGTAAGGAACATCGAGAAGACAATGCCCAGGGCGGCGGCAGAGGCGCCGAGGGCCGCATCCAGCAACCCGCCATCAACCCCCTTTAGAACCACCCAGGAAAGCAGTAGCAGCAGAACGCCAAGGGTAGCCGTCAGAGCGAAGACGAGGCTCGGAAGCTCGTTTTCGAACACCAGCCTGTCATGCCCGCGGAACTTAGGGTCCGAGGAAGCGATCCCGCCCGCAACGGCCCCCATAACTACGACGACCCGCCCATCGTCCACTTCCCTTAGGATGTCACACAAGTCCAGCGTGAGGTGCAGCCCGGTCTGA
Source organism: Marinovum sp. (assembly GCF_034669705.1). Taxonomy (GTDB): domain Bacteria; phylum Pseudomonadota; class Alphaproteobacteria; order Rhodobacterales; family Rhodobacteraceae; genus Marinovum. Next base: position 3,670 of record NZ_JAXMOR010000033.1, read on the forward strand.
TCACCCGGGTCGGCACCCTTTGCGCCCTGTTCGCGGAAGTTACAATTATAAACGATCGGCAGCTTTTCTTTAGGAAGCCCATCAAGATCCCGCTGGCCGTTGCGTGAGAAAGTCAGCCAACCTGGCCTAATCGGCGCCTTCCATTCTTCCCACGGTGCGTCCTCCTTCGGCAGGGGGTAGCACCATCGCCATGCTTCCAATGCCAACCGAACGCCGACGGCCGCGGCCCGAGCTGGGAGTACCCTCCGAAGAGTGCGCACGGACGTCGTGAGGCCATCCGCGTTCTGTGCGGGAGACTGCTTCATGCCGGGTCCCTCACCAGTTTCGGGCCCTAGGTACTAAGAGGCCAACACGCCGCACAATCGCGTTGCCGAAGCGGTCGCGGACTCTCCCGATCATAGGCTCGTCAAGAGTACTGATGTAGCGATCAACAGTTCCGATAAATTCTGAAAGCATCTTCAAATTCACCATGAACTCAATACGGACGCCATTGTGCTGACGACTCCGCGGCACGTTGAATAGGCTAAGCGATTTCCGTGAAGTTAGTACTTCCTGGTAGTAATTGGGGGAACCATCGGACTCGGTACGCCTTGAAAACAGCCCCGCAGTACCGGACTGAATGGTGAATGCCACCGATGCATGCCGAAGCACGGATAGCCCGGTCCCGCGGTTTGCACCGCCGTCACGATCACCTCTAGCCGCACTGGAGGAGCCGCCGAAAGGGACCAGTAGACGTAGGGCGGTGCGATCCGGAGATTCCAAAAACATTTCGCGCTGGTCCACATTTGCGTTGTCCAGAACGGGAATTCTTCGCGCCTCAACATCTTCAAATAAATCCGAGATCGTTGCCGCTAGGCCGCAGCCGTCGCCTTCGATGGACACTGAGACGAAGTACTGTGTCCTGATAACGAATAGTGTCGCGGAAAAGTCGTCGGACTCGGGGGCACCGTGGGTGACAGCGTTGCGCATCGCCTCCAACAGGCATCGCGCGAGCAGTCCAGACGCGTCTGGGAAGTCTGCGCCGCAGATCATATTGGCAATCTCTTGCGATATCTCAACGACGTTGCCAAGACGGAAGCTGCGGAAGGCTAGGCAAGCCTGCTTGCCGTTGCTCAGCCGGACGATACTATCCTGGTCCTCCTCTTGCTTGACGAAGTCCGCAATCTGCTTGGAGGTGGGCCCAGCGAGAATGGGGTTCGGCTCCTTAAGGCCTCGCATAGCGAGGTACGTGCTTGATGAGATGACTGCTTTGTCGAAAGCTGGCTCCTTGGCACCTCTTTTATAGAATTCGTATCAATCGTACATGAGCTTTCAAAGTTAGTTCTTCTGGATCATCACGAACACCCTTTCCGGGCCGACATGACCCCAAATGCTTCAAACCTCCATATAAAGCAACAAGATAAAACCGCAGAAAAGCAGCGGTCCTTCATTCACCGAAATCCCAAGCCTGCTTCAACTCGCTCCTTAAACGGAAAGCGGCTCCAAGGTGAAGGTCCGCTTGGCCCGGCAAGGCGCCTCGAGGCGAAGGTCACGTTTGGGCTGGCTGTCGACATCCGGTGCAGCCAGACTGTCAGAGGGTGATCAGCTTCACCGGACCGGCCTTTCGATGCATTTGCGAACTCCAACCGCAATGACAATAACACGGCGAGGACCGAGCTCGGTACTGTTCTGGCGAAGGAACTCTCCCAAGGCGGGCCGTACTCTCCAGGCTACACCAATCCCGCCGCTTCGTTGTACCGCTGGACGCAGCGCTGCACATGGCCTGAGATGAGCGCATCCGGGTCGGTCGGCATGCCGCCAAACTCCAGACCGGTGAAGTATTGCGAGACGATGGTCTCGGAGACCTCGGCACCCTTGAGGTTCGCAATGAGCGTGTCGAGCGCCTCGGCAATCTCCGGATCGGTCCAGTAGTACCGAATGCGATCGCTGTAGCTGAAGATCCGCAAAAGCGCGGTTTCACTCTCGGAGCCGTGGTAGTAGTCGCGCCAGTAGCCGTCGTTCTCGGCCATGCGGCGCTTGACGATGCTCTTGAGGCCGGAGGGTTTTTCGGGCGCAATCTGGGCTTCGATCTCGGCCAAGGCAAAGACGGCCTCGCGGAAGCGGAAGGTCAGTTCGGGCCCGACTTTCAGAAAGAAGAAGTGGTTTTCGACCAGTTGTGCCAAAGCCTCTGTGGGCTGGTAATCGGTCGAATGGGCCTCATAGCTGATGGCCGGTTCCGTCAGGATGGCCTCGGCCAGTGGCTTTGCGGGCGCCGGATCGAAGGTGAAGACCGAGGTGTGGCCGAAATCAACGCCCGGTTGGGTGACGACCGAGACGATGCGCGACCAGGCGGCGTCGAGGCCGCGCTTGGCAAAGGCCTCGCGGTGGGTCTCGATCGTGTCCTTGAAGCGGGGCACGGAGGTCACGTCAAGCGCATCGGGCTCTTTGGTTTCGCCGCCGGGGATCGGGACCTCGGTGCCGATGATGTAGACCAGCTTGTCCGGGTCCGGCGCGTGTTCTTCGGCAACGGTGCAGAGATCGGCGGCGCGTTCGGCGATCTGGGCAAAGCTGAGCGGCGGTTCACCGCCAAGCTGCATCGAGGCGTCGAGGTGGATCTTGCGAAAGCCTGCCGACACGTAGAGCCGCACCAGTTCCCGGGCCTTCTCCATTGCGGTATCCGCCGCTTCCTTGCGCCATGGGTTGGGGCCGAGGTGGTCGCCGCCCATGATGATCTGGTCCATCGGCACGCCGGCCTCGGCCGCCATCTCGCCAATCCAGGAAAAATAGTCCGCGGGGGTCATGCCGGTGTAGCCGCCATCCTGGTTCACCTGGTTGCAGGTCGCCTCGATCACAGTGGGCAGGCCGGTCCTGGCCGCGTCCTGAAGGATCGCACGAATGACATGCTCGTTGGCGGTGCAGAAGCAGGGCAGGCCCTTGGCCTCTCCGTTGCGATTGGCTTCGATCATCGATTTGATATCGATCATGACGATACTCCTGCGTTCGGGGCGTCCTGTCCTGAGAGAAACGCCTTGATGTCTTCGGGTGTGGAATTGCCCTCCATCGGGCCGCGCCGCGTCACCGCGAGGGCGCCGGCGGCATTGGCCATCCGGCCTGCCTCTTCCAGCGAGGCGCCGAGGGTGACGAGCGAGACGAAGGTGCCGCAAAAGCAATCGCCGGCGCCGGTGGGGTCGATCTCGTCGACCCTGTGGCCGGTAAAATCGTGACGTTCGCCGTTGCCGATGACGGTGGAGCCGCCTGCGCCGCGCTTGACGACGACGATCTCGGCACTGCTTTGCAGCATTTTCTCCACAGCGGCCTCTTCATCCAGATCGGGATAGAGGAAACCGAGGTCGCTGGTGCTTGGCATCAGAATGTGGCTCTGCGCCACGACCTCTTGCAGGGCATCCTTGGCCGCGGTGTCGCGCATCAACTCCGGCCGCGCGTTGGGATCGCAGCAGATCTTGCCGCCGGTCTCCAGCACATGGCGCACGGCTTTCATGATCTCGGCGCGCAACGGGGCGCTGCCAAGGGATGCCGCGGAGACATGCAGCATCACCGACCCGCCCTTCAGGCTGGCAGGGTCAAAGGTGAAGGTGTCCGCCGCCGTGTTGGCGAGGTGGAAGATGAAGTCGCGGCTGCCGTCCTCATAGTAAGAGACGAAGGCCGTGCCCGTGCTCTTGCCGTCAACCACCGACACACCGTCGGTGTCGATGCCGTCATCGCGCAGGCGTGTCAGCACCGCGCGGCCGAACCCGTCGTCGCCGACGCCACCGAACATCTGGGTTTTCGCCCCCATCCGCGCGGCCTGATCGAGGAAGATCGCGGGGGCGCCACTGGGGAACGGGCCCGAGTAGGGACCGATCCGCTCAAGCGCACAGCCCTTGGTGTGAGAGACGAACTCGACGAGAATTTCGCCGACGGTTGCAATGGAGCTTATCTGTTGCACGACGCCACCTTTCGTTTGCCTGCTTGATGCGCCTGTGTTTTACATATGTCAAGATACTTTGGTGGAGAGGACATAGTTGACGCGGTCAGGCGCACCGCTAGGGGTGGTGCCGACATCAAGAGAGGCCACATGAAGAAACCCAGGATCAACACGATGAAGGAGCTGTCGACGGCGATCGGCGTCTCACGTCCGACGCTGTCGCGGTTCTTTCAGGATCCGGAGAGCGTCAGCGCAGTGTCGCGCAAGAAGATCCAGCAGGCGCTCGAGACGGTCGATTATGTCCCGAACTTCTTCTTCACCCGGCTGAACCGCAAATCCACCGGCGTCATCGGGGTGATCCTGCCGCATTTCAACGACCCGTTCTTTACCAGCCTGCTGGACGTGATCGAGCTTGAGGCGATCAAGGCCGGCTTTACCATCATCACGCAAGGCTCGCACGGCGACCCGGAACTCGAAGCGCGTGCCGCCGAAAAGGTCCTGTCGATGAGCCCCGATGGCGTGCTCGTAGCGCCGCTGGGGGGCCGCGAAGGTGGCGACGCCTTCGAACGCCTTGCCCGCAAGGTACCCCTGGTCTTTGTCGACTCGCGGCCCGCCGACACCACGACCGGGATCGACTTCGTCGGCACGGATAACGCGCAAAGCATTGGTGTTATTGTAAATTACCTCTGTCGGACCGGTGCGCCGCCGGCCCTGCTCGGGATGCCGAAACTGAACTCCAACAGCTATGAGCGCGAGACCGCATATATAGAGAGGATGGAGGCCCTGGGTCACGAACCCCTGCTCATCGATCCCAGCGGCGTCGCGCCTGACTGGCGATTCGAAGAGTATGGCTTCAATATCATGGAGGCGCATTTCAGCCGTGGCAGGTTCGATGACAGCACGATCCTCTGTGCCAACGATCGTCTGGCCTTCGGCGCGCTGCGGGCCGCAAACAACCATGGCCTTTTCCCGGGCGGCGGGAAATCCAGCGCCGCGATTCGCATCGCGGGCCATGACGACAACCCGGTCAGCCGCTTCATGACACCGTCGCTGACGACCATGGCGCAGGATGTCGAGTCCCTCGGGCGGGCCGCGATCCACAAGCTCTCGACGCTGATCGATCCGAAGCCCGACGCCGAGGAAACGCCGGGAATCCAATTGTTTGACGCCGCGTTAAGGCTGCGCGACTCCGCCTGAACACAGGCAAATGCCGCGTCGAACATGGCCGCCTCCACGGGAGGCGCCGGACATTTTTCTTGACTTTGAAGCCGCCTCCACCGACAACATGTTTACACATGTAAAGGGAGGACAACATGTCTGTGAAACACATGCTGCTTGGCACGGCTGCCGGCCTTGGGATGGTCACCGCCGCGACTGCAGAAGAGATCACCATCGCCACCGTGAACAACGGCGACATGATCATCATGCAAGAGCTGTCGTCGAAGTGGGAGGAAGACACCGGCAACACGATCGCCTGGGTGACCCTGGAGGAGAACGTGCTGCGCTCGCGTGTCACGACCGATATCGCCAGCGGCGGCGGTCAGTTCGACATCATGACCATCGGCTCTTACGAAGCGCCGATCTGGGGCGCCAACGACTGGCTGGTGCCGGTCGGCGACATCGAAGGCTATGACTACGACGACCTGATCCCCGCGGTGAAGGCCGGCCTGTCGCACGACGGCACCCTCTATGCGCTGCCGTTCTATGCGGAAAGCTCGTTCACCATGTACCGCACCGACCTGTTCGAAGAGGCCGGTCTGGAAATGCCCGAGCAGCCGACCTACGAACAGATCATGGACTTCGCCGAAAAGCTGACCGATCGTGAAAACGACGTCAACGGCATCTGCCTGCGCGGCAAGGCCGGCTGGGGCGAGAACATGGCCTTCATCGGCACGCTGATCAACACCCATGGCGGCCGCTGGTTCGACGAGAACTGGGTGCCCCAGGCGGATCAGCCGGCGTGGGAGAACGCGCTGAACTACTATCTCGAGCTGATGAACAACTACGGCCCCCCGGGCGCGTCGAGCAACGGCTACAACGAGAACCAGGCACTGTTCCAGCAGGGCAAATGCGCCATGTGGATCGACGCGACCTCGGCCGCGGGCCGGGTGTTTGACCCCAGCCAGTCGGAATATGCCGACAAGGTGGGCTTCGCCGCCGCACCGGTCGCAGAAACCGAAAAAGGCAATGCGTGGTTCTGGGCCTGGTCGCTGGCCATCCCGGCAAGCTCGCAGAAACAGGACGCCGCCAAGGACTTCCTGGCCTGGGCCACCAGCGAGGAATATGTGAACATGGTCGGCGAAGCCAAGGGCTGGGTCGCGGTGCCTCCGGGCACGCGTCAGTCGACCTATGCGAACCCGAACTACACCGAAGCGGCGCCCTTCGCCGAAACGGTGCTCGAGTCGATCCTCGCGGCCGATCCGTCTGACGCCACCGCCGATCCGGTGCCCTACACCGGCATCCAGTACGTGGCGATCCCGGAATTCGCGGGTCTCGGCAGCCAGGTGGGGCAGAACTTCTCCGAAGCGCTTGCCGGCACCAAATCCGCGGAAGAAGCTCTGAGCCAGTCGCAAGATCTGCTGGTCGAAGAGATGGAAGCCGCCGGTTACAACTAAGTACCCTCCCAGGCGGTGGGGCCGGCCCCGCATGACGTCGGCCCCATTCCATATCACTTCCGAAACCACCACGGCCGCCGGGAACCCCCGGCGGCCGGACCCTCAACCAAGGAAATCCAGGCCATGAAAGCTGTAGTCTATGACGCTCTTGGGTCTGTCGGCCTCTCCGACATCGACGTTCCGAAACCTGCTGCCGATGAGGTGCTGATCCGGGTCGAGGCCAGCGGCGTCTGCCACACGGATATCGAGATCCTTCACGGCGGCTATGGCAATGCGGATTTCCCGCTGGTGCCCGGCCATGAATACGCCGGCACAGTCGAAGAAGTCGGTGCAGACGTCAAAGGCTTCAAGGCCGGAGACCGCGTCGTCGTGGACCCGAACCTCAGCTGCGGCACCTGTCGCGCTTGCCGCCGGGGCCTGACCAACCTGTGCGAAACGCTGGGCGCTTACGGCGTGTCGACCAACGGCGGCTTCGCCGAATACAGCACGGTCAAGGCCGAAAATCTGGTGTCCATTGGCGACATGCCCTTCGATATGGCGGCTCTGGCCGAGCCGATGGGCTGCGTTCTGAACGGTGGACCGTAGCGCCGATCGGTTTGGTTAAATGAACCTATTCTTGTGCCATCGCCGAACGCAGCCGAGGGGGTGGCGGAAGGTCGACGGCGGGCGTGATCCTTCAGGGATCGCCGGTCTCGGAATGAAAAAATAGTGTCTACAGTGCCTTGCGCGTTTTCAGTGCGGCTCGATCGGGGCTTCGTGCAAGTCCGCAGGCTCGCGGTCAAGCTGGTGACGACACCCCAAAATCATACGATATTGCAGTCGCCATGCTTGGTGCGGACCCGAAACGGATGGCCTGCGCGAGAACTTATCCAAAGAGAACCACGGGCGAATGGCCCTGCCGCGCCGGGCGAGCTCGCCGTCTGCGGGGTCAGACCTGTCGACGCCCCCTCTGTTGCGCCGGCGTGCGTATCGGATACCCTTGCCGCGTTGACGCGAAAGAAGACGGAAGGACACGGGATGAGCAGCTTTGACGAAGACCTGTTTCTCAAGGGGCTCTCGCAGCGAAAGGCGACGCTGGGAGAGGCCTATGTGGCCAAGAACCTCGATGCCGCCGATGATTTCAACCGGCCGTTCCAAGAGGCGATGACCGCTTGGTGCTGGGGCTTCGGATGGGGCGACGAGGTGATCGATGCCAAGACGCGCTCGATGATGAACCTGTCGATGATCGGCGCATTGGGCAAGATGACCGAATGGGAAATCCATTGCCGCGGCGCGATCAACAATGGCGTCAGCAAGGAAGAAATCCGCGCCATCATTCATGTGGTCGGCATCTATTGCGGCGTGCCGCAGGCGCAGGAGTGCTTTCGCGTCGCGCGGCGGGTGCTCGAGGAAAACGACCTGTTGTGACCAGGCGCAGGCGTTGAGTGTCGCCCGCACGAGCCGCATTTGCTCGAAAAGTCGGCGCCTGGCGCGGATCATTGTGATGTAGATCACCGATCCAGGCTGAAATCCGGCCCGGGGCATGGCAAGATCTTTCTGTGCCGGCCGTGCCTGTGATATCCGGGACGGCAATATGACGCCGCCTCGTATCGCAAAAGGCTGCGCAGTGTAGAGCCTGGTGGTCACCCGCACGTACCGCTTCCGGGCCTCCGGCAAAGTGACGCCGGAGGCTCAGGCTGCGGTGTCGAGCCAGATGGTGACCGGGCCGTCATTGGTGAGGCTCACCTGCATGTCGGCACCGAACCTCCCGCACGCCGTGCAAATCCCCTCGGCCCGCAGCGCCGCGACAAAGGCCGCGTAGAGCGCCTCGCCGATCTCTGGCGCGGCGGCAGCGGAAAAGCCGGGGCGGTTGCCGCGGCGGGTGTCGGCGGCGAGGGTGAACTGGCTGACGACCAACGCGCTGCCGGCCACATCGGTGACCGAGCAGTTCATCTTGCCGGCCGCATCGGGAAAGATCCGCAGCCGGGCCACCTTGGCGGCGAGTTTGCGGGCCTCCTCTTCGCGGTCGCCCTGCATGGCGCAGACCAGGATCATCAGGCCACGACCGCAGTCGCCGATTGTCTCGCCATTGACCGCGACGCTGGCCTCGGTGACCCGTTGCAGCAGCGCCCTCACGCCAGTTCGTGTGCCCAGGGCGGGTTGGCACCGGCACGGCTGACGGTGACGGCGGCGGCGCGCATGCCAAGCGAGATCGCCGGTTTCAGGTCCTCGAGAGAGGCCGCCTTGAAGGCCGCTTTGGTGGCCAGCCCCTGCTGATGCAGACCCGCCAGCATGCCGGCGTTGAAGGTGTCGCCGGCGCCGACGGTATCGACCACCTCGACCTTGGTGGTGGGCAGGTCAAGGCTGCCGTCCGCGGTCTGCGCCAGAACGCCTTCGCCGCCGCGGGTCATCAGCACGAGGCCCACGCCCTTGTCGGTCAGCGCCTTGGGATCGGTGCCGCCGGTCAGCCACTCAAGGTCCTCGTCGGAGACCTTGACCACGTCGGCCACTGCCAGCATCCGGTCGAGCCGGGCGCGATAGCGGGCCTCGTTGCGGATGAAGCCGGGGCGGATGTTGGGATCGATCATGATCAGGCGGGTCTTGGCCTCGCGGGTGGCCAGCGCCGCATAGGTGTCGCCGCAGGGTTCCACCGGCAGACTGATGCCGCCGAAAAACAGCGCCGTCACCGTCTCGGGCACCTCGGGCAGATCGGCCTCGGAGAGCATCCGCCCGGCGGTGTTCTCGTCATAGAAGGCATAGGTGGCATGGCCGTCCTTCAGCGTCACGAAGGCCAGGGTGGTCGGCCGGTCGCTGCGTGGCGCCAGCGTGGTGTCGACCTTGGAGGCGATCAGGTCGGCCTCGAGCAGCTGGCCGAACATGTCAGAGCTGAGCCCGCCGAAATAGCCGGCCGGCGCGTCGAGGCGGCCCAGCGCGATCGCCGTGTTGTAGACTGCGCCGCCGGTATGCGGGGCAAAGGCCGGCTCATCCAGCGTGGATGTGCGCGGCAGCATGTCGATCAGCGATTCTCCGCAGCAGAGGATCATGGGCTCTTCCTGTATCTAGGGATAGATGTTGGCGCTAACTGTGGCGTAATCGGGCGGTTTGCGCAAGTATAGCGCAGGTTTCGCCCCAAGGCAGGTGCGGATTTTTGCGGCCGGATATGCCATACTGCCCCGCACCGGAAGGGCCGCACGTCGCGTCGGGTCAGGGAGCGTATTGACACCCTCGTGACATCCGCCCGGCCAGGGGAGCTTGCATTGGCCGGGTGGGGACGGACTTCCGGTACTGGCTGGCGTGCCAAGGGGAGGCGCGTCAGCCTATTGCTGCGTGGTGGCCCAGAGATAGCCCAGCCCTCCTGCCACGATCAGCCCGAGGATCACCGCGATGGCGATCTTGATCGCCGACCAGGGCCGTTCGCCCTGCACCCGCCCGGTGCGGCCGTTGACCACGAAACGGTAGCTCTTGCCGCGATACTTGTAGGCCGCCAGCCAGACCGGCAGCAGGATGTGCTTGAAGGTGACATCATCGACCGTGGTGTCGATGGCGGTGATCCTCTGGCGGTCGCCGCCGATGTCGAACTTGACGTCGCGCTGGATCATCCGGTCCATCTGCGCGCGCGCCTCGGCAAAGCCCTCGGTCAGCTCGACCGAATACCCCTCGGCGCGGAACCCTGCGAGAAACTCCGGGCGATAGGGTTCGAGCGCGGCAAGGTCCCAGGGCTCGAGACCGTCGGTGTAGCGTTTCGGCAGCGACCGCGAGGCCAGCACCAGCACATCGTCGAAGAACCGCGCCACCCGGCCAGAGACCGAGCGCCAGCGCACCTTCTGCACCCGCTGGGTGACCCGCTTGCCGTTGCGGGTGACGGTGCGGCTCTCATAATAGACCGTGCCGCGCTGGCCGCTGTAGCGTGACTTGGTGTCGGCGTCGAAGGTCCAGTACGGCACATAGATGCCGTCCATCTTGCGGCCCTTGCGGGCATAGTCCTGCAGCCCGTTGGGCGCGAACCAGAGCTTGCTCTGCCAGTCGGTCATCGCCTTGTGAGCCTGGCGTTCCTCGAGCGCGAAGGGCAGCAGGCCGCGCGGCTTGATATGGCGGTGTGTGCCGGTGTCGATCACCACCGGCGTGGCGCAGAACGGGCACTCGCGGGAATGCACCTCGGCGTCGAACTCGACCTGTGCGCCGCAGTTGGGGCATTTCGAGACCCGGGTCTCCTCGATCTCTTCCTGCGGCAGGCGCTGCGCCAGGGCCGCCTCGAAATCCAGCTCGCGCAGGGCGCTGCCGCCCCAGGGGCTGGTGGCGATCTCGGCGGTATTGCCGCAGTGGTCGCATTTCAGCTCGCCGGAGGCCGGATCGAACCGCATGTCGGCGCCGCATTCATCGCAGGGAAAGCGGTGCTCGGCCTCTGGGGCAGGCGGCGGGGACAGCGTGTCGGTCATGCGGGGCTCGGTCACAGGGGGCAAGGGGTCAGGCGGAACCTGCCACAGGTGGGGCCGGGGCTGCAATGTCCTTGCACCCCGGCCGGCGCCGTGCGGCCCTGATCAGCCCTGAGCGCTACATCGCGAGCTTGTGGCTGCAGGTCACGTCAAGAACCTCGAGCTGGGTCTCGACGAAGGCAAATCCCAGCACATCCTCGAGCAGGGTCTGCACCAGCCCGCCCTCGGTCGTCCGCGGGGTGACGACATTGGCCTGTGTCAGCGACAGGGCAGACGTCACGGTGCCCAACACGCCAAACAGTCCGGCACCTTGACCGGAGGTCTGACCGGCGCCGTGCCCCAGCCCGGTCGAGCCCACCGTACAGCCCAGACCCCGGCAGGCCTGCGGCGCGCGCTGATCTTCGATATCCTGGCCAAAGGCGCCGACAAGGTCCGACAGCGCGTCGGTGACCCGAGACAGCCCGTGGATGTCAATCTGGTAGTCGTCGGCGCGGATCTCCTTGACCACGCCGCGCGCCACCTCGTCATGGGTGAACTCCAGTGCGGTGGTGCTGCTGTCCATCAGCTTGAGCGATTTCACCGGCGCCAGCCGCTGGTCCAGCGGCAGGCCCAGAAGCTCGAGCGAAAGATCGACGTTCAGCAGCTCGGCGGTGACAGGGTCGAAGACAGCGGCGGTGTCAGTCGCCTCGCGAGAGCAGTGCCGGCCGTCGCCCGCGAGCGTGGCGGTGCTGTGGGCGACGTTGATCCCGAGGCTCAGGCGCAGCAGCGGCGACAGTTTCAGGTCGTTCACCGCCACGCGGATCTGGGCGCTTTCGGCCTGCGCCATATCACTGCCGGGACGGGCGCCGAGCACGATCACCCGCGGCTCGGAGACCGTGACCTCGATGCCTGCGCCGGCGAAGGTGCCCAGCGACAGCTCGGTCTCAAGCTCGACGATCCGCGCGCCGAGCACCTCGAGCGAGCCGAAGACGAGGTCAGCGAGGTTCAGCTCGAGCGGTGGCAGCAAGGTGTTGGTGACCTGAAGTTCGCGGATGCCCTCGCCGACGCTCAGCAAGGAGCCAAGCTGCAGCGGCTCGAAGGCAAAGACCGGGGTGGCCAGTCGGGTCGGCAGCCCCGCCTGCGCGTAGGCCGCCTCAAGGATGTCGAACAGCGGCAGTTCGGCGTCCAGAACGTCGCCGAAGGTGGTGTCGGGCGACAGCAGCGCGCCGCGCAGCGCAAGCTGCCGGAACAGCGAGATCGCGTCGATCCGGAGACCGTGGCCGGAACACAAGAGGTCGGCCTCGGTGCCCACCAACTGCTCCAGCATCCCGTTCAGAAGGTGCAGCGACAGCAGGCAGTTCGAGAGAGCAAAACTGACCCGCGGATCGACCACCGCCACCGCCGAGCGGGTGACCAGAGGCGCATCCTCGCGCAGGAAAAAGCGGCCGAGGATGGGGAAGCGGGCCGGAGAGGCGCCCACCACCCTGACCGCGGTCACCCCGCCAAGATGCGACTGGTCGGCGTTGGCGACAAACGTTCCATTCTCCAGCCGGCCGAACTGGATGTGTCCGGGGGCGGGGGGGTGCATCTCGTAGGCGTCGGTGCGCAGCAGGGTGTCTGCGGCGGCGGTGCGCGCGCCAGAGGCGCTGGAGAGGTTGCGCACCGCCGAGAGCGCCGCGAGATCGGCCTGTCCCTGCACCAGCTTGCGCTGGGCATTCAGGTCGGAGATGTCGATGGCGATGCCGGCGACCATGATCATCGCTGGCAGCAGAATGGCGATCACCACGCTGAGGGAGCCGTTCTGGCGGCGGGTGAAGTTTCGGAGGTCGGGGCGGGGGAGCGGGAAGCGAGGAGGCATGTCGGGGTCTCAGAGCACGATCTGCGCCGAACGCTCGATCCGGTCCATGTCGAGGCCGAACAGCCCCGCGGCGCGTTCGAGAAAGCTCTGGTCGACAGAGTAGGAGACGGTGACGCTGCCGATGGTGCCGGTCTCGTCAAGCGAACAGGCCAGCGAATGCACCCCCGAAAGATCGACAAAGGTGAACTGCGCGACCACGGTTTCGAGCGTCTGGGCCTGCAGTGCGGCGCAGACCGCCTCCTGCCCGAGACCTGAATCGATATACCTCAGGGCCTGTCTGGTCAGGTCATGCGCGGCCTGCTGAACCTCGCTGGTGGTGGCGATATGGATGGACAGTGAAACAAACATAATGATTACCAACATGATCGCCGTGAGAATGATCGAGAACTCGACTGTCACGCTGCCATTGTTGTTTCTGGCAAAGCGGCCGAGATGAAATTTCACACAGGTGTTGGACATGGTCTTCCTTTCCGTCATTGGCGAGTAATGCGCTCGCCTTAAGGATGTTTTGCCTTGGCAAATGCGGCGGAAATCAGGCGGACTGTGGCGGCTTTGCGGGATGAGGATGGCGGAATTCGGTCGACACGCAGAGGTGTTAAGAATTCGTTAATAGATTTCAGTCAGTTGCGGTTAACGTTCAGTCAATTTACATGTTAAAATTAATTGTTGAGGTGGAGCACAACCAAAGCGGTTGTGGGTGCTTGACTTCCCGATCCTATTGGCGGGTTTGCGACCAAAGTATTAGAGCTGAGGCATGTTTCCCAATTCCGGTCGCAATACTGACGATTGCACGCCAGACGCGATTCGCAGTCGCAGCATTTCTCCATGACACGGCAAGCCGCGCGACGCCGCCCAATGGCGACGCTGGATCAGGTCGCCACTTGCCGCCGAGGGCGGCCAGACAGGGGATTGATATGCTTTTGCGACAGCGGGCCAGAGACGCCGAGCCTTGCGCCCGGCGTCCTGGCCTCGGCCGTCAGTGCCCGGGCGGGGGCGGCGGCAGAATGGTGAAAAGCTGCGCCAGTTCCTGCACGTCCTCGGCGCGTTTCCAGCCGTCCTGGCCGGCGGTCCAGACATAGGTCTCGCGGGTGAGCTCGCCGTCCTGCGCCATGCGGCCCAGTCGCGCCTTGGAGAACGGGCCGCGGGTCTCGCCGGCCTCGGCGATGTGCCAGACATGTTCGACCGGCGGCGGCGGCGGGGCGGCGTGCGATTGCGGCTGCTGACCCCAGGGGCCGGGATTGCCCGACGTCTGGCCCGTCGTCTGGCCTGACGTCTGACCCGACATCTGGTGCGCCATCTGGTTCGCCATCGCCATGCCCATCCCCATGCCGAGCCCGGCGCCCATGCCGCCGCCGCCGTTGGGATTGCTGGCGGCGCGGGTCATCGCCTCGGCGGCGGAATACTGGGTGAACTTGCCGAGATCTCCGGCCAGCCCCATCGAGGTGCGCTTGTCGAGTGCTTCTTCGACCGCCGGCGGCAGCGAGATGTTCTCGATATAGAACTCGGGGATCTCGAGCCCGTAGCCGGCGACGATCTGGCTGATCTCGGCGGCGATCATCCGGCCGAGGTCGGCGGTGTTGGCCGCCATGTCGAGCACCGGGATGCCCGAGCCGGCAATGACGCGGGAGAACTCCTGAACGATGATGTTGCGGATCTGGTAGGAAATCTCGTCCATGGTGAACTCGCCATCGGTGCCGACGATCTCGGTCATGAAGAGGGCGGGCTCCTTGACGCGCACGCTATAGGTGCCGAAGGCGCGGATGCGGGTCGGGCCGAATTCCGGATCGCGCAGCATGATCGGGTTCTTGGTGCCCCATTTCAGATCGGTGAAACGGGTGGTGTTGACGAAGTAGATCTCGGACTTGAACGGGCTCTTGAAGCCGTGGTCCCAGTGCTGCAGCGTCGTCATGATCGGCATGTTGTTGGTCTCGAGCATGTAGAGACCGGGGGTGAAGACATCCGCCAACTGGCCCTCGTGGACAAAGACCGCCGCCTGGCCTTCGCGCACCGTCAGCTTGGCGCCATACTTGATCTCGTGGCCATGCCGCTCGAAGCGCCAGACCATGGTATCGCGGCTGTCATCGGTCCAGTGGATGACGTCGATGAACTGGCCACTGAGAAAATCGAAAATTCCCATCGGGGGGCTCCCTTGGTTCAGCTGGGTCCGCCCAGCATTTCGTCGGCGATGGTCTCGACGATCGGCTTCGCCTCGTCCCAGGACATGCCGGCGCGCAGGCGGCGGTCATAGAGCATCTTGAGCAGAAGCTCGTCATGGCTGGTGAGCAGGGCAAATTCGTCGTCGTCGTTGAAGATCGAGGGCCGGGCGCGGGGGCTGTCATTGGCCAGGCCAAGGCCCTGCGCCAGTTCCTCGTGCACGCAGCTCTTGCGCAGCAGCGAGGGGTGCTCGGTGCGGATCAGGGCGATCGACTTGGCGTATTCATGACCGCCCGGCTCCGAGGAAAAGGCGATCACCAGACAATGGATCGAGCGCGGCAGGCCACGGAAGATGTCGAGCGCATTGGCGTTGATATTGGGCACGATCTGCTTGATCCGGGCGGGCAACTCGGCGCCGTCATCCTCGGACATGTAGAGCACGTAGTAGTTGGGGTCCTTGTCGGTCATGCTGATCGGATGGCCGGTCACCCGCGACAGCCGCGCGGCATAGCGCGCCACTTCGGCGCGATCGATCGCCTGCTGCGCCTCTGGCACGGTGCTGCCGAATTCCACCGACATGCGGATCGGCTGGCCCCAGCGCTTGAGCCGGCTGGCACCGCCGCGGCCCGACTGCAGCCCGGCGCCGCGGACGTATTCGTCGAAGAACGCGATCCGCTCGAAGTTGTTGACCAGCATGCGGCGGCTGAACTCGGTGTCCGGCCCGCCGCCGTCGGTGCGCAGCAGCCCCTGCGCCACCAGCTCGGCCTCGACCCGGGTGTAGTACGCCGCGAGCTTGCGGCTGTCTTCCGAAGGCGCAGCGGGGCGCACGGCCTCGGGCGGCTTGGGCGAGACCGGTGTGGCCGGGCGGTCGGGGGGCACGGGCACCGGATCGACCGGCATGGTGCAGGCCGCCAGCGCCAGGGCGCCAGAGGTCAGTGCAAGGAGGAACGCGCGCCCGCCCATCATGCGCTCAGGCCGCCGGAACGGCGGTGCCGGCGTTGTCGCCCAGCCCGGTCTTTTTCGCCTTGGCCGAGGCCAGCGTGTCGCGCAACTCCTGCTCCATCCGTTTCAGCTCCTCTTCGGCCGCCGCCCGGCGGGCCTTGCCTTCGTCGGCGATCTGCAGGCTTTCCTGAATGGTGCCGATCAGATCGGCATTGGCCTGTTTCACCGCCTCGATGTCGAACACGCCGCGCTCCATCTCCTGACGGATCATCTTGTTGCTGTCGCGCAGGTTCTTGGCGTTGGCGGTCAGAAGTTCGTTGGTCAGGTCGTTGGCCTCGCGCACCGCGCCGGCGGCCTCGGCCGAGCGCTGGATGGTGACCGCCTGCGCCAGCTGGGTTTCCCAAAGCGGCACGGTGTTGACCAGCGTCGAGTTGATCTTGGTCACCAGCGACTTGTCGTTTTCCTGCACCAGCCGGATCGAGGGCAGGGACTGCATGGTCACTTGGCGGGTCAGCTTGAGGTCATGCACCCGGCGCTCGAGATCGTCGCGCGCGGCGCGCAGATCGCGCAGCTCCTGGGCCTGCATGACCTGTTGGTCCTCGGATGCCGCCTTGACCTCGGCCTCCTTGGCCGGAATGGCCTCGGCGTCGAGCTGTCTCAGCTTCTCTGCGCCGGCGGCGATATAGAGCGCCAGTTCGTCGTAGAAGTTCAGCGTCTTCTCGTAGAGCATGTCGAGCGACTTGATGTCCTTCAGGAGCTTGTGCTCATGCTCGAGCAGGTTGTCGGTCACCCGGTCGATCTGGCCCTGAACCTCTTCGAACCGCGCGGTGAACTTGGCAAAGGGCGTGGCGCGGCCCAGCAGCTTTTCCCACCACGAGCGTTCGCGGCGCACGTCGAGCTCCGAGACCGAGAAGCCGCGGATGGTCGAGACGATCGAGCGCAGCGAGTCGCCGGCCGGGCCCACATCCTTGTTGCGCACGTCGGCCAGCATGGCCTGGCTGATTTCCTGCAGTTCGGCCTGCGCGGCCGAGCCGAAGGAAACGATCGAATTGGTGTCGGCCATGTCGATCTCGTCCATTCGCTGGCGGATCTCGCTGCTCACCACCGGGTCGGCCTGTTCCAGCGAGACGATCTCCTGTGCGTTTTTCGGCTCGGGCAGGACCACGGCGCTCACCTCTTCAACCAGGGCCAAATCCTGTTTGGCCTTCTCTCTCACATTGTCCGACATGGGTGTGTCCTTCCCCGTTTTGACTGTCTCGGGCTCAGTCGAGCCTGACCCCTTCGCGCTGCAAGCGGTCGCGCAGCACATCGATTTCGATCGCCAGATCGGCGTTGCTGTCGGTCAAGAGCTTGCGCGTCTTGGCGACATAGTTCTCTTCCAGATCGGACAGCAGCGACAGGTACTCTGATTTCGCCGCCACGTCGCGGTCGCGGGCATAGATGTCGGCGAACTTGATCGTCGCGTCGCGCGCGCCCATCAGGTAGACGCCGAGATACCTGCGCGCCGAGGTCAGATCGCGCGGATCCTCCTCGACCGTGCGCAGCATCTCGCGGACCGTCTGCTGAAACCGTTCGACCCGCGCCTCGAGCCGCGGATCCCGGGCCCGGCGGATCGCGCCCATCATCGCCGCCAGATGCGCCTCGGCCTCGTCGATCACCCGGGCCACCCGGTCCTGCTGGAATTCGTCGACGCCCTCGAGCGACTTGTTCTTCAACGGATCGGGGCCGAAGGCGGTGATGTGCAGTGCAGCGGCGATCACCCCGTAGAGCGCGCTGGCGGTCAGGCCGACGTCATGGCTGAGCCCGGCCAGCGTGGTGCCGACGCCGATCAGCGCCATGCCCAGAAGCTTGCGGGGCAGGGCCGGGCGGCGGGCCACCTTGCGGGCATTGTACGCGGCCTCGGCCTTGAGCCCTTCGCGGGTGAGCCAGGCCGCCAGCGTCCAGACCCCGGCGCCGGCAAGGCCCAGCGCCAGCGCTTCGGGTCCGGAGCCGAAGGCGGTGAACGCCAAAAGCGCGCCGGGCACGAACAGCAGGTTGGAGCGTGCGCCGGTGGGGCTGACCGTGGCCTTGAACGGCCGCGCGTCCTGCTGCGCCGTCCCGGGCTGCGCGTCGGGGCTGTAGGTTCCGCCGAACTTGCGTGCCATCACTCTGCCCCCAGCCAGCCGACGGCGACGCCGGACATCAGAAAGAACAGGCAGGCATAGGCAACCTTCTGAACGCCGTTCAGCCGACCGCCGCGGTCACCCGTCGACCAGACGGCCACCGCCATGGCGCCCACCGCAACGATCACCGCAGCCAGAACCAGCAGCGTGACAAACCGGATCATCCGAATACCCCCTCAACCACGTTCACAAGATAGGCGATGACTGGCGCGACTGCTAGTGCCGTGCTGTGGTGCGGCGTTCGGCATTCAGCTTGCGGGTATAGCCCGATTGCAGGATTTCCACCGCAAAGAGCACCACGACCGCAAAGTAGAAGGTGGTCTTGGACATCGGGATCACCTCGTAGCCGAAGACCCTGAGCGCCAGCGTCTCGTCATGCATCGCATGTGCCGCCGCCTGTCCGGCCTCGCCCAGCAGGACCACGCCGACAATCAGCAGGATGAAGAGGCCGAGCACCTCGTACATGCGGTTTTTCTCCAGAAACCGCGTCACCCCGTCGGCCAGCAGCAGCATCGCCAGCCCCGACAGCACAATCGCCGTGGCCAAAATCGGGAAGACATCGGTGATGGCAATGGCCGAGAGCACGCTGTCGAACGAGAAGATCAGGTTCATCGTCACGATTAGCCCGATCACCTGCGCGGCGCTCTTGCCGGGTTTGCCCTCCACATCCGTGGTCAGATGCTCGATCGAGAGCATGTGGCCGATCTCCTTGACCGCGGTATAGATGATGAACACCCCGCCGAGGATGAAGACCAATGTGGCGAAATTCACCCCGCCGGTCAGCACGCCCTCCCAATTGAGCACGAAGAACGGCTCTGACAGCCCGTCGATCAGCCGGACCATCACGAAAAGCAGCACCACCCTGAGCACCACAGCGATGATGATCCCCCAGTAGCGCACCGCCTTTTGATGCGCCACCGGGGCGCGCTGGCTTTCGATTGAAATGTAGAGCAGGTTGTCGAACCCGAGCACCGCCTGCAGGAAGCAGAGCATCAGCAGATTGCCCAGGTTCTCGATGGTCAGAAGATCGGCCATGGTCCTGAAATTCCCCTTAAAAATCCTGTCGCTTCTGCATAGCGCAGAAGATCGTCAAAGAACAACGACAGGCAGGGGGAAAAAGGTCCGCGCGCGCTCAGCGAATGCGTTTTCTGCGGGTCCGCTGCGGTTTTGGGCGGTCGGGCTGGGCGCCGTCGAGACCAAGCTGGTCGCGGACGATCTTGGAGCGCACCTCTTCCACTTCGCCGGGTTTCAGCTGGCCCAGTTGGAACGGCCCGTAGGACACCCGGATCAGCCGGTTCACGCTCAGCCCGATGCTCTCCATGGCGCGGCGGATTTCGCGGTTCTTGCCCTCGCGCAGCCCGATGGTGAGCCAGGCGTTGGCGCCCTGCTGGCGGTCGATGGTGACAATCATCGGCAGGTAGTCGGTGCCCTCGACCCGGGTCCCCTTGCGCAGCGGCTCGAGCAGGTCGTCGTTCGGCCGGCCCTTGACCCGCACCCGGTAGCGCCTGAGCCAGCCGGTCGAGGGCAGCTCGAGCTTGCGCTTGATGCCGCCGTCGTTGGTCAAGAGCAGCAGCCCCTCGGAATTGAGGTCGAGCCGGCCCACCGACATCACCCGCGGCATGTCTTCGGGCAGCTCGTCAAAGATCGTCGACCGGCCCTGTTCGTCGCGGTGCGTGGTCACAAGGCCCGCGGGCTTGTGATAGAGCCAGAGCCGCTCGGGTTCGGGCGCGTCCAGCGGCTTGCCGTCGACTTCGATCTTGTCCTTGTCGGTGACGTTGAGCGCGGCACGGGCGATGATCTCGCCATTGACGCGCACGCGGCCGGCTTCGATCATGCGTTCCGCCTCGCGCCGCGAGGCGACGCCGGCGCGGGCGAGGACCTTGGCGATCCGGTCGCCTTCGGGGGTGTTCTGAGCCATGCCGCAGCCTTAGTCAGTTGCGCGGGATCGCGCAAGCGGGCAAGAGGGGCCATGACCTTCCGTTCCCACATGGATCTGGCCCTCGAAGAGGCCCGCGCCGCCGCCTTGCGCGGCGAGGTGCCGGTGGGCGCGGTCGTCGTCTCGCCTTCGGGGGAGGTGGTGGCGCGCGCCGGCAACCGCACCCGCGCGCTCTGCGATCCCACGGCCCATGCCGAGGTGCTGGCGATCCGCAGCGCCTGCGCCGCGCTGGGGTCCGAGCGGCTGGTGGGCCATGATCTCTATGTCACGCTGGAGCCTTGCGCGATCTGCGCCGGCACCATCGCCGCGGCACGGATCGCGCGGGTCTATTACGGCGCCTCCGATCCGAAATCCGGCGGCGTGGCACATGGCGCGCGGGTGTTCTCGCACCCGCAAGCGCATCATTGCCCCGAAGTCTATGACGGCATCGGTGCGGCCGCGGCCGAAACCCTGCTGAAATCCTTCTTCGCCGAGCGCCGGTGAGCTGCCCATGACCAGACTGATCCTGTTTCACAAGCCCTTCGGCGTGCTGTCGCAATTCACCGACAAGGGCACCGAGGGCTCCGCCCGCCCGACGCTTTCGAGCTACATCGACGTGCCCAAGGTCTATCCCGCCGGCCGGCTCGACCGCGACAGCGAGGGGCTCTTGCTGCTGACCGACGGCGGCAAGCTGCAGCACCGCATTGCCCACCCCAAGGCCAAGCAACCCAAGACCTATTGGGTGCAGGTCGAGGGTCTGCCCGACGATGCGGCACTCGCGGCCCTGCGCGCCGGGGTGACCCTCAAGGATGGCCGGACGCGGCCTGCCAAGGTGCGCCGGATCGCGGCGCCACGCCCGCTCTTCGACCGCGATCCGCCGGTGCGGTTCCGCAAATCGGTGCCCGACTGCTGGCTCGAGCTGGTGATCACCGAGGGCAGGAACCGACAGGTGCGCCGGATGACCGCCCATGTCGGCCATCCCACCCTGCGGCTGATCCGGGCGCAGATCGGGCCGTGGCACCTTGGCGGGCTGCGGCCGGGGGAATGGCGCGACGGGTGAGGCGTGGTGGGTTGCAAACCCACCCTACGGCGATGTTCTCCGCAGCATTCCCGCCCCGCGTAGGGTGGGTTTGCAACCCACCGCCCCGCCTAGACCCACTTTGCCAGCGGCGGCAGCGACATCAGCACCGCATCCGGATCATGCCCGGTGGCCAGCCCGAACTTGGTCCCGCGGTCGTAGACCAGGTTGTACTCGGCATAGAGCCCGCGATGGATCAGCTGCTGCTCCTTCTCGGCCGCGCCGAAATCCATCTCGCGGCGTTTCTCCACCAGAGGCAGATAGGCCGGCAGGAAGGCCCGCCCGATATCCTGGGTCAGGGCGAAATCCGCCGCCCAGTCGCCGGTGCAACGGTCGTCCATGAAGATGCCGCCGACGCCGCGCGCCCGCTTGCGGTGCGGGATGTAGAAATACTCGTCGGCCCAGTCTTTCAGCCGCGGGTATTCCGCTTCGCCATGCGGGTCGAGATGCGCCTTCTGCACGGCGTGGAAATGCGCCGTGTCCGCATCGTATTCGATGCAGGGGTTCAAATCCGAGCCGCCGCCGAACCACCAGGCATGCGGCGTCCAGAACATCCGGGTGTTCATGTGCACCGCCGGCACATGCGGGTTGCGCATATGCGCCACCAGCGAAATCCCCGAGGCCCAGAACCGCGGGTCCTCGGTCATCCCCGGCAGCCCCTTGCGTGCTGCCATCGCCGATTGTGCCGCCGCGCCCAGCTCGCCGTAGACGGTCGAGACATTCACCCCCACCTTCTCGAACACCCGGCCCTCGCGCATCACGCTCATCAGCCCGCCGCCGGCGTCGGATCCGTCGTCAGAAGCGCGCGTGGTCTCGGTCACCTCGAACCGCCCGGCCGGCAGATCGGCGAAGGGCCCGCGCGCATGGCTCTCTTCCAGCGCCTCAAAGGCCGCGACAATGCCATCGCGCAGATCGCGGAACCAATCCGCGGCCTGCGCCTTCTCGGCGGCAAACTCTTCTGTCATGTGAACTCCCATCGCTCGTGCCACAAATCCCCGGCTTTGGTGTGTCCCCGGTTGGCAAATATCCTCGGGGGGTGGGGGCCGCTGGCCAAAGCACCAGACAGCCCCCGGCAGACGCCGGCCAAAACCACCTGGCGGCGATCAATGCGCCGGCGCGGTCACCGGGTCAACCAGGGTGCGGCCGCCATCCACCGTCATGATCTGGCCGGTGACAAAGCCCGCGCCCTCCGAGGCCAGAAACTGCGTCGCCTCGGCCAGCTCGCCCGGCGAGGCGATGCGGCCCAGCGGCGTGTTGTCCTCGATCTCGCTGCGGAACTCGCGATTTTCCTTGAGCGCGCCCTTGAGACTGGCCGACATCACCGACCCGAAGGCCACGCCGTTGACCCGGATGCGATGCGGCGCCAGCGCCACCGCCAGCGACCGGGTCATCTGGTCGAGCGCCGCGGTCGAGACCGAATAAGCGAGGAGTTCGGGATGCGTCCGTCGCGCCGCGATCGACGAGACGTTGACGATCGCGCCCAATTGGCCTTCCTCCTGGCCCTCGCCCTGCTTGATCATCCGCTTGGCCACCAGCTGCGACAGCCGCAGCGAGGTCAGCAGGTTCTGCTGTATCAGCATCTCGACGGTATCATCGTCGATGTCGAGCGGATCCGAGGGCAGAATTTGCCGGCTACCGTTGACCAGGATATCGACCCGGTCAAAGGCGTCGAGTGTCGCCGACAGCAGGTTCGCCAGTGTCAGCCGCTCGCGCAGGTCGCCGGCGAAATAGCGTGCCGGGCCGTCATCGGGGGTGTCGCCGATCTCCTCGATCAGCTTGGCCTCGTCCATGTCGGCAAAGACCACATTGGCGCCCTTGTCGATGAAATGCCGGCCAATGGCGAGGCCGATGCCATTGGCGCCGCCGGTCACGATGGCGGTCTTGCCTTCGATCGAGAAACCCATGTGTCGCTCCTGATTCCCTTGCGCCAGCCTAATCCGTCTCAGCGGTGGCCGCGAGCGGGGCGTGACGCCTGCAGTATCTTGAATTTTCCGTCGCCGGCCAGTTCCTCGACCTTGCCGAAGGCGCCCGCGAGCGTTGCTTCATAGGGCAAATGGCGGTTGGCCACCAGCAGCAGCCGGCCGCCGGGCCGCAGGATGCGCCGGGCGGTGGCGATGAAGCTCTGGCCCAGCTCGGGCACGCCCTTGCGGCCCTGGTGAAACGGCGGGTTGGTGATCACCGTGTCGAACAGCACCGGCGGCTCCCAGCGCCGCACGTCGGCCCAGTGGAACCGCGCCCGCGGATCGGTCACGTTGTGGCGCGCGCAGTCCAGCGCTGCGGCGTCGCTCTCGACCAGGTGCAGCTCCTCGATGCCGGTGTTCTCCAGCGCCCGGGCCGAGAGATACCCCCAGCCGGCCCCCAGATCGGCCAGGTGCCGCCCCGGTTTCGCCGGCAGGTGCTGCGCCAGCAGCGCCGACGCCGGATCGATCCCGTCGGCCGAGAACACCCCGGGCAGGGTGCGGAACCCATCGGCCGTGGCCGGCGCGGCCTGCCAGTCGTCAAAGACCGGTGCAGCGGTGAACCAGAAGGCGCGGCCATGCGCCTTGGTCATCTGGCCGATAATCTGCGTCCGGGCGCGGCAGGCCTTGAACAGGCTGTCGGTGCCGTCGGTCTTCTGGCCATCGACCAGGATCATGCCGCCTGGGCAGTGGCGCACTGCCTCGGCCAGCAGCGCCCGCGCCTCGGCCTTGGCGCGCGGCACGATGACCACGGCGGCGGCATAGGGGCCCTGCGCTTGGGTCACGCAGTCAAGCCGCGCCAGCGCGTTGTGCACCTGCGCCTCGCGGCTGATCACCTGCACACGCGCGGCGGGCAGGGCAGAGAGATCGGTCTCGGCGTCGGGCGCAAAGACCGCGATACGGCCCGCCTCGGGCATCGTGGCCTCGGCCAGCGCTAGGGATAAACGGGAGGCAGCCATGGCAGGGGCGCGCGACAGGGCGCGGCTATTCCTTTTCCATGGTGCATTGCAGCGGATGCTGGTGCCGTCGGGCGAAATCCATCACCTGCGCCACCTTGGTCTCGGCAATCTCGTGGCTGAACACGCCGACCACGGCGATTCCCTTCTTGTGCACCGTCAGCATGATCTCGAAGGCCTGGGCGTGGTTGAGCCCGAAGAACCGCTCGAGCACATGCACCACGAATTCCATCGGCGTATAGTCGTCGTTGAGCAGCAACACCTTGTAGAGCGGTGGCCGCTTGGTCTTGGGGCGGGTCTGGACCGCGATGCCGCTGTCGGCGTCGTCATCCTTGTCCGGAGACACGGGCGGGCGTGCCATCGAGAAGGGAGATATGATCATGTCCGTCAGTCGCGTCCAAGCTGATGCAGGTCGGTTCCTCTATATAACGCGCCGCGCGGCTTAGAAAAGGGGCCGGGGCCGCTTTGTCGAGATTCCGTCGTGGCGATTCCACCTGTCAGGCGCGGCCGGGCCGGCAAATGGATTCGCCACATTCCCGCCACAATGGCCGGTTTAGTAAGGCCGCCGCGCTTCGCCCCAACATGTGGCTGATTTCTAAAGCGATTTGGTGAATTCCTGTGGTTGATTAAGGGTTTAAACAAAGAACTTCATATGATAAGCTCCAATTAATAATAAGCTGACCAGAATACTGGCGGCACGAGAGGCAAAAGGCAGTTTTATCGTGAAGGTCCGGAACATCGAGTCCGCCCGCCTGGGCGTCATGTGTATCGCACTGATCTGGCTGTGCGTGGTCATCCCGCTCAGCGTCGCGGCCGCGCCCTATGCCGCGATGGTGATGGATGCGCGATCTGGCAAGGTGCTGCATTCCGAGAATGCCAATACCAGGCTCCATCCCGCCTCGCTGACCAAAATGATGACTTTATATGTCACGTTTGAGGCCGTGCAGAACGGCGAGATCTCGATGGACACCATGGTGACGGTCTCGCGCAAGGCAGCCTCCGAGCCGCCGTCGAAACTCGGCCTGCGCGCCGGTCAGAAGATCAAGCTGCGCTATCTGGTGCGCGCCGCGGCGGTAAAATCGGCCAATGACGCGGCCACCGCGATCGGCGAGGCGATCTCGGGGTCCGAGGCGGCCTTTGCGCTGCGGATGAACCGCACCGCGAAATCGATGGGCATGACCCGCACCACCTTCAAGAACGCGCATGGTCTGACCGAAGAGGGTCATCTGAGCACCGCGCGTGACATGACCATCCTGGGGCGTCACGTGATCTATGACTTCCCGATGTATTACAATCTGTTCAGCCGCAAGACCGCCGATGCCGGCGTGCGCAGCGTGAGTCACACCAACTCCCGCCTGCTGTCCAGCTACAAGGGTGCCGACGGCATCAAGACCGGCTACACCCGCGCGGCGGGCTTTAACCTGACCGCCTCGGCCGAGCGTGGCCGCGAGCGGGTGATCGCCACCGTGTTCGGCGGCCGCTCGACCACCACCCGCAACGCCCGCGTGGCCGAGCTGCTCGATCTCGGCTTCAACCGCGCGCCGACGCATGTGGCACTGAACCTGCCGCGCAAGCCGCAGTACCGTGGCAATCAAGGCTTGGTGACCGGTGGCAGCGACGCCGCCGTCGCCTCGCTCGCGCCGGTCGGCGGCGAGCGTCCTGCGGCCGGCAAGACCATCGCCGTCAAGCTCGACGTGACCCGAAGCCTGCGGCCGCGCGCCCGGCCCGGGGCCACCATCCGGATGCCGGAGGCAACCATCGTCGCTGCGGTCAAGGAAGGGGTGGCCGACGCCGTGGCCGAGGCCACCGCGGCCAAGATCGCCAAGGCCTCGCTGGCCGATATCGCCGAGACCCCGGCGGTGCGCCCGGAGCCGCGCCCGGCCGAGGTCGTGCTGGCCAGCGCCGGGGCGATCGCTGCCCCGCCGGTGCCTGATCCGGTCATTCGCGAGCAGGTGCAGGAGATCATCACCCGCGTCTCGACCTCTGGCGGTCGTCACTGGGGCATCAACATCGGCCGCTACGGCTCTCACTTCGCGGCGGAAAAGGTGCTGCTGAAGACCGCACTGACCGAGATGTCGACGCTGGACGGCGCGCTGCGCAAGGTGGTCAGGCGCTCCTCGGGCTTCGACGCCAACTTCATGGGTCTGTCGCGAGAGACCGCAGACCTCGCCTGCCGCCGGCTTCAGGCGCGCAACATTTCCTGCTTCATGATCGGGCCGTCGTGAGGGCCTGTGACCAAGCCGGAAACTGCCGCTGTCGCAACAGCTTGAAAAGCCCTGCTCACGCAGGGCTTTCGCTTTTGCGGGTGGTGGCAATGAGGGTCCGAGGCGCGCGGAACGCGTTGCTGAATTCGGACTCGAAAGGCCAGGTTATCCCCGGACGCAGCCTCGATACTTTCAAAATCCGGACACTGCCCGACCGTTCTCCACAGCGTCAGAGCCAGGTCTGGCGATCGGTGCCGACGGCTTCTGCCACCGTGTCGAACCCGTCCCGCGCCAGCAGCCGGTCGAGGCCGGTGACGATGTCATGCACCAGTGACAGCCCGCCAAAGACCAGCGCGGTATAGAGCTGCACCGCGCTGGCGCCGGCGCGGATCTTGGCATAGGCCTGCTCGGCCGTGGCGACGCCGCCGACACCCACCAGCGGCAGGTCGCCACCGGTCAGCTCAGAGAGCCGCGCCAGCACCCGGGTCGAGCTGGCAAAGAGCGGCGCGCCCGAAAGGCCGCCCGCTTCGCCGTGGTGCGGCGAGCGCAGGCCGCTGCGGTCGAGCGTGGTGTTGGTGGCGATGATGCCGCTGATGCCACTGGCGCCGGCGACCTCGGCGATCTCCGCCAGCGCGGCGTCGTCGAGATCGGGGGCGATCTTGAGGAACGCCGGGATCGGCCGGGCCATGCCGGCGCGGACCTCCATCACCCCGGCCAAGAGCGCCATCAGCGCGTCGCGACCCTGCAGGTCGCGCAGCCGTTCGGTGTTGGGCGAGCTGACGTTAACGGTGGCAAAATCCACGTACGGGCCGCAGCAGGCCAACACCTTGGCGAAATCGCCGGCGCGGTCTTCCGAGGTCTTGTTGGCGCCGAGATTGAGGCCGATCACCGCGCCTTCGGGCCGCTCCGCCAGACGGGCGGCGATCGCGTCCATGCCGTCGTTGTTAAAGCCGAAGCGATTGATCGCCGCGCCGTCCTCGGTCAGGCGGAAGAGGCGCGGTTTCGGATTGCCGGGCTGGGGCAGGGGGGTGGCGGCGCCGACCTCGACAAAGCCGAAGCCGGCGCGCGACAGACCCTTGAGCGCGGTGGCGTTCTTGTCGAAACCGGCGGCCAGACCCAGAGGGTTGGGCAGTTCGAGGCCGGCCACTTGGGTGCGCAGGCGCGGCGTGGTGACCGCGCCGGGGGACGGTGTCAGCCCCATCTGCAGCGCCCGGATCGCCAGCCCGTGAGCGGCCTCAGGGTCCAGCCGGTGGAGCGCCCTGAGGCCGAGCGACTCGAGCAGGCTCATGCCAGGTCCTCCGGAAAGACGTGGCCGCCGTCCGAGAGTGGCAGCTCGCGGTGCCAGAGCACGTCGGAGTGGCGCAGCCTGCGATAGAGATGCGGAAACAGCGCGCCGCCGCGGGAGGGCTCCCAGGTGAGGTCGTCCTGCAGTGCGTCGCTGTCGCAGGCCAGCAGCAGCAGGCCGGTCTCGCCGGCGAAATGCTTGGCAGCGGTCTCGCGGACCTGCGCGGCGGTGGAGAAATGCACGTAGCCATCGGCCACGTCGATCGGTGCGCCGGCGGTTTCCCCGTCACGCACCAGGGCGGCCCATTCGTCGGCCCGGAAGATTTTGTAGATCAGCATGGGGCTGCATATCCCGCGCCCATGCCCTTTGGTCAAGAGCCGCGCGCTGTCACCGGCCTGTCGCAATCAGGCGCGATGGATGTGCCGTTCGCGGCCGGTGCCGCAGGGTGGCCTTGCGTAGCCTTTGACAAGCCCCCGGTCCCGATGCAGCATCGTCGCATAAAACCAATGGAGAGGTTCCACGTCATGTCAGTTCGCCTTTTGACGAGCGCCGCAGCGCTCGCCCTGAGCGCCGGGGTCGCCAGCGCAGATTATTCGCTGACCATCCTGCATACCAATGACTTCCACGCCCGGTTCGAGCCGATCAGCAAGTATGACGGCCCCTGTTCGGCCGAGGACGACGCCGCCGGCGAGTGCTTCGGCAGCTCGGCCCGGCTGATGACCGCGATCAACGAGGCCAAGGCGCGCAGCAACAACTGGGTGCTGGTGGATGGCGGCGACCAGTTCCAGGGCTCGCTGTTCTATACCTATTACAAGGGCAAGCTCGCCGCCGAGATGATGAACCAGATGGGCTATACCGCGATGACCGTGGGCAACCACGAGTTCGACGACGGCCCCGAGGTGCTGCGCGGCTTCATGGATGCGATCGATTTTCCGATCCTGATGTCGAACGCCGATGTCAGCCGCGAGCCGCTCCTGGCCGACGTGCTGCAGAAATCCACGGTGATCGAGCAGAACGGCGAGAAGATCGGCCTGATCGGCCTGACCCCGCAGGACACCGACGAGCTGGCCAGCCCCGGTCCCAACATCACCTTTACCGATCCGTCTGATGCGGTGCAGCACGAGGTCGATGCGCTGACCGGGATGGGGGTGAACAAGATCATCGTGCTCAGCCACTCGGGCTACAAGGTCGACCAGCAGGTGGCCGAGAACACCACCGGTGTCGACGTGATCGTCGGCGGCCATTCCAACACGCTGCTCGCCAATGACGACGACAATGCCGACGGCCCCTATCCGACGGTGGTCAATGGCGTGCAGATCGTGCAGGCCTATGCCTATGGCAAGTACCTGGGCGAACTGAACGTCACCTTCGACGACGCGGGCACGGTCACCGAGGCCTCCGGCAACCCGATCCTGGTCGATGCGGCGATTGGTGCCGATGAGGCGGTGGCGGCGCGGATCGCCGAGGCGGCCAAGCCGCTCGACGAGATCCGCAACAAGGTGGTGGCCGAAGCGGCCGAGATGATCGAGGGCGACCGCGCGGTCTGCCGGGCGATGGAATGCTCGATGGGCAACCTGATCGCCGACGCGATGCTGGCCCGGGTCGCCGACCAGGGCATCGACATCGCCATCGCCAACAGCGGCGGCATCCGGTCCTCGATCGACGCCGGCGAGGTGACCATGGGCGAGGTGCTGACGGTACTGCCGTTCCAGAACACGCTCTCGACCTTCCAGGTCAGCGGCGCGACGGTGATGGAGGCGCTGGAGAACGGTGTCAGCCAGGTCGAGGAGGGCGCCGGGCGCTTTCCGCAGGTGGCCGGCATGAGCTTTGCCTTCGACGCCGCGGCGCCGGCAGGCGAGCGGATCTCGGATGTCATGGTCGGCGGTCAGCCGCTCGAGATGGACAAGACCTACGGTCTGGTCTCGAACAACTACGTGCGCAACGGCGGTGATGGATATGCGATGTTCGTCGATGCCGAGAACGCCTATGACTACGGCCCCGACCTGGCCGACGTGACCGCGGAGTATCTGGCCGAGCAGGGCCCCTATGCGCCCTATACAGACGGCCGCATCACCGCGAAATGAGCCTTGGCGCGGCGCCTTGCGAGGCGCCGCTCCTCGCCCCCTTGCGGGGGCTCCTCGCTTGGGCGAAACTGGTGGCATGGACCATCCGCTGATCGATCTGATTTCCGCCCGCATTCGCGAGGCCGAGGCGCAGGGCGCCTTTGACAACCTGCCCGGCGCGGGCCAGCCCTTGCCGCCCTGTGACGACCCCGAAAACGCGCTGCTCAACCGGCTGGTGAAGGAAAGCGGCGGCGAGCCGGAATTCGTCAGCCTGTCGCGCGAGCTGCGCCGGCTGCGCGCGGAGTTGCGCGAGACCGGTGACCGGGTGCGGCGGCGCGATCTCCTGAAGGAGATCTCGATGATGGACGCGCGGATCGAGCTGGCGCGCAAGGCGTTCCGGTGAGCTGAGGGACGGGGGCTTTGCCCCCAGGCCTGCGGCCTTCCCCCAAGGGTATTTCTGAACAGAAGAAGAGTTGGATCGGGATGGTCAGCGTCAAGGAACATTACGAGGCCTTTCCCTATCCGGAGCGCGACCCGGAGGATGAACGGCATCGGCTGATCACCGGCTCGCCGTCACATCCGGTGGAGCTCGATCA
Source organism: Marinovum sp. (assembly GCF_034669705.1). Lineage (GTDB taxonomy): Bacteria > Pseudomonadota > Alphaproteobacteria > Rhodobacterales > Rhodobacteraceae > Marinovum. The sequence continues at coordinate 33,751 of NZ_JAXMOR010000033.1, forward strand.
TTTCGTCTTTGGCGGCCTGCGCGACTGGCGCACGCCGCTGCGGGTGCTGGTGGCGGGCGGCGGCACCGGTGACGGGCTGATCCAGATCGCCCATTACCTGGCGCTGGCGGGGCACCCGCATGAGATCACCTATCTCGACCTGTCGGAGGCGTCGCGGCGGGTGGCGGAGGCGCGCGCCAGGGTGCGCGGGCTTGAGGCGATCCGGTTTCACACCGGTAGCCTGCTGGAGGCGGCGGACCACGGAGAATTCGACTACATCGACTGCTGCGGGGTGCTGCATCACCTGCCCGACCCGGAGGCCGGGTTTCGCGCGTTGCGCACGGCGCTGGCGCCCGGCGGCGGGATGGGCTTCATGGTCTATGCGCCGCTTGGCCGTTCAGGGGTCTATCCGCTGCAGGAGGCCTTTGGGGCGCTGTTTGCCGATCTGCCGCCGAAGAAACGGCTGAAGGCGGCGAAGGCGGTGTTCGACAGGCTGCCAGAGGGGCATCCGTTCAAGCGCAATCCGCATCTGACCGATCACCGGGCGTCGGATGCCGGGTTCTACGACCTGTTGCTGCACGGCCAGGACCGGGCCTATGACGTGGCATCGCTGGTGGACGTGCTGGAGCGGACCGGCTGGGCGTTGTCGTCCTTCACTCCGCCGGCGGCGTATGATCCGGGGCGGTTTGCACAGGTGCCCGCGGGCATGGACCCGGTGGCGCGGATGGCGCTGGCCGAGAAGCTCTCCGGCGCCATGCGGGTGCATATAGCCTATGCGGTGGGCGGCGGTGCGCCGCGGGTGGCCGACGGGCGCGATCCGCGGCTGGTGCCGCATCTGATTGGCGTGGCGCCGGCGGCGCTGGCCCGGGCGGTGGCCGAGGGCCGCGCGGTGCCGGTGACCACCGGCGGCGGCCGCATCGAGCTGAAGTTGCCGCGGGCGGCGGCCCGGCTGCTGGCGATGGTCAACGGCACGCGGTGCCTCGGCGAAATCGCTCAGGCGGCGGGGCTGCCGGAGGCGCGTTTCGCGGCGCTCTGGGGGCGGGCCACCGAGGGGCTGACCGGCTGGGGGCTGCTGCTCTATTCCAGTTTCCTGAGGTCGGGCTGATGTGTGGCCGCTTTGCCGTGACCCTGCCGCACGACGCCATGGCGCAGCTCTTTGACGCGCTGCCGGCGAACGATCTGCCGGAGGGGCCGAATTACAACGTCTGCCCGACCACGCAGATCGCCACGGTGCGCGCCGAAGAAGGGGAGCGCCGGCTGGCGCCGATGCGCTGGGGCTTCCTGCCGCATTGGTACAAGAGCCCGACCGACGGGCCGCTGCTGATCAATGCCCGCGCCGAGACGATTGCCGAGAAGCCGGCGTTTCGCGCCGCCTGTCGCGCGCGGCGCTGCCTGATCCCGGCGACCGGCTTTTATGAATGGACCAAGGACCCGGAGGGCAAGCGGCTGCCCTGGTACATCCGGCGCGCCGATGGCGGGACGCTGGCCTTTGCCGGGGTCTGGCAGGATTGGCAGCGTGACGGCGAGGCCTTGCGGACCTGCGCCATCGTGACCACCGCCGCCAATGCGCCGATGCAGGCGATCCATCACCGGATGCCGGTGGTGCTGGAGGCGGACGCCTGGCCGCTCTGGCTCGGCGAAGATGGCAAGGGCGCGGCGACGCTGATGCAGCCGGCCGGCGAGGACGTGCTCGCGTATTACCGCGTCGATCCGAAGGTGAATTCCAACCGGGCCAGCGGCGAAGCGCTGATCGCCCCGCTGCAGGCCTAGGCGGTCAGCGTATCCAGACCCGCGCATAGGGCGGCAGCGGCACCGCGCCGTGGCTGTCGCCGACCGGGGATTGGCTCAGCACATCGACCCTCTGTCGCGCACCCTGGGCCTGAAGCCAGTCCGCCGGGATCACCTGCCAGGTTTCGGTGAAGTTGAACAGGCAGACCAGGCTGCCGGTGGGGGCGCGGCGGGCGAAGGCAAAGAGCGCCGGATTGCCGGTCTGCAGCACCTCGGTGGCGTTGCCGGCGTGCAGCTCGGGCGTCTCGGCCCGGCGCGCGAGGATCGTGGTGATCCCGGCCAGAACCTGCCCCGGCGCGCTCTCTGGCGCGGCGCGGGCCAGCGCCACCCGGTCCCAGTCCATCTTCGGGCGGTGCAGCCAGCGGCTGTCATGGGCATGCTCGGGCCTGTCGCGGTAGCCGTGATCGTTGAGCAGCGCCACCTCGTCGCCCATGTAGATCAGGGGAATGCCGCCGTAGCTCGCGATCAGCGCATGGCCCATCAGGATGCGGTCGACCGCGAGGCCGATGTCCTGGGTCTGGCCACTGGCGCTGGCGCGCTCCAGCCCGGCGAGCGCGGCGGTGGTGCCGCTGTTGCGCTTGTCGCCGGTCTCGGGGTTGTGCTGGAACAGCGCGCCTTTGGCGAAGCTGCCGGGGAAGACGCCCTCGTAGAAATCGGCAAGGAACTGGCGGTGCAGATAGCCGTTCAGCCCGACCGCGGCGGCGTCGGCATCGGTCACGGCCCAGCCGATGTCATCGTGGCAACGCAGGTAGGTGGCATAGGTGGCATTGGTCAGCACCGGCGGGAAATGCGTGGCCAGCACATGGGTCATCAGCCGGGTGTCACGCGCGGCCAGCGCCGACCAGACCTGCACCATCAGCGAGTTGTGATAGGCAAGGTTGCCCTCCTTGCCGTCGTGTTCGCCACGGCCGAGATAGGGCAGCATCTCTTCGGGGCCGACGATCGCCTCTTCAAGGTGGATCACCGAGGGCGCGGCGATGCGGGTGGCGGCGCGCAGGGCCTGCAGCAGCATGTGCACCTCGGGCTCCGACTGGCATCTGGTGCCCATGCGTTTCCACATGAAGGCCACCGCGTCGAGCCGCAGCACATCGACCCCGCGGTTGGCGAGAAACAGCATGGTCGCGAGCATCTCGAGAAAGACCTGCGGATTGGCCCAGTTCAGATCCCACTGGTGTTCGTTGAAGGTGGTCCAGACCCAGCGCTGCATGTCACCATACCAGGTAAAGCTGCCGGGCGCGGTATCGGGAAATATCTCGATCAGGGACTGTTCGTAGGCCTGCGGCAGGCGCGCGTCCTCGTACATCAGGTAATAGTCGCGAAACACCGGATCGCCGGCGCGGGCCTTTTGCGCCCAGGCGTGTTCCTTGGCAGTGTGGTTGACCACCATGTCGACGCAGACGCTGATGCCACGGGCGCGGCAGGCGGCGGTCACTGCCTCGAAATCGGCCATGTCGCCATAGGCCGGATTGATCGCGCGGTAATCCATCACCGAATAGCCACCATCGCTGTCGCCGGGGCGCGGCTTGAGGCAGGGCATGAAATGCACATAGGTGATACCCAGCCCGGACAGGTAGTCGAGCTTGTCGATCACCCCGCGCAGGTCGCCGGCGAAGCGGTCGATATAGAAGACATAGCCGGTCATCTGCGGCCTTTGGAACCAGTCAGGTTCGAGATCGCGGGTCAGATCGAGCCGCTTGAGATCGCTGGGCCGGTCGTCCCACGCGCGGCGCAGCGTCGCATCGAGCGCCGGGCGGAAGCTGTCATAGCCGGGGTGAGCACCATAGAGCCGGTCGAGCATGCTCCAGAGATCGTCGCGGCTGCGGGCGTAGCGCATCTCGAAGATGTCGGCATCAGTGACGCTGGCCGGAGAAACATGGGCGCTCATGGCGATCCTCTGAAAAGGCTGTGGAAGATAGGAAAGCAGTGTAGCGGCGGTGGAGCAATGTGTCCAAGCGCTTTGAAGCAGCTGGCGCCATGCCGCCGGGCAGGGGAGGGATCGCCGGATGCGGGCCGGGGGGGCGGGAATATCTCGCGCGATCCTGTTGACCTGCCTTTCGGCTTGAATTAATCACCGGCACAGCCCGAGCGGGCGTTGTGTAATGGTAAGACCCTTGCCTTCCAAGCAAGAGATACGGGTTCGATTCCCGTCGCCCGCTCCAGAGCTCTTTCCCCCACGTCTGCACAGATCGGCGCCGGCCGGACAGATCGCCGCCCCCGCCGCGCGGCTCTCTTGCCCCTTGCCGCCCTATTCAATACACCCTTGCCGGAACAGCGAGGAGCGCCGGATGCCGCGTGGAATGGGCCAGCCGCAGGAAGAGCGGGACAAGTCGAAACGCATTGGGGCGCTGGGCGCGCTCTGGCCGTTTCTGAAGCCCTACCGGCTGTTGCTGGTGGCGTCGATTCTGGCACTGGTGGCGACCGCCGGTATCTCTTTGACCTTGCCGCTGGCGGTGCGCCGGGTGGTCGACAATTTCCGTGCCGAGGATGGCGCGCTGCTCGATCTCTACTTCGGCGCGGCACTGGGCATCGCCGCGGCTCTCGCGATCGGCACGGCGCTGCGCTACGCGCTGGTGACGCGGCTGGGCGAGCAGGTGGTGACCGATATCCGCAAGGCGGTCTTCGACCGGGTGATGGGGTTGAGCCCGGCGTTCTATGAAAACATCATGACCGGCGAGGTGGTCAGCCGGATCACCACCGACACCACGCTGATCCTGTCGGTGATCGGCTCGTCGATCTCGATCGCGCTGCGCAACGTGCTGATCTTTGCCGGCGGCATGGGGCTGATGCTCCTGACCTCGCCCAAGCTGACCGGTCTGGTGCTGCTGATCGTGCCGGCCGTGGTGGTGCCGATCCTGACGTTGGGCCGACGCCTGCGGGTGCTCTCGCGCGAGAACCAGGACTGGATTGCCGCCTCCTCTGGCAGCGCCTCCGAGAGCCTGACGGCGGTGCAGACGGTGCAGGCCTTCACCCATGAGCTGCTGACCCGCCGGGCGTTTTCCGACATCACCGACAAGTCGCTGGATGCCGCCAAGCGCCGGATCACCACCCGGGCGCTGATGACCGCCATCGTGATCTTTCTGGTGTTCACCGGCGTGGTCGGCGTGCTCTGGATCGGGGCCCGCGACGTGCGCGCCGGCGAGATGAGCGCCGGGTCGCTGGTGCAATTCGTGATCTATGCGGTGATGGTGGCGGGCTCGGTGGCGGCGCTGTCGGAGATCTTCGGCGAGTTGCAGCGCGCCGCCGGGGCCACCGAACGGCTGGTCGAGCTGCTGCATGCCGAGGACGCGGTGGACGATCCCACCGATCCGCTGCCGCTGCCGGAAAAGGTCACCGGGGCGATCCGCTTCGACGATGTGAGCTTTACCTATCCGCAGCGGCCGGATGTCTCGGCGCTGGACCGGGTCTCGCTCGATATCGCGCCGGGCGAGACTGTGGCGCTGGTCGGCCCCTCCGGCGCCGGCAAGACCACGATCATCCAGATGCTCCTGCGATTCTACGATCCTGCCTCGGGCCGGATCACGCTTGATGGCGTTGATATCTCGGCGATGCGCCGCGACGCCTTTCGCCGGGCGATCGCACTGGTGCCGCAGGACCCGGTGATCTTCGCCGCCTCGGCGCGCGACAACATCCGGTTTGGCCGCCCCGAGGCCAGCGACGCCGAGATCGAGGCCGCCGCCCGCGCCGCCGCCGCGCATGAGTTCATCTCGAAGCTGCCGCAGGGCTATGACAGCGGGCTGGGCGAGCGCGGCGTGATGCTCTCTGGCGGCCAGAAACAGCGCGTGGCCATCGCCCGCGCCATCCTGCGCGACGCGCCGGTGCTGCTGCTTGACGAGGCCACCAGCGCGCTTGATGCCGAAAGCGAGCGGGCGGTGCAGAGCGCCGTCGATGCGCTGTCGCGCGACCGGACGACGCTGATCGTGGCGCACCGGCTGGCGACGGTGAAGAAGGCCGACCGCATCGTGGTGATGGACCAGGGCCGCATCGTCGCCGTGGGTCCGCATGACCAGCTGGTGGCGCAGGACGGGCTTTACGCGCGGCTGGCGCGCATGCAGTTTACCGACGGGATCGCGGCGGAATAGCCCCAAAGGGACGCAGCGTCTGACCTTGCGCTACCATGCGTCACTCTTGCGTGAGGCGCCGTTCGCCCGCATCCTGCGACCAATGACGAGCCCGCAGAAGACGGGGCATGGGAGAGAGATTGATGGGATTTGCCTCGGTTGCCGACCGCGACGCGATTGAAAACGAAATGCCGTGGAGCGCGCGTGACGTGCCGGTCACGATCTACGGGTTGCTCGACAAGGTCAGGACACGCTTTCCCGACCGTCCGGCGATCAGCTATCAGCTGATGTCCGGTCCCGGCGACCCGGCGCAGACGGTCAGCTGGTCGGAACTGCACGGCAAGGTCTGTCAGGCCGCCAACCTGTTCCGCGGCCTTGGCATCAAGGAGAGGGATGTGGTGGCCTTCGTGCTGCCCAACTGCCTCGAGACCTCTTACGCGCTGCTTGGCGGGATGATCGCCGGCATCGTCAACCCGATCAACCCGCTGCTCGAACCCGAGCAGATCGCTGCCATCCTGCGCGAGACCGGCGCCAAGGTCGTGGTCACCCTCAAGAGCTTTCCCAAGACCGATGTCGGCCAGAAGGTCGCCGAGGCGGTGCGCCAGGCGCCCGGGGTCACCGATGTGCTCGAGATCGACCTCAACCGCTATCTCAGCCCGCCGAAAAGCTGGATCGTGCCGATGGTGCGACCGAAGAACCCGGTCCGGCATCAGGCCACGGTAAAGAATTTCGTTGCCGAACTGAAGCGGCAGAACAAGACGCTCGATTTCGAGGACATCCAGAAGGACCGGGTCGGCGCCTATTTCCACACCGGCGGCACCACCGGCATGCCCAAGGTGGCGCAGCATCTCTATTCCGGCATGATCTACAACGGCTGGCTCGGCGACCGGCTGCTGTTTGACGAGACCTCGAACATCATGTGCCCGCTGCCGATGTTCCACGTCTTTGCCGTGCATGTGATCCTGATGGCGGCGCTCAGTTCCGGCGCGCAGGTGGTGTTTCCAACGCCCGCCGGCTATCGCGGCGAGGGGGTGTTCGACAACTTCTGGAAGCTCATCGAGCGCTGGCAGATCACCTTCATCATCACCGTGCCGACCGCGGTCTCGGCGCTGATGCAGCGGCCGGTGGATGCGGATATCTCCACGGTGCAATCGGCCTTCTCAGGCTCGGCGCCGATGCCTTTGGAGCTGTTCAAACGGTTCGAGAGCGCCTCCAATGTGCAGATCATCGAGGGCTACGGGTTGACCGAAGCAACCTGCCTGGTCTCGGTCAACCCGACCGAGGGGCTCAAGAAGGTGGGATCGGTGGGCGTGCCGCTGCCCTACAGCCACGTCAAGATCGTCAAGCGCGCCGGCAACGGCCCCGAGGAATGCGCGGTCGACGAAATCGGCGAGATCTGCGTGGCCAACCCCGGCGTCTATGCCGGCTCGACCTATACCGAGCAGGACAAGAACCACGATCTATTCCACGAGGACATCTATCTGCGCACCGGCGATCTCGGACGCATCGACGAAGACGGCTATCTCTGGATCACCGGCCGTGCCAAGGACCTGATCATCCGCGGCGGCCACAACATCGACCCGGCCGAGATCGAGGATGCGCTGCTGTCGCATCCGGCAGTGGCCATGGCCGGCGCGATCGGCCAGCCCGACGCGCATTCCGGCGAGCTGCCTTGCGCCTTTGTCGAACTGGTGGCCGGCGGCAATGTCACCGAAGACGAGCTGATGGCGCATTGCAAGGAGCACGTGCACGAGCGCGCCGCGATCCCCAAGCACCTTGCTATCCTCGACGAGCTGCCCAAGACGGCGGTCGGCAAGGTGTTCAAGCCCCACCTGCGCAAGATGGCAATCACCCGGGTCTATGACGCGGCGCTGTCAGAACGGGGGGTCAACGCCCATGTCGCCGAGGTGATCGACGACAAGAAACGCGGACTTGTGGCCCGGATCGCCAAGTCCGGCGTGGCCCGTGAAGAAGATGTGAGCCATGTGCTCGGCGCCTATACGCGACCCTGGGAATGGGCCGAGTGAGCCCCCCCGCCGCGCCCCGGGCCTGACCCGGGGCCTCTCCATCGAAAGGGCGAGGTCCCGGCCCGGAGGCCGGGACGCGTCGAGCTTTCTGCCCGCATCTTGTTGCCGACATAGACGTCCAGGATCAGGTCCGGGACGCGGCGCGCCCGCTCGGGCGGCGCGCGGGCGTCCGCCACGGGGCGGCGCGGCCGGGGCCTGAGATACCTGATGCCAAGAGGTCCCAGCGCGGGGACGGGACGGGGTCTCGCTGTCTTTGTTGGTGGCTCAGCCGGCCGCGTTTTCGCGCAACACCTCGAGCGAGACGATCTGCAGGGCCTTGCGATGCGTCGCGGCGAGGTTGACCTTCGGCGCGCAGCCCTCGTCATGGGCCTGCAGGAAGCGACCGGCGCAGAGACACCAGTGATCGCCGGGTTTGAGCCCGGCAAAGCCGAACTCCGGCCGGGGCGTCGACAGGTCGTTGCCGAGGTATTTCGAGACCGCCAGAAACTCTGCCGTCATCACCGCGCAGACCGTGTGGCTGCCGCGATCCTCGGCGCAGGTGTTGCAGGCCCCGTCACGGAAAAAGCCGGTGAGCGGCTCGGCAGAGCAGGGCGCGAGCGCCTCGCCCAGAACATTGATCGAAGGATCTTTCTGCATGGTGCCTCCTGTGGCCGGCTCAGCGGAACCTGTCGGCCAGCTTTTGCAACGGCGTGCGTGTGTCTTCTTCGGGCTCTGACGGCGCGGCGGCCGCCGGCCCGGCCCGGGTCGGGGCCTTGGCCTTGGGCGAGGTCGAGCTGCGCGGCGGCGCCACCCGCAACGCCACGGCATTGAGAAACCTGGCGCTGTCACCCGCCGCCAGCTCTGGCGCGCCCTGGCCGATGCCGGTCAGCAGCGGCTCGAGCCAGTCGGCATCCGCCTTGGCGAAATCATGCAGCACATAGCCCGAGACCAGCTCCTTGCGCCCCGGGTGGCCGATCCCCAGCCGCACCCGGTGATAGGCCTCGCCGATATGGCCGTGGATCGAGCGCAAGCCGTTGTGCCCAGCGTGGCCGCCGCCGGTCTTGACCCGGCATTTGCCCGGCGCGAGGTCAAGCTCGTCGTGAAACACGGTGACGTCATCGGCCTCGAGTTTGTAGAAGCGCATCGCCTCGCCCACCGACTGACCCGAGCGGTTCATGTAGGTGTCGGGCTTGAGCAGCAGCACCTTGTCGCCGCCCAGCCGGCCCTCGGCCACCCGGCCCAGAAAGCGCGATTTCCACGGGCCAAAGCTGTGATCCTCGGCGATCCGGTCGACCGCCATGAAGCCGATATTGTGCCGGTTGCCCGCATACTCGCCGCCGGGATTGCCCAAACCCACGAAAATCTGCATCTGCTCCGCTCCTCTGGCCCTGTTCCGTTTGTGCCCGCTTTCCTGCCCGGGCTTCAATGCAAAAAGCCCCGGACCTGCGCCCGGGGCTTTTGCTCAATTCGGTCGCAGCGAAGATCAGTCTTCGGTCTGCTCGGTCGCCGGAACCTCGTCGGCGTCCACATCCTCGTCACCGTCATCCGCGGACTTGAGGCCCGAGGGGGCGGAGATGTTGCAGATCACGAAGTCACGCTCGACGGTCGGCTTGGCGCCTTCCGGCAGGGTCACGTCGGAAATGTGCACGATGTCGCCGATGTCCATGCCGGTCAGGTCGACCGTGATGTGATCGGGGATGTCACCGGCGGTCACAACCAGCTCGACCTCGGGGCGAACGACGGTCAGAACGCCGCCCTTCTTGATGCCGGGGGCCGCGTCCTCGTTGATGAAATCAACATGGATGAAGAGGTTGATCTTGGTGGTGCGGCGCAGGCGCATCAGGTCGAGGTGCGTCGGCAGGTCCTTGACCACGTCGCGCTGCACGTCGCGGCAGATCACGCGGACGTCGTCGTGACCCTCAACCTTGAGGTTGAACAGGGTCGACTTGAAGCGGCCTGCCTTCAGGCGCTTGAGCAGCACGTTGAACGGCACCTGAATCGGAAGCGGATCAGTCTCGCCACCAAAAACGATACCCGGAACCATGCCGTCGCGGCGGGCCTGACGAGCGGCGCCCTTGCCTGTCCCCGTACGTTCCTGGGCAATAAGATCTGGGATCTCACCAGCCATGTCATATTCTCCTAAAACAAGGCGGGAATCCTCCAAGGCTGTATCCCCGCGTGAAGGCGCGCGTATAGACCGGATCGCGCCGATTGGAAACCCCATTTCCGGCCAGGTTTTGCGAGCAGGGTCCTGGCCAGGATTTCGGGCCGGCCCCGGACCGCGATTTTTGCCGATTGCCAGCACGCCGCTGTCATGGCACGGCTTGGCGATGATTTCACGTGACGATATCCGCGCCGCCCGCGCGCCGCTCTCCTGCTTCCTGACGCTGGGGCTGCTCTGGGGCGCCTTTGCCGCCCAGGTGCCCGGCATCAAGGCGCGGATCGCGGTCTCTGACGGGGTGTTCGGCCTCTGCCTGCTGGTGGCGGCGATGGGCACGATCCTGGCGATGTGGCTGGCGCCGCGGCTCGACGCCCGGCTGGGCCAGCGCACCATGGCGGCGCTGGCGCTGGCGGCGGGCGGGCTCTTCCTGCTGCCGGGGCTGGCCACCGGACCCATCGGTTTCGCACCGCTGCTGCTGTTCGCGGCCGCCGCCACCGGCGCGCTCGACGTGGTGATGAACGCGCGGATTTCGGGCGTCGAGGCGCGCCGCGGACGGCCGCTGATGAACTTCGCCCATGCGGTCTTTTCCATGGCCTACGCGGTCTCGGCCCTCACCGCCGGCCTGCTGCGCGAGCTGGGCTGGCCACCGGTGGCGGTCTTTGCGCTGATCGCTCTGGTCAACCTGGCGCTGGTCCGGCTGGCGCTGGCCGACCGCGCCCAACCGCTCGACGACGCGGCCGACCCGCGCGGCGCCGCCGCCCGCGGGCTGATCCTGCTCGGCGGGCTGGTGATCCTGATCGGCTTCATGGCAGAGAATGCCACCGAGGGCTGGTCGGCGCTGCATCTCGAACGCAGCCTCGGTGGCGGTGCCACCGAAGGCGCGCTCGGCCCCGCGATCCTCGGTGCCACCATGGCGCTGGGGCGGCTCGGCGGACAGGCGCTGGTCACCCGCTACAGCGAGATCACGGTGCTGGCACTGGCCGCCGCACTCTCGGCGATGGGCGCCTTTGCCGCCGGCCTCGCCGAGGGGCTGGCTCTCGCCTATGCCGGCTTCGCGGTGCTGGGGCTCGGGGTCTCTGTGGTGGCGCCGATGGCGTTTTCCCACGTCGGCCGCAACGTCGGCAACCGCGCCCGCACCGCCGCCATCGCCCGGGTCTCGATGATCGGCTACAGCGGCTTTTTCATCGGTCCGCCGGTGATGGGCTTCGTCTCAGAGGCGATCGGCCTCGGCTGGTCCTTCGTCGCCATGGGCGGCGCGCTGCTCTTCATCACCTTCATTCTCGCCCCGCTTCTCGCGGCCCAGGACAGGAGAGGCCATGCTGGCTGACGGCACCTATGACATCCCCCCCGGCAAGGTGGTCGAGGTCACCACCTATCTGGAAATGCGCAGCCCGCCGTCAATGCCGGCCGCCGAGATGCCGCCGGGCCAGTCCCTCCGCCGCATCACCGCCCCCGATCCGGCCTGGTACCGCGATCTCTTCCTCAGGGTGGGCGGTGCCGACTGGCTCTGGTTCTCGCGGCTGCGGCTGAGCCAGGACGCGCTCGGCGCAACGCTCGCCGACCCGGCGGTCGAGGTCTATGCGGTGGAGCACGCGGGCCGCGCCGAGGGGCTGCTCGAGCTCGATTTCCGCGAGCCCCGCGCCTGCGAGCTGGCTTATTTCGGTCTCACCCCGGCGCTGATCGGCAAGGGCGTCGGCCGGGCGCTGATGTCCTTTGCCACGCACCGCGCCTTCAAGGCCGATATCGACCTGTTCCACGTCCACACCTGCCAGCTTGACAGCCCGCAGGCGCTGGGCTTCTACCGCCGCAGCGGCTTCACCCCGTTCAGACAGAGCGTCACCGTCGGCGACGACCCCCGGCTGACCGGCGATCTGCCACCCACGGCCGGCCCCCACATCCCGCTCTTCACCCCCTGAGGCCCGCGGCCTGCCGCGCCTCTCCAGGACTTCTTCTGTTCAAAAATACCCTCGGGGGAGGCGCCGCAGGCGACGGGGGCAGAGCCCCCACACCCCGGCCTGCCAAAGGCGCCGGCCTCAGCGTTGCCAGCGCCCGGCGAAATCCTCCGGCACCAGCAGGATATCGCGATCGACATCATTGATGTCGCGCTTGCCGCAAAGCGCCATCGACACGTCGAGCTCCTTGCGGATCACCTCCAGCGCCCGGGTCACACCGGCCTCGCCCATGGCGCCCAGGCCGTAGACATAGGCGCGGCCGATGAAGGTGCTCTTGGCCCCCATCGCCACCGCCTTGAGCACGTCCTGGCCCGAACGGATGCCGCTGTCGAGATGCACCTCGACCTGATCCCCGACGGCATCGAGGATCTCGGGCAGCACCCGGATCGAGGACAGCGCGCCATCGAGCTGGCGGCCGCCGTGGTTCGACACCACGATGGCATCGGCGCCGACCTTGAGCGCCATCTTGGCGTCCTCGGCATCGAGAATGCCCTTGAGGATCACCTTGCCGCCCCACATCTCCTTGAGCTTGGCGATCTTGGCCCAATCGAGGGTGAGGTCGAAATTTTCCGCCGTCCAGGCCATCAGCGAGGCCGGATCGGAGATCTCCTTGACGTGACCCACGATGTTGCGGAAGCCGCGGCGCTCGGTCTGCAGCATGCCGAGACCCCAGCGCCAGCGGGTGGCGAGATCGGCGATCACTGCCGGGGTCAGCTTGGGCGGGGCAGAGAGCCCGTTCTTGAGGTCCTTGTGGCGCTGGCCGAGGATCTGCAGGTCGAGGGTGATCACCAGCGCCGAGCAGTTTGCCGCCTTGGCCCGTTCCACCAGCCGGCGGACGTAATCCTCGTCCTTCATGGTGTAGAGCTGGAACCAGAACGGCTTGGTGGTGTTCTCGGCGACGTCTTCGATCGAGCAGATCGACATTGTCGACAGGGTGAAGGGCACGCCGAATTTCTCGGCCGCGCGGGCGGCGTGGATCTCGCCATCGGCATGCTGCATCCCCGTCAGCCCCACCGGCGCCAGTGCCACCGGCATCGCCACGTCCTGACCCACCATCTGCGTCGCCAGCGTGCGGTTCGACATGTCGACCGCCACCCGCTGGCGCAGGCGGATCTGGTCGAAATCCGAGGTGTTCTCGCGAAAGGTCTGCTCGGTCCAGCTGCCGGATTCGCAGTAGTCATAGAACATCTTCGGCGCCCGCGACTTGTAGAGGCGTTTGAGGTCGTCGATCGAGGTAATCACGGGCATGAGCGGCTCACTTGCTGAATTGGTAATGTTTCCTTACCGGTTTGGCGGTTTTCTCGCAAGTGGGGTTTAAGCGCCTTTTTACCTCTCTGCGCTAGACCGGAGGCGCTAGAAGTGGAGACGGCGCATGAAGGGCATGGTTTTTACCGAATTGCTGAGCATGGCGGAACACGCCTTGGGCGAGGATGCGGTTGACGATATCCTCGATACCCTGGCGCTGGACAGCGACGGCGCCTACAGCGCGGTGGGCAACTATCCCTGCGGCGAGCTGATGCGCATCGTCGGTGCGATCAGCGAGCAGACCGCGATCCCGGTGCCGGATCTGCAGCGCCAGTTCGGCCAATGGGTTCACGGCCGCTTTGTCGAGGGCTATCCCGGGTTCTTTGCCGACAAGCCCAATGCCCTCGCCATGCTCGATGCGATCGAGAACGAGGTGCATGTCGAGGTGCGCAAGCTCTATCCCGACGCCGAACTGCCGGTGTTCGAGGTCGAGTGGCACGGCACGCGGGCGCTGACCATGACCTATCGCTCGGAACGCCCGCTGGTGCCGTTCTGCCACGGCATGATCGAGGCCTGCGTGGCGCATTTCGGCGAGCCGGCCGAGATCGCGGTGACCGAATTCGGCGATGCGGCGGCGCGGGCCGCCCGGTTTCACGTGCGGTTGACGGGGTAGGGCGGTGAACGGCGATCCGCCTTCGCCCCAGAATGCACCGGTCTCGTCGCAGGAGGCACCGGATGTGCCCCCGGTCGGACCGGACCCGCCGTCAGATGGGCCGGTCTTGCCGCTGGATGCGCCCGCCTTGCCGCTGGATGCGCCGAGCGCGCCGCTGAAAGCGTCCTACGCGCCGCCGAAGGCGTCCGCCCAGCCGGTGAAGGCGCGCGGCGCACCAGCACATGCGCCCGCCCCTCCGCAGGACGGGCCGGTCTCGCGCCGCCGCTACCTGCGCGAGCGTCGGGCGCGCGAAGAGGCCGAGGGCCTGCTCGACAACAAGAGCCGGGAACTCTTCGATGCCAATGCCGCGCTCAAGCGCCAGGCCGCCACGCTCGAGGACCAGGTGCGCGAACGCACTGCCGAGCTGACCCGCGCCACCGCCGAGGCGGAACGCGCCAATGCGGCCAAGACCGCCTTTCTGGCAATGATCAGCCATGAGATCCGCACCCCGCTCAACGGTGTGCTCGGCATGGCCGAGGCGCTGAGCGACACCGGGCTGGAACTGGCGCAACAGGACATGCTCGACGTGATGACCGCCTCGGGTCAGGCGCTCTTGTCGATCGTCAACGACATCCTCGACCTGTCCAAGATCGAGGCCGAGCAGATGGAGATCGAGGAGGTCGGCTTCAATCTCCACGAGCTGCTCGAAGGGGTGTGCCGGCTCTACGCGCTCAAGGCCGAGGAAAAGGGGCTGAGCTTTGAGCGTCGCTTCGATTTCGATGCCGCTTGCCGGGTGATGTCCGATCCGACCCGGATGCGACAGGTGATCTCGAACCTTGTCTCCAACGCCGTCAAGTTCACCCTGCGCGGCAGCATCCGGCTCGAGGCGCGACTGCGGGTGCCGGACAAGACCGGTCGCGCGCGGCTCGAGGTGCGGATCAGCGATACCGGCCCCGGCGTGCCCGCGGACAAGCGCGACCGGCTTTTCAAACCGTTCTCGCAGACCGACGCCTCGATCACCCGGCGTCACGGCGGCACCGGGCTGGGCCTGTGGATCGCCCGGCGGATCTGCGCGCTGATGGCGGGGGATCTGGTGTTCCATGCGCCCTCCGAGGGCGGGGCGGTCTTTGTCGCCAGCTTCCACGTCGGCGCCGGCGTTCTGCCGGAGGGCACCACCGCGCTGGGCCCGCGCGAGGCCGAGCGGCTGCTGTGCGCGCAGCCATGGAAGGTGCTGGTGGCCGAGGACAACAAGACCAACCGGCTGGTGCTGCATCACCTGCTGAAACGCTACCCGCTGGCGATGACCATGGTCGAGAACGGCGCCGAGGCGGTGGCGGCATTCAGCGCCGCCCGGTTCGATCTGGTGCTGATGGATGTGAACATGCCGGTGATGGGCGGGCTCGAGGCGGTGTCGCGCCTGCGCGCCCATGAGCAGGCCGCGGGGCGCGCCGCCTGTCCGGTGATTGCCCTGACCGCCAATGCCATGACCCACCAGGTCGAGGAGTACCTGCGCCGCGGCATCGACGCTCACGTCGCCAAGCCGGTCAAGCGCGAGGTGCTGGTGCAGCGCATGGCCGACGTGCTGACCGCGCGCCGTCCGGATGCGGGCGGCCGGGGCCTCAGGCCCGGTGCGCGCCCTCGGCCAGGGTAGCGACATAGGCCAGCACGTCCGCGACGCTCTCGCCGTCGCCGATGCGCTTGACGATGGCCGAGCCCACGACGCAGCCGTCCGCCACCGAGGCCACCGATTGCGCCTTCTCGGGCGAGTTGACGCCGAAGCCCACGATCACCGGCAGGTCGGTCTTGGCCTTGATCCGCGCCACCTCGGGGCCGACGTCGGTGGCCTGCGCCTCGGCCGCGCCGGTGATCCCGGTGATCGAGACGTAATAGACAAAGCCCGAGGTGTTGGTCAGCACTTTCGGCAGGCGCTTGTCGTCGGTGGTGGGGGTGGCCAGGCGAATGAAGTTCAGCCCCGCCGCCTGGGCCGGCAGGCAGAGCTCCTCGTCTTCCTCGGGCGGCAGGTCGACGACGATCAGACCATCGATCCCGGCCTCGCGGGCCTGCGCAAGAAAGGTGTCGACGCCGCGCGCATAGATCGGGTTGTAATAGCCCATCATCACGATCGGCGTGCTGTCGTCCTCTTCACGGAAGCGGCGGGCCAGTTCCAGCGTGCGGTCGAGTGTCATGCCCGCGCCGAGCGCGCGCTGACCGGCCAGCTGGATGGTCGGGCCATCGGCCATCGGATCGGTGAAGGGCAGGCCCAGCTCGATCACGTCGACGCCGGCAGCAGGCAGGCCGCGCACCAGTGCCAGCGAGGTGTCGAAGTCGGGATCGCCGGCCATGACATAGGCGACGAAAGCCTTGCGGTTCTGGTCTTTCAGAGCGGCGAATTTGGCGTCGATGCGGGTCATGGGGCTGTCCTTCGGTTTCGTCCTAGCCATGTGCCGAATTTACGCCGTCTTGGCAATGGGGCAGTGCGCCTGACCGAACCCTGCGCCGACGGGAGGGGCGCCACCGCTTGCCTTCGCGCCGCAGCCCCCCTAGAAGCGCTGCGACATCAGACAAAGGAGCGGCTCCCATGGGCTTCAGGATGGGGATTGTCGGCCTGCCCAATGTGGGCAAATCGACGCTTTTCAACGCGCTCACGCGCACCGCGGCGGCGCAGGCCGCAAATTTTCCCTTCTGCACCATCGAGCCCAATGTGGGCGATGTGGCGGTGCCCGACCCGCGGCTCGACAGGCTGGCTGAAATTGCCCAGTCGAAACAGATCATTCCGGCGCGGATGACCTTTGTCGACATTGCCGGCCTGGTAAAGGGCGCCTCCAAGGGCGAGGGCCTCGGCAACCAGTTCCTCGCCAATATCCGCGAGACCGACGCCATTGCCCATGTGCTGCGCTGTTTCGAGGATGGCGACGTCACCCATGTCGACGGCCGGGTCGATCCGGTGGCCGATGCCGATGTGATCGAGACCGAGCTGATGCTCGCCGATCTCGAAAGCGTCGAGAAGCGGCGCGCCGGCCTGGTGCGCAAGCTCAAGGGCGGCGACAAAGAGGCCGCCCAGCAGGAGCGTCTGCTCGCCGCGGCCCAGGCGATGCTCGAAGAGGGCAAACCGGCGCGCCTCGTCGAGGTTGACGCCGAGGACGCCAAGGCCTGGAGAACCCTGCAGCTGCTGACCGCCAAGAAGATCCTCTATGTCTGCAATGTCGACGAGGGCAGCGCCGCCGAGGGCAACGAACATTCCGCCAAGGTGGCCGAGATGGCCGCCGAGCAGGGGGCCGGTCACGTGATCATCTCGGCTCAGATCGAGGAGGAGATCAGCCAGCTCGACGCCGAGGAGGCCGAGATGTTCCTCAGCGAGATGGGTCTCGAAGAGGCCGGCCTCGACCGGTTGATCCGCGCCGGCTACGACCTCTTGCACCTCGAGACCTATTTCACCGTCGGCCCCAAGGAGGCCCGCGCCTGGACGATCCGCGAAGGCACCCGTGCGCCGCAGGCCGCCGGGGTGATCCACGGCGATTTCGAGAAGGGCTTCATCCGCGCCGAGACCATTGCCTATGACGATTACATCGCCGGCAATGGCGAGCAGGGCGCCAAGGAGGCGGGCAAGATGCGCGCCGAGGGCAAGACCTATGTGGTCCAGGACGGTGACGTGATGCACTTCCTGTTCAACACCTGAGGCCTGGTCGCGGCGTCGACGCCGGTCCCGCCGGAGGGATCGGTGCTAGGCGAGGAATGGTTTTTCAGAAACTTGCCAATTTCGCCTTGTACTCCCGGTACCTGCTTGGCTATACGCGTCGGCGGAGACGTGGCCGAGTGGTCGAAGGCGCTCCCCTGCTAAGGGAGTAGGCGGGAAACCGTCTCGAGGGTTCGAATCCCTTCGTCTCCGCCACCATTGCTGTACATATGTCTGATTTTATTGTGTCTTTCGGATTTGTGCGGTGTGTTATCCCCCTTTGCTTCCTCCACTTCGGCAAGGATCACTAAGGACTTTGCCGGAACTCGTTGTATCGATTGCCGCATTCACACGGTAACCGGATGGTGGATACGTCTTTATAGCCGGTTACCCAAACGGCGTCGGAATCACCGAGATCCAATATGCGCGGCGCGATGCGGAGTATCGCCTCGAAGTCTGAATAGCCCCGTGTATCGTGGACGCCGCCTTCGCTAATTTTGAGGCAAGGAGGCCATGATGAGCAGCAGCAAGGTCAGCGATGAGTTCAAGCGGGACGCGCTCGCGCAGATCACCGAGCGGGGCTACCCGGTGAGGGAAGTATCGGAGCGTCTCGGGGTCAGCCCGTATTCGCTCTACGCCTGGAAGAAGAAGTTCGCGGAACCTCGGCGGCGAACGAATGGGCGCTATGCGGACTTAGCCGCCGTTGCCCTTCCCGGTGTTTGCTGACGCAGCATCTGTTTGCAGGTGCGGCACGCGCATCGCTGCGTTGCAGCCGATGTCGCCAGACCGGTCATTCAAAGCCACGACGATGCCCAAATCTCAAACCATCTTTTCGCTGCAACCAGGATCAATAATCAAGGAGCAGGAGAAACCAGACCTACGCGCGGGCAGCGATAGTACGTTCAGAAAGCCCATAGTATAGTTCGCAGGTAGTGCCCCACGGAGTGGTGTAAGAGGCCGCGCGCGGAGCTTTTTGGCGTAGCTCAGCACGCGGCCGGGCTGGCGGCCACCGCGCTTCTTTGTAGTCTGAGGTTGTTCAACGACCGATGACAACGAAAGAGAGCACGATGACCGAGACCCTGATTGACCTTCCGGGTGTGATCGCCAAGAGCGATGACACGGATTTTCTGCGCGATCTGATCCAGGACGCCGCCCAACGACTGGTGGACATCGAGGTAACCGCCGTTTGCGGCGCCGGGCGCGTCGAGCGCAGCCCGGATCGGGATAACCAGCGGAATGGCTGCCGGCCGCGGCGATGGGACACCCGCGCGGGCACCATCGGCCTGAACATCCCGAAGCTGCGCAAGGGCAGCCATTTTCCGGCTTTCTTTGAACCCCGCAGTACCGCCGAGAAGGCGCTGATGGCGGTGGTTCAGGAAGCCTAAATCCAAGGAGTATCCACCCGTGCGGTGGACGACCTGGTTCGCGCAATGGGATTGACGGGAACCTCGAAGAGCCACGTATCGCCCCTTTGCGAGGAGATCGACGAGCGAGTGCAGGCATTCCTGAACCGCCCTCTGGAAGGCGACTGGCCCTTCCTGTGGCTCGACGCCACCCATGTAAAGCTGCGTGAAGGCGGACGGATCGTCTCTATGGCCGTGATAGTGGCTGTCGCGGTCAACACCGACGGGCGCCGTTAAATCCTAGGCATCACCGTCATGCCATCCGATGCCGAAACGTTCTGTGCTGACTTCTTACGCACGCTCACTCGGCGCGGCCTGCGGGGCATACAGGGCGGATTCAACTGGTCGTCGCAACGGTTCCAGATTGGAGGTTGTGATGACAACACACAAACGAGCTTCGGATCGAAGCACCCGAGACAAGATGCGCTCGCCAGGACGGCCCAAAGTGGCAGATC
>NZ_JAXMOR010000034.1:0-51070 GCF_034669705.1 Marinovum sp.
GCGAAACAGGCCATCATCGCGGTCGCCCGCAAGCTTCTAACGATCCTCAACGCGATGCTGCGAACGGGCAAACCCTTCGACCCGAAAGCCGTCTGACACGCGGTGACCGATTACGGTTGCCGGGTCAAGCCCGGGACACGGGGCACCGAACCTCTCCCCTCACGGTCCCGGGTCAAGTCCGGGACGTGTGGCTACCCACCCGTCCCGGCCCCTGCGCCGGGGCCTC
The DNA here is from genome assembly GCF_034669705.1 of Marinovum sp. Taxonomy (GTDB): domain Bacteria; phylum Pseudomonadota; class Alphaproteobacteria; order Rhodobacterales; family Rhodobacteraceae; genus Marinovum. The sequence goes on from NZ_JAXMOR010000034.1 coordinate 227, forward strand.
CTGCGGCCGATCGGAGCGCCTGCGGAGGGGATACACCGCCCCGGGCGAGGTCCCGGGTCAAGCCCGGGACGTGGATCACCCAGCCTCGCCCGCCCCGGCCTCGCGCTGTGGCCTCACCCTGTCTTGCTGACCAGGGGCGCGGTAGAAGGCCGCACCGCCAGGCCGGGACAGGCCCGCAGACGTCAGCCGCAGTCGTCTCCGCAGCCCGGCCGCCGCGCCGGGGCCTCCCCCCCACCGGAGTTCACCGGCGCGGCGCTCCGGCAGCGGCGCACGAAAAAAGGGCCAGTCGAAAGACCGGCCCTTTTCTGTCTGTCGCGGCCGTCCCGGATCACCTCCGGGACGGCGGCTCAGATCACTCGATGATCTTCGAGACGACGCCCGATCCCACGGTGCGGCCGCCTTCACGGATGGCGAAGCGCAGGCCTTCTTCCATCGCGATCGGGGCGATCAGCTCCACGGTGAACTTCAGGTTGTCGCCCGGCATCACCATCTCGGTGCCCGAGGGCAGTTCCACGGTGCCGGTCACGTCGGTGGTCCGGAAGTAGAACTGCGGGCGGTAGTTGGCGAAGAACGGCGTGTGACGGCCACCTTCGTCCTTGGTCAGGATGTAGCTTTCCGCCTCGAACTTGGTGTGCGGCTTGACCGAACCCGGCTTGCAGAGAACCTGGCCGCGCTCGACGCCCTCACGGTCGACACCGCGCAGCAGCGCGCCGATGTTGTCGCCGGCTTCACCGCGATCGAGCAGCTTGCGGAACATCTCAACACCGGTGCAGGTGGTCTTCTTGGTGTCGCGGATGCCGACGATCTCGATCTCGTCGCCAACGTTGATCACGCCACGCTCGACACGGCCGGTCACGACGGTGCCGCGGCCGGAGATCGAGAACACGTCCTCGATCGGCATCAGGAAGTCCTGATCGACCGCACGCGCCGGCTGCGGGATGTACTCGTCCACGGCCGCCATCAGTTCCTTGATCTTCTCTTCGCCGATCGCCTCGTCACGACCTTCCAGAGCGGCGAGGGCCGAGCCTGCGATGATCGGGATGTCGTCGCCCGGGTAGTCGTATTCGGTCAGCAGCTCGCGGACTTCCATTTCCACCAGCTCGAGCAGCTCTTCGTCATCGACCTGGTCGACCTTGTTGAGGAAGACCACCATCGAGGGAATGCCGACCTGACGGCCGAGCAGGATGTGCTCGCGGGTCTGGGGCATCGGGCCGTCGGCGGCGTTCACGACGAGGATCGCGCCGTCCATCTGGGCGGCACCGGTGATCATGTTCTTGACGTAGTCGGCGTGGCCGGGGCAGTCGACGTGGGCATAGTGACGTGCCTCGGTCTCGTATTCCACGTGGGCGGTCGAGATGGTGATGCCGCGGGCTTTCTCTTCCGGCGCGCCGTCGATCTGGTCGTAGGCCTTGAAGTCACCGAAATACTTGGTGATCGCCGCGGTCAGCGTCGTCTTGCCGTGGTCAACATGGCCGATGGTGCCAATGTTGCAATGCGGTTTGTTACGCGCAAACTTTTCCTTTGCCATGGTCGTGGCTCCTTGATTTGGTCTTGCGGTGCGCATCAATGCGCACCCTACGGGGGGGATGTAGGGTGCGCCGTTACGGCGCACCGCTCGTTATGCGTATTTCGACTGGATCTCGTCCGAGATGTTCTGCGGCACCGGATCGTAATGGTCGAACTGCATCGTGAATTGTGCCCGGCCGCTCGACATCGAGCGCAGGGTGTTGATGTAGCCGAACATGTTGGCCAGTGGCACCATGGCGTTGATCGCCACGGCATTGCCGCGCGGCTCCTGGCCGGTCACCTGGCCCCGACGCGAGGTCAGGTCGCCGATGATGTTGCCGGTGTAGTCCTCGGGCGTCACCACTTCGACCTTCATGATCGGTTCCAAGAGCTTGGCGCCGGCCTTCTTCATGCCTTCGCGCATGCCCATGCGGGCTGCGATCTCGAAGGCCAGAACGCTGGAGTCCACGTCGTGGAACTTGCCGTCGATCAGGGCCACCTTGAAGTCGATCACCGGGAAGCCTGCCAGCGGACCGGAGTCCATGACCGACTTGATGCCTTTCTCGACACCCGGGATGTATTCCTTGGGAACCGCACCACCAACGATCTTCGACTCGAAGGAATAGCCTTCGCCCGGCTCCGTTGGGGTGATGACCAGCTTGACCTCGGCGAACTGACCCGAACCACCCGACTGTTTCTTGTGGGTGTAGGTGTGCTCGACCTCGCGCGAGATGGTCTCGCGGTAGGCCACCTGCGGTGCACCGATGTTGGCTTCGACCTTGAACTCGCGCTTCAGACGATCGACGAGGATGTCGAGGTGAAGTTCCCCCATCCCCTTCATGATGGTCTGACCGCTCTCGATGTCGGTCTCGACGCGGAACGACGGATCTTCTGCCGCCAGCCGTGCGAGGCCGGCCGACATCTTCTCCTGGTCGCCCTTGGTCTTGGGTTCCACGGCAATCTCGATCACCGGATCGGGGAAGGTCATGGTTTCCAGAACCACCGGATCGGACTTGTCACACAGGGTGTCACCGGTCGTGGTGTTCTTCAGACCGCCAAGCGCGATGATGTCACCCGCCCAGGCTTCGGTGATCTCGTCGCGGTTGTTCGAGTGCATCATCATCATCCGGCCGACACGCTCGGTGTTGCCTTTTGTCGAGTTCAGCATCGAGTCGCCCTTGACGAGCTTGCCCGAGTAGATCCGCACGAAGGTCAGCGAGCCGACAAACGGGTCGTTCATGATCTTGAACGCCAGACCCGAGAACGCCATGTCGTCATCCGCGCGGCGCGGGATGCTGCGGGTCTCGGTCTCGTCGCCGGGTTTGAAGCCCATGTAGTCGACCACGTCCAGCGGGCTGGGCAGGTAGTCGATCACGGCGTTGAGCAGCGGCTGGACGCCCTTGTTCTTGAACGCGGAACCACCCAGGACCGGCACGAAGGAGAGCGAGAGCGTGCCCTTGCGCAGCAGGCTGCGCAGGGTGGCAACGTCAGGCTCGGCACCGTCCATCAGGTAGTTTTCCATCGCGTCGTCGTCCATCTCGACGGCCGCTTCGATCATCTTGCCGCGCCATTCGTCAGCCATGTCTTTCAGGCTGTCACGAATGTCTTCCTGAACCCAGGACGCGCCCAGATCTTCGCCACGCCAGACCCATTCCTTCATGGTGACGAGGTCGATCAGACCCTCGAGCTCGGTCTCGGCGCCGATCGGGATGGCGACGGGCACGGCGCGGGCGCCGGTGCGGTCTTCGATCATCTCGACACAGTTGAAGAAGTCGGCGCCGATCTTGTCCATCTTGTTGACAAAGACGATGCGCGGAACCTTGTAGCGGTCAGCCTGACGCCACACGGTTTCGGTCTGGGGTTCGACACCGGCGTTGGCGTCGAGCACGCAGACGGCCCCGTCGAGAACCGCCAGCGAACGTTCGACTTCGATGGTGAAGTCGACGTGGCCGGGGGTGTCGATGATGTTCAGGCGGTGCTTCGGGCTGTCGGGGGTCTGACCGTCTTCGGTGCGCTCCCAGAAGGTGGTCGTCGCAGCCGAGGTGATGGTGATCCCGCGTTCCTGCTCCTGCTCCATCCAGTCCATGGTGGCGGCGCCATCATGCACCTCACCGATGTTGTGGGATTTGCCGGTGTAGAACAGGATCCGTTCCGAGCAGGTGGTCTTGCCTGCGTCGATATGGGCCATGATGCCGAAGTTGCGGTAGCGGTCTAGCGGATAATCGCGTGCCATTGGATAAAGCCTCTGAATTTACCAGCGGTAATGGCTGAACGCTTTGTTCGCGTCGGCCATCTTGTGGGTGTCTTCGCGCTTCTTAACAGCGGAACCGCGGGAATTGACAGCATCCAGCAGCTCGCCTGCGAGGCGTTCTTCCATTGTGTTCTCGTTGCGGGCGCGGCTGGCGTTGATCAGCCAGCGGATCGCCAGCGCCTCGCGGCGCTCGGGGCGCACTTCGACCGGCACCTGGTAGGTGGCACCACCCACGCGGCGCGAGCGGACCTCGACCGAGGGTTTGATGTTGTCGAGCGCTTCGTGGAACAGTTCCACCGGGGCGCGCTTGACCTTGCCTTCAATGCGGTCGAGCGCATTGTAGACGATTTTCTCCGCGACCGACTTCTTGCCGTCGATCATCAGGTTGTTCATGAATTTGGTCAGAACCCGGTCGCCATATTTGGCGTCGGGCAGGACTTCGCGTTTTTCAGCAGCGTGACGACGTGACATATCCTGTTTCCCTTACTTAGGACGCTTCGCGCCGTATTTCGAGCGGCGTTGCTTACGATCTTTGACGCCCTGGGTATCCAGAACACCGCGAAGGATGTGGTAACGCACACCGGGAAGGTCTTTGACACGACCGCCGCGGATCAGAACCACCGAGTGCTCCTGCAGGTTGTGGCTTTCACCGGGGATATAGCTGATCACTTCGTAACCGTTGGTCAGGCGCACCTTGGCCACTTTCCGCATCGCCGAGTTCGGCTTCTTCGGGGTGGTGGTATAGACACGGGTGCAGACGCCGCGCTTCTGCGGGCATTGTTCCAGGTGCTGCGACTTGGACCGTTTGACTTTCGGCTGCCGCGGCTTGCGGATCAGCTGTTGGATCGTTGGCATAGAGGTATCGTCTCCGCTTTCGCTCTCGTTCAGGGTGCATGAGGGCACCCCCATGCGGTTGTCTTCCATTCCCGCGCCCGCGCCCCTTGCGGGACGGTAACAAGCGCAAAACCCGCGATCACAGCCATTCCGAGGTCTGCGACGCGGTTGGTTATCAGAGGATCGGAGCGCTAACTGCCCGGATCTTGACCACTGTAATATGATGTCGGCACGCGGGACGGACCCGAAGCCGAGATGAGGGTGGCGTATAGGGGGAGTCGCGGGGCTTGTCAACAGCCCGCCCCGGGGGGCGCGTGCCGCTTGCCAAGCCCGCTGCGGCAATGCAAGTCTGCGGCAACGGTTAGCACATCCCCAGGCGGAGAAAAAGCAGTGCAGGTCATTGGTTTGTGTCGGTTTTCCTACCCCGCGCTCGGCGGCTTCCAGGTCGAGCACGACAGCGTCGAGGACCGCATCGCCTATCTCTACGGAGCCGAGCGGATGGAGGAGCGGTTCCGGCATTTCGAGGCGATCACCCTGCCCGGCCTCAAGGCGCAGACCGATGGCGATTTCACCTTCCTGATCGTCATCGGCGACCAGCTGCCGCAGCCCCATCTCGACCGGCTGCACGACCTGGTGGCCGATTTCCCGCAGGCCCGCATCGTGGCCCAGCCTCCGCGCGAACACCGCCCGGTCATGGCCGAGATCCTCAACGACGCCCGCGCCGACCTGGGCCACCCCTGCCTGCAGTTCCGCCATGACGATGACGACGCAGTCGGCGTCACCTTCGTGCAGCGCCTGCGCGAGGCGGCGGCCGACTGCCCCGGGCTGCTGCGCGACCACCGGCTGGTGGGCTTCGACTTCAACCGCGGCTACATCGCCCGGCCGGACAGCGGCGGCCTGCTGGCGCAGGAGACCGTGACCCCCTACTGGGGCGTGGCGCTGGCCATGGCGGTGAAACCCTGGGCGCGCCACACGATCATGAATTTCGGCCACAACCGGCTCAACCGCTTCATGCCGACGGTGACCTTCACCCATGAGCCGATGTTCGTGCGCGGCCACAACGACCACAACGACAGCCGGCAGGGCGAAAAGGTCACCAAGGTCAAACTCCGGCGGCTCGACGCCGCGGGCGAACAGGCCTTCGACCAGGACTTTGCAATCTCATCTGACCGGGTACGCGCGATCTTTGCCGGAACGCCGCGACTCGCGCCATAGGCTAAAGACCCCCGTCGCCACCACGATGAACGCCCCCAGCAGCGTCAGCGGCTGCGGAAAGTCGCCCCAGACCAGGTAGCCCAGGATCAGCGCCCAGATCAGACCGGTATAGCGGAACGGCGCGGTAAAGCTGACCTCGCCCACCCGCATCACCATCACCGAGCACAGATAGGCCCCGAGGATGAACACCGAGGCGATCACGATGAACGCCGCGTTCTGCGGCGCGATCGGCTGCCAGCCCCCCGGCAGGCTCGCCAGCCCGGCGAAAACCATGACCGACAGCGCGCCTGCGAAGGACACCAAGAGCGACGGCACCTTGACCGACATCGACCGTGTCGCCAGGTCGCGCAGGGTGGAACAGACCACCGCCACCAGCGCGAACAGCGTCGCGTCGGAAAACCCCTCCGGTCCGGGCCGCACGATCAGCAACATGCCGCCAAAGCCCACGGCAATCGCGATCCAGCGACGCCAGCCCACCGGCTCGCGCAAAAACAGCGCCGCCCCGAGCGCCACGCTGAGCGGCAGGATCTGCAGGATCGCGGTGACATTGGCCAGCGGCATCCGGAACAACGCCGAAAGGAAGAACACCGTCGCCCCCACCTCGGTCAGCGAGCGGACGCCGACCAGCAGCCAGTCGCGCCGCGACAGGTCCAGCCGCAGCGCGCCGAGATGGCGGGCCAGCAGGAACAGGAACAGGCTGGCGATTACCCCTCGCAGGAAGACAAGCTGAAACAGCGGCACCTCGCCGGCGGTCAGCTTGACGAAGGTGTCGTTAAAGGTGAACCCGGCCATCGAGCCCATCATCAAGAGCGCCCCGCGCGTGTTGTCCTGCATCGCTCCCACCTTCATCTTGCCGGAAAAACCTCCCGCCGGAGGCCCCCGCCGGCCCGGAGCGCGCCGCTCGGGCCAGATCGTGCAAGCTCTCCCGGCAGAACCAGAACACTGCGCGCCGCAGGCGCACAATGTAAAAACCCCGCCCGGCGGAACCGGACGGGGCAAATGCTGTCAGCGACCGGCAATCAGTCGCGGCTGTCTTCGTCCATCACCGGCTGGGCAAAGGCATCGCCCGCCATCATGTCGTCCGACGGTGCCGCCAGCGCGGCCGCGGCTTCCGCTTCCTCGCGGCGTGCCTCGATCACCACGTTGTCCCGATCCTGGGCCACGCGCCGCATCTGCTGGGTCGCGCCACCGGTGCCTGCCGGGATCAACCGGCCGACGATGACGTTCTCCTTCAGGCCGACCAGCTTGTCCTTCTTGCCCTGCACCGACGCTTCGGTGAGAACCCGGGTGGTCTCCTGGAACGAGGCCGCCGAGATGAACGACCGGGTCTGCAGCGAGGCCTTGGTGATCCCCAGAAGGATCGGCTCGCCGGTCGCCTCGCGCCCGCCTTTCGACAGCGCCTTTTCGTTGGCGGCGTCGAATTCGGCCTTGTCCACGTGTTCGCCCTTGAGCAGCGTGGTGTCGCCCGAGTCCTGGATCTCCCACTTCTGCAGCATCTGGCGCACGATCACTTCGACATGCTTGTCGTTGATCTTCACGCCCTGCAGACGATAGACGTCCTGAACCTCGTCGATCATGTAGTTGGCCAGCGCCTCGATCCCCATGATGGCGAGGATGTCATGCGGCGCCGGGTTGCCGTCCATGATGTAGTCGCCCTTCTGGACATAGTCACCTTCCTGAACCGGAATGTGCTTGCCCTTGGGCACCATGTACTCGACCGGCTCCAGGCTGTCGTCGGCAGGCTCGATGGCGATGCGGCGCTTGTTCTTGTAGTCTTTGCCAAAGCGCACATAGCCGTCGATCTCGGCGATGATCGCGTGATCCTTGGGACGCCGCGCCTCGAAGAGCTCGGCCACACGCGGCAGACCACCGGTGATGTCCTTGGTCTTCGCCCCTTCGCGCGGGATGCGCGCCACCACGTCACCGGCCTTCACGTCCTGCCCGTCTTCGACCGACAGGATGGCGTCGACCGACATCGGATAGGTGATCGGGTTGCCCGCCTCGTTGCGCACCGGCTCGCCGTCGCCGTCGATCAGGATGATCTCGGGCTTGAGCTCGTTGCCCTTCGGAGCCGCGCGCCAGTCGGCGACGATCTTCTGGGTCATGCCGGTGGCATCGTCGGTCTCCTCGCGGACGGCGACACCGTTCACCAGGTCGACGTGACGCGCTGTCCCGTCCTTTTCGGCGATGATCGGCAGGGTATAGGGGTCCCACTCATAGAGCTTGTCGCCCCGGCCCACTTTCGCGCCTTCCTTGACGAAGAGCTTGGTGCCGTAGCCCAGCTTAAAGCTGGCCCGTTCGACGCCGTGCTCGTCCTGGATCACCAGCTTCATGTTCCGGCCCATCACCAGGGTCTCGCCAACGGCGTTCTCCAGCGTGTTGGCGCCCTCATAGGTGACCACACCCTCGGTGCCGGCCTCCTGGAAGGACTGCTGACCACCCTGGGCCACGCCGCCGATGTGGAAGGTCCGCATCGTCAGCTGGGTGCCAGGTTCACCGATCGACTGCGCCGCGATGATGCCCACCGCCTCGCCGGAGTTGACCATGGTGCCGCGCGCCAGGTCACGGCCATAGCACATGGCACAGACGCCCTCTTCGGCCTCGCAGGTCAGCGGGCTGCGGATGCGCATCTTGGCCACGCCGGAGGCCTCGATGGTGTCGGCCATGCGCTCGTCGATCAGCGTACCGGCCTTGCAGATCACCTCTTCGGTGCCCGGTTGAAGCACGTCGTCGGCCGAGACACGGCCGAGGATGCGTTCGCCCAGCGACGAGACGATCTCGCCGTCGTTGACCGCCGCTTCCGCGGTGATCGCCCGGTCGGTCTCGCAGTCGTGCATGCGCACGATGCAATCCTGCGCCACGTCCACCAGGCGACGGGTCAGGTAGCCCGAGTTCGCCGTCTTCAGAGCGGTGTCCGACAGACCTTTCCGCGCGCCGTGGGTCGAGTTGAAGTATTCAAGAACGGTCAGACCTTCCTTGAAGTTCGAGATGATCGGGGTCTCGATGATGTCGCCGTTCGGCTTCGCCATCAGGCCGCGCATCCCGCCCAGCTGCTTCATCTGCGTGACCGAGCCCCGCGCACCGGAGTGCGCCATCATGTAGACCGAGTTCGGCTCCATGACCGAGCCATCCTCGGCGTGACGTTCGGCCGAGATGGTCGACATCATCGCTTCGGTGACCTTGTCGTTACACTTCGACCAGGCATCGACGACCTTGTTGTACTTCTCACCCTGGGTGATCAGACCGTCCATGTACTGCTGCTCGAAATCCTTCACCTGTTCGCGGGTCTCTTCGACGATCGGCCATTTGGTGTCGGGGATGACCATGTCGTCCTTGCCGAAGGAAATGCCGGCCTTGAAGGCTTCCTTGAAGCCCATCGACATGATCTGGTCACAGAAGATGACGCTCTCCTTCTGACCGCAATAGCGGTAGACGGTGTCGATGACGCGCTGCACGTCCTTCTTCCGCAGGAGCTGGTTGACCAGATCGAACGGTGCCTTGGCATTCAGCGGCAGCAGACCGCCGAGGCGCAGACGGCCCGGGGTGGTCTCGTAGCGCTTCATGACCTCTTGGCCCTCATCGTCGATCTGCTTGACCCGCGCGGTGATCTTGGCGTGCAGGTGCACTTCACCGGCGCCGAGCGCGTGCTCGACTTCCTCGATCGAGGAGAAGGCCATGCCCTCGCCCTTCATGCCATCGCGCTGGATGGTGAGGTAGTAGAGCCCGAGGATCATATCCTGCGACGGAACGATGATCGGCGCGCCGTTGGCAGGCGACAGGACGTTGTTGGTCGACATCATCAGCACGCGCGCTTCGAGCTGGGCTTCCAGCGAGAGCGGCACGTGAACCGCCATCTGGTCCCCGTCGAAGTCGGCGTTGAAGGCCGAGCAGACCAGCGGGTGCAGCTGGATCGCCTTGCCTTCGATCAGCGTGGGTTCGAAGGCCTGGATGCCCAGACGGTGCAGTGTCGGCGCGCGGTTCAAGAGCACCGGGTGCTCGCGGATCACCTCGTCGAGGATGTCCCAGACCTCGGGACGTTCCTTTTCGACCAGCTTCTTGGCCTGCTTGACGGTCGACGACAGGCCCTTGGCCTCAAGCCGCGAGTAGATGAACGGCTTGAACAGCTCGAGCGCCATCTTCTTCGGGAGACCGCACTGGTGGAGCTTCAGCTCGGGGCCGGTCACGATGACCGAACGGCCGGAGAAGTCGACCCGCTTGCCCAGAAGGTTCTGACGGAAGCGGCCCTGCTTGCCCTTGAGCATGTCCGAGAGCGATTTCAGCGGACGCTTGTTGGCGCCGGTGATCACCCGACCGCGACGGCCGTTGTCGAACAGCGCATCGACGGACTCTTGCAGCATCCGCTTTTCGTTGCGGACGATGATGTCGGGCGCGCGCAGTTCGATCAGCCGCTTGAGGCGGTTGTTCCGGTTGATCACCCGGCGGTAGAGGTCGTTGAGATCCGAGGTCGCAAAGCGGCCACCGTCCAGCGGCACCAGCGGGCGCAGCTCGGGCGGGATGACCGGGATCACGGTCATGACCATCCACTCCGGGCGGTTGCCGGATTCGAGGAAGGACTCGACCACTTTCAGACGCTTGATGATCTTCTTCGGCTTCAGCTCGCCTGTCGCCTCTTTCAGATCGGCGCGCAGGGTCTCGGCCTCGGACTCGAGGTCGATCGCAGCCAGCATCTCGCGGATCGCTTCAGCGCCGATATTGGCAGTGAAGGCGTCCATGCCATAGGCGTCCTGGGCGTCCATGAACTCTTCTTCGGTCATCATCTGGCCGTAGGTGAGGTCGGTGAGGCCCGGTTCGATCACCACGTAGTTCTCGAAGTAGAGCACACGTTCAAGATCGCGCAGGGTCATGTCCAGCATCAGGCCGATGCGCGAGGGCAGCGACTTGAGGAACCAGATGTGGGCGCAGGGCGCGGCCAGCTCGATGTGGCCCATGCGCTCGCGGCGGACCTTCTGCAGCGTGACTTCGACGCCGCATTTCTCGCAGACGACGCCGCGGTACTTCATCCGCTTGTACTTGCCGCAGAGGCATTCGTAATCCTTGATCGGGCCAAAGATACGCGCGCAGAACAGGCCGTCACGCTCGGGCTTGAACGTGCGGTAGTTGATGGTTTCCGGCTTCTTGATCTCGCCGTAGGACCACGAGAGGATGCGCTCGGGGCTGGCAAGAGAGACCTTGATCTCGTCGAAGGTCTTGACCGGGGCGACGGGGTTGAACGGGTTGTTGGTCAGTTCCTGGTTCATTTGTCTTCCTCAAAACGGGAGGGTGCAGGGGAGGAGAGGTGCGCAGTGACTGCGCACCCTACGTGGGGTCTGCCCTTGGGGCGCACCTTCAGTCTTCCTCCTCCGCATCCAGGAGTTCCATGTTCAGGCCGAGGCCGCGGACTTCCTTGACAAGCACGTTGAAGCTCTCGGGAACGCCCGCCTCGAAGTTGTCCTCGCCCTTGACGATCGATTCATAGACCTTGGTCCGGCCTGCCACGTCGTCCGACTTGACGGTCAGCATCTCCTGCAGGGTGTAGGCGGCGCCATAGGCTTCCAGCGCCCAGACTTCCATCTCACCGAAGCGCTGGCCACCGAACTGCGCCTTACCACCCAGCGGCTGCTGGGTGACGAGGCTGTAGGGCCCGGTCGAGCGCGCGTGGATCTTGTCGTCCACCAGGTGGTGCAGCTTGAGCAGGTACTTCACGCCGACGGTGACGGGACGCGAGAACTGCTCGCCGGTGCGGCCGTCGAACAGGATCGACTGCCCCGAGGTGTCAAAGCCCGCGCGGGTCAGCGCATCGTTGACGTCCAGCTCCTTGGCGCCGTCAAACACCGGCGTCGCGATCGGCACGCCGCGTGCGACATTGCCTGCCGCCTCGAGCAGATGCGCCTCGTCCATGTCCGACAGGCCCTCTTCATAGACCTCGTCGCCATAGGCGGTCCGCATTGCGTCGCGCACCGGGGTCAGGTCGCCCGAGCGGCGGTACTCGCCCAGAGCATCGTCGACCTTGATGCCCAGACCGCGCGCGGCCCAGCCCATGTGGGTCTCGAGGATCTGACCGACGTTCATCCGCGACGGAACGCCCAGCGGGTTGAGGCAGAAGTCGACCGGGGTGCCATCGGCGAGGAACGGCATGTCCTCCATCGGCACCACGCGGGAGATCACGCCCTTGTTGCCGTGACGGCCCGCCATCTTGTCGCCCGGCTGAAGCTTGCGCTTCACCGCGATGAAGACCTTGACCATCTTCATCACGCCCGGCGGCAGGTCGTCGCCGCGACGGACCTTCTCGACCTTGTCCTCGAACCGTGCGTCGAGCTGGCGCTTCTGCGCCTCGTACTGCTCGTTCAGCGCCTCGACGATCTTGGCGTCTTCCTCGTCCTCGATCGCCAGCTGCCACCATTGGCCGCGGCTCAGGCTGTCGAGCAGATCCTGGGTGATCTCGGAGTTCGGACGCACGCCGCGCGGGCCCTTGACCGCCACCTTGCCGAAGATCAGGTCCTTCAGGCGGGCATAGATGTTGCGGTCGAGAATGGCGAGCTCGTCGTCCCGGTCACGGGCCAGACGCTCGATTTCCTCGCGCTCGATCTGCAGTGCACGTTCGTCCTTTTCGACGCCGTGACGGTTGAACACCCGCACTTCCACAACCGTGCCAAAGTCGCCCGGTTTCACCCGCAGCGAGGTATCGCGCACGTCAGAGGCTTTTTCGCCGAAGATGGCGCGCAGGAGTTTCTCCTCCGGCGTCATCGGGCTTTCGCCTTTCGGGGTGATCTTGCCGACGAGAATGTCGCCCGGCTCCACATCGGCACCGATATAGACGATGCCCGCCTCGTCGAGGTTGCGCAGGGCTTCCTCGCCGACGTTGGGAATGTCGCGGGTGATCTCTTCCGGCCCGAGCTTGGTGTCGCGGGCGGCGACTTCGAATTCCTCGATGTGCACCGAGGTAAAGACGTCGTCGCGCGCAATGCGCTCGGAGATCAGGATCGAGTCTTCATAGTTGTAGCCGTTCCACGGCATGAAGGCGACGATCACGTTCTTGCCGAGGGCCAATTCGCCCATGTCGGTCGAGGGACCGTCGGCGATCACTTCGCCCTGCTGCACGGTGTCACCCACCTTCACCAGCGGACGCTGGTTGATGCAGGTGTTCTGGTTCGACCGCTGGAACTTGCGCATCCGGTAGATGTCGACGCCGGGGTCGCCCACTTCCAGATTGTCGGTGGCCCGGATCACGATCCGCTGGGCATCGACCTGGTCGATGATGCCGCCACGGCGCGCCATCACCGCCGCACCGGAGTCGCGCGCCACGATTTCCTCGATGCCGGTGCCGACCAGCGGCGCTTCCGAGCGCAGGGTGGGAACCGCCTGACGTTGCATGTTCGAGCCCATCAGAGCGCGGTTGGCGTCGTCGTTTTCCAGGAACGGGATCAGCGAGGCCGCAACTGACACCAGCTGCTTCGGCGAAACGTCGATCAGGTCCACGTTCTCGTTGGGCGAGAGCGTGTAGTCGCCGGATTTCCGGGTCGAGACCAGATCGTTGACGAACTTCATGTTCTCGTCGAGGTTGGCGTTGGCCTGCGCCACCGTGTGACGCATTTCCTCGGTCGCGGACATGTAGTGCACTTCGTCGGTGACGGTGCCGTCCTTGACCACCCGATAGGGTGTTTCGATGAAGCCGTATTTGTTGACGCGGGCAAAGGTCGCCAGCGAGTTGATCAGACCGATGTTCGGGCCTTCCGGCGTCTCAATCGGGCACATCCGGCCGTAGTGGGTCGGGTGCACGTCGCGCACCTCAAAGCCGGCACGTTCGCGGGTCAGACCACCCGGGCCAAGCGCCGAAAGACGGCGTTTGTGGGTGACTTCCGACAGCGGGTTGGTCTGGTCCATGAACTGCGACAGCTGCGAGGAGCCGAAGAATTCGCGCACCGCGGCCGCGGCCGGCTTGGCGTTGATCAGGTCCTGCGGCATCACCGTGTCGATCTCGACCGAGGACATGCGTTCCTTGATCGCGCGCTCCATGCGGAGCAGGCCGACGCGGTACTGGTTTTCCATCAGCTCGCCGACCGAACGCACCCGGCGGTTGCCGAGGTGGTCGATGTCGTCGATGTCGCCGCGACCGTCACGCAGATCAACCAGCGCCTTGATGCAGGCGACGATGTCTTCGCGGTCCAGCGTGCGCTGGGTGTCGGGCTTGTCGAGCGCGAGGCGCATGTTCATCTTGACCCGGCCCACGGCCGAGAGGTCATAGCGCTCGCCGTCAAAGAACAGCGTCTCGAACAGCGCCGAGGCGGCCTCGACGGTGGGCGGTTCGCCCGGACGCATGACGCGGTAGATGTCCATGAGCGCCGTGTCGCGACCCATGTTCTTGTCCATCGCCATGGTGTTGCGCATGTAGGCGCCGACGTTGATGTTGTCGATGTCGAGCACCGGAATCTCGGTAACACCGGCGTCGACCAGCTCTTTCAGCGTGCCGCCGGTGACGTCGCCATCCTTGTCGACTTCCCAGGTCAGCTCGTCGCCGGCCTCGACGTAGATCGCGCCGTTTTCTTCGTTGATGATGTCCTTGGCGGCGAACTTGCCGACGATCTGCTCGAAGGGCAGCAGCAGTTCCTTGACGTTGCCCTCGTCGATCAGCTTCTTGACCGCGCGGGGCGTGACCTTCTTGCCGGCCTCGCCGATGATCTCGCCACTGGCGGCGTCGACCAGGTCATAGGTCGGGCGGGTGCCACGCACACGCTCGGGGAAGAATTTCGTCACCCAGCCCTCACCCTTGCGCAGGGTATAGGTCACGGTGTCGTAATAGGCGTCCATGATCGCTTCTTGATCGAGACCCAGCGCATAGAGCAGGGTTGTCACCGGCAGCTTGCGGCGACGGTCGATCCGGGCGAAGACGATGTCTTTGGCGTCGAACTCGAAGTCGAGCCAGGAGCCGCGATAGGGAATGATCCGGCAGGCAAAGAGCAGCTTGCCCGAGGAGTGGGTCTTGCCCTTGTCATGGTCGAAGAACACGCCGGGCGACCGGTGCATCTGGCTGACGATCACCCGCTCGGTGCCGTTGACCACGAAGGTGCCGTTCGGCGTCATCAAGGGCATGTCGCCCATGTAGACGTCTTGTTCCTTGATGTCCTTGACGGATTTGGCGCCGGTGTCCTCGTCGATATCGAACACGATGAGCCGCAGCGTCACCTTCAGAGGGGCACTGTAGGTCAGGTCACGTTGCTGGCATTCCTCGACGTCGAACTTCGGCTTTTCCAGCGCATAGTCGACGAATTCGAGAACCGCGGTCTCGTTGAAATCCTTGATCGGGAAGACCGACTGGAAGACACCCTTGATGCCTTCGCCGTCCATCGGTGTCAGCTGGTCGCCGGACTTCAGGAACAGGTCGTAAGAGGATTTCTGAACCTCGATGAGGTTCGGCATTGCGAGGACTTCACGGATTTTGCCGTAGTACCGGCGAAGACGTTTCTGGCCAAGGAAGCTTTGCGCCATGAGGGGAGTGCCCTTTCGATTTTCTCTGCCTGAACGCGCGCAGTGCCGGGGCTGCAACGGCGCATTCTCGTCAGTGACGGCGTGAAACGGATCCATTCTCGGCGCACGTCCCACCGCGCGTCACTCGATCTCGATTTCCCTGCCTTGGAAAACTCCCCTTTAGGGGGGCTTGCCAAGAAGGGCCTGCGAACCATCTGTGTTGAAGAAGTCGGGATATGGGGGTCACTACGATGAATTCAATGCGTCGTCGCCACCTCACGTCCAGAACGAAACAGACACGGGTTCGAATCGGTCGAACCCGCGGGAGACTTCCGAATATTCGGTGAACGGCGCGAACGCAAGACCCCTCGGGAGGGATTTGCGGTTTCGTGATATCCGCCAACTTTGGCAAAATACGTCGGGCGGGTCAAGCAGCCAAGCCGCTTGCCGGCTGCCGCGAGGTCACCTGTTGCCGAAAATCGTATCTATTCGACGCTGAGACGACAGAGCACGGTGTTGCTCTGCTGCAGATCCGGCCCCCAGATCAGCTTGGCCCGGGCGTCCCAGTCGATCTCGTCATAACCCTCCTTCGGGCGCACCTCCGCTTCGGAGTAGGTGCTGGCTGGCTGCCAGCCAGAAGCGTCGAAGCCCACGTGATCCCAGCCCACGGGCTCTTCCACCACCTTGAACCCGCAGGCCTCGCTGCCGGCCAAAGGTGCATCTTCGTCCGCGCAGGCGGTGTCGAGCGGGGCGGTGTGAATGGTCAGGCATTGCCAGCCCTCGTCGCTGACCGCAACGACATCGCCCTCGGCGTCGCGGATCTGCACGATCAGCCCGCCATCGCCCATCTGCTGGCGATCGGTGCCGATATATTCCAGCCCGGTGTCATTGGCCTTGTAGTCCATGGCGATCACGCCGATCACGAAGGGGCGGTCGGCATCGAAGGTGAAGCTCTCGGCCTTGAACGAGCGTTCGGTGGTGATCGGCACACTGTCCTCGGCCACCTTGCGGCCGTCGATGCGCATCTCGAACCAGTTGTCGGCCCAGACGTCGGCCTCGAGGGTCTCGGCGGCCAGCGGCGCCGCGAGGATCGGAAGCAGCGCGGCTGCGACAAGACTGCGTGACATGGGGGTCCCCTTCCAAGCGATCAGACATCGGGAACGGGCTTCGCCGCCCCCGGTTCCCCAGAACGATAGGCGCGGGCGGAAAGAAAACAAGCGCCCCCTCGCGGGAGCGCTTGCCTTGATTGCGAATGGGCGGTGTCGCCCATGGCCTCCGAGCGGGAGACCCCGGATCAGGTCCGGGATGCCCCTTGCGCGGAGCGCGAAATCACTTGAGCTCGACTTCGGCGCCAGCTGCTTCCAGCTTGCCTTTGATCTCTTCGGCTTCTTCTTTCGAAACCTGCTCTTTGACGGCTTTGCCGCCAGCTTCGACCAGCTCTTTGGCTTCTTTGAGGCCCAGGCCGGTGATGCCGCGGACTTCTTTGATGACGTTGATCTTCTTGTCGCCAGCGGACTTGAGGATCACGTCAAATTCAGTCTGCTCTTCAGCAGCTTCGCCACCGGCATCTGCCGGACCAGCCATCATCACTGCGCCGCCGGCGGCGGGCTCGATGCCATACTCGTCTTTGAGGATGGTTTTCAGTTCTTGTGCTTCCAGCAGGGTCAGACCAACGATCTCTTCTGCCAGTTTTTTCAGATCAGCCATTTTCGACTCTTTCCGTATCTAGATGTGTTCCAACGTGTGGGCGCATGCCCCACGAAAGTCGTCTCGGTTTGCCTTACGCCGCTTCGGCCTTTTCCTCGATGGTCGAGAGGATGGAAGCGATGTTCGAAGCAGGTGCGCCAATGGCACCGGCGATGTTCGAGGCAGGGGCGCCGATCATGCCCGCGATGGTAGCAATAAGCTCATCACGCGACGGCATTTTCGACACGGCCTCGACACCGGCCCGGTCCAGAGCGTTTTCACCCATTGCCCCGCCAAGGATTTCGAACTTCTTGTTGTCCTTGGCGAAGTCCTCGGCCACCTTGGCTGCTGCCACGGGGTCCTCGGAATAGGTGAGCACGGTCATGCCCGTAAGGAAGTCGGCAATGCTTGCGCAGGGCTTTCCCTCAAGGGCGATCTTGGCGAGCCTGTTCTTGGCGACACGCACAGCACCACCCGCATCGCGCGCACGCGAGCGGAGGTCTTGCATCTCGGCAACCGTGAGACCTTCGTAGTGGGATACCACCACGACGCCAGAGCTTTCGAAGATCTGGCCGAGTTCGTCGACCAATTTCTCTTTCTGGGCTCTATCCACAGTTTCACTCCAATTTTGGGGGTTGCCCCCCGGCTCGTTCTGCCGGGCATGACGCCCGACGTTCAGGTCCATTTTACGGGGGTCCGCCAAGAGCGCCCGAGGTGCAAAGCCCTCGGCCAATCTGGTCTCTTCCCGTCTCAGGCAGGAGATTAAGGGGCAAGGGCCCCACCCACCGTCTCGGACGAAATGCACCACGCGCCCGAATCGGACCCGCGGTACAGGAGCGTGGCCTAAGCCGGATCGCGCCCGGGATCAAGGGGGAGATGGCCGCCCTGCCCCGCCGGCCGGTCGAGACACCAGAAAACGCTGGCGCGCCGGCGCGACTCCCGGTAGTCTAGTATCCCAGATGGCACTGCCATCGCGATCACAGCATTTGGGAGAACACTGTGAACCACCTTCTTCGGAACACGATCCTGGCCGCCACGGCGAGCCTTCTCGGATCGCAGGTCCATGCCAATACCGCCTGCGACGACAGCGGCCCCCTGACAATCATTTCGGCGGTCGATGACGGTCTCTACGAAGAGACCCACGGGCCGCAGAACAGCATCGACGGCAATCTCGACCCGGATTCGCGCTGGTCGAACCAGGGCCAGGGCACGCCCAAGGCGCTGACCCTCGATCTCGGCGCCGAGCAGACGCTGAAATCGCTGGCCATCGCCTGGTATAACGGCGACAGCCGGAAATCGCAGTTCGAGGTCGAAACCTCGGCCGATGGCGAAACCTTTCAGACGGTGATCGCCCCCCGCCAGTCCGGCGGCACCACGACCGAGCTGGAAAGCTACGAGATCGACCCGGTGCGGGCGCAGTACCTGCGCATCCTGGCCAATGGCAACGAGGCCAACGACTGGAACAGCATCGTCGAGGTCGAGGCGCGCGGCTGCGGCGTGGCGGTCGAGAAACCCGACCAGCCGGTCCTGACCGAGCGTCAAGGCCCCGGGCTCTTCGGTCTCGACCCGGAAAAGACACCGGGCGAGAACTTCGACCTGAGCGGCTGGTACATGACCACGCCGGCCGACGATGATGGCGACGGCATCTCCGACAGCGTCTATGAAAACGAACTCGCCGCCGGCTGGACCGATCCGCGCTACTTCTACACCGATCCCGCAACCGGCGGCATGGTGTTCCGCGTCACGCCCGCGGGTGCCAAGACATCTGCCAACACCAGCTACACCCGCTCGGAGCTGCGCGGCATGCTGCGCCGTGGCGACTATTCGATCGAGACCCGGGTCGAGGGCGGATATCCCAACAAGAACAACTGGGTGTTCTCCTCTGCGCCGCTCTCGGCCCAGGCCGCCTCGGGCGGTGTCGACGGCAAGCTGCGCGCCACGCTCTCGGTCAACCAGGTCACCCGCCAGGGCAAGGCCTATCAGGTCGGCCGGGTGGTGATCGGCCAGATCCACGCCAAGAACGACGAGCCGATCCGGCTCTATTACCGCAAGCTGCCGCAGAACAAATACGGCTCGCTCTACTTCGCCCACGACCCCGAGGTCGGCAAGGAGGCCTGGGTCGACGTGATCGGCAGCCGCGGTGACCGCATCGCCAACCCCGAGGACGGCATCGCGCTTGACGAGATCTTCACCTACGAGATCGAGGTCAAGGGCAAGCCCGAGGGTGACGCGATCATCCCGATGCTGCACCTCAAGATCATCCGCGACGATGGCTCCGAGGTGGTGGCCGAGCCCTTCGACATGCGCGACAGCGGCTTTTCGGTGGAAGACGAGTTCATGTTCTTCAAGGCCGGCGCCTATACCGGCAACAACACCAGCCCGGCGCCCGAGACCGATTTCGACCGGGTGATCTTCTACGAGCTGGACTATTCGCACGACACGCCCCCGGCCGAAGGCCCGGCGCTGGGCAATGCGACCGAAGCCGCCGCCCCGGCCCAGCCCGTGCCCGCCACTGCCGGGATCGTCTTCGACGACAGTTTCGCCGATGGCAGCCGTGATGACGGTGCCGACGCCCAGGACGCCAACTGGTGGACCACCTCCAACAGCAGCTCGATCGAGGTCACCGAGGGCCGTCTCGGCCTTGTCTCTGGCGGCTCCGGGCGCGGTATCCGCACCACCTTTGCGCCGCAAGAGCTGGCTGTTGGCCAGACCCTGAAGGCCAGCTTCACCTTCGAGACCCCGCAGACCATCGGCGAGGACCGCGGCGCGGCCTTTCGTGTCGGCCTGTTTGACACTCTCGGGCGGGCCGAGCTCGATGGCGATCTCTCGGCCTCGTCCAAGAGCCCGAATGCGGCCTATGACACGCTGCCGGGTTATCTGGTCGCCTATGACGTCAACACGGCATCGGCTGCCAATATCGAGATCCGCCGGCACAATGACACGGCGCTCGGCCGTTTGCTTGGCGGGCTCGACGCCTGGGACAGGCTGGGCGAAGGCGGTGAGAGCTACAACTTCGCGCCGAGCCAGAGCTACACCGGCACGATCGCTGTGACCCGGCTGGACGAAGGTGTCGAAATCACCGGCGCGCTGATGCAGGATGGCGCGGTGCTCAGCAGCTTCAGCCAGCAGGACCCGGACAGCACGCTCGAGACCGTCGGAATGCTGGCGTTTCACGTCAACTCCAAGACCTTTGGCGCCTCCAAGACCCCGGGCGAGGCCGACAACGGGCTCGATTTCACCCGGGTGACGCTTGAGGTGCTTGGCGACTGAACCGCGCGCCATTGCGGGACCGGGGGCGCCTTTCGGGGCGCCCCTTTCTTGTCACTCACCGCATGCCTGCCTCCGCTCTGTCACCGGCCTGACACCTCAGGCGGCGCCGGCGATGGCGCTTTCACCGACCTGCGGCTCCAGCTTGGCCAGCAGCCGCTTTTTCGACACCGGCTTGCCGATCACATCATCCATTCCCTCCTCCAGGTAGCCGCGGCTCTGATGCTCCATGATGTTGGCGGTCACCGCGATGATCCGCACCGGCCGCTGCCCCTCTGCGGCCTCGCGCCGGCGGATCCGGCGGGTCGCCTCGATGCCGTCCATCACCGGCATCTGGATGTCCATCAGCACCACGTCGAACCGCGCGCCAGAGACCGCTGTCACCGCCTCGGCCCCGTCGCAGGCCTCGGCCACATGGCACGCCACCTGTCTGAGATAGCGCCGCAGCAACAGGCGGTTGGTGGCGTTGTCGTCCACCACGAGGATCCGCAACCCATCCGCCTCGGGCGGGTCTGGCACCCTGTCCACCACGGCGGCGGCGGGCGGGATCGGCGCGACCGCCGGCAGGTCGAGATCGAACCAGAAGGTCGCACCGGCGCCAGCCGCGCTCTGCAGCCGAAGCTCGCCGCCCATCGACCTGACCAATTGCCGCGAGACCGAGAGACCGAGGCCGGTGCCGCCATGCTTGCGGGTGATGCTGGCATCCGCCTGGGTAAAGGGCCGAAAGATCATCGCCTGCGCCTCTGGCGCGATGCCCGGCCCGGTGTCGGTCACCGAGATGCGGATCCGGGCGCTGCCCGGCACAGGTTCGGCGCGCACCCGAACCTCGCCCTCGGCGGTGAACTTCAGCCCGTTGCTGATCAGGTTGTGCAACACTTGCCGCAGCCGCGTGTCATCGCCCAGCACCATTTGCGGCAGGTCCGGCGCAATCTCGGTGCCAAACTGCAAGCCCTTGTCGCGCGCGGTGGATTGATAGAGCGCATGGGCCACGCCGATCGCCTGCGCCAGATCGAAGGGCCGCCGCTCGATCACCAGTTCGCCGGCCTCGACCTTGGCCAGGTCCAGCACGTCGTTGAGCGTGTTGAGCAGCACCTCGCCGGATTGCCGGATCACCCCGAGGCAGGCAATCTGATCCGCGTCGAGCCGGGTTTCGGACAGTTCGCCGGTCATGCCGAGGATGCCGTCCAGCGGCGTGCGGATCTCATGGCTGACATTGGCCAGAAAACGGGTCTTGGCCTCGCTCGCCTGGGCCGCCGCCTTGCGCAGCCGCATCTCGCGCTGCTGCGCCACGCCGCCATAGATGATCTCGGCGATGACATAGGCGACCAGCACGCAGATCAGCCCGACGATAAGGCTCTGCAGCCGTTCCGATCCGGGGTCGGCAAGGTTGCGCAGGGTCAGATCGGCAAAGCTTCCGTTCTGAAAGGTGCCGAGCCAGACCACCCGCAGCTCGCGGGCGATCCCGGACATCTCGTGGGCCAGGCTGACCGCCATCCGCGGCGGGATCAGCGGCCGGTCGAAGATCATCGCCTCCTGGTCCGACATCATTGCGCGGAACCGGGTCAGGATCTGGCGGATCTCCTGCGTGTCGGCCACCGGCGTATTGGCGACCACGTCGATCCGGCTCCACAACAGCTCGAAGCTGAACTCGACCTCTTCGCGCGTGACCTCGCCGCTGGCATGCAGCCGCAGCGCCATCGAGAAGCGCAGGGTCTCGAACACCAGCTCGCTGACCTTCCAGGACGTGGCCGAGACCCGGTCCATCGCCCGTTCCCGGGTCCGGCTCATCTCGGATTGCTGCACCTCGAACAACACGGCCAGGGCGACGATCACCGCCACCGCCACGATGGCACGGATGCTGCGGCCGTTCTCGACCAGTGCGCCCCAGACACGGCCAGGCCGGGTCACGGGCCCACGTGGATCTTTGCCAGTTGCCAGACCATCTGGTTGTCGAAGGGCGCCGAGGCGGCCTCGGCCTCGCTCAACGGAAAGACGATCCAGATCGGCCCCTTCTCGCGGATGCGCATCGGCCGGCCCGAATGATCCATTGCCAGCAGCACCGCATGCTCCGACGCCATCTCGGCGGGAAAGGTGACCGCGTAGTCATTGAGCGCCGTCACTGTCAGGGTGCCGCCATCGGCCTGTACCGCGTCGAGCAGCGAGGCCAGCGTCGGCCCGGCAAAGACCTGTGGTCCTTCGGTGAAAGACGTGAAGGTCTCGACCTCGCGCCACTCCAGCGCTTCGAGCATGGCGCGGTCGAACCGGGCGGCATCCTCGGCATTCATCGCACCGATCGCGCCCGAGACGGTCAGCAGCACCCGCCCTTCGGGTGCCGCAAGCCCGGCCGCGGCAACGGGCACGGCGCAGGCCATAGACAGAAACAGGGTTGTCAGAACCTTCGATAACATGGGGCACCTCTCTCTCGCCGGCGTCGAAATCGCTGGCAGGATGTGCCCAAATGCCTAAGAAACCCTTCCCGCAAACGAAAAAACGCGCCCCGAGGGACGCGTTTTTCCTTCAATTTCGACACGGTTCACTCGGCGTTGGCCGAGTCCACTGCGACCGAGACGCCCGGGCCCATGGTCGAGCTGAGCGAGATCTTCTTCATGTAGGTGCCCTTGGCGCCCGAGGGCTTGGCCTTGGACACGGCACCGATGAAGGCGCGCACATTCTCGGCCAGTTTCTCGGCGTCGAAGGAAGCTTTGCCGACACCTGCGTGCACCACACCGGCCTTCTCGACCTTGAACTGGACCTGACCGCCCTTGGCGGATTTCACCGCTTCGGCGACATCCATGGTCACGGTGCCGACCTTGGGGTTCGGCATCAGGTTGCGCGGACCCAGAACCTTGCCCAGACGGCCGACGATCGGCATCATGTCGGGGGTGGCAATGCAGCGATCGAACTCGATCTTGCCGCTCTGCACGGTTTCCATCAGGTCCTCTGCACCGACGATGTCGGCGCCTGCGGCTTCGGCTTCTTCTGCCTTGGCGCCACGGGCAAAGACGGCGACGCGCACGGTCTTGCCGGTGCCGTTCGGCAGACCGACGACGCCGCGGACCATCTGGTCGGCGTGGCGCGGGTCGACGCCGAGGTTGACGGCGATCTCGACGGTTTCGTCGAATTTCGCGTTGGCGCTGGACTTGATCAGTTCAACGGCCTCTTCGACCGAGACGTTCTCTTTGCCGGCAAAGGCGTCACGAGCGGCGCGGGTGCGTTTTCCGAGTTTCGCCATCTTACTTCACCTCGATGCCCATGGAGTTGGCAGAGCCAACAATGATCTTCATCGCCGCTTCGATATCGTTGGCGTTGAGGTCCTTCATCTTCGCTTCGGCGATTTCACGCACCTGCTTGACGGTGACCGAGCCCACGGTTTCGCGCGAGGGGGTCTTGGCGCCGGATTTCAGCTTGGCGGCCTTCTTCAGGTAGTAAGACGCGGGCGGCGTCTTGATGTCCATGGTGAAGGACTTGTCCTGATAGTAGGTGATCACGGTCGGGCAAGGCGCGCCCTGCTCCATGTCCTGCGTCTTGGCGTTGAACGCCTTGCAGAATTCCATGATGTTGATGCCGCGCTGACCGAGCGCGGGGCCGACGGGCGGCGACGGGTTGGCTTGCCCTGCGGGCACCTGCAGCTTCATGCTGCCGACGAGCTTCTTGGCCATGGGCCTTCTCCTGTGTCATCGGTGGGTTGAAAACCCACCCTACGAAAACCGGAACGCGTTCCGGCCTCTTGCTAGCGTGGTGTGGCTCCGGCACGCGTGCCCTCACCCCCCACGAACGAAACGGACCTTTCGGCCCGTAGGGTGGGTTTCTCAACCCACCGTTCCCTCAGCCCTGCTTGGCGACCTGAGTGAATTCCAGTTCCACCGGTGTCTCGCGACCGAAGATCGAGACCGAGACCTTGAGGCGCTGGTTGTCCTCGTCGACCTCTTCGATCATGCCGTCGAAATCCTCGAACGGCCCGTCGGAGACCTTGACCTTCTCGCCCACTTCGAAGTGGATCAGCGTGCGCGGCGTCTCTTCGCCCTCGGCGACGCGGCCGAGGATCGCCTCGACCTCGGCGTCGCGCATCGGCATCGGCCGACCCTGCGGACCGAGGAACCCGGTGACGCGGTTGATCGAGTTGATCAGGTGATAGCCCTGATCCGACATCTCCATCCGCACCAGCACGTAGCCCGGCATGAAGCGGCGCTCGGTCGAGACCTTCTTGCCACGGCGGACCTCGATCACCTCTTCGGTGGGCACCAGGACCTCTTCGATCTGATCCTCGAGTCCCTGCTCTTCCACCGCTGTCTTGATCTGTTCGGCAATCTTCTTCTCGAAGTTCGAGAGGACGCTGACCGAATACCACCGTTTTGCCATCTGGCGCTCACCTTGCGTTGACCCGGCCTGCCCGACCGAAAGCGTTTTTATGCGATGCGCGGGCCAAGCCCGGCATGAGTCCCGGAAACAAAAAATCGGCGCGTGAACCGAATCGCCACGCGCCAGATGTCTTGGGATGGCGGCTGTTTACTGCCACACCGCCGCGAATTCAAGGGGGTCTTAGCCCAGCCCGAGCCGATAGAGGATCGCCTTGACCCGGTCCTTGCGGCGCCACATGTCGCCGGCCACCACCCGGCGCATCGCCGTGTCCGAGATCGGCCAGGTGGCAAAGCTCACCCGGTTCTTGGCCGCG
This sequence comes from Marinovum sp., assembly GCF_034669705.1. Classification (GTDB taxonomy): domain Bacteria; phylum Pseudomonadota; class Alphaproteobacteria; order Rhodobacterales; family Rhodobacteraceae; genus Marinovum. Next base: position 25,120 of record NZ_JAXMOR010000034.1, read on the forward strand.
GGAAGCCGCACCACGGTCGGGAAATGCGCCGCGATACGGGCCTGCCACCACTCCGGCGGCTGCACCGTGGCATGGGCATTCTCGCCGCTGTCGAGCACCTTGGAGGCGGGCGCGGTGGCGATGTTGAAGTAGGCGTGATCGGTCAGCCCGCGGACGTCGCCGATCAGCAGGTCAACCTCGCGCTCGTCGAGATGCTCGAGCACGTCGGTGTTCATCACGATGTCGGCCTGCGCCACCGGCAGCACCTCACGGCCGGGAATCGCCGGATCGTAGAGGTAATGTGTCAGCCCCAGCTTCTTGGCGACCCGCTCGGCCGCCTGCGACTTGCCGCAGCCGAAATCCAGCAGCGTCTTCGGCTGCCAGCCCGGCGTCGTGGCCTGACCGGCACGCACCGCGTCGGCGATCAGGCCGACGAGCTTCTGCGACGAGCGTCCATAGCGCGGATCGGTGCGGTGGATCTCGCGGTAATGCTCGAGATTGCGCGTCTCGGAACTTTTCAGATCAGCCATCGCGGCCTCCTCGACCTGTGGGATATCAACTGCGGGGATATCAACAGCCGCCGCCGGGCGTCAGGACCCGCGTGCGACACGACGCCCCGGCCGCGGCGCGGGACTGGCCTGTCAGCCGAACATGTTCAGGACAGCCTGAAGCCCGCCGCGGATCAGCAGGTCGACGATGGCAAAGAAGATCGCCGTCAGGGTTGCCATGATGAACACCATCACCGTGGTCAGCAGAACTTCGCGGCGGGTTGGCCAGACGACCTTGGCGATCTCGGCGCGCACCTGCTGGATGAACTGAAGGGGGTTGGTCATTGCCATGTGGTCTGTCCTTGCAAGGGTCAGAGGGCGATTTACGCGGGACGGTGGCGGATTTCAAGGTCCGGCACGCCGGCTTTGCCAAAGCCGCTGCCGGTTTTTTGGGCGACGGGTGTTATTTACGCGTCAGTTGCGCGCGCCGGCTCTTGGAACCCCGGCGTCGGTCTGCCTAGTCTTTGGGCATGACACATCCGCTTCCCCTCCTGGTCTTCACCGATCTCGACGGCACGCTGCTCGACCACGACAGCTATTCCTATTCCCTGGCCCGTCCGGCACTGCAAGCGCTGGAGGCGTTCGGTGCGGGCGTTGTGCTTGCCACCAGCAAGACCGCCGCCGAGGTGGCGCCGCTGCGCCGCGAGCTGGGCCTGACCGACTGGCCCGCGATCGTCGAGAACGGCGCCGGGCTGCTCGAGGCCGGCGCCGAGGCCGACACCGACGACAGCGCCTATCGCGCCATCCGCAGGGCGCTCAAGGCCTTGCCGCAGGCGGTCGGAGCCTTCGAGGGGTTCGGCGACATGAGCGACGCGGGGGTCGCCGGCATCACCGGTCTTTCGCTGGAACAGGCCGCGCTGGCACGCCGCCGCGCCTTTTCCGAGCCGGGGCGCTGGACCGGCAGCCCGGGCGCACTGGAGAGTTTCCTCGCCGCCGCCCGCGACACCGGGCTGCATGCCCGCCGCGGTGGCCGCTTCCTCACTTTCTCTCGTGGCCAGACAAAGGCAGACCAGATGGCGGCGCTGATCACCCGTTACGCGCCGCGCGTGACCCTGGCGCTCGGCGATGCGCCCAATGACGTCGAGATGCTGAAAACCGCCTCTCGCGGCGTCATCATCCCTAATCCGCACAGCCGCCCCCTGCCCCGACTGCCCGGCGAAGCCGCCGGCCGGGTGACACGCGCCGAAAAGCCGGGCCCCGAGGGCTGGAACACCGCCGTGCTGGCCCTAGTACAAGACCTGACGCATAACAAAAAGGCGCCTTCCGATGGCTGACTTCCACCAGAACGGCAATATCACCACGCTCCACAACCTGCGCACCCGCGAGCTGGATGACCTGGAATACGAGCTGACCACCTATGCCCAGACCCGGCGGATCTCGCTGATCCTGCCGTCGCTGTTCTCCGAGCTCGAGGGCGAGGCGCTGCCCAACATCCTCGACGAGCTGTCGCACGTGCCCTATCTGCACCGGATCATCGTCGGGCTCGACCGGGCCAACGAGGCCGAGTACCGCCACGCCCGCAAGTTCTTTGACCGGCTGCCGCAGACCCACACGGTGATCTGGAACGACAGCCCCCGGATGCAGGCGCTGAACGACCGGCTCGAAGCGCTGGGCCTTGCGCCGCAGGAGCAGGGCAAGGGCAAGAACGTCTGGTCCTCGATCGGCTACCTGATCGCCTGCGCCGACAGTGCGGTGCTGGCGCTGCACGACTGCGATATCCTGACCTACGAGCGCGAGATGCTGGCGCGGCTGGTCTACCCGGTCGCCAACCCGTCGTTTCCCTACCAGATGTCCAAGGGCTATTACCCGCGGATCGGCGATGACAAGCTGAACGGTCGGGTCACGCGGCTCCTGGTCTCGCCGATTCTGATCGCGCTGAAGAAGGTGATCGGCGACCGCGATTACATCGATTACCTGCGCAGCTTCCGCTATCCGCTGTCGGGCGAGTTCGCCATGCGCACGCCGATCCTGCCCGACCTGCGCATTCCCTCGGACTGGGGGCTGGAGATCGGCACCCTGTCAGAGGCCTGGCGCAACCTGGCGCCGAAATCGGTCTGCCAGGTGGAGATCTCGGACGCCTATGACCACAAGCACCAGGACCTCTCGCCCGAGGATGCCTCCAAGGGCCTCAGCCGCATGTCGACCGACATTTGCAAGGCGATCTTCCGCAAGCTGGCCGCCGATGGCACGGTGTTCACGCCGAATGTCTTCCGCACGCTCAAGGCCACCTACTACCGCACCGCGCTCGATCTGCTCGACGGCTATGCCAATGACGCGGCGATGAACGGGCTGAAGTTCGACCGCCACCGCGAGGAAAAGAGCATCGAGCTCTTTGCCGAGAACATCATCTCGGCCGGTCAGGTGTTCCTCGACAACCCGCGAGAGACGCCGTTCATCCCGACCTGGCACCGGGTGCATGCGGCCGATCCCAAGTTCCTCGCCGACCTGCGCAGCGCGGTCTCGGCCGACGAGGCGGAGTTCGACGTGAGCTAGGGCCAGATCAGCGCCCGGATCACCAGCGGTTGGTGATCCAGCGGCACTGGTAAGGCGCAAAGACGATCTCCTCGCCTGTGGCGTCGATCTCCTCGCCGGCCAGAAGGTCGAGCCATGTCTCGCCCTCGATCAGGTTCACCGAAGAGGGCGCGATCCGCAGGTCCGCGTCGCTGACGTTGTGCAGGGCAAAGATCGATTGCGACCGGTCGAGGCTCTGCCGCCAGAGACCGAAGATCCGTTCGTCCAGCGTCAGGGTGAACTGCGTGCCGTTGGGGTGAAAGGCCGGCTGCCGGGCGCGCAACTTCAGCCGCTCGGACATCCGCCGCAGCACCTCGGACTGGGTGCTCTCGGGGTCCTCCAGCCGCTCCAGCAGACTCGGGTAATCCCAGCGGTGGCGGTTGATCGCCCGGTTCATGCCGCGCCGCTCTACGGCCTCGTGATCGTTGGGCGTGGCCAGCATCGAGTGGATGTAGAACGCCGGAATGCCCTCGAGCGACATCACGATGGTCTGCGAGGAGAGGAAACGGTCGATGTGGTGATCGTCCTCGCCCTTGAAGGTGCGCCGCATCGCCTCGAAGAACGAGGAGTTCAGCTCGTAAGGCTCCTGCCCGCCGCCCGGCAACGAGCGCATCGAGACCAGCCCGCCGGCGGCCTCGACCGTCTCGATCATCCGCGCCTTTTCCTGCGCCGGCAGAACACCATCGGCCGGCCGCATGCCGATGCCGTCATGGCTGGCGGTGAAGTTGAGATAGGCGCAGCCCAGCTGCGCCGGCGGCATCGCGGCCTGCCAGCGGTGCAGGTAGCGCACGCTGCCAGATTGCATTGCATGCAGAATCAGCGGCGGCAGCGGGAAGTTGTAGACCATATGCGCTTCGTTGCGGTTGCCGAGGTAGCTCAGGTTCTCGGTCCGCGGCACGTTGGTCTCGGTCAGCAGCACCACCGTCTCGGTGGCGAAATCACACAGCAGCCGCATCAGCTGCACCACCGCATGGGTCTGGCGCAGGTGGATGCAGGAGGTGCCGATCTCCTTCCACAGGAATGCCACCGCATCGAGCCTCAGGATGCGCACGCCGTTGTCGATATGCATGCGGATGATCCGCAGCATCTCGATCAGCACCTCGGGGTTGCGGAAATCGAGGTCGACCTGGTCATGCGAAAAGGTGCACCAGACATGCCGCGGGCCGCTTGGCGTCTCGATCTCCTGCAGAAGCGGCGTGGTGCGCGGCCGGACCACCTCGTTCAGGTCATCCTCGGGGCTGGCTTCAAAGAAGTAGCGGTCATAGGGCGCCTGCCCCTGCCGGTAGGCATTGAACCACGGCCCCTGGCTCGAGACATGGTTGAGCACCAGGTCGGACATCAGGTGAAATTCGTCGGCGATCCGCCGGATATCGGCCCAGCCGCCAAGCTCCGGGTTGACCGCGCGATAATCGGTCACGGCAAAGCCGTCGTCGGAGGTATAGGGAAAGAACGGCAGGATATGCACGCCGTTGACCACCCCCTTCATCTTGCGCAGCAGGAAATCATGCAGCAGGTCGAGCGGCTTGTGCTGGCCGTCAACGATCGAGTTGCCATAGGTGATCAGCACCGCGTCATGCTCCGACCAGAGCTTGTTCGACGGCACCCGCCCGCGCTTGCGGCGGTGCGCCTCCTCGGGCCAGAAGGCCTCGAAGATCTGGCTCGTCAGGATATGGGCATCGAGATCGGGGTAGATCTCCTTGACCAGTTTGGTCAGTCGGGTGGAGAAAGTGGCGGAGGGGGACGCCATGCGCAGGTGATCTCCTCTTGGTTACCTCGGGGGCGGTCAGTCTCTTGCGAGTTTGACGCCCGCCGGCCGGGTGGAGTCAATTCCGGCGCGAAACCCGGACCGGCCTGAGAGGCCATTGTCCGGGCAATTGCTTCGCGCTGCTCAGGAATTCAGCGTAGTGGCGGCCGGGAGTGAGTGCAAGCGGACCACCCAAGGGTCGGCGGCGGGCCATTGGCTCGCGCAGAACCAGCGCGACCCAGGCGGATCATGGCACAGGAAGCACGGCGCGTGTGCGCCGCTCCGGGCACATTCAGACCTGACTTGAGAGAAATGGCAGGGGCAGCAGGGTTCGAACCCGCGACCTACGGTTTTGGAGACCGTCGCTCTACCAGCTGAGCTATACCCCTGTGGCCGGGTGACCGGATACTACCGGCCCGAACCGAAATCAACCCCGATTTTCCCGCCCCACGCATCCTGCCCCCCCGACAGCATGATACGGGTCAGGATCGGGCTTCCGTCGCTGCGCGTCACCGCGCCGTGATGCGATGTTTCAGTTTTTCCCGTGCATGAACGCACAATTAATGTTGATCTCCCTCAGGGCCCGGTTTGACAGCGGCGTCTCGCGAGCTCACCCGGCGCCGCCGGATCAATCGATCTCGAAAAACAACCTGTTTTCATCCGGTTGGGCGCAAATCCCGCGGTTTCAAGTCCACGTTTCGGTGAGCCGCCGTGACCCAGAGCGTGATTTGAGCTTCGCCGCCGCCTGCCCCAATTTCACTCGTGTCGGAGGCAAACACCGACATCGGACAACATCGCCCCGCGGGGCACAACCAAAGTTAGGAACCACCATGAAAAACGTCATCGCAATCACCGCACTGATCCTCGCCGGCGCCGCCACCACCGCTTCGGCTGCCACCGTTGCCAACTCGGTCGCGACGCAGGCCATCCACCAGTACGCCCCCGACGCCGACCTGTCGCAGCTCTCCGAACGCCAGATCCTGGTGATCCTGAACGCGATCAACTCCGACGAGTCGCGCAGCGAAGTCTCCTCGACCGTGCGCTCGCTGGTCAACAACGCAGGCTGAGCCCGCTGCCAAAGCCGTTCTGCCGGATACCTCCCTCCGGCAGAACAGCCCCTCAAACCGGCCCCAGTGGCCGGTTTTCGCGTTTTCAGGCAAGGGTTTCCCCCCCCGACACCCTCCTTCCGTGCCGGGACAGGTCGCGCCTCCGCGAGCGCGCGAAACTGAGGTCATGAGGGCCCGGGCCGGCTGCTAGTGTGATTAGCGCTCTCGGCAACAAACATCTTGTTTACCAGCATTTACGGGTCGCGCCATTGAGACCGGGCCGACCTGCGCCACTTGGATTGGTGCTGGTGGCAGTGACCTGTCACCTAACGTGTAACCAAGTGCCGGCCCCCCACGGCCGTTTAACGAAAGGACAAAACATGAAACGCATGATTTTTGCAAGCGCCCTCGCCATCGCCAGTGCAACCAGCGCCTATGCCGCGACCATCGAGGCCACCGAACAGAACCTGCTGGCAATCCAGCAATACGTGCCCGAAGCCACCATGATCGACCTTGAGGCCATGTCCGATACCGAAATCCGCGTCATCCTGAACGCGATCAGCTCGGGCGACTCGGGCGGCGACAAGGCTTCGACCGTACGCGCCCTGTTCATGGACGCCAGCGATGTCGATACGGAGTCCGCGACCACGTCGGATTTCGCCAACGAAGCCAACCTGGTGGCGATCCAGCAGTACGTGCCCGAGGCCACCATGGCCGATCTCGCGAACATGGATAACGAGAAGATCGCCACCATCATGAACACCATCAACTCGGGTGATGCCGGCGGTGACAAGGCGTCGACCGTGCGTTCGCTGTTCGAAGCTGACGACTCGATGGCGATGAATGCCAATGCGACCTCGGATTTCGTCAATGAAACCAACGTCGCCAAGATCAAGGCCTACGCCCCCAGCGTCTCGCTCGCTGATCTGGCGCGCATCGGTGACGAGGAAGTTGCCATCATCCTGAACATCATTTCGGGTGAAGACAGCGAAGGCGACAAGCGTCAGGCCATCCAGGCCCGCTTCGAGTAAGCGTTTCGCACATCCCGGCCGGTCCCTTCGGGTCTGGCCAGTGTCAAGGGACCGGTCGCGAGGCCGGTCCTTTTTTCGTCTGGCGCCAGACTTTGGCCAAAGAAAAACCCCCGAAGCGTAAGCCCGGGGGTCCGTATCTTTTCGTGTCCAAAGCCGGGGCTGCTCAGAGCATCCCTTCGCGCTGGGCTTTCTTGCGCGCCAGTTTCCGGGCACGGCGGATCGCTTCAGCTTTCTCGCGCGCTTTTTTCTCGGACGGCTTCTCGAAATGTTGCTTGAGCTTCATTTCGCGGAATACGCCTTCACGCTGCAGCTTTTTCTTCAGGGCACGAAGCGCCTGATCGACATTGTTGTCGCGAACACTAACCTGCATGTGGTTTTCACCACCTTTCTAAGTTTGAGTTGCAAGGAAATTGCAGGAAGCCGCCATATAGCAATCCTCACAGCATTTGTCCAGCCCCGCACAGCACGTCCCGCCAGGCCGGAGCCTTGGAACATCCGCAGTGCGGGCATTGTTGACCGGGAACATTCGCAGACCAAGGAAGACACCATGCCCAGCAGCACAACACGCCGGATGACCGCCACCACCGCGATCCTCGCAGGCGGGCTGATGCTCTCGACCAATGCGGTGTCGGCCCAGTCGCGCTGCGGAGCGACTTATGAGGTCGCCGCCGGCGACACGCTCTACAGTATCTCGCAGTCCTGCCGGGTGTCGCTGGCGCGGATCATGGACCTGAACCCCTCGCTCGGCAATCCGCGCGATATTTCCGTCGGCACCCGGCTCCAACTGGTGGCCGGCGACGATGCCGCCCAGCCGAGAGACGACGTCCCCCGCGGCGGTGAACGCTACGAGGTCCAGGCCGGCGACACGCTCTACAGCATCGCCCGTCGGTTCGGCGTTTCGGTGCTGGAACTGATCAGCGAGAACGGCGAACTCGATCCGTCGCAGCTCGATATCGGCGAGATCATCGGCATTCCCGACGACCGTCCGGCCGCCACCGTCGAGGTCTCGCCGCGTTCCGGCACCGCCGGCACCCGGGTGACGGTCAGCGCCAGCAACCTCAGGCCAGACGACTACGTGACCATCGGCGCCGGTCGCCGCGCCGCCGAGTGGCAGGCGCTGCGCGAAGTGCAGGTGGACAGCGATGGCGACCTGCAGGCCGAGGTGGCGCTGCCCGACTATGCCGATGCCGGTGACACGCTGATCTTCGTCGTCGACACCGATCGCGGCGTGACCTTCAAGTCCGACCCGTTCGATGTGGTGGCCGAACGCTCCGGCCGGCTCAGCCTGGAAGGCCGGGTCGAGGCCGGCGCTGAGTGCCCCGAACTGGTGACCCCAGATGGCGATCGCTATGCACTGGCCGGCGATACCCCGCCGGTCACCATCGGTGAATACGTCGAGATCACCGGCACCGAGGCGCCCGCCTTTTGCGCTGCTGACCTGACCACCGTCGATGTCCGCGAGTTGCGCGAGGTCAGCCCGCCCGAGGGCGGCAACGGCGGCGTCACCCTGGAAGGCCGAGTGCGGCCCGGCACCGAATGCCCGGTGCTCGTGGCGCCGGGTGGCGACCGCTACGCGCTGACCGGCGAGGATGTCGACGGTGCCATCGGCGAATACGTCGAGATCGACGGCACCCGCGCCGGAATGTCATTCTGCATGGAGGGTCGGAGCACCATCCAGGTCACCGACCTGCGCGAGGTCTCTCCACCCGAGGACGGTCAGCAGGTCACCGTGGACTACATGAAGGGGGCCTGGGCCGCCAAGGGAGGCGATTGCGACCGGTCGGATTTCGATGTTTCCAATGTGCCCGGCGGCGGCCTCGCGGTCGAAACCTCGCTCGACGGCGCGCCGCGCACCGACCGCGTCGAGACCGGTGCCACGGCGGCCTTCATCTTCGACAGCCCGCACCGCGAGCTTGAACTCGAGCGCCGCGGCGTCGACGGTGTGGCGGTGCTGCCTCCGCAGCAGGGCGCAATCGAGCTTGGCGGGCGTCGCATTTCCGGTGACGGCCGGGTGTTCGTCAAATGCGGATGAGCGGCCCCGGACGGGGGCCTGACGTCTCGCCGCCCCGCATCCGCGCCCGGTGGTTTCATCCAACTGGGCGGCGGATGCGGGTTTCACCGCGCTGCCCGCCACGGTATCCTCTGGCTGACAGGAGAGAGAGCCAATGACACAGACCCCGGTGGAAGACAGGCTGCTGAAGGCCATCATCCCGCATGTCCCCTTCGACGGTTGGAGCGAGGCCGCCTATCGCGCTGCCATTGCCGAGAGCGAGGTCAGCGACACCGTTGCCCGGGCGCTCTATCCGCGGGGCGCGGTGGACCTCGCGCTGGCCTATCACCGCCGGGGCGACAGCGCGATGATCGCGCGGATCAACGAGACCGACCTCTCGGCGATGCGGTTCCGTGACCGGATCGCCTTTGCGGTGCGCGCCCGGCTCGAAGCGGTTGACGACAAGGAACTGGTGCGACGCGGCATGACGCTGTTCTCGCTGCCGAACCACGCCCCCGACGGTGCCCGCGCGGTCTGGGGCACCGTCGATGCGATCTGGACGGCGCTCGGCGACAGTTCCGACGACGTCAACTGGTACACCAAGCGCGCCACCCTGAGCGCCGTCTACAGCGCCACCGTGCTCTACTGGCTGGGGGACCAGAGTGCGGACAACCATGCCACCTGGGAATTTCTCGACCGCCGGATCGACAACGTGATGCAGATCGAGAAGCTCAAGGCGCAGGCGCGCGACAATCCGGTCTTGTCCAAGCTGATGGCTGGCCCCAACATGGTGCTGTCGCGCCTGCGGGCGCCGAAACCGCCGTCAGGCTTTCCGGGGCGCTGGCGGCCTGAGGATACCGACAACTAAGGGACACGCGATGACCAAGACGATGCAGGCGGTGGAGATCACCGCCCCCGGCGGGCCGGATGTGCTGCAACTCACCGAGCGCCCGGTGCCAGAGCCCGGACCGGCCGACGTGGTGATCCGGGTGGCCTGGGCCGGGGTGAACCGCCCTGATGCCCTGCAGCGCGCCGGGGCCTATGCGCCGCCCCCGGGCGCCAGCGACCTGCCCGGCCTCGAAGCCGCCGGCGAGATCGTGGCAATCGGGTCGAACGTCAGCGACCGGACTGTGGGCGACAAGGTCTGCGCCCTGCTCCCCGGCGGCGGCTATGCGGAATACGTGGCGACCCCTGCCGCGCATTGCCTGCCGGTGCCAAAGGGCATGGAGTTGAAAGAGGCGGCCTGCCTGCCGGAGACCTATTTCACCGTCTGGTCCAACGTCTTTCGCCGCGGCGGCTTGCAGGCCGGTGAGCGTTTTCTGGTGCATGGCGGCTCGTCCGGCATCGGCACCACCGCGATCCAGCTGGCGCAGCATTTCGGCGCCAGGGTCTTTGCCACCGCCGGCTCGGCCGAGAAGTGCGAGGCCTGCACCGACCTGGGTGCCGAACGCGCCATCAACTACCGTGACGAGGATTTCGTCGAGGTGCTGCGCGCCGAGGGCGGCGCCGACCTGATTCTCGACATGGTCGGCGGCGATTACATCGCCCGCAACCTCAAGACCCTCGCCGAGGATGGACGGCTGGTGCAGATCGCTTTTCTGCAAGGCCCCAAGGCCGAGGTGAATTTTGCCCCTCTGATGACCCGGCGGCTGACCGTCACCGGCTCGACCCTGCGGCCGCAGTCCGATCTCGCCAAGGCGCGCATCGCCGAGGACCTGCGCCGCGAGGTCTGGCCGCTGCTGGACGCTGGCCGGATCGGTCCGGTGATGGACAGCGAGTTTCCCCTGGCCGAGGCGGCGGCGGCCCATGCGCGGATGGAGGACGGCGGGCACATCGGCAAGATCGTCCTCAAGGTGGCGGGATGAGCGAGGACAAGCCGGAGCGGATGACGCCGCTCACCCTGCTGCAGGAACACGCCGTCCGCGACAGTTTCGAGACCTTCCGCGAGGAGATGGCGCAGGCGATGCTGTTCCCGCGCAAGGCGTGGCTGCGGAAATACTGCGCAAGGCAGGCGCTGGCGACGCATGGTCCCAAAGCGCTCTTCGCCGAGTTCGGGGTCTGGCGCGGCCATGGCGCCAACCTCTTTGCCCGGATGATCGAGGGCGAAGGCGGTCACGTGACCGGCTTCGACAGCTTCGAGGGGCTCGAGGAGGACTGGACCGGCCACCAGAAGGGCGGCGAGACCGGGCGCTACAACCTCGACGGCGAACTGCCGGACGTGCGGCGCAACGTGACGCTGGTCAAGGGCTGGGTGCAGGACACGGTGCCGGGCTGGCTGGCGGAACAGGGCGATGTGCCCTTTGCGCTGGCGCATTTCGACATGGACACCTATACGCCCACCGCCTTCGTGCTCGAGCGGATCCGGCCGCGGCTGGTGGCGGGCACGGTGCTGCTGTTCGACGAACTCTACGGCTATCCCGGCTGGCGGCACCACGAGTACAAGGCGCTGCGCGAAAGCCTGCCGGAGGACAGCTACCGGTTTGTCGGGTTTTCCGAGCAGGCGGTGGCGATCGAGATGACGCGGGCGGTGTGACGGCAAGGGAGGGCAACCAAGGCCCGAAATATGGGCGCGGCTCGCCCCGTCGCACCAGAGGTGCGCCGATATTAGTGGTCACGCCTCTGGCGTGACCGGGCTGCCGCTTAGGCTGCTGCAGGAACTCCCGAATGAAGGTTCTACGGGTTTTGCCGGGATGAAGTGGACAACACAACCGTCGGAGCGCCACCTGGCAGGCAGCCGCCGGCCCGGTTCAGCGCAGCTTGGGCGGTGCTTGACGTCCCGCGTTGGCCGCCTTCACAAACGCCGCCATCTTGCCCGCATCCTTGATCCCCGGCCCGCTCTCGACGCCGCTGGCCACATCGACCTGGGTCGCGCCGGTCATCGCCACCGCTTCGGCCACGTTGTCAGGCGTCAGCCCGCCGGCCAGCATCCAGGGCACCGGCCAGCGTCGCCCGGCGATCAGCCGCCAGTCAAAGGTCAGCCCGTTGCCCCCCGGCAGCTCGGCGGTCTTCGGCGGCTTGGCATCGACAAGCAGCTGGTCGGCGACCCGGCCATAGGTCTCGAGCGGTGCGAGGTCAGAGGCATCGGCCACCCCCACCACCTTGATCACCGGCAGGCCATAGCGTGCCTTGATCTCGGTCACCCGCTCGGGGCTCTCCCGGCCATGCAGCTGGATCATGTCGAGTGGCATGCCGCCGGTAATGGCATCGAGCAGCGCATTGTCGGGATTGACCACCAGCACCACCTTGGCAATCCCCGGCGGCACGTCCAGCGCGAGCTGACCGGCATTGGGAATATCCACGTAGCGCGGTGATTTCGGAAAGAAGTTGAAGCCGAGGTAATGCGCCCCCGCTTCGGCGGCGGCAGCGACGTCCTGCGGCCGGGTCAGGCCACAGATCTTGGTGCGGACATCGGTCATCGGCGGCGGATCAGCTCGCCTCGTCGAGAATGGCCAGGACCTCGTCCTCGCCTTCATGCTTCTCGGCGCGCAGACGGCGCAGCTGGCGCTTGAGCTCCTTGATCTCGCGGTCCTTGCGGGCGCTCTCGGCGCGCTGCTTGAACTCTCGCAGCCACTCCCAGATGAACCCGATCAACAGGCCCAGGGCGACCCCGGCAATGATCACCACGAAGAGCGGCAGATCGATCGACTGATTGGTCGCGGCCAGAGCGGCGAGCCCCGATGGCAGCAGCGTCAGGGTGACGATATCGCGGTTGGCCACGGCAACGGCGACAAGCGCCAGGGCCACGATCGCCAGAAAGGCGTATTTGATATAGCGCATGGTGTGACTTTACTTTCCGTTCAGACGATCGCGCAGCAGCTTGCCGGTCTTGAAGAACGGCACGTGCTTTTCTTCCACCTCAACGGCCTCGCCTGTCCGCGGGTTCCGTCCGGTGCGCGCGTCGCGTTTCTTGACCGAGAAGGCACCAAAGCCCCGCAGCTCGACCCGATCGCCGCGCGCCATGGCGCCGGTGATCTCTTCGAAGACGGTGTTTACGATGCGCTCCACATCGCGTTGATAGAGGTGCGGGTTTTCATCCGCAAGTTTCTGGATCAGTTCCGATCTGATCATCTGCGCCATCCCCCCTGAACCGGTCCGGGCGTGAAGTCTCACCTTCGTGACTATAGATAGATTGTCGGGGTTCGCAAACATGCGCGAGGGGCAAACTCCCTGAAAATCCGCGATTTTTTCGCTTGCGCAGGCGCTGCGGTGCCAAATCGGGCGGCAAATCGGCGGGCCGTGGCGATTGCCGGCCTGTCAAGGCCCGGCTTTGATTCGGAGCGTTTTTCAACGCGGCCCTGCCGCCGCATCAGCCGGGTCAGGCCTGAGGGCGGCTCTGAGGGAAGGCCTGAGCGCGGGCCAGAAAAAAGCCCCGGTGCAGCGCACCGGGGCTTTTCCATTCTCACAACACGCGCGTGGCTTACTCGTCGCCGCCCTTCAGCGCCGCGCCGAGGATGTCGCCCAGCGAGGCGCCGGAGTCGGAGGAGCCATACTGCTGCACGGCCTCTTTCTCTTCGGCGATCTCGCGTGCCTTGATCGACAGGCCGAGACGGCGGGTCTTGCTGTCGACGTTGGTGACGCGGACGTCGACCTTGTTGCCGACCGAGAAGCGCTCGGGGCGCTGTTCGGCACGGTCACGCGACAGGTCGGAGCGGCGGATGAAGGACTTCATGCCTTCGTATTCCACCTCGATGCCACCGTCTTCGATCGCCGTCACTTCGACGGTGATCACGGAGCCGCGCTTCACGCCGCCGATCGCATCGGCAAACTTGTCGCCGCCGACGTTCTTGATCGAGAGCGAGATACGCTCCTTGTCGATGTCGACCTCGGAGACCACGGCCTGGACCATGTCGCCCTTGCGGTAGTTCTGGATCGCGTCTTCGCCACGCTCGTCCCACGACAGGTCCGAGAGGTGAACCATGCCGTCGATCTCGCCGGGCAGGCCAACGAACAGACCGAACTCGGTGATGTTCTTGACTTCGCCTTCGACGACGGTGCCCTCGGGATGGGTCTCGGCAAAGACTTCCCACGGGTTGCGCATGGTCTGCTTGAGGCCAAGCGAGACACGGCGTTTCGCCTGGTCGATTTCCAGCACCATGACCTCGACCTCTTGCGAGGTGGAGACGATCTTGCCGGGGTGCACGTTCTTCTTGGTCCAGGACATTTCCGAGACGTGAACCAGACCTTCGACACCGGGCTCGAGCTCAACGAATGCACCGTAATCGGTGATGTTGGTCACGCGGCCCTGATGGGTCGATTCCAGCGGGTACTTGGCCGCCACCAGATCCCACGGGTCTTCCTGCAACTGCTTCATGCCGAGGGAGATACGGTGGGTTTCCTTGTTGATCTTGATGACCTGGACCTTCACGGTCTCGCCGATCGACAGGATCTCCGAGGGGTGGTTGACGCGGCGCCATGCCATGTCGGTGACGTGCAGCAGGCCATCGACACCGCCGAGATCGACGAAGGCGCCGTATTCGGTGATGTTCTTGACCACGCCGTCGACCGCCTGGCCTTCGGCCAGGTTGGCGATGACTTCGGCACGCTGTTCGGCACGGCTCTCTTCGAGGATCGCACGACGCGAAACCACGATGTTGCCACGGCGACGGTCCATCTTGAGGATCTGGAACGGCTGCTTCAGACCCATCAGCGGGCCGGCGTCGCGCACGGGACGGACATCGACCTGCGAGCCGGGCAGGAAGGCGACGGCACCGCCGAGATCGACGGTGAAGCCACCCTTGACGCGGCCAAAGATCGCGCCTTCGACGCGCTGGTCGTCGGCATAGGCTTTTTCCAGGCGATCCCAGGCTTCCTCGCGGCGGGCCATCTCGCGCGAGATGACGGCTTCACCACGGGCGTTCTCGGCGGAGCGGAGGAAGACCTCGACTTCGTCGCCGACGGTGATGTCGGGCTGTTCGCCGGGATTTGCGAATTCTTTGAGCTCGACGCGGCCTTCCATCTTGTAGCCGACGTCGATGATGGCTTGTCCCGCTTCGATCGCGATGACCTTGCCCTTGACGACAGTCCCCTCGTCGGGAGTGTCCATTTCGAAGCTTTCGTTCAGGAGGGCTTCGAATTCCTCCATCGATGTGTTTGCCATGTGGCGGTAGATTCCTTTTTCAAGTCACTATTCTGGCCGGGTGGTTGTCTCCACCGGTCTTATGTGATGCCCGCCATTGCGACGGACCTTTGGTCACGTGGGCCTCCGCAAAACGAAAGAGGGCCGGTAAATCCCGACCCTGCCCGATCTCTTGTTCTACGGCGTTGATCGCCTTGTCGACGGAGCGTCCTTACACCTCTGCGATGCGAGTTTCAAGACCCTTCGATGGCGCGAGGAGGCGCGGCAAGGGGCCGAGGAGCCGCTCCTCAAGCCCGTGCGGGCTTTCCTCGCAGCACCTCGGCCGCGACCGCCGCATCGGGATCGGGCACGGTGTCCTCGGGCACCTCATCGCGCTTGAGGCTTTTCCACCCGGTGGTCAGGCTGCGGCAATGCAGGAAGGCCAGATCGCCATGGGTACGCCGCCGCAGGAACGGCAGCCGCTCCATGCCGTGCACATCCCAGCTGAAGCCCCCCAGCCGGCCAGACGGCACCAGACACCATTTCGGCGGGCAGGGTTTCGGCGGCTGGGCGGTATGGCTGTGATCGAGGTGACTGAAAGGCCCTTCCGCCCCCGGCGCCGGATAGACCCAATGCCCGGCCACCTGGACGAATCCCAGCCGCGAAGCACAGGCGGCGTCGAACACGCTCTCGCCGCGCGTCACCACCAGCTCGTCCACATCGCAGTTCAGCACCGCCCGCGCCTGCCCCAGAAACCGCAGACGCAGCGCGTTGAACAGGGCGGTCTGCAGGTATTTCTCGGTCCGGCGATAGGGTTTCAGCCCCACCGGCCCGTATTTGAACGGCACCGACAGCACCTCGAGCCGCCGCAGCCCGACCGTCTCCAGCGCCGCGCTGAGATCGGCCAGGGTGTACTCGGTCGAGCCATTGTCCATCACGATCAGCGCCTCGAGCCCGTGGGCCTCGCGGTGATAGCGGGCATGGGTCACCAGCCAGTCGATCGGGTTGTCCTTGGACATCACGAAGGCGGTGTTGAGACCGGCGAACTCCTCATGCGCCGCCCGGCTCACGCGGCTGGTGCCGGTCCAGCCCTGCATCAGCACCGAAACTTCACCGGGGCAGACCGGCGCATCGAGTTCGGCCACCTCGTGGCGGGCATAGCGCCGCAGCCGGCGGAACTTCAGCGGCCTGTCGTCGCCGCGAAACACCGCCTTGCGCAAGGCGCTGCGAAAATTGTTGAGCGGCGGGCAGACCAGCGAGAGCCGCCCCTCCGACCAGATCGCATCGTACCAGAGCGTTTCGCGGTCCAGCGCCTCGAGATAGCCCTCGGGCCGGTACGTCTCGGCCAGCACCGAAGCGCGCAGCATATGCGCCGGCAGGCGCAGCGAGGCAAAATCGCCGGTCATCGGCTCAGCAATACCGCTCGGGCCCGACGTATTGGTCGGCGGTGTAGCGGTCGCCATGGGCCCAGCCCACCGGCAGTGCCGCTTCGATCCGGGCGAGGTCGTCTGCCGTCAGCGACAGTTGGGCGCCGCGCACGCATTCGCGAAAATGGCTGACCGAGCGGGTGCCCGGGATCGGAATGACATGACCGCCCTGCGCCAGCAGCCAGCCGATGGCCAGCGCCGCTGCCGGCTCGCCCATTTCGGCCGCCAGCGCCCGCAGACGGTCGGTGGCCGCGAGGTTGGCGGCGTGGTTGGGCGTCACGAACCGCGGGTTGGTCTTGAGGAAGGCCAATGTCGCGACCTGCTCGGCCGAGACCGGAGCGTCGGTCAGGAGGCCGCGGCCCAGCGGCGAAAATGCCACCAGCGCGGTGCCCTGACGGGCGCATTCCTGCACCAGGCCGAGCTCCGGCGCGCGGGTCGCCAGCGAGTATTCCGACTGCACCGCCGCCACCGGTGCCACCGCGCAGGCGCGGCGCAGCGAGGCGGGCGCGATCTCGGAAAAGCCGAAGGCCTTGATCTTGCCCTTGGCCTGTAGCGCCACCAGAGTTTCCGTCACCTCCTCGATCGGCCGGGCGCCCTCGCGCCGGTGGACGTAGAACAGGTCGACCGCCTCAAGCCCCATCCGCGACAGGCTCTGGTCGAGCTCGGCTTCCAGGTGCTCTGCCGAATTGTCGAACCGGCGGTTGCCCTCGGCGTCGCGGGTGATGCCGGCCTTCGTGGCAATGTGGAACTGGTCGCGGGCCGCAGGATTGCGCCGCAGATAGGCGCCGATCGCCGCTTCCGAGCGGCCCATGCCATAGACGTTGGAGGTGTCGATGTGGCTGACGCCCAACTCGATCGCGGCCTCGAGGATCGCCCAGGAGTTCTCTTCCGTGGTGGGCCCGTAGAACTCGGCAAAGGACATCGCGCCCACGCCCAGGGCCGAGACCCCGGCGCCGGCGATCTTGCGGGTCGGCAGGCTCATGCGCCCGTGCCCTGCCGCGCCCGCACCGCGTCGAGCGCGGCGGCAATCGCGGCCTCGATGCTCATCTCGGTGGTGTCGATATGCACCGCATCCTCGGCCGGTTTCAAAGGCGCCTCGGCGCGGCCCATGTCGCGCTCGTCGCGCGCGCGTACATCGGCCAGAACGGTGTCGAAGGTGGTGTCGAGACCCTTGCCGGACAGCTCCTTGAAGCGCCGTTCGGCGCGCACCTCGGCGCTGGCGATGACATAGAGCTTGGCCTCGGCCTCGGGGCAGATCACCGTGCCGATGTCGCGCCCGTCCAGCACCGCGCCGCCGTCGCGCCGGGCAAAGGCGCGCTGAAAATCCACCAATGCGGCGCGCACGTCCCCCAGCACCGCCACTTTCGAGGCGGCCTGCGCGACCTCGGGGGTGCGCAGGCTGGGGTCTTCGAGGGTCTCTGCGGTCAGCGCCTGCGCCGCCGCCAGCGGCTCGGCCCCGTCGAGCACCTGCCGCCCGACCGCGCGATAGAGCAGCCCGGTGTCGAGATGGGCATAGCCCAGCTCGCGCGCCAGCGCCTTGGAGATCGTGCCCTTGCCAGAGGCCGCCGGCCCGTCGACTGCGATGGTGAATGCCATGGGGTTGTCCTTTCCGTTGCCGGGTTATGCCTCGCGGCGGATATCCGCGCCGAGCTGTGCCATCAGCGGCTCGAAGATCGGGAAGGAGGTGGCGATCGGCGTGCCGTCGTCCACCCGCACCGGCGCTTGCGTCGACATGCCGAGCACCATGAAGGACATGGCGACGCGGTGGTCGAGATGGCTGGCGCAGGTCGCTCCGCCCTTGACCGTGCCCGGCCCTTCGCCGGTGACCTGCCACCAGTCCGGCCCGTCCTCGACGGTGACGCCGCAGGCGCGCAACCCGCTGGCCATGGCCTCGATCCGGTCGCTCTCCTTGACCCGCAGCTCCTTGACGCCGGTCATCCGGGTGACGCCCCTGGCATTGGCCGCCACCACCGAGAGCACCGGGTATTCGTCGATCATGCTGGCGGCGCGCTCGGCCGGCACGTCGATGCCTGTCATATCGGGCGAGAATTTCGCCCGCAGGTCGGCCACCGGCTCGCCGCCCTCATCGCGCAGGTTTTCATAGGCGAGATCGGCGCCCATGTCCTTCAGCGTGGTGAAGAGCCCGGCGCGGGTCGGGTTGAGGCCGATGCCGGGCACCAGCACGTCAGAGCCGGGCGTGATCAGCGCGGCGCAGACCGGAAAGGCGGCGGAAGAGGGATCGCGCGGCACGGCGATGACCTGCGGCTTCAGCTCGGGCTGGCCGGTCAGGGTGATCACCCGGCCCTCCTCGGTCTGCTCGGTGGTGATGGTCGCGCCGAAGCCGGCCAGCATCCGCTCGGTGTGATCGCGGGTCGCCTCCTGTTCGATCACCACCGTCTGGCCCGGCACGTTGAGCCCGGCCAGCAGCACCGCCGATTTCACCTGCGCCGAGGGCACCGGCACGGTGTAGCGCACCGGCACCGGGGTCTCGGCCCCCACCAGCGTCATCGGCAACCGGCCGCCAGAGCGGCCGACGGCCTGCGTGCCGAACAGCGCCAGCGGGTCGGTGACCCGCGCCATCGGCCTTTTGTTGAGGCTGGCGTCGCCGGTATAGGTCACCGCGATCGGCGTGGTCGCCGCCGCGCCCATGATCAGCCGCACCCCGGTGCCGGAATTTCCGCAGTCGATCACCTGGTCGGGTTCGGCAAAGCCGCCGACGCCGACGCCATGTACATGCCAGGTGCCGTCGTCGTCGCGGGTGATCTCGGCACCGAAAGCGCGCATCGCCTTGGCGGTGTCGAGCACGTCCTCGCCCTCGAGCAGCCCGGTCACCACGGTCTCGCCCACCGCCATGGCACCGAGGATCAGCGACCGGTGCGAGATCGACTTGTCGCCGGGCACCTCGGCGGTGCCGGAGAGCGGGCCGCAGGGCGCGGAGATCATCGGGATGGGCGTGCCGTGGCCGGACATGGGCGGGTTCCTTCGTTATCGCTCGCGGCTACATAGCAAGCGGCTTGGAGGGGGTCCATCCCGTGGCGGACACCGGTTGGAAAAAGCGATGGTCTCGCGCGGGGGTGCCAGACAGGTGCCACGCCTTAGACGAAACAGAAGCCGGGCCAGCGGCTGCCCGCGGGGTGCCGCTGCAACGGTAGTGGTGTCCACTTTATGGTCGCAAAATCCGTAGAACCCCCGAACGACGCGCCTGCAGCAGCCAAAGCGGCAGCCCGGTGGGGCGGGCAGCCGCTGGCCCGGCGGGCTGCGCCCTTGTTCCGGGCCGCGGAAATTCACCGTCAGCACTGGTGGCGACGCGCCGGATCACGTCCGGCGAGCACAGGCGCCAAACAGGGACCAGTGCCTCCGCTAGCGAAACAGAAGCCGGGCCAGCGGTTGCCTGCGGGGTGCCGCTCTGACGGTGTTGTGGGCCACATTTATTCCGGCGAAGTGCGTAGACCCTCTGGCCTAAGCGCCTGCGGCAGCCAAAAGCGGCGGCCCGGTGAGGCGGGCAGCCGCCGGCCCGGCGGGCTACGCCCTTGTTCCGGGCCGAGGGTCGCGACCGTGCCGACTAAACCTTCCGAAACGTCAGGTAATGCGGCACCCGGCCCTCGCGCAGGGCCTTCTGCTCGTAGCGCGTCGAAATCCAGTCGTCCCAGGGACGCCGCCAATCCTCCGGCCCCTCCGCCTGCCACGCGAACCCGAACCGCGGCACCTGTTCCAGCGTCTGGCGCACATAGTCGGGGATATCGGTCGCCACCCGGAACTCCGCCCCGGGTTTCATCAGCGCCGACAACGGCTCGAGATGCTCCGGCGTCACGAACCGCCTCCGGTGATGGCGCGTCTTGGGCCAGGGATCGGGATAGAGCAGGAAGGCCTTCGACACCGACCGTTCGGGCAGCACGTCGAACAGGTCGCGCGCATCGCCGGGATGGATGCGCAGGTTGTCGACCCCGGCCTCGCGCACCTTGCCCAGCAGCATCGCCACGCCGTTGATATAGGGTTCCGCCCCGATGATGCCGACCTGCGGGTTGCCGGCCGCCTGATGCACCAGGTGCTCACCGCCGCCAAAGCCGATCTCGAGCCAGAGATCGCGTCCGCCGAACAGCGCCGCGACGTCCAGAGGCGCGCGCTCGGGGTTTTCCTCCCAACCCACCGGGCCGGGCGACAGCGCCGCCAGGTCCTCGTCAAGATAGCGTTCCTGCGACTTGCGCAGGCCCTTGCCCTTGAACCGGCCGTAGAAATTGCGCCAGGGCGCGCCCGATGGGTGTTTTGTCTCGCTCATGGGGCGCGGGTTTAGCCGGGCTTGGCCGGCGGCGCAACGGCACCGTCATCGCGCCGCTGCACCCCGTCAAGCAGGTGCGGCGACAGCGCCTCGCCATGCAGCACCGAGAGATCGCCGGTGGTCTCCAGCACCACCGCCCGTACTTCGGAGAAGTCGAGCACATTGGCCTCGCGCAGCTTGGCGATCAGGTCCCCCTGCGAAACCCGCGTCGCCTCGAGCGCGCCATCCAGGATCACCCCGTCGCGCATCAGCAGCACCGGGGTGTTCTGCACCGAATGCTCCACCAGATCGGAGGCCTTGCGCGCCCGCGCGATCACGTATTGCACCCCGAGCAGGACCGAGATAGCCAAAGCTGGCTGAAAAAACTCACCCCATTCCGTCGCCTGCGAGGCGCCGGCCAAAAGCGAGCCGACGGCCACGGTGGCCACGAAATCGAACGAGGTCATCTTGGAAAACGCCCGCAGACCGATGCAGCGCACCACGAAGATCACCCAGAACATCGCCAGCGTCGACAGCAGCAGGGCGCGCAGAAGCACGTCGAATGGGGCGTATTCGGCAAACATCGTTCTAGCTCTCCTCGTGTCTTGTCTTCACGTCATCGGGCGATGACCGACCTGACCGCGCCGCGCCCGCCCTCTAGCCACAGACCCGGCGCGACAGATGCGCCAGTGTCGCCACCATCGCCATGGCGATCACCCCGAGATAGCGCTCGTAGAGCCCGTCGATATCGGTCGGCAGAAAGAAGAACACCGGCGCCGACACCAGCCAGAGCAGCGCCAGCCCGATCAGGATGCGGGCATGGCCGGGGCTGTGCAGCCTCGCGCCGCGCGCCAGCGCCAGCGGCACCAGCAGCAAAAGCAGGCCCAGCGCATAGACCAGATAGATATGGATCACGACGCCCTCGTTGTCCTGATCGCCATATTCGTTTCGCGCGCCGACCAGAAAAACGATCAGCCCCAACAGCGCCAGTCCCAGCAGCCCGAGGCTCCACTCCCAGCCGCCGAGGTGCAGATGCGCCGCCAAGAGCGCGGTGGCGATCAGCGCCGCCGAAAAGGCATAGATGCCGATGTCGACGATGAACTCGTATCTGCCGGCCCCCAGATCGCTGATCGTGTCAGCGATCCAGTCATGATCGGGCACCACGAAATCGGCAATCAGGATTGTCACGGCAAAGATCACGCAGCCGAGACAGGCATAAAGGCTCAGAGCGGTGACGAGCCCGCGCCGGGCCTCTGGATACTGGGTCTGGCTGACCATCGGGGCCCCTCTTGGTGTCGATTGCGGCGACAGGATGCGCCGGTCGAGCAAGAGGTAGGGTGGTCCGACCCGGTGTCGAGCCAAGAAGTGCCGCGGAACCGCCTCTCGCGGACCCTGATGGGCGCGCGGCGAGGCTGTCGTCCGGGCCGAACCCTACGCCAGCTCCACCGCGATGGCCGTGCCTTCGCCGCCACCGATGCAGATCGCCGCGACGCCACGTTTCAGCCCGCGCGTTTCCAACGCGTTGAGCAGCGTCACCATGATCCGCGCGCCGGAGGCGCCGATCGGGTGGCCGAGGGCACAGGCGCCGCCGTTGACGTTGACGATGTCACGCGGCAGGCCCATTTCCTGCATGAAGGCCATCGGCACCACCGCAAAGGCTTCGTTGACCTCCCAGAGATCCACGTCAGAGACCCGCCAGCCGATCCGTTCCAGCAGTTTTCGCGCCGCCGGCACCGGCGCTGTGGTGAACCAGCCCGGCGCCTGGGCGTGGCTGGCATGGCCGAGGATCCGGCCGCGCGGCGCCACGCCCTGCGCCTCGGCCATCTCGCGGGTGCCCAGCACCAGCGCCGCCGCGCCGTCAGAGATCGACGAGGCATTGGCCGCCGTCACCGTGCCGTCCTTGCGGAAGGCCGGTTTCAGCATCGGGATCTTCTCGGGCCGCGCCTTGCCGGGCTGTTCGTCGCAGGTGATGATTTCTTCGCCGTGCCGCCGGTGCAGCTTGACCGGCGCGATCTCGTCGGCAAAGGCGCCGGTGCGTTCGGCCTCGAGCGCATTGTCGAGCGAGGCGATGGCGTATTGGTCCTGTGCCTCGCGGGTAAACTGGTAATGCGCGGCGCAATCCTCGGCGAAGGTGCCCATCAGCCGGCCCTTGTCATAGGCATCCTCGAGCCCGTCGAGGAACATGTGATCGACCACCTGGCCATGGCCGATCCGCGCGCCGCCGCGCATCTTGGGCAGAAGGTAGGGCGCCTCGGTCATGCTCTCCATGCCGCCGGCTACGATTGCCCCGGCCTGGCCCAGCGCGATGCGGTCATGCGCCATCATCGCCGCCTTCATGCCAGAGCCGCACATCTTGTTGATCGTGGTCGCCGGCACCGCCTCGCCCAGGCCGGCAGCAAAACCCGCCTGACGCGCCGGCGCCTGGCCCTGGCCGGCCGGCAGGACGCAGCCCATCAGCACCTCGTCCACATCAGGCTTGCCGGCATCGCGATGCGCCGCGGCAATGGCGACCCCGCCCAGCGTGCTGGCCGCAACGCCCTCGAACTCGCCCTGAAATCCCCCCATCGGGGTGCGCGCGGCACCCAGGATCATCACATCGTTCATGGCCTGTCTCCCAAATCCTCACCCCTGCATACAATTTAGTAAGGTTTGCCGTCTAGCGTAGGGGTGATTTCGTAACGCAAGGTGACCCAGCCATGGACATGAGCAGCAGGACCGAAGGTGCATTGCAGATCGTCTCGGTCAACGCCCAACGCATCGACGCCGCGGTGGCGATCCAGTTCAAGGACGTGATGCGGGCCGAGACCGAGGGCCCGGCGACACGGGTGATCCTTGACCTCAGTCAGGTGGATTTCATCGATTCCAGCGGCCTCGGCGCCATCGTCGCCGCGATGAAACAGCTCGGACCCGGGCGCAAGCTCGACCTGGCCGGGCTGACGCCAACGGTCGAGAGCGTCTTCCGGCTGACCCGGATGGACACGGTCTTTGCGCTGTTTCCGACGCTCGACGCCGCGCTGATGGCCCCCGCAGGCTGACGTCGCCAGAGGAGCACGGCCCCTTGCAACCGGCAGCCAAGCCCCGCACCACCGACCGCAGCGCCAGCTTTCGCGCCCGCACCGGCGGCCTGGCGGTGCGCAACCTGCTGGCGCGGGCGATGCGGGCGCTCGAGCGCTGGGGCTATCCGCCGCAAGGCCGCGGCGCGGTCGAGCTGGTGCTGGCCGAGGTGCTCAACAATGTCGCCGAACATGGCTATGACCAGCGCGATGGCGGTCCCTTTCAGCTTGAGCTGCAGCTGACCGACAGCACGCTGACCTGCATCGTCACCGATCACGGCCGCCCCTTTCCCGGCGGCGACCTTCCAGAAGGCCGGCCTGCGCATCTCGCCGGGCCGACCGAGGATCTGCCCGAGGGTGGATTCGGCTGGCACCTGATCCGCGAAATGACCGCCGACCTGCGATATCACCGGAAAGACAACCGCAACGAGCTCACGCTTCTCTTTATGGTTGTGTGACATCGCGCACAGTGTTATGCAATAGGGTCGTCACCGGGGGATTTGCCGCAAAGAGGCCGCAAAGCCATCCAATCGGTGCCTGAATGAACAGCGATACAGTACGGGTAGCTGCATAAAGCTTCACCTCGGTACCGCGTATTAACAGCCCCCACCCAGTGCGCGGTGCCGAGGTCCCTTCTCCCGAAAACGCGATTTTCTTCCGCCCTCCGGGGCGTTAGCCTCCTGCCAACCACGGAGGCTCCTGATGCGCGATTTCCATTTTCCCGGACGTTCCCCTGTCCTTGCCCTGAACGGCATGGTCGCCACCTCGCACCCGCTCGCCGCCTCGGAGGCGCTGGCCTGCCTGCGCGAGGGCGGCAGCGCGATGGACGCGGCGATCTGCGGCGCGCTGGTGATGAGCCTGTGCGAGCCGCATATGTGCGGGCTGGCGGGCGACTGCTTTGCCTTGATCAAACCGGCGGGCGCGGATCGGGTGATAGGCTTCAACGGCTCTGGCCGGGCGCCGGCCTCGGCCGATGCGGCGCGGCTGCGCGCCGAAGGTCACGCCACGATCCCCGACGGCAGCGCCGATGCGGTCACCATCCCCGGCGCGGTCGACGCCTTTTGCCGATTGTCAGAGGCGCATGGCCGGCTCGGGATCGACCGTCTGCTGCAACCGGCGATCCGCCATGCCGAGGCCGGCGTGCCGGTGGCGGCGCGGGTCGGATTTGACTGGCCCAACAAGGCTCCGCGGCTGCAGGGCGCGGCCCGCGACTACTATTTGAGAGACGGCCAGCCGCTGGCCCCCGGCGCGCTGTTCCGTGCCCCCGGCCAGGCCGAGGTGATGCGGCGCATCGCCCGCGATGGCGCTCGCGGCTTCTATGAGGGCGAAGTGGCTGAAGACATGCTGGCCGCGCTTGGCGGGGCGGGTGGCAGCCACACCGCCGAGGATTTCGCCGGCACCCGCGGCGAAGAGACCACGCCGATCACCGGCCAGTACCGCGCCACCGAGGTCTTCGAGCATCCGCCCAACGGCCAGGGCGCGACGGCGCTCCTGCTGCTCAACATTCTGGCGCAGTTCGACCTGTCTGCGATGGACCCGTTCGGCGCCGCCCGCACCCACCTCGAGGCCGAGGCCAGCAAGCTCGCCTATGACACCCGCAACCGGCTGATCGCCGACCCGGAGGTCAGCGACGCCACCGCGCGGATGTGCAGCCCCGAGCTTGCCGCGGAGCTGGCGGCGCGGATCGATCCGGCGCGGGCGCAGCCCGCCCGCACGCGGATCACCGAGCAGGTGCATCGCGACACCATCTACATCACCGCCGTCGACCGCGACGGCATGGCGGTGTCGCTGATCCATTCGATCTTTCACAGCTTCGGCTCGGGCCTCGCCAGCCCGAAGTTCGGCCTGCTGCTGCACAACCGCGGCTGCGGCTTCACCCTGGAGGCGGGCCATCCGAACGAGCTGGCCCCGGGCCGGCGGCCGCTGCACACCATCATTCCGGGGATGCTGGGCGAGGCCGGTCGCGTCAGCATGCCCTTCGGGGTGATGGGCGGGCAGTATCAGGCCTGCGGCCATGCCCGCTTTGTCACCAACCTGCGCGATTTCGGCATGGACCCGCAGTCGGCCATCGACGCGCCGCGGGCGTTCGTCGACGACGGCCGGCTGCAGCTCGAACGCGGCTATGCCCCCGAGGTGGCGGCGAAGCTGGCCGCGCTGGGCCATGACGTGGTCACCCCGGACGAGCCGATCGGCGGCGCCCAGGCCATCGCGATGCGGGATGAGGGCGTGCTCGAAGGAGCATCGGACCCGCGCAAGGATGGTTGCGCGATCGGGTATTGAACCGAGCGTCAGCGGTAGATCGGAAGAGCGTC
>NZ_JAXMOR010000035.1:0-50084 GCF_034669705.1 Marinovum sp.
GGCACACACACTCAACAGCAGACCCCGCAAAACGCTTGGCTGGAGAACGCCTGCAGAGGCATTGGACGACGTCCTGCGGTGAGATATAAACCAACCGTTGCGACGACCAGTTGAATCCGCCCAATACCTGTCGATTAAATACACAGAGCGGTTGGGAGAAGCTGGTATCGAGCCCTCTGTCGGCAGCGTCGGAGACAGTTACGACAATGCCTTGGCCGAGACGATCAACGGTTTGTTCAAGGCCGAAGTCAGCAGTGTCCCGACGGTTGGTGTAATTTCCGCCAGTAGCGCGGGCTGAGCGGAGCCTTCGCATAGCGAAGCGAGGCCCGTGCGGGTCGCTTGGCGGCCACGGTTGTTCTTCGGCTAAGGTTTGGTTTGCCGACCTGACCCATGACCGAGGAGACCAACCATGACCAACGACAGCCTATCAGAGACCGCGGCCTTGCGCGCGCTTTTGTCGGAGACCTCCGACACCCATCTGCTCGCCGAGATGCTCGGGTTTGTCGCCGACCGGCTGATGGCGCTGGATGTCGATCAGCTCTGCGGCGCCGGCGCGCACGAGCGCAGCGAAGATCGTGTGAACCGCCGCAACGGATACCGGTCCAGAGCCTGGGAAACCCGCGCCGGGAAGGTGGACGTGAAGATCCCGAAGCTGCGCAAGGGCAGCTACTTCCCCGAGTTCCTGGAGCCGCGCAGGGCGGCGGAGAAGGCCATGACAGCGGTCATCCAGGAGGCCTATGTCCAGGGCCTGTCGACACGCTCGGTGGACGACTTGGTCAAGGCGATGGGCATGACCGGCGTGTCCAAAAGCCAGGTCTCGCGGCTCTGCTGCGAGATCGACAAACGGGTCGATGCGTTTCTGGGTCGACCGCTCGAAGGCGAATGGCCGTACCTGTGGCTCGATGCCACTTACATCAAGGTCCGCCGCTCCGGCCGCATCGTCAGCGTCGCAGCCATAGTGGCCGTGGCGGTCAACCTGGACGGCCGTCGCGAGGTCTTGGGCATCGCCGTCCAGCCCAGCGAAGCCGAGGTCTTCTGGGAGGAGTTCCTGCGATCTCTGGCCGATCGTGGCCTGCGCGGCACCCGCCTGATCATTGCCGACGATCACAAGGGGCTGAAGGCCGCGGCCGCCAAGGTGCTCGGTGCCACCGTCCAGCGCTGCCGCGTCCACTTCATGCGCAACGCGCTCGCCTGCGTCGGCAAGAAGGACCGCCCGATCGTTACCGCGGCGCTCAGAACCGCCTTCGATCAGGACACGCTCGCGGCGTCGAAGGAGCACTGGGCCAAGCTGATCGACGCGTTTGAGCCGCGCCATGCCAAGCTTGCTGAGCTGATGCGCCGGGCTGAGGATGGCGTCTTGGCCTACAAGAGTTTTCCCAAGGAACACTGGGCGAAGATCCACTCCACGAACCCGCTTGAACGCTTGAACAAGGAGATAAAGCGCCGGACCAACGTTGTCGGGATCTTCCCGAACGAAGCCGCAGTCACGCGCCTGGTCGGCGCCCTGATGCTGGAGCGAAATGATGAGTGGGCGATCACGCGGCGCTATATGACACTGGAAACCGTCGCAGCCATTTGCGACACTGACCCCATGGACCCGGCGACAATCGCCGCCCTGTAACTGCGGCCGAGCCAAGGCCGAGGAACAAAGTTACACCATTTCACGGGACACTATCGCCGAAGTCATTCACCGCCGCGGCCCTTGGCGCAACTTCGAGGCAGTGGAATACGCAACACTCGAATGGGTGGACTGGTTCAACAACCGCCGTCTGCTTGAGCCTATTGGGAGCATTCCGCCGGCAGAAGCAGAGGCCAATTTCTACGCCGCTCTGGAAACTGAGGACATTGCCGCGTAACTAACTGAAATCAGCCTCCGGAAAACCCGGCGCGGTTCAAACCGTCTTCTGGCTGCTCCCTTGCGCCGGTTCGGAGCCTTACAGCCTTTCGGGGAAACTCTGAGTCGGTGGGGATTTCCTTGAGGGGCCGATTGCGATTCATCCTGTTCAGGAGGATGTTTCATGTCAGCCCCACTGCCAGGCGCGCTTCGGACGCGGTTTCAGAAGTTGATTGAAGAAGGGTTAAGCGGACGCGTGGCGGCGTTGCGGCTCAAGCTCTCGGCCTCGACAGGCACAAGGTGTGCAAGGTCCGTGCGCACCAGAGGCCACGCCGATCCCGGACCGCAGGGCCGCCCGAAAGGCGGCGGCAAGCTGGAGCCGTTCACCGACTTCTTCGAAGAACTGGTCACCCAGGACCCCGACATCACGCTCCATGAGCTGCGCGACGCGCTGGCCGAAGCCGAGGGTGTCATCGTGCACCATTCCTCGATCTCCGACCTGCTGTCGAAGCTGGGCTACACGTATTAAAAAAAGTCGCTGGTGGCCACCGAGCGCCGCCGTGCCCACGTAAGACAGCAGCGCAAGGACTGGTTTGCGCATCGCATCCCGGCGATGCAGGCGAAGCCCGAACGCGTTGTGTTCCTTGACGAAACCTCCGTCAAAACCAATCTCACCCGGCTGCGCGGACGGGCTCTGCGTGGCGCACGCCTGGAAATGGACGCCCCGTTTGGCAGGTGGGGCACGCAGACCTTCATCGCCGGTCTGACCCCGACCGAACTGATCGCCCCCTGGGTCATCAAGGGGGCGATGGACGGCGCGGCTTTTGCCGCGTACGTGCGCGAGGTCCTCGCGCCGGAGCTTCAGCCGGGCACTGTTGTCGTGCTCGACAACCTTGCCACGCCGAGGCCGCCGCAGCCCTGCGCGAGGCCGGCTGCTGGTTTTTGTACCTGCCGCCGTATTCGCCCGATCTGAACCCTATCGAACAGGCCTTCTCCAAGCTCAAGGCGCATCTTCGGAAGGCCGGGGCGCGGACGTTTACCGAATTATTCAGCGCCCTCCGAAGAATATGCGACCTGTTCACTCCTGACGAATGCATGAACTACTTTCGCGCTGCCGGATATGCGCCACGTTAATCCCGAAATGCTTTAGATGCCTCTTCCGCTGGTTGCTCGGTACGCTCCCCGATCAGCTGGTCATCCAGCTCGGCGCTCAGGGCGCGCTCTGCCAGCGCCTTGGTCAGCTCGGTGAGAACGCCATCCTTGCCGAAAAGGTCGCCGGCCGATCGGCCTTTCATCAGTTCATCCAGAAGGTCTTTGTCGACGCTCCTACGTGGGTCTCCTCATTTCAGAGTTACCACGCCCGGGCACAGAATTCCGGACAGTCTCCGCAACCGCGCCCATCATCATGCCCCTCCGGAGACAGCCTCGTACTCAGCGAAGGGTCGCAGCAGCGTTGCCTCCGGCATCGGGCCCTCCGCGTCCGCGAAACTATCTCCAAAAATTCGGATCATCTGGCCTGCGGCACCGGCCACTGCGGCGAAGTAAGCATGATCGATGATACGGCCGCGCCGGCCGCAACTGCGCCGGTGGCAGGCCACCTCCACCCCGGCATGGGTGATGCGCACCGTCTCGCCGGTGACCGACACGCGGACCCGTTCGCACAGCTGTTCGCCGTCCATGCGCAACAATCAAACCGCGATCATTCCAGAACGATTTCCGGCAGCACCACCTCCCATGTGTCTCTGTGAAGCCTCATACGGTGTTCCTCGCCACTCTCATGTGCGTGGCGCGCGACGATCGCGCCGACCTCGGCGGAGATCACCCGGGCTCCTTCCGGCAGGATCCAGCCGCCCTTCATCGCGATCAGGCTACGACCCCGCGCATCCCGGACCGACCAGCGCGGGCCATCGTTCACCAGCGTGACCGGGTCGCCGACCTGCGCCTGAGCGATCGCCTCGAGACAGGGATCGCCTGCACGCAGGCGGCCGGCCCAACTGATGAACACCTGGCTCATGTCAGGCATCAGATACGTCCGGTCCGGCGGCAAATCCTGCGCGTCAGGCAACGCGGCGGGCCTTCGCAGAACGGTATCGCCCTCGGACGGCACGAAGGCATGTGCGCCTTGCGTCATGACGGCAAGGCTGCGCCGGGCGCGCGTCATGGCGACGTAGAAGAGCCTGCGCGGCGCGTCGAGATCCTCGTTCCGGGAGGGCCGGTCCCAGCCGCCGTTCAGGATCACCACGTCGTCGAACTCCAGCCCCTTGGCGCGGTGCGCAGTCAGCAGCAAGAGTCCGCGCTGTTCGCCGCGTGCATCGCGCGCCCACTCGCCGAACCATTCCACGAGGTCGGGGACGGAAACCTGACCCATGCCGACCTCCTGTGCCAGCGCGGCAACGCCCTCGGCGATCAGGTCGGACCAGCGGTTGCGCGGCAGGGTGTTTGCGACCTCCAACAGCTCCGGAACGGTCAGAAGGCGCGTCCGGTTTTGGTTCAGGCTGGAGATGAAGTGCCGCATCTCGCGCAGCCGCCAGAGGCTCGGCAGGCTCTCGTTGGCCATCTCGACGGGAATGCCCTGAGCCTCGGCAAAGGCCCGAACCGGGGCGAGCTGGCGCCAGTTGCGCGCGATGATCGCCGTGTGCGACCAGTTCCAGCCGGGCTCCAGCGCCGCCAACCTTTGCAATTCGGTCACGGCCGCGACGGCCTGCGACCGATCGCCGGGAGGACATTGGAGAAGGTGAACCCGGCCCTGTGCAACAGGATCGCGGGTGCCCATGATGCCGCCCGGGGCATCCTTGCGCCGCTTGCGGTCGATGGTGATGTCATGGCCCAGTTTCATCCTGTCTCGGGCACCGGCGATCACGGTGTTCGAGGCTTCGATGATGTGGCGGGTGGAGCGGTAATTCTCGACCAGGAACTCCGGCTTTGCGCGGTAGTCCTCTTCGAATTGCCGGATGAATTTGATGGACGCCCCGGCAAAGGCATAGATGTTCTGGTCGTCGTCGCCCACCGCGAAGAGGCTCAGCTTCATGTCCTCGTCCTCGATCGTCCGCCCGGCGACGGCGGCGATCAACGCATATTCCTCGGGCCCGATGTCCTGATACTCATCGACCAGAATCCACCGGTAGCCCTGGATCAGTGTCTCGCGCTGCGCCTCGGCCTCGGCTTTGCTCAGCCCTTCGCCGTTCAACTGGCGCACCGCCTCCATGACGATGCCGTCGAAATCGCGGCTGTCCGCCTTAGCCCCCTCGAAGCTGGCCCCCACCAGACGCATGGCCATGGAATGACAGGTCGAGACCGTCACGCCAAAGGCCTCATCTCCGATCAGGTGGCGCAGACGCGCCCGGATTTCCACCGCCGCGTGACGGTTGTAGCTGAGCACAAGGATGCTGCGCGGGTCCTCGCGCCGCACCCGGATCAGATAGGCAATACGATGGACCAGCACGCGCGTCTTGCCCGAGCCCGGCCCCGCCAGAACCAGCACGTTGGTGGCGTCCCGGTCGTCGGCGACGATTTTCTGCTGCACCGGATTGCCGAGGACCTCGACCACGTTCTGCCATGACTTGCCGGTGGTCTGGCGCTTTACCTCTGTCGCCCTGCCCTTCATCCAGCGGCCCATGAAGCCGTCCTGATCGAGGGCGAAGTAATCCTCGGTCAGGCGGATGGCGTCGGGCATCGAGGACAGGCCGGTTTCCGCATAGGCCGCCATCACATGTGTCTGCACCGTCTGTTCGTCGTAATGCTCCTGCAAGGGCGCGAAGTCCTTGACCAGAAACTGCGTCTTGCCCGGTGCCAGCTGCACCGTCATGGCGGGGCGGAACACGGTCAGCCCCTTGCCCAGCGTCACCACGTCCTGCTCGTGCAGCCACAGCAGCGCACGGTCCATCAGCCGTGTCATTTCCTTGACCTGGCCGCGCAGGAAGGCATCGCCGGTCAAGCTCGCCAGCATGTCGCCCAGTGTTGTCTCGACCTGCTGGTCCTTGCCGCGCTGGCCCTTTCCGAGCCGTCCGAGCAAGTGTTCCACCAGCGCCTCGCCAGCCTGCCTGCGCAAGGCGGCCGACTGTTCCAGCACCGTCCACGACCGTTGCAAAGCCAGGAGCAGCGTATCACGGGACGCCTTGCGCAGGCGCAGATTGCCCTTGCCACCGTCAAGGTCGCGTCCATCCCGGGCCATCCCCCGCAGCAGCTTTTCGACCACATCGGGGCGGACGTGACTATGCCCGCCGTCGCGCAGCTTCTGGCAGGCGGGTTGCAGGTTGAAGGGCGTACTTACCGCACTCTCTGCGTCCGGCGCCTCTTCCCGCATCAGCGCGATCAGGTCCGTCTCGAGCCGCGTCGTCTGCGCCAGCCGTTTGCGCGAATCCTCGGCCACCCCTGAATGCACGAACACCGTCACCGCCGTGTCGTTTCGCGCAATGCCGAGTGTTTCGAGGTCGGCCATCGCCTTGGTGAGCTGCCCGCCGGTCAACCCGCTCACCCCGGTCAATTCGTCGGTCGAGATACCCTCGTCCGGCGGGGCGTTCATCAGGTGGCGGACGATGTCCATCAACTGCGTCCGCCGCGTGCCGGTGATCTGCGCCTTGTCGATCCGGGCGCCGGCCTCATCGATGCTGCGCACCCGCAGCGACGACGGGAAGACCTGCACGCGGTTTTCCTCGCGCGACATCAGCTTGGCCTCCTCCAGCCAGGAGATCGCAGTCTTGACCCGTGTGTCGTCGGTGGCGCTCTCGCGCTGGAACTCACGGTCATTTTCCTGTCGCACGATCTCGCCCGAGGTGGCGACGACCGTTCCGGTACTCCGGGTGCGGGCATCCATACGCCGCACGGCTTTCAGGATCGCGCCGATCTCGCGCCGGTCAAGCCGCGAGCGGGCGGACAGTTGAAACTGCCGTTCCACGTCCTCTGGCGTGAAGAGAAGCACGCAGTTGGCGTGGTCGCGGTCTCGCCCGGCGCGGCCAGCTTCCTGCAGGTAGTTCTCGAGCGAGCCGGGGATGTCACCATGCACCACCAGCCGGATATCGGGCTTGTCGATGCCCATGCCAAACGCGTTGGTGGCCGCGATCACCCGCAGTTCGCCGACGCGGAACCGTTCCTGGATGGTCTTCTTCTCGTCCGGCGTGAGGCCCGCGTGATAGCGTTCCGCCGACACCCCCTGTTGCTGCAGAAACTGTGCGACATCCTCCGTCGCCTTGCGCGTCGCGCAGTAGACCACGGCGCCCGACGCCCCTTCGGGCGGCAGCCGCTGCTCGATGACTTCGAGAATGTCGGCATGTTTGGTGCGCTTGCCGGTCGCGCGGACCTCGAAGCTCAGGTTGGTGCGCGAGGCACCACCATCGAGAAGCAGGAGCTCGGTCCCGATCCGCTGAAGGAAATGGTCGCGGATGTCACGGATCACCTCGGGTTTTGCAGTGGCGGTCAGACAGATCACCGGGGCCGGATCCTCGTCACCCGAAGTCTCCCGGATGAACCGCGAGACATAGCGATAATCGGGTCGGAAATCATGGCCCCATTTCGACACGCAATGCGCCTCGTCCAGCACCCACAGGCCGATCTCACGTTGCTTGAGCACGGACCTGACCGAGACGCTGCGCAGCTGCTCCGGCGAGATCAGAAGCATCGCGGCCTCGCCCAGGCGCACCCTGTCCAGCGCATCCTGCCGTTCGGGCAACGACAGCATCCCGTTCACCGTGACCGCCGAGGAAATCCCCGTGCGCTCCATCCCCGCCACCTGGTCGGCCATGAGCGCAACCAGCGGCGAGATCACAACCGTCAGCGCGCCGGTCCGGTCAAATTTCGCCAGCGCGGGGATCTGGTAGCAGACGGATTTCCCGGTCCCGGTCGGCAGGATGCCCAGCAGGCTCTTGCCGCGCATGCCCTCGTCGACAATGCGCTCCTGGAGTGGGCGGCCTGCGGGATCTTTGGGTGTCGGCCGGAAGGCATCAAAGCCGAACCAGCGTGACAGCGCCTTGACCGGATCGCTCTTCTCCCGGCACCAAGCGCACTCCGGGGCATTGCACGTTGTGTCACGCAGCAACTTCACTATCCTGGCCGCATCCGGAAACTGCATCCGCACCCACGGCGGCATCACCGAGTCTCCGCCTGAAACCGAAATCCACGCCAGCGCATAGGCCAGCGGCCAACCGTCCTGAGCAGCGCCCACCTGCTCCTGCAGGTGCCCCACCTCCGTGCCGCAGGCCTCACCCTCCAGCAAGCGCCCGAGCACCTGCCGCGCTTCTTCGGCCGACGGCACGGCAGCACGGCGCACGTGGCTGAACACGGCATCAAACCCTGAATCATGCGCGCTGCGAGTCGTCAGGAAATGGTGGGCGGCAAGGATCTCCGGCGCCTCGGCGTTCAACGTGCGAAAGGCGTCCAACTGGTTGCCAAGAACGTCGAACACCAGCCGGGCATCTGCCTCCGGATCGTTGACATGTCCCGACAGAAGCCGCCCGTCGTCGTAGTGCTTGACCAGATGGTGATACGGGTTGCGCGGGAAGGCCAGTGGATTGAGCCAGAGCGTGTCGATCGGCGCTTCGGCAAGCCGCGCCAGCCGCGGCCGTAGCGCCGCAAGATGCGGCAGGTCATGACGCAGGATGTTGTGGCCGATCAGGTGGCGCGTTTCACCGAGGTCAGCTTCCAGCCGATCCAGCGCAGCCGTGATGTCGCCCCTATGACATCGCAAAGCCGGCGTATCGTCATTGCGGACCGCCGCCAGATCGAAGACCCGCGCCGTTTTCGGGTCGACCTCGATGTCGACGGAAAGGCATTTCGCCAGAAACGGATCGGGGTGTTGCACGGCCTTTAACAGAGGGCACCAATGAAGCTAGAAAGATCAATAGCATATCTGACGCACTGACCCTATCAGGGTCAAGCTCGGCCCGGAAGTTTGAGTTATGCAAAACGGTCTGTGTTCGTCAGGCATCTGCAAGCGTGCGATGCCCCGGGGAGGCGCCTGAAGCCGGTCAAATCTTGACCGCGAGTTTTCCAGAACGCATGGCCTTCCCCTGCCCCGAGAAGTTTTGCCGGACCACGGCAGGTGACCTTCAGGGCGGCGAGAGCTTTCTGCTGGACGCCAACCAGGGCTGGACGCCGGATGAGGCAGAGCGCGCGATGCGCTGGATCGCGCCGCATGGCCCCCGCTGGATCGAAGAGCCGATCGCCGTGGACGTGCCTCAGGCCGCCTGGCAGGTGCTCAAGGCCGGCACCGGCGTGCCGATCGCCGGTGGCGAGAACTTCCTGGCCCGCCGCGATTACGAGGAGGTGGTGCAGGGCAAATGGCTGGATGTGGTGCAGCCCGACATCGCCAAATGGGGCGGGTTCACCGACTGCCTGCCGGTGGCGCGCGATATCGTGGCACACGGTCTGACCTACTGCCCGCATTCGCTGGGGGGCGGCATCGCCCTGGCCGCTTCGGCGCATCTGCTGGCCGCGGCTGGCGGTCCGGGGCTGCTGGAATGCGACGCGAACGAGAACAGTTTCCGCGACGAGACCTTCCCGCTCGATCTGAGCCACGGGGTGGTCACCCTGCCGGAGACCCCCGGCCTTGGTGTGAACTCAGCGGTGCTCGACCGCGCATTCTCGTAGCCTGTCTGGAGGTCAGGAGTGAATAGGACCAGCTCCCCGGCACGACGCCATATTGAGCAGCAACTCTTGGAGCAACCTTCGGGAGGTGTCTGCGACGGATGACGGCCGAGCGGACGAAGTGACCTTTCGCCGCGGCGGCTCCGGCACCTAAAGGCGCGAAATCAAACCAATTTTCTGGCGCTTACCACGAACTGCGTCAAAGAAAAGAAGAA
The DNA here is from genome assembly GCF_034669705.1 of Marinovum sp. GTDB lineage: Bacteria > Pseudomonadota > Alphaproteobacteria > Rhodobacterales > Rhodobacteraceae > Marinovum. The sequence goes on from NZ_JAXMOR010000035.1 coordinate 9,628, forward strand.
CCGCCCCTCCCGCGCGAGGCTGATCTGCTCATCAAACCAGGCGTCTGCGATTTCGACGTCGACATGCCCGTTCTCGATCGCATACTGCTTCATGAGGGTCATCATGGTGAACGCGAGGCCGTCCGGCTTCAGAACATGATCGACCACCGTGAAGGGAACGACGCTTTCCACCGTCTGACCCTGGTCTTTCAGTAGACCCGGCAAGCGCGCGGGCAAGTCGCCGGCCACGAAGTGCTGGTCCCATGACGACCTGAGTTCCGCCATCCGTTCCGGGTTGTCGCTGAACCACACCAGGCTCCCGAAATGGAGATCGCTGATCACCAGCCGTCCGCCGGGTTTCAGACAGCGCAACGCGCCTGCCACTGCAGCTTCGATATTCTCGACGTATTCGAACACCTGAACCGAGACGGCCTTGTCCGCGATCTGGTCATCCAGAGGCAGCGCGGTCGCGACGCCGTCCATGAAACTTACCCATGGATACTCCCGGCACCGCGTCTCGCCGGCGGAGCGCATGTCAACACTGGGATCGATGCCGATGATCCGGCCATCGTGACCGACCGCGCGGGCGAGTTCAGCCGTCAGCAGCCCGTTTCCGCATCCGATATCGAGGATCGTTTCGCCGGGGATTGGTTGAAGCGCATCGAACGAAGCCTGCCGTCGCCGGGTTAAATCGGCACCCAGATATGCGGTGTCCAGCAGTCGAGTGATCTCGGCATCGAACTTGAGCACCCTCGCACCCCCCGCAGCTACTGCGTCGTGCCAGCACTCTATCACACCTCTGTCGTGTTGCGAACCGACGCCTGAGGACACCAACCCGGCGCGGTAGGAGGTGTTCGCTGCGATCAGCCCCTCAAGGTTCCCAAGGGGCTGGCCGTTTACCGCCCGGGAGAGCGCCCTGACCTAGACCGTCAGGCCCGCGCTCTCGCGCTCTGCCACGACCTGCATCGCCGGGCGGTCGGCGCAGCGTCGTATCCAGTCTGCCACAGCCGGTTGTTTCGGCGCCGCGTCGGGGAGCCATTGGAACGGGCTCGAGAGCAACAGGTCGACCGCCGAATACCTGTCGCCCAGAAGATAGGGCCGGCCGTCAAGCGCGTCGGCCAGACGGTCGACCACGGTCTCCAGATCCCGGAAGGTTGTGCGTACAGCCGCATGGTCGAGCTTGGCCCAATTGAGCACCAGCACCGGCTCCATCACGCCCTGGTAGTAGAACAGCCAGCTCAGAAAGGCGCCGCGCTGGGGGTCGCCCTCGGGACGGCCCATCCCGGTCTCGGGGAACCTGTCGGTCAGATAGGTGATTATCGCGCCGCGCTCGCGCAGGTGATCCGCGCCATCGGTCAGGTAGGGCACCTTGCCCTCGGGGTGCGGGTTGCGCGGGTCGGCACGGCCGCTGCCGTCCTGGCGTGCGACGGTGACCTCGATCACGTCGATATGCTCGGCGATGCCCATCTCTTCGATCAGCACGAGGATCGAGGTCGAGCGAGAGTGCGGGGCGTGGTAAAGTGTCAGCATGGGGGTCTCCTGGTTCAAGCCATACCTTGCCATACCTGCCCCCTGCTGACAGTTTCCGTCAGCATGGCCCGGACCGATCGCCTTTTTCGACTCATGGACGCATTGCGCCGCTTGCCCGCGCCGGTCACCTCGGCGCGGCTGGCGTCAGAGACCGGCGTGTCGCGGCGCCAGCTCTACCGCGACATTGCCACGCTGCGCGCGGGCGGCGCCCTGATCGATGGCGAGGCGGGGGTCGGCTACCGGCTGACCGAGGACCCTGCCCTGCCACCGCAAAGCTTCTCGCGGCTGGAGATCGAGGCGCTGGTTCTCGCGGTGGGAGACTTGCGCCGGACCGGCGACCCGGCGCTGGAGGCCGCAGGCCAGTCGGCGCTTGCGCGGATCATCGCCACGCTGCCCGACCGCCAGTCGCGCCAAGCGATGCACACGGTCCTGCGCAGCTTCCGTCCGCCGCAGGTCCGCGCGGACTACGCCGTCGACATGGCGCTTCTGAGGCGCGCTTGCTGGGAGGAACTGGCGCTCGAGGTGCACTACCGCGACCTGAACGGCAAGGTCACCGAGCGCGAGGTCTGGCCGCTGGGGATCAGCTATTCCGAGCGCGCGCTGATGATGCTGGTCTGGTGTTGCCTGCGGCAGGACTGGCGCATTTTTCACCTCTCGGGCATCGAGCGCGCAAGCCTGAACGGCCGCAGTTTCAGGCCGCGGCGGGTAGGTTTGCTGCGCGACTACGCGGCCCGGCAGGCGGCCTCGAGGGCGTCGACGAAGCAATAGCGGCTCGCGGTTCGGTGTCCTGCCGTCAGCGGGCTCGGTGACGTCCCCCTGGTTTTCGGATGTGTCTGCATGGCGCGTGCGGAGGTGTCTCGGTGAAGCACCTCCGCGGGCGCGCTATTGCCCGCGCCGGTTGGGGCCCATGCGGATTGGATCTTCCTCACGCTCGCAGCACGGCAGCTTGTCGCAGAGCGCCAATGCGCTCGTGCGACACATATCATTCTTTCAGCCAAGACAGGACCCGGCCGGGGTCAAGTGCGCGGCGGCAGGCTTTCGATCTTGCGCAGCAGGTCCTGCACCTCGGCGGCCAGGTCCTGCGCCAGCATGCCGGCCACGCGGGGCAGGACACGCTGGGCGCTATGGGCAACGCTGATGTTTTGCGGAATGATCTTCTGTCCCTTGACCGGGATCGCCACAAGCTCGCCGGCAAGAAGCTCCGGCGCGACGTCCAGAACCGATGTCAGGGCCACGTGCCGCCCGGCCACCACCAGGTGTTTCAGGAGCTGCAGGGAGTTGGTGGCGACGGGCGGCAGATCCTCGGAAAAGATCCAGCTGTATCGCGCCTCCAGCATGCGACGGATCGCCAGCACCCGGCTTTGAATGACGATCGCGTGGGCCGTCACCTGTCTCAGGCTCACGGTGCGCTCGCGGGCCAGCGGATGGTCGGGCGCGGCGACGCAGTGCAGTGGCAGCGAGGTGCTCCAGGCAACATGGATGTCGCGGCGGGGGCGCAGGTTGAAGGCCAGCGCGATGTCAGACTGCCCTTCGCTCAGGGCCTCGGCCGCGTCATCCGGGGTCGCCACATCCACGTCGACGCGCACCCGCGGATACCTCTCGGACACCCGGCCAAGGAAATCCGGCACGATGCCGTTCATCAGACTGTCCATCGCGACCAGCCGAAAGTGACCGACATCCAGCCCCTGCATCTGTTTCACATCCGACCAGATGCGGTTCTCGTCCGCCTGCCAGCGCCGCGCCAGCAGCACCATGGCCTCGCCGACCGGGGTGAGTTTCATCCCGACCGGAAGCCTGTCGAACAGCGGCACGCCCAGCCGGTCCTCGATCAGCTTGATCTGCCGGTCGATGGCCGAGGCCGCGATGTCGATGTCGCGAGAGGCGGCCTGGATCGACCCGTGCTCGGCCACCGCCAGCACGTATTGAAGCCCGCGCGGGACAAGATGCAACGCCATTAGCCATCCTAATTATCAGAACAAGTCGTTGCCTATTATATCATGGATTAGATTGGAAGGATCGGATTAGTTTCAGGGACCGACAGCCGAGAGCCCTGCCATGACCCCGAGCCAGACCGACCTCCTGACCCGATTGAACGCCGCGCCGCGCGATGCGGCCCGTGCCATGATCGCGCCGCTGGCCGAGCGGTCCGAGTGGGTCGCCGACGCAGCCGTCGACCAGCGCCCGTTTACCAGCGATGGCGATGTCGCGGCCGCCTTGATCGAGGTCATCCTGGCCGCCCCGGCGGCCCGGCGCGTTGCGATGTTTCGCTGCCATCCCGAACTGGCGGGGCGCGAAGCGGTCGCCGGCCGGATGACCGAGGAGTCGCAGGGCGAACAGGGGCGTCTCGGGCTGATGTCGCTCGATGCCGGAACCCACCGCCATCTGACGCAGCTCAACGCGGCCTACGAGGCGCGTTTCGGATACCCCTGCATCATCGCGCTGCACCGCGTTCCCGACCTCGACACGCTGTTGCAGTCCTTCGAGACGCGGCTGACCGCCGATCCGGTCGAAGAACATGTCACCACCCTGGCGGAAATCGCCTCGGTCATCCGTGCGCGTGCCGCGCGCGCTTTCACCTCCACCCCAATCCCCCTAACGACACCCTGAACCCAGGAGCACTCCCCATGAAATCCTTCCTCCCCCTCCTCGCCACCTCTGTCCTGGCGATCTCTGCCGTCACCGCAGGCGCTGCCGAAACGATCCGCGTCGCCGGCAATTTCGCGACCGAGCATTCCTCGTCGCTGGCCATGGTCAAGTTCGAGGAAGAGCTCGAACGCCTGTCGGGCGGCGAGATCGACGTCAACATCTTCCCCGCACAGCAACTCGGCGGGGCTGCGGAAAACGTGCAGGCCGTCAAGATCGGCGCCATCGAGCTGATGTGGGTCGGCACTGCCTATCTGACGCGCACCGTGCCCGAACTTGAGGCAATCGGCCTGCCGTTCCAGTTCGGCAGCCGCGAAGAGGCTTTTGCCATCGCCGACGGCCCGGTAGGCGCTGCGCTGGACACCAAGCTGGCAGACGAAGGCATGACCTCGATGGGATACATGGAACTGGGCTTTCGCCAGCTGACCAACAACGTCGGGCCGATCGAGACGATCGAGGATATCGCCGGGTTGAAGATCCGCCTGCAACCGAATGAAACCCACCTCGCGACCTTCCGGGCGCTTGATGCCAATCCCGTCGCGATGGACGTGAAGGAACTGTATTCGGCGCTCGAACAGGGCGTGATCGACGGCCAGGAAAACCCCTTCGCGATCATCGACGTGGCGGGCTATGCCGAAGTTCAGGAGCATGTCTCCAACACCGGGCATTTCTTTGATTTCATCTCGGTCATCGGCAACAAGGACTGGTTCGACGGGCTCGACGGCGAGACCCAGTCTATGGTGCAGTTGGCGATGGCGACCGCGATTGCCTACCAGCGCGATCTGGCGGCAGAACAGGATGCGGCCGGGCTGGCGAAGCTCGAGGAAAAGGGCATGACCTATACCGCCGTCTCGCCCGAGCTTGCCAAGGCGCTGCGCGACAATACCGCCGGCGTCGCGGCCGAGACCAAGGCGCGTCTTGATCCGGGCCTCGTCGAGCTGCTCGACGCCGAAACCGCGAAATTCGGCATGTAGGATCATGATTGCGGATCGTCTCCTGACCACGATCCTGACGCGCGTCGACAGCGGCGCGCGTCTCATCGTGATTGGCGGCGCCGCCACCATGGTGGCGGTCGTCTCGGCCCAGGTGGTCATGCGGTATGTCTTCAACGGGTCGTTTGACTGGGCCGACGAGGTGTCGCGCATCGCCTTTGTCTGGACCACCTTTCTGGCGATCCCGCTTGGCATCCGCGAGGGCGCGCATGTGGGCATCACGCTCTTGGTCAACAAGTTGCCCGCCGGTCTGCGCGGCGCCATTTCGCGGCTGATGAACCTGCTGGCCGCGGGGATGCTGCTGGTGGTCTTCTGGACCTCCATCGCGGTGGCGGCAGCCACATGGTCCGAGCGACTGGGCGCCGTGAACATGACCTCGAGCGTCTTCTTCATTCCGGTGATCCTGTCGGCGGCGCATGGCGCATTGCACCTCATCAACCTCGCGCTTCACCCTCTCCCTCACCGACCAGCCGAGGCCATGGCATGAGTCTCTTCGTCATCATCACCTTTCTCATTCTGGCGTTTCTCGGCATGCCGCTGGCGTTCTCGCTGGGCGTCTCCGCCCTCGCCGGTCTCTGGATGTCGGGGTTCGATCTGGCGGTGCTGTCGCCGCGGCTGATGAACGCCGTCAACTCATTCCCGCTGATGTCGATCCCGCTGTTCATGGTCGCGGGTGAGCTGATGTTGAAGGGCGGGATCATGGACCGCTTGGTGGGCTTTGCGAATGCCTTCATCGGGCGGATGCGCGGCGGGCTGGCGCAGGTCGCAATCGTGTCCGGCGCGGGGCTGGCCTCGGTGTCCGGGGCGGCCGTGGCCGATGCCTCTGCCCTGTCCTCGACGCTCGTGCCCTCGCTCAAGAAGCAGTACGGGCTGGGGTTTTCGTCGGGCATCGTGGCCGCGGCGGCGAACCTCGGGCCGATCATCCCGCCGTCGGGGGCGATGATCGTCTATGCCTTCATGGCAGGCTCCAGCGTTTCGGTCGGGGGGTTGTTCATGGCCGGCGTGGTGCCGGGGCTGATCCTGTTTGTCGCGCTGATGGCACTGTGCTGGCTCATCGCCTGGATGCGGGACTATCCGCTGGCCGGCACGCCGTTCTCACTGGCCAATATCCTGCGGGAAACCCGCCGCTCGTTCCTCGTGTTCCTGATGCCCGTGGTTGTCATCGGCGGGATCGTCATCGGCGCCTTCACGCCCACCGAAGGGGCCGCCATCGGGGTGTGCTACGCGCTGTTTCTCGGGTTTTTCGTCACCCGTCAGCTCAAGCTTTCGGACCTGCCGGAGGTGTTGCTGACCGCCGCCAAGACCTCGGCGCTGGTGGGGGCGATGATCGCCTTTGCCTCCACCGTGACCTTTCTGTTCACCATCGACATGCTGCCGATGCAGCTTGCCAGCCTGATGAAGGGCATCACCGACAGCCCGTTCCTGTTTCTCTGCCTGATCTCGCTGATGCTCCTGGTCGTGGGGATGTTCCTTGAATCCAACGCCGCCTATATCATGCTGGTGCCGCTGTTTCATCCGATCGCCCTGCAATATGGCATCGACCCGCTGCACTTCGGCTTCATCTTCGTGCTCAACCTCGTGATCGGGATGCTGACGCCGCCGGTCGGGGTGGTGCTGTTTGTCGTCACCGGCATCACCGGTGTCAGAATGGGCGAGCTGGTGCGCGAAAGCTGGCCCTTCATCGCGGCGATGTACGCGGTTCTCCTGCTGTGCATGCTGGTGCCCTCTGTCGTCACCTGGCTGCCGACCTGGCTGGGCTATTGATGCGCCTGATGCTCCTGAACCCGAATACGACCACGGCGCTGACCGAGCGGCTGGTCGCCTCGGCGCGCAGCATCCTCCCCGACGAGGTGACGCTGGTGCCGGTGACCGCCGAGCGCGGCTTTCCCTATATCTCGTCGCGCCCCGAGGCGCAGCTTGCCGGGGCGGAGGTGCTGGAGATTGTGGCCGCCCATCTGCCGGCTGTCGATGCCGTGACCATCGCCGCCTTCGGGGACCCCGGTCTCGATGCGGCGCGAGAGGCCTTTGACCTGCCGATCACCGGGATGACCGAAGCCGCGATGGTCACGGCGCTGCAGCTTGGCCAGACTTTCGCCTTCGTCACCTTCACGCCGCAGATCGCGCCCTGGTACCGCGATCAGGTGACCCGCGCCCAGCTCTCGGCCCGGTTCGCTGGTGTCTTTTCGCCGCGCCAGGGGTTCGGCGACATCACCTCGGTGGCCGAAGACCTGACCGACGCGCTGCGCGAGACCTGCAAGGTGGCGGCGCGCCATGCGGATGTCCTTGTCCTCGCCGGTGCGCCGATCGCCGGCCTTGCCTCGGTCATCGAGAAGGATGTGCCCGCCGTCCTGATCGACCCGGTCAAAGCCGCAGTTCTTCAGGCCCATGCCCTCTGGCGGCTGAGGCCCAAGGGCGCTGACAAGGGCGGGTACGCCCGTCCGCCCGGCAAAGCGTCGGTCGGGCTCTCCTCACATCTGAGCGGTTGGTTGCAGCGCGAGACAACCAGAGACTGACCTCAGGGACCGCCGGCTGTCACCCGGCCGCGACACCTCCATAGCTTTGGCAGCGGGGCGGGCCGGTGTGGTACTGACCCCGAAGGTTCAGGCGAACGACAGCGTCAGGCTGCTGTCCATCCTCTCGCCGGGCGCAAGACGGGTGCCGGGCCCGCTGGTGCCGTCCGGACGCAGGTCGCAGTTGCAAGGCTCGATGGCGAGGATATTCCGCTTGCGGCGGCCATCGCGCCAGGTTTGCAGGAAGGGCAGCGATCCGGTGTCGGATGTCAGCTCAAGGCGCATCCCGGGCCAGTCGCCCGAGGCCGGACGCTCGACCACCACCGGCACGTCGGGCGGCATCCTGTGGCACTCCGGCGCCCCGGGCCGGTCGCCGGGGTCCAGACTGTCGATCCCGGTGACGCGGGTTCCGCCGATCCGAACCGCGCAGCCCGGTGCCGCGACGGGAAACCCGAAGTTGACGTGATAGAGCAGCATCACCTCGGCCGGCGTGGCCGAGATGTTCTCGATCCGGTCATGAACAACCAGCCGGGTGCCGCCGATGGGGGCGGACATGCGGCGGATGATCCGGCAGACCGCGCCACAGGGCATGGGGTGGTGGATCTCGCCCGTCACGAACAGATGCGGCTCCGGGGCCTGCCAATCCGCATCCAGCGCAAGCAGCCGCACCGGTGACAGCGCGAGGCTGCCGTGCTGAGGCAGACCGGCGCGCGGCGCGCGGACGTTCTCCAACCCGCAGGTCACCAGAAACCCGGTCAGCGCGCGCTGCGGGTTGCCGGTGTCGCCTGCCGGATGCCGCCAGCCGAGCGGCAGTCCGCGCAGGTGCAGGCTGCGGATGTCGAGCGAGCCCTGTTCCTTGACCTGGAAGTCCAGCCCGCCGCCGGTAGAGAACGCCAGCAGCTTTTGCCCCGCGTCCGGCCCGTCGCCAAGGGTGATGCGCTGCACCGAGGCCAGCTGCCGCAGGTCGCCCACCAGGTCAGGCAGGCTGTGACGCGCGGCGCGCGGCATGTCGGGCAGCGGCGCGTGCATTGCTTCAGGCCGCCCGTCGCGCGGTCGCGCTGTCATGTTCCGGCACATCGCCGATCTCGGTCATGCGGGCGTCGAGCTGCGCCAGCATGTCGTCGAAGACCTCGCCGTAGGCCGGGTCATCGGCGACATTGACCAGCTCCAGCGGGTCTTTTTCGCAGTCGAAGAGCTCCCATTCCGGCGGCTCGTCGGGACCATGCGCACCGGGCTGGCCGAGGTCGGAATTGTACCAGTAGATCAGCTTGTAGCGGTGACTGCGCAGCCCGTAATGCGCCCAGGCATTGTGGTGCTCGTCCTTGTGCATCCAGTAGCGGTGATAGGCGCTCTGCGGCCAGTCTTCGGGCGTCTCCTGCTCCAGCAGAGGCCGCATCGTGCGGCCCTGCATGTAGCTCGGCACCGGCAGGCCGGCGTAATCGAGGAAGGTGGGCGCGAAATCGACATTGGTGGCGATCTCCTTGGCCACGCTGCCCGGCGCGATGGCGGCGGGATAGCGGATAAGGAAGGGCATCTGCAGCGATTCCTCGTACATGAAGCGCTTGTCGAACCAGCCGTGTTCGCCGAGGAAGAAGCCTTGGTCGGAGGTGTAGATGACGATGGTGTTCTCGGCCAGGCCCTCGTCGTCGAGCCAGTCGAGCATCCGGGCGACGTTCTCATCCACCGCGTGGATCGTCGCCAGATAGCGCTTCATGTAGCGCTGGTATTTGAACAGCGCGAGCTCCTCCTCGGTCTCGAAGGTGAAGTTCTCGCCGGTGTGCCGGTCGATCAGCACCAGCCCCTTCGGGTCGGAGGGATGCGGTACGCGGCGGTCGGTGTCGCCGGGCACGCAGAGCTCGCCCACTTCCGCCCCACCTTCGGGCTGGATCAGACCCAGATCGGCGTATTTCAGGTCCATCCGCACGCGCATCCGGGCGGCCTCGGCGGCACGGGCGCGGTTGGCGTAATCGTCGTTGTAGGTCTCGGGCACCTTGATGTCCTGGCCCTCGAACATGTCGCGATCACGCGGGTGCGGCTCGAAATTGCGGTGTGGCGCCTTGTGATGACACATCAGGAAGAACGGCCGGTCGGGGTCGCGCTCCTTGAGCCAATTCAGGCTCTTGTCGGTGATGATGTCGGTGACATAGCCGGGCTCGACGCGGTCCTCGCCCATCTCGATCATCAGCGGATCGAAGTAATCGCCCTGCCCCGGCAGCACCGACCAGTAGTCAAACCCGGTGGGCTCATGCGGTTTGCCCTCGCCCAGGTGCCACTTGCCCACCATCGCGGTCTGATAGCCGGACTGGCGCAGGTGTTTGGCGACATTGGGCCAGCGGTTGTCGATGTGGGTGTCGAGCGTGGTGACGCCGTTGACGTGGTTGTAGGTGCCGGTGAGGATCGCGGCGCGCGATGGCGTGCAGATCGAATTGGTCACGTAGCAATGGTCGAGCCGCATTCCCTCGTTGGCGATTCGGTCGATGCCGGGGGTGTCATTGATGCCGTGGCCATAGGCGGAGATCGCCTTGGAGGCATGATCATCGGACATGATAAAAAGGATATTCGGTCTCATCGGCGGCTCCGTCGTAGCGAATTTTCGGGCCAGCTGTTGACCCGCTTCTCGTATTTGATAATAACAATCTCAGATATGGGAAGCAAGAATGTCCGGCACCTCAAGCAGAGTCATCGCAATCCTCGACGCGCTGAGCACCCCAGAAGGCGGGCTCACCGCGCAGGAGGTGGTGGAACGCGCCGGACTTCCGGCCTCGACCGGCTATCGCATCCTGACCGAGCTGCAGGAGCTGGGGCTGGTGCATCGCGGCGCCGAGCGGCGGCTGATCGCCAACTTCAGCTTTCAGAGGCGGCTGCACTGCCCGGGGCTGGAGCCCGAGGTGCTGGCGCAGGCCTGTGCGAAACTCAGCGCCGACATGACCGTCGCGGCCGAGGTGGTGGTGCTGAGCGGCCACAACATGCTGTGGCACATCGTCGAGCAGCACCCCGAGCAGGCGATCCGGCTGCGGGCCTTTCCGGGCTTCATGCGCGCCGCCTATGAGCTCGACAGCATCTCGCGGCTGGCGCTGGCGCACCGCTCGGTCGAGGCGCTGGAAAAGTCCTTCGACACCGGGGCCTTCTATACCGCGGGCGTCGACCGCCGCTCGCTGGACTGGGCCGAGGCACGCGCGATGATCGCCGCTGTCGACCGCCACGACATGCAGCACGACATGATGGGCAACGCCAAGGGCATCCGCCGCTACTGCGTCGCGATCCATGACGCGGGCGGCGAGATGATCTGCCTGCTGACCGTGGCCGAGGCGGCGACGCCGTTGCGCGACGAGGCGGCGCATGTGGCCAATGTCAGAGCGCAGCTGATGGCCCGCAAATCCGCAATCGAAAGCGTCTTCTCGGATCCGGCACAGACCGGCTGAGCGGCGATAACCACTGGGAGGAAGACCATGAAATTCACTTTGCCAATCCTGGCCACGGCTGTCGCGCTGACCGCGCTGCCGGCGATCTCGCAGGAGCTTGTCCTGTCAATCGGCTCGCGCGGTTACGGCCCCGCGGTCGAACGCAACCTCGAGCGCTTCAAGGAGGTGAACCCCGATGTCAGCATCGAGTGGAACAAGGTCTCGGACGTGCCGGGCGAGACCCGCAAGCTCTATGTCACCAGCCTGACCGCCAAGAGCCCGACACCCGATCTGCTGGCCGTCGACGTGATCTGGGCCGGCGAGTTCGCCCAGCGCGGCTGGCTCGAGCCACTGAACGGGCTGCTGGATGACGAGACCATCGCCGCCTTCAACCCCTCGCTGCTGGATGCAGCGACGGTGGACGGCGAGGTGCATGCCCTGCCGCTCTATGCCGATGGCATCCACTTCTTCTACCGCACCGACCTGCTCGAGAAATACGGGCTCGAGGTGCCGCAGACCTGGGAAGAGGTGCTGGCCGCCTCGCAGACCATCACCGAAGGCGAAGGCAACCCGCAGCTCTACGGGTTCGTGTCGATGTGGGCCAAGATCGAAGGGCTGTTCATGAACTGGCTGGCCTTCACCAATGGCAACGGCGGCGGCTTCTATGACGCCGGGGGCAATGTCGCGGTGAACTCGGAGGCCAATATCGAGGCGACGCAGTTCATGGTCGACCTGCTGCACGAACACCGGATGACACCGGACTCGATCCTCAACGCCCGCCCCGACGATGCGCGCACGCTGTTCCAGCAGGGCCGCGCGGCCTTTCTGATGGTGCAGGACTTCGTGCATGCACCGCTCAGCGCCGAGAACAGCCCGGTTGCCGGAAAGTTCGATTTCACCCGCGTGCCGTATTTCGAAGGTCATGAGGATGCGAACTCCACCACCATGGGCGGCTGGTTCCTCGGCATCAATCCGAACTCGGAAAACAAGGAAGCGGCGGCGGAGTTCCTCGCGCATTTCACCGCCAAGGAGCAGCAGCTGGCCGCCGCGGTCGAAGACAACCGCGCGCCGACCATCCCCTCGGTCTATGAAGACGAGAGCATGGGCAGCAACGATGTGCTCGCCAAGTTCGGCGGCAACTACGACTTCGGCGTCGTGCGCCCCTCTGCCGGCTCGGGCAGCAAATACCCCCGCGTCTCCGAGATCATGCAGCTCGAGATCACCAATGCCCTGCACCGGCAGAAGCCGGTCGAAGAAGCGCTGAACGACGCGCAGGAGCAAATCGAGGCGCTGCTGGCCGAGTAAGCCGCAGACCCTCTCGCCCGGCGGCGCCTCCCCGTCGCCGGGCCTCTTCTGACACCCCAACGGTGGCCCCATGACATCCATGACTTCCCCGCTCGACAGGCGCAGGCACCTGACGGGTCTGGCCTTCATCACGCCGACGATGCTCGTGATCATCGCGATCCTCGTCTACCCGATCCTGCAGTCGATCGTCCTGAGCTTTGGCCAGTCGAGCATCGACGGCACCGCCCCCTACCAGTTCGTCGGCCTCAAGCATTACGCCGCGCTGGCCGACAACGAGCGGTTCTGGAATGCGCTCTGGGTCACGCTGATCTTTACCGGGCTGTCGATCCCGCTGGAGCTGGCGATGGGCATCGGGCTGGCGGTGCTGATGAACGAGCATTTCCGCTTCAAGGGCATCGCGCGGCTCGCCGTGCTGTTCCCCTGGGCGCTGCCCACGGCGCTAAACACGCTGATGTGGCGCTGGATGTACAACACCGATTACGGCCTGTTCAACGCCGCCGCGCTGCAAAGCGGCCTCGTCGACCGGCCGATCAACTGGCTGGGTGACGAGACGCTGGCGATGGGCTCGATGGTCGTGGTCGCGGTCTGGAAGACCTCGAGCTTCATGGCGCTGATCATCCTCGCCGGGCTGCAATCCATTCCCCGCGACCTCTATGAGGCCGGCCGCATGGACGGCATGACCCGCTGGCAGGAGTTCCGCGAGATCACCCTGCCGCTCTTGAAAGGCCCGATCCTCGTGGCGCTGATCGTCCGCTCGATGGATGCGCTCAGGACCTTCGAGCTGCCCTTCAACCTGACCGACGGCGGGCCGGTGACCGCGACCGAGAGCCTGTCACTCTACGCCTACAAGGTGATCTTCGATTTCATCGAGTTCAACTACGGCGCGGCCATCGTCGTGGTGCAGTTCCTGGTGATCTTCGCCATGAGCCTGCTCTACATCCTCACCCTGCGGAACAAGGACTGAGACCATGACCAAACGTCCCCGTTTCGGCCTCTACGCGCTGGTGATCCTCTCGGTGGTGATCTCCTTCCTGCCGATCATCTGGCTGATCCTGACCTCGCTCAAGACCACCGAGGGCATCTATGCCTGGCCGCCGCAGTACCTGCCCGATCCCTTCACGCTGAAGAACTACATCCACATCTTCACCAACTCGCCGGAGCTTCTGCTCTATGTGCTGAACTCCTTCATCGTGGCGTTGGGCTGCACCGTCGTGGCGCTCAGCTTTGGCGGCATGGCGGGCTATGCGCTGTCGCGGCTGGGGATGCGGCGGGCCGGCGTGCTGATGGTCTTCATCCTCGCGGTGTCGATGTTCCCGCCGGTGTCGCTGCTGCCCTCGCTGTTCCAGAACTTCCTGCACCTCGGGTTGCTCAACACCTACACCGGGCTGATCATCGCCCACACCGGATTGTTCCTGCCCTTCACGGTCTGGATGCTGGCCAGCTACTTCGCCACGCTGCCGCCCGAGATCGAAGAGGCCGCGCGGATGGACGGCATGGGCTTCTTCCGCATCTTCTGGTCGATCGTGATCCCGCTGTCGTGGCCCGGCTTCGTGGCGACCGGGCTGATCGTCTTCATCTTTTCGTGGAACGAGTTTCCGCTGGCACTGGTGCTGATGACCCAGAACGCGATGCGCACCGCGCCGGTCGGCATCTCGCTCTACCCCGGCGAATACGCCTTCCCGTGGGAGACGATCTCGACCGCGACGGTGATCGCCATCATCCCCGTGCTGATCATCACCGCCATCTTCCAGAAACAGATCGTCGGCGGGCTGACCGCGGGCGCAGGCAAGTGAGACCCTGACAATGACCGAAGTGAAACTGGACCGTATCGGCAAGAAATATGGCAACGTGGAGGCCGTGCAGCAATTCGACCTGACGATCCGCGACGGCGAATTTCTTGTGCTGCTGGGGCCCTCGGGTTGCGGCAAGTCGACGACGCTGCGGATGATCGCCGGGCTCGAGAGCATCACCTCGGGCGACCTGATGATCGGCGGCGCGCGGATGAACGATGTCGATCCCAAGGACCGCGGCGTGGCGATGGTGTTCCAGAACTACGCGCTCTATCCGCATAAGTCGGTGTTCGACAACATGGCGATGGCGCTCAAGCTGCAAAAGGTGCCCACGGCCGAGATCAACGACCGCGTCGGCCGCACCGCCGAGATGCTGGGGCTGACCGACTATTTGCAGCGCAAGCCCGCCGCCCTGTCCGGCGGCCAACGCCAGCGCGTTGCCATTGGCCGCGCCATCGTGCGCACGCCCAAGGTCTTCCTGTTCGACGAGCCGCTGTCCAATCTGGATGCCAAGCTGCGCGTCAAGATGCGGATGGAACTGCAGGAGCTGCACGGCCGGCTCGGCGCGACCTCGGTCTATGTCACCCATGACCAGGTCGAGGCGATGACACTGGCCGACCGCATCGTGATCATGAACGGTGGCGTGGTGGCCCAGGTCGGCACCCCGCGCGAGGTCTATGACCGCCCGGCGGATGAATTCGTGGCCGGCTTCATCGGCAGCCCGGCGATGAACTTCCTCGACCTCAGCCGCGACGACACCGGCGCCTGGCGCAGCGACTGCGGCAGCCTCGCCCTGCCGGCCCTGCCCGTCGATACCGGCGCGCGACGGCAGGTCCGTCTCGGCGTGCGGCCTGAGCATATCACGGTTGGCGCCGGCAGACCGGCGGATGCGCCGCTCACCTACAGCGCGCAGGTGCTGCTCGACGAGCTGCTGGGGGCCGATGCGCTCCTGAGCCTCGGGATCGGCGAGGCCCGGCTTCTGGCGCGGGTCGGTGGAATCGACCATCCGGTCAAGGGCGATAGCGTGACGATCCGGCTGACCCCGTCGCAGCTGCACGTCTTCGACCGCGAGACCGGCACCGCCCTACGCTAGGGTCCGGTCCGGCTTGTGCTGCAGGCTCGGCGATGTCCGAGAGCGGCTCTCTCCGAGCCGCGCGGTACCGGGTTGCGATCAGAGGACACGCTGCCTCGGCTCAAACTCAGGCGTGACGTTGCGGGGCGCGTCGTACGGTAGCCCCGCAAGGGACGCGGCGCGCTGCGTGGCGCCATCGCGACATCCGCGGCGCAAACCGGGCGCAGGGGGCCGGGACCGCCGACCGCTGCCCCTTGGCGGCCACGGTCCACTCGGGGGCCGGAACCAGCGCCGTACGAACCACCTCGCCCCATCGCACGCCGTCCGGATCTTGCGTCGTCACAGCTTCTTTGCCGAACCGTAAAAAACCTGATTCAAATCCGTCACCGTGCTGTCGCGCTGAGCCTTTATCCGGCCTCCAAACACGGGGGCGACATGCTGAAGATCGAAGGACTCACCAAACGGTTCGGTGACAAGACGGCGGTGGATGCGGCCAGCATCGCGGTCGCACGGCCGACCATGATCGGGATCATTGGCCGCTCGGGCGCCGGCAAGTCGTCGCTGCTGCGCATGGTCAACCGGCTGAGCGATGCCTCAGAGGGCACCATCACCTTTGAAGGCGAAGAGATCACTGCCCTGCGCGGCGCAGCCCGACGCGACTGGCAATCACGCTGCGCGATGATCTTTCAACAGTTCAATCTGGTGCCGCGGATGGACGTGGTGTCGAACGTGCTGCACGGCACGCTGAACCGGCGCTCGACGCTGGCGACCATGTTCAACCTCTATCCGCAGGCCGACATTCACAAGGCCATCGAGATCCTCGACCGCCTCGGCATCGCCGAACAGGCGCCGAAACGCGCCGAGGCGCTCTCTGGCGGGCAGCAGCAGCGGGTGGCGATTGCCCGTGCGCTGATGCAGGGCCCCAAGATCATCCTCGCGGATGAGCCCATTGCCAGCCTCGACCCGATGAATGCCCAGGTGGTGATGCAGTCGCTGCGCCGGATCCACGAAGAGGACGGGCGTATGGTGATCGCCAACCTGCACACGCTCGATACCGCGCGGCGCTATTGCGACCGGGTGATCGGGATGCGCGACGGGCGCATCGTGTTCGACGGCACGCCCGAGCAGCTGACCACCGGCGTGGCACGCGACATCTATGGCGCCGGCGCGGATTTCTCAGAGGCTGCAACTTCGACCGAGATCGAGACCCTCGACAGGCCGGAGGTCCGCGAGGCCGAAGCCTATGCCTGAGCCGGGCCCGTGCGCACCGGCACGGCGCCGCCCCTGACAACCCCGCCCGCAAGCCGCCGCCCGGCGGCAGGGCAAACAACCCGCCCTCAAGCCGCCGCCCGGCAGTAGGGCAACAAACCCGCCCTCAAGCAGCCGTCAGGCAGTAGGGCAACAAACCCGCCCTCAAACCGCCGCCCGGCGGCAGGGCAACAAACCCGCCCTCAAGCAGCCGTCAGGCGGTAGGGCCATACACCGGAGAGAGACATGACCAAGACCCTCGCACTTGCGCTTGCCGCCACCACCGCGCTGAGCAGCGGCGCCGTCGCGGAAGAGATCACCGAGTTCCGCATCGGCATCCTCGGCGGCGAGAACGCCCAGGACCGGATGAACTCCTACCAGTGCCTCGCCGACTACACCACCGAGGCGCTTGGCGTCGAAACCAGGCTGTTTGCTCCGGCCGATTACAATGGCGTGATCCAGGGTCTTCTGGGCGGCACGATCGACATGGCCTGGCTCGGCGCCTCGGCCTATGCCGCCACCTTCCTGCAGGACCCCGAGGCGGTCGAGCCGGTGCTGATCAAGGTCAACGTCGACGGCTCGATCGGCTATCACTCCATCGGGTTCGCGCGCAAGGACGTGGGCATCACCTCGCTCGACGACATGGAAGGCAAGGTCTTTGGCTTCGGTGACCCGAACTCGACCTCCGGTTACCTGATCCCGTCGATCGAGATCCCGCAGTACAAGGACGCCATCACCATGGAGTCGGGCGCCTACTTCGAGGAGGTCAAGTTCACCGGCGGCCACGAGCAGACCATCGTCGCGGTCAACAACGGCGACATCGACGCCGGCGTGACCTGGGCCGACGGTCAGGGCCACTGGGAAGACGGCTACAACTCGGGCGCGCTGCGCAAGGCCGTGGACGCGGGCATCGTCGACATGAACGAGATGGTGGAAATCTGGAAATCCAACGTGATCCCGGAGGGCCCGATCGTTCTGCGCAAGGCACTGCCGGCCGAGGTGCGCGAGAAGATGACCGCGCTGGTCGACGAGTTGCATGAGCGCGACGCCGAGTGCGCCTATGGTGTGGCCGCCGGCGAGACGCTGGGCTTTCAGCCGGTGACTCATGACACCTATCTCTCGATCGTCGAGGCGCGCAAAGCCAAGATCGGCAGCTGAGCCTGTCGCGACCAAGGAGCGACGCGCAGCCCTCGCGGTTGCGCGTTCCCCACGCGCGCCCCGGGCCTGCCCCGGGGCCTCTTTGCCAAACAGCGCCAAGCTCCCGGACCCCGTTCGGGCCGGCGCGCGCAGGAAGACACCCCGATGACCGACGCCTCCCTCGCCCACGCGCCGCAGCGCCTGCGCGCCCTGCAATCAAGCTACATGGCGCAGGTCCAGCGCCGCAGGCTCTATGGCGGGCTGACGCTCATGATCTTTGTCGTGCTGATGGTGGCGGGGTTCAACGTCGCCGACGGCCGCAACGCCGGTGGCTTCTGGGACGGGCTGCACCAGATCGGCGACTACCCGGCCGACGTGCTGTCGGAGGCCTGGGAGAAACGCGCCGACCTGCCCGCCCTGATTGTCCGCTATGTTCCGGCCCTAATCGAGACCGTCAATATCGCCGCCGTCTCGACCCTGATCGGCGCTCTGGGCGGGCTGGTGCTGTCGCTTCTGGGCACCCGGGGGCTGGCCCGCTGGCCGCGGCTGATCCCGCTGTTCCGCCGGCTCTCGGATGTGCTGCGTGCAGTGCCCGAGATCGTCATCGCGCTGGTCCTGATCTTCGTTCTGGGCGGCGGCCCGGTGCCGGCGATGATCGCCATCGCCTTTCACACCGCCGGTGCGCTCGGCAAGATGTTCTCGGAAGTGGCCGAGAACGCCGACCTCAAGCCCGTCGAGGGCCTCGCCTCTACCGGGGCCAACTGGTCGCAGCGGATGCTGCTGGGCGTGCTGCCGCAGGTGGCGCCGAACTATGTGAGCTATGCCCTGCTGCGGTTCGAGATCAACATCCGCGCCTCTGCCATCCTCGGCTTCGTCGGCGCCGGCGGCATCGGCTACGAGCTGCGCAACGCCATGGCCTGGGGGCCGGGCCGGTTCGATGAGGCGGCCGCCATCTTCATCCTGCTGTTCGGCACCATCGTCTTCTTTGACCAAGTGTCCAGTCGGTTGCGGGATCGCCTGACCGAAGGTCAGTAATTCACGCTGACCGAAGGTCAGTAATACACGTTGTCCGAAGGTCAGTAATTCACGGTGTCCGAAGGTCAGTAATTCACGTTGACCGAAGGTCAGCAGTCCAGCCTGGCCGAAGGTCAGCAATCCAATCTGGCCGATGGCCAGTCACCCAAAAGTTCCAAGGGGCCCGCACAATGACCGCCACCGATCTGAGCCTGACCAAACACGCCGCCGACCGGCTGTTCCAGCGCAAGCGCCTGCTGGGCTTCGGCATCCCGGCGGTCATCGTGCTCTACTTCGTCTACATCGTCGTGGCCTTCGACATCCCCGGCCTCGCCCAGCGCGCCAATATGGACAACGCGGTCACGGTGCTGTCTGACAGCTGGTCGCACAAGGTCCATGTCACCCGCGACAATCGCACCGGCCAGATTTCCTATGCCGTCGAGGGCGAGCGCAAGGGCCGGTATCCCGAGGGCCAGCGCCCCGCCTGGGTCAGCGGCGACGAGGTGCTGACCATCGATCTTGGCAGTGACCACATCGTGCGCTACCTGCCCGACACCCGGACCGAGATCGAGATCCCCGGCTTTCCCATGATCGAGGTGCAGGCGCGGGGCCGCACCCTTGTGACCAACCTGCCCGAGGCGCTGCCCGAGTGGATCTCGGCGTCGAGCCGGCGCATCGGCATCACCACGCCGGAGGGGCGCATCACCCTGACCGGCGCGCGCACCGAGGTGTTCAACTACTTCCCCGGATGGGAGCTGTTCTGGTTCACCCTCGACAGCCCCTACCACGGCCACAGCTTCGCCGCGCTGCTGCTGGGCGACCGGCTCGATGCAGAGCGGTCCAACATCGCCGGCGCGCTCCACGACTTCTGGAACAACCCGATGTGGCGCCACAAGGACGTGGCCTGGGCGATCGGCGAGACCATCCTGATGGCCTTTCTCGGCACCATGGGCGCGGCGCTGATCGCCTTGCCGCTGGCCTTTCTGGCCGCCCGGCGCTTTTCGCCGCTGATGGCGCTGCGGGCCGCCACCCGGCGGCTGTTCGACTTCCTGCGCGGGGTGGATGCGCTGATCTGGACGGTGGTGCTCTCGCGCGCCTTCGGTCCCGGCCCGTTGACCGGGGCGCTGGCAATCCTGATCACCGACACCGGCACTTTCGGCAAGATCTTCTCGGAAGCGCTGGAAAACGTCGACGGCAAGCAGATCGAAGGCGTTGCCTCGACCGGGGCAAAGCCGCTGCAACGCTATCGGTTCGGCGTGATCCCGCAGGTGGTGCCGGTGCTTCTGGCACAGCTGCTCTATTTCCTCGAGTCCAACACCCGCTCGGCCACCATCATCGGCGCGATCACCGGCGGCGGCATCGGTCTGATGCTGACCCAGGCGATCCAGACCCAGAAGGACTGGGAAGAGGTCGCCTATTACATCGTGCTGATCGTGCTGATGGTGATGGTGATGGACTGGCTCTCGGGCTGGCTGCGCGGCAAGCTGATCGGACGCCGCGACTGATGCCGCGCCTGTCCCCCGATGCCGCCACCCGCCACCCCGACTGCGAGATCACCGACAGCCGGTTCGGCGCCTATGTCGAGATCGGCCGCGGCAGCCGGCTGACAAATGCGTCGCTGGGCGACTACAGCTATTGCGACCGTTACGCCGATATCGCCAATGCGCGGATCGGCAAGTTCGCCAATATCGCCGCCTTCTCGCGGATCGGGGCCACCGATCATCCGCTCGACACCGCCGCCTGTCATCATTTCCTCTATCGCTCCGACGACTACTGGGACGACGCACCCCGCGATGCGGCGTTCTTTGCCCGCCGCCGCGCGCGGCTGGCCCATATCGGCCACGACACCTGGATCGGCGCCGGGGCGATGGTCAAGCCCGACGTCACGCTGGGCCATGGCGCGGTGGTGGCGGCCGGCGCCGTGGTGACCCGCGACGTCGCCCCCTACACCATCGTCGCCGGCACCCCGGCCCGGCCCCTGCGTCCCCGCCAGCCCCCCGCCATCGCCGAGCGCCTGATCGCGCTGGCTTGGTGGGACTGGCCGCATGACGCGCTGCGTCTGGCGCTCGAGGATTTCCGCGGGCTCGAGGCGGAGGCGTTTCTGGAGCGGTATGGGGGGTAGGCGTCCGTCTCCGCGGCCGATGCGCCTGCCGCCTTTCTGCCTCCGGTCACGGTAGCCCTCGGGCTCACCTGCCCCCCTCATTCCTCCAACGTCAACGTCACCCGGTCACCGGCAAACCAGGTCCGCCCGTATTCCACCGGCACGCCCGCCGCATCGACATTCACCCCAGAGGAGCGCAGCAGCGGATCGCCCTCTGAGACCTGCAGATGCAGCGCCAGGGTCGCCGTGGCGCGGACCGCGGTCAGGCGGGTCGAGGCACGGGTGTAATCGGCCACCCCCACCGCGGCCAGCGCTTCGGTCACGCTGCTGGTCTGCGACAAGGCGGCGGTGATCCCCAGCAGAGACGCCAGTGGAAACAGGCTCTCGAACACCGCGATCGGCTGTGCGTCGGCCAGCGACAGCCCGTGACAGGCGCAGACCGGATCGCCCGCCGCGATCTCCAGCGCGCGGGCCTCGCCGCCAGTTGCCGCCCGCTCTTCCAGCAGCAGCACACGCTTTTCCGGCAGTCGCCCGGCTGCGATCAGGTTCTCGTGAAACCGCACCCGGCGGCCGATCGGATAATCGGTGGGCACCGCCGCCACAAAGGCGCCCGCCCCGCGCCGCGTCCGCACCAGCCCCTCGTCCACCAACGCCTTGATCCCGTGGCGCACGGTATGCCGGTTCACCCCGAAGCGCTCGGCCAGGGCGGCCTCGGTGGGCAGCCTGTCGCCGGGCAGATAGCGCCCCTCGGCCAGGTCGCTGCGCAGCGCATCGGCGATGGCCTGCCAGATCGGGGTCCGGGCGTCACGCAATTTTCACAAATCTCCGCTGTCTCGATGGGCGCAATATGCTAAGATATGTATAGTTGTATAGTATTCAGAGAAGTTGTCGAGATGAAAGACGCCGTCGACTCAGATGCCCCCCGCAAGGCCTGGATGGCCCTGCTTGCCAAGGCGCCAGAGGGCCGCGCCGCCGCCCTGCTGGACGCCGCGATGACGCGCCCCGGCTTCAGCTGGCTGCGCGCGCCAGAGATCGGCAGCACCATGGTCCGCGCCCGTGCCGGCGGCACCGGTGCCCCCTTCAACCTGGGCGAGATGACCGTGACCCGCTGCGCACTTACCCTGGCAGGCGGAGAGGTCGGCCACGCCTATCTTCAGGGCCGCCGCAAGACCGATGCCGAGGCCGCGGCGCTGGTGGATGCGCTGATGCAGACCGAGGCGGCCGAGACCCTGCGCCGGGAAGTGCTGGACCCGCTCGAGGCCGAGCTGGCGGCGGTCAGGGCCACACGCGCCGCCAAGGCGGCCGCCACCAAGGTTGAATTCTTCACCATGGTCAGAGGAGAGGATTGATGCAGGCAGACACGCTCTCAGGCGGCTTCACCGATCCCGCGATCCAATCGGCCCGGGCCTTTCGCGCGGTGATGGAGGCGATGGCCCGCCCCGGCACGATCCACGACATCACCGGCGCCGCGTCGCCTGCGCCGCTTTCGCCGGCCGCCGGCGCCGTGCTGCTGACGCTTTGCGACAGCGACACTCCCGTCGCCCTCGCCGGTGGATACGACTGCGACGCAGTGCGCAGATGGCTGGCCTTCCACACCGGCGCGCCCGTCACCGCCCCGGCGCAGTGCATGTTCGCGCTGGGCAGTTGGGAAACCCTTGCGCCGCTTTCGGCCTACCCTGTCGGCAGCTCGCAATACCCAGACCGCTCGGCCACGCTGATCGTCGAAAGCCCCATGCTCGAGGTGTGCGGCGCCCGCCTCTCCGGCCCCGGCATCAAGGACAGCGCGGTGCTGTCGCTGCCGGAGATCGCGGCCTTCCGGGCCAACCGCGCCCTCTATCCCCGCGGTCTCGATTTCATTTTCACCAGCGGCAGCCGCCTCGCCGCCCTGCCGCGCAGCACGCGGGTCGCCGCACAAGAAGGAGCCGCCTGATGTATGTTGCAGTCAAAGGCGGCGAGCGCGCCATCGAAAACGCCCATGCCTGGCTGGCCGAAGAGCGCCGCGGTGACACCGATGTGGCCGAACTGAGCGTCGCCCAGATCCGCGAACAGCTCTCTCTGGCCGTCAATCGGGTGATGGCCGAGGGCTCGCTTCATGATCCCGACCTCGCCGCGCTGGCGATCAAGCAGGCACGCGGTGACCTGATCGAGGCGATTTTCCTGATCCGTGCCTATCGCACCACCCTGCCGCGCTTCGGGGCGTCTGAGCCGGTCGATACCGGCAAGATGGCCTGCGACCGCCGGATCTCGGCCACCTTCAAGGACCTGCCCGGCGGCCAGGTGCTGGGTCCGACCTTCGATTACACCCACCGTCTGCTCGATTTCAAACTCGCCGCTGAAGGCGCGGTGCCGGAGGCGCCTGCGCGCCCCCCCGAACCGGGCCCGGTGCCGCATGTCACCGGGTTTCTCAACCGCGAAGGGCTGATCGAAGAGGCCCCGCGTGACGACACCGTGCCGCCCGACCTGACCCGCGAACCGCTGGAGATGCCCGCCGCGCGCGCCCTGCGCCTGCAGGCGCTGGCCCGGGCCGACGAGGGGTTCACCCTTGGCCTCGCCTATTCCACCCAGCGCGGCTACGCCCGCAACCATGCGTTCGTGGGCGAATTGCGCATCGGCGCGGTACCGGTCGAACTGGAGATCCCCGAGCTGGGGTTTGCGGTCGAGATCGGCGAGGTGGTGCTGACCGAATGCGAGACCGTCAACCAGTTCAAAGGATCGAAATCCGAGCCGCCGCAGTTCACCCGCGGCTATGGTCTGGTGTTTGGCCAGACCGAGCGCAAGGCGATCTCGATGGCGCTGGTGGACCGCGCGCTGCGCTGGGAAGAGCTGGGCGAAGACAATGTCGGCGCGCCGGCGCAGGACGCCGAATTCGTGCTCTACCACGCCGACAACATCCAGGCGACGGGCTTTCTCGAGCACATCAAGCTGCCGCATTACGTCGATTTCCAGTCAGAGCTGGAACTGGTGCGCAAGCTGCGCCGCGAGGCTGGTGAATCCCAGGCGCGCGAGGCCGCGGAATGAGCCGCGTGGCCCCTGAACCGGGGCGGCAAAGCTCAGCCGCGTCGCCGCGACTGCAGATCGAAGATGCCGGTGTTGTTCACCGTATCGATGAGCCAGCCGTCCGGTCCGCAGACATCGTCGGGCAGAAACCGCCCCAGAAGCGGCAGGGTGCGCAGCAACGCCTGGTCCACCACCATCACCGCCGCGCCCAGCCCGAGCGCCAGGCCCGCAATCGTCATCAGGTTCATTCCGTTCAGCCTCCAAGCCCCTGCATCCACATGCCGTTGACGGCCATTGAGCACAAAAGCGAGACAGTCCTGTGACAGTGTCCTCAGATTACAACTTTGCCTATCTCGACGAACAGACCAAGCGGATGATCCGCCGCGCCATCCTCAAGGGTCTGGCCATCCCCGGCTACCAGGTGCCCTTTGCCAGCCGCGAGATGCCGATGCCCTATGGCTGGGGCACCGGCGGGGTGCAGGTCTCGGCGGCGGTGCTGACGCCAGAGGATACCTTCAAGGTGATCGACCAGGGCGCGGACGACACCACCAACGCGGTCTCGATCCGCAGCTTCTTTGAGCGCACCGCCGGGGTCGCGACCACCACTGCAACCACCGAGGCCAGCGTCATCCAGACCCGCCACCGCATTCCCGAGGCGCCGCTCACCGAGGGGCAGGTGCTGGTCTACCAGGTGCCGATTCCCGAGCCGCTGCGCTTTCTCGAACCCCGCGAGAGCGAGACCCGCAAGATGCACGAGCTCGAGGACTACGGGCTGATGCACGTCAAGCTCTACGAGGACATCTCGCGCCATGGCCATATCGCGACCTCCTATGCCTATCCGGTCAAGGTGGAGGAGCGCTACGTGATGGACCCGTCGCCGATCCCCAAGTTCGACAATCCGAAACTGGCCGACATGGCCGCGATCCAGCTGTTCGGCGCGGGCCGCGAACAGCGCATCTACGCGCTGCCGCCTTATACGCAGGTGGTCAGCCTGGATTTCGAGGATCACCCCTTCGAGCCCTCCAAGGCCGACCACACCTGCGGGCTCTGCGGTGCCGGCGACAGCTATCTCGACGAGGTCATCATCGATGACGCGGGCGGACGGATGTTCGTCTGCTCCGACACCGACTACTGCGCGGCGCGACAGGCCGACGGCCACAAGGGAAAGGACGCGGCATGACCCCCCTGCTGTCAGTTCAGGACATCACCAAGCGCTACGGCGCCCATATCGGCTGCGACGGCGTCAGCTTCGATCTCTACCCCGGCGAGGTCATGGGCATCGTCGGCGAGAGCGGCTCTGGCAAGTCCACGCTGCTCAACTGTCTGGCCGGTCACCTGGCGCCGGACGCCGGACGGGTGATCTTTGACACCCGCGGCGATGGCCCGAGGGATACCGTCACCATGTCAGAGCCCGAACGGCGGATGCTGGGGCGTACCGACTGGGCCTTTGTCCACCAGCACGCCCGCGACGGGCTGCGCATGGGCGTCAGCGCCGGTGGCAATGTCGGCGAGCGGCTGATGGCGGTGGGCGCGCGCCACTATGGCGACATCCGCGACAAGGCCACCGACTGGCTCGGCCGGGTCGAGATCGACGCCGCCCGCGTCGATGACCGGCCCACCACCTTTTCGGGCGGGATGCAGCAGCGGCTTCAGATCGCCCGCAACCTCGTCACCGCCCCGCGGCTGGTGTTCATGGACGAACCCACCGGCGGGCTGGACGTCTCTGTGCAGGCACGGCTGCTTGACCTGTTGCGCGGGCTGGTCCGCGACATGGGGCTCTCGGCGATCATCGTCACCCATGACCTCGCCGTGGTGCGCCTGCTGGCCGACCGGCTGATGGTGATGAAATCCGGCCGCGTGGTCGAGTCCGGGCTGACCGACCAGGTGCTCGACGACCCCCAGCACGCCTATAGCCAGTTGCTGGTCTCGAGCGTTCTGCAGGTATAGCGGCGCGTCCCTCGCGCGGTCTGCGCATGCACCCCGGAGTTTCCCCGGCAAGAACTCGCAAAGATGAAGACAGATGATTGAGCTCGAACACGTCTCCAAGACCTTCACCCTGCACAACCAGGGCAGCGCCGTGATCCAGGTGATCCGCGACGCCTCGTTTCGCGTCGCGCCCGGTGAGTGCGTGGCGCTCACCGGCGCGTCGGGGGCCGGCAAATCGACGCTGATGCGGATGATCTACGGCAACTACCAGACCCGGTCTGGCGCGATCCGCATCGCCGGCACCGACATCGTGCAGGCCGAGCCGCGCACGGTGATTGCGCTGCGCCGCGACACCCTGGGCTATGTCAGCCAGTTCCTGCGCGTGGTGCCGCGGGTGCCGACGCTCGAGGTGGTGGCCGACCCGCTGCGGGCACTCGGGGTCGGCGCGTCAGAGGCCGAGAGCCGCGCGCGCGGGCTTCTGACCCGGCTCAACATCCCCGAGCGTCTCTGGTCGCTCTCGCCCACCACCTTTTCCGGCGGCGAACAGCAGCGGGTGAACATCGCCCGCGGCTTTGCCCATGACTATCCGGCGATGCTGCTCGACGAGCCCACCGCCAGCCTCGACGCCGCCAACCGCGAGGTGGTGCTCGGGCTGATCGAGGCGGCCAAGGCGCGCGGTGCGGCGATCATCGGCATCTTTCACGACGAGGCGGCCCGCGCCCGGGTCTGCGACCGCGAGATCGACGTCGGCCGCTTCACCCCCGGGGTCGCGGCATGACCGGCGGCCGCCTGATCGCCGTGGTCGGTCCCTCCGGCGTCGGCAAGGACAGCGTGATGGCGGGGCTTACGGCCGCCCTGCCCGGCCTGCACCGCGTTCGCCGGGTCATCACCCGTGCACCGGACCTTGGCGGCGAGGATCATGAGGCGGTGTCGGTCGCGGAGTTCGAGGCGCGCGCCGCCAGCGGGGCCTTCGCGGTGCACTGGCAGGCCCACGGGCTGCGCTATGGCATCCCGGTCGCGGTGACCCACCGGCTGGCGTCAGGCACAGATTGCCTGGTCAATTTCTCCCGCCGCGCCCTGGGCCAGGCCGTTGCGGTCTTTCCGGACGTCGTGGTGCTGAGCATCACCGCCCGGCCAGAGACGCTGGCCCGCCGCCTGGCCACCCGCGGCCGCGAGGACCCGGCCGAAATCGCCAGCCGCCTGGCCCAGGCCGAGACGCCGCTGCCCGCGGGGCTCGAGGTGATCGCCCTGTCCAACGATGGCCCCCTGACCGAGACCATCGCCCGCGCAACCGCGCTGCTGGCGCCTTCAGATGGCCCCACCGGCCTGCCCGCTGCCTTGCCAAGAGAGACCACATCATGAATTCCCATTCCGAGATCACAGATGTCCAGCCGGCCCCGCAAGACCTGCCCGGGGGCGATCTCTGCCTCGCCAACGCGCGGCTGGTGTTGTCCGACCGGGTCGTGACCGGTGCCCTGACCATCGAGCGCGGCGAGATCACCGGGATCGTCGAAGGCGACCGCCTGCCCGCGGGCGCGGTGGACTGCGCCGGCGACCTGGTCTTCCCCGGCCTCGTCGAATTGCACACCGACAATCTTGAACGCCATATCGAGCCGCGCCCCGAGGTCGACTGGCCGCACTTGCCCGCGCTGATCGCCCATGACGCCGAACTGGCCTCGACCGGCATCACCACCGTGTTCGATGCCATGCGCGTCGGCTCGATCCACTCCGGCAAGGGGCGTTACATCGACTATGCCCGCAAGCTCGCCGACGAGCTGCTGGCCGCCCGCGCCCAGGGGGTCTTCAAGATCAGCCACTTCCTGCATCTGCGGGCCGAGATCTGCTCGGAAACCCTGCTCGACGAGCTGGCGGGCTTCGGGCCGGAAGACCGCGTCGGCATCCTCAGCCTGATGGACCACACGCCCGGCCAGCGCCAGTTCCGCGACCTGACCGCGCTCAAGACCTATGTGGCCCGCAAACGTGGCATGGATGACGCCGACTTCGCCGAACATGTGGAAAACCTGCTGGGGCTGCAGCGCCGTTTCGGGGCCCGGCACGAGGCCGGTGCGGTGCAGGAGGCAAGCCGCCTGAACGCGGTGCTGGCCAGCCACGACGACACCACCGCCGGACATGTCGCCACCTCGGCGGCCAATGGCGTGGGGTTCGCCGAATTTCCCACCACGGTGGAGGCGGCCGAGGCCTGCCGCACCCACGGCATCGCGGTGATGATGGGCGCGCCCAACCTGATCCGCGGCGGCTCGCATTCCGGCAACGTGGCGGCGGAGGAGCTGGCACGGGCGGACCTGCTCGATATCGTTTCCTCGGACTACGTGCCCTCGGCGCTGCTGCTGTCAGCGTTCCGGCTGGCGGAGATCTGGGACGACCTGCCCCGCGCCATCGCCAGCGTCACCGCCAACCCGGCGCGCGCCGCCCGGCTCACCGATCGCGGCACGCTTGCCAAGGGGCTGCGCGGCGATGTCCTGCGGGTCCGGACGCTGGGCCGCATACCGCTGCTGCGCGGGGTCTGGAGCCGGGGCAACAAGGTGGGCTGAGGCCCGCGGTTCCCCGGCGCCCGCCTCATCCGTAAACCAGCCGCGGCAGCCAGGTGATGACCTGCGGGAAGACCATGCAGAGCACCAGCCCGACGATCTGAAGAAACAGGAACGGCAGCGCCGATTTGAAGATGTCGCTCATCGGGATTTCCGCCGGGGCCACGCCGCGCAGGTAGAACAGCGCATAGCCGAAGGGCGGCGAGAGGAAGCTCATCTGCATGTTGACGAGGTAGAGCACGCCGAACCACAGCACGAGGTCTTCGCTACTGTCGAGCCCGAAGGCGGCGGCCCCCAGCGCCTTGATGATCGGCACGAAGATCGGCACGCAGAGCAGCAGGATCCCGACCCAGTCGAGGAACATGCCGAGGATCACCAAGAGCACCTGCATCAGGATCAGGATGCCCCATGGTCCGAGCCCGGTGGCGGCGAGGCTTTCCTGCACGAACTGCTGGCCGCCCTCCAGCACGTAGAGGCCGACAAAGATCGTCGCGCCGAACATGATCCAGATCACCATGGCGGAGGCTTTCAGCGTGGTGGTGCAGGCCTCGCGCACGGTGGGCCAGTCGAGCTTGCGGTGGATGGCTGCGACGATGAAGGCACCGAAGGTGCCGATGCCCGCCGCCTCCACCGGGGTGGCGACGCCCGAAAAGATGATGCCCAGGACAACGATCACCAGCGTCAGCGGCGCGGCCATCTTGCCGATCAGAGCCACCTTCTCGCGGTTGCTGACACGCTCTTCCACCGGGATCGCCGGGCCGAGGGCGGGGTTGAGGGTGCAGCGGGCGACGACGTACAGGATGTACATGCCCGACAGCAGCAGGCCGGGAATGACCGCGCCGATGAACAGCTCGCCCACCGATTGCTCGGCCACCACGGCATAGATGATGGCGAGGATCGACGGCGGGATCAGGATGCCCAGCGTGCCCCCCGCCATGATCGAGCCCATGGCGATCTTGGGGTCATAATGGCGTTTCAGCATCGCCGGCAGCGCGATGATGCCCATGGTCACCACCGCCGCACCGATCACGCCGACCATCGCGGCGAGGATGGTCGAGGCGATGATCGTGGCCGCCGCGAGACCGCCCGACAGCCCGCCCATGACCTTGTAGATCACGTCGAACATGTCGTTGATGATCCCCGCCCTTTCCAGCATCGCGGCCATGAAGATGAACAGCGGGATGGCCGAGAGCTGGTAGTTGGTCATCAACGGAAAGATCCGGCTGGGGACGATGTTCAGCGCTCGCTCATCACCCAGAATGAACAGGAAAACGCAGGCCAGACCGCCGGTGACGAAGGCCAGCGGCAGACCGGCCATCAAGAGCACCAGCAGGCTGCCGAACATGATCAGCGTCAGCCATGCGATATCGATTTCAACGCCCATGCGTCAGTTCCCCCGTGCGATCGCGCGGATGTCCTTGGACACCTTCGATATGCCTTGCAGAACAAGCAGTACGCCGCCCATCACCATCACCCATTTCATCGGCCAGAGCGGCACCTCCCATTCGTTGAAGCTGATCTCGCCCCAGCGGATGTTGCTGTTGGTCCACTGGTCGAAGCCGAAGCCGCCCACCATCTCGCCAAAGCTGATCTGGCCGCGCGCCCAATCCGACAGGATCGAATTGCCCGAGGGCACGGCGATGGCGTCCATGGCAAAGATCCACGAGGTCACCAGCAGGGTGCCCGCGAAGATGAAGAAGAAGACCGAGGTCAGAAGGTCGACCCAGGCTTTCTTGGGCCGGGTCAGCGGCGCGTAGAAGATATCGACGCGCACGTGGCTTTCGGTCAGCATCGCGTAAGAGCCCGCGATCAGGTACTGCATGCCGAACATCAGGTACATCGCCTCATGCGCCCAGTTGGTGGGGCTGCCAAAGACGTAGCGCGCCAGCACCTCGTAATAGTAGACAAAGACCGCAATCACCGCCCAATAGGCGACAAACTCGCCGCAGAACAGGCTCAACCGGTCGATCCAGTTCTCGGCATAGGCGGCGTCGGGTTTCTGGCCCTGCGCAGCCTCGGCCTTTTTCAGCGCCAGTTCGGTTTCGGTCAGTTCCTCGTGCGGGGGCAGCGTTTCGTTGGCGCGGCGCACCAGCCTCGGCAGCAGGATCATGTCGATCAGCAGCAGCGCGAGGATCAGGTAAAAGGTGTAGCCCGCCATGTTGTCCCAGAACGCGCGTGTCTCGGCGGCGTCGTCGCGCAGCGGGGTGCGTTCTTCCAGCGCGGCGCGGGCCTCGGTGAGGCGGGCCTCGCCTTTTGAGATGGTGTCCTCGGCGCGGGTCAGACGGCGCTCGGCGGCCTTCTTCGCGAACGAGCCATCCTCGGCGGCGTCGACGGTGGCCTGCAGCTCGGCCAGCCCGGCGCGGGCATCGGCAACGCGGGTCTCTTCGCGGGCCAGGGTGCGTTCGGCGACGCGCAGCTCGTTGTCGAAGCCCGACAGGACGGTGCGGGCCTCTTGCGTCTGGGCGTTGCAGTAGAGCACGAAGAGGAACAGCGGGATGAAGATCAGCCCCCACATGCTTTTGAGGTAGAACCTGTGCAGCCCGAGAATGCCGCCGGTGACGGCGATCATGTAGGCCAGCGGCAGGGTGTAGCGTTTCTCTTGCGGCTGCGGGCGGCGCGACAGGATCATCGCGACCAATGGAAAGACGATCAGCCCGATCCAGTAGAGCCAATGCGGCAGCGTGAAGCTGAGCCCCGGCATGGCGGTCCCCTTCAATATTCGGATAAGGATAGAAACGCCGCCCGGGGAGCGTCCCCGAGCGGCGACGTCTGATTGCGTCAGGCGATCAGAGCTTGAGCTCGAGCCCGTCGGTCAGCGCCGGATCGACATAGCCCAGCGACCCCGACTGCATGTAGTCGAGCTGGATCTTGAACACCCGCGCGGCCTGCGGATCGCGGTTGGCGTAGTCGAACCAGATCGGCACCGCCACCTCGGTCATCAGTTCGACGTCGTCCTGCGTCAGGCGGGTGACCTCGGTGCCGTCGGCTTCGAACTTGCCCCAGGCTTCCTGGTCGGCGGCCTGAATCGCGGCGTGATGCATGTCGGAATAGACGTGGGTCTCCATCTCGACAAACTGCTGCATCTCGGGCGAGAGCGCGTCCCATGCGGGTTTGCCGACCGTGATGTCCATGATGTCGACCGGCTGGTAGAGCGACATGAAGCCCGGCGGGCCCATGACGATGTAGTCGGTGACCTGGCTGAAGCCGAGCGCATAGTTGACCGCCGGACCGACGTAATCGGCCACGTCGATGGTGCCTTTCTCCAGCGCCGGAAAGATCTCGGAGCCGGGAAGAACGGTGGTCTCGGCGCCGATCTCGGTAAAAATCTCGGCGACCATGCCGCCGGGCAGGCGCATCTTGCGGCCGGCGAAATCGTCGATCGAGCGGATCGGCACCTTGGAGTGGATGATGTTCGGGCCGTGGTGCACCGGGCCGACGAAATGCATCCCCTGCGCGGCATAAAGCTCGCGGGCGATGTCGATGCCGCCGAGGCCGTAGTAAAACACGTCGAACTCATGCGGATTGCGCAGCCCGAGCGGGATCGAGGTCAGGAAGGTCGCCGCCGGGATGATCCCCTGCGCATAGATGGTGAAGGGGTTGACCGCGTCCAGAACGCCGTTCTTGACCGCGTCGTAAAGCTGGAAGTCGCCGACGACGTCATTGGCGCCGAACGGCGTGAAGCTGAGCTCGCCGCCGGTCTTTTCCTGGATCGAGCCGCACCAGTCCTTGAAGATCTGCAGGCCGGCGCCACCGGGCCAGCTGGTCTGGATCTTCCAAATGGTGCCGTGCGAGGCGGCGGTGGCGACATGCGGCGCGGCCAGCGTCGCGGCCCCCATGCCGGCAATCGAACGCAGCGCATGGCGCCGCTGTATCAGTTTGGTCATGTTGGTCCTCCCTATCATGCGCCGGGGGCCG
Organism: Marinovum sp.; assembly: GCF_034669705.1. Classification (GTDB taxonomy): domain Bacteria; phylum Pseudomonadota; class Alphaproteobacteria; order Rhodobacterales; family Rhodobacteraceae; genus Marinovum. The sequence goes on from NZ_JAXMOR010000035.1 coordinate 41,737, forward strand.
GCTTCACTTCGCGACCCGCCTCCCGACCACGCAAGCCTAACCGGATTCGATTATTTTCTAAGCCTTTTTTCATTTACGCTGATCAAAACCGCCTCGGACCCTTGACAGTCCGCCACCGACCGGGGCCGCTCAACTGCTGCGAAACACATGCACCGCGCAGGGTGCGTGGCGCACCACCCGCGCCGCGGTGGAGCCCAGCAGGTAGTCGCTGAAATCGGGCTGGTGCGATCCGATGACGATACAGTCGATGTCGTGATCGGCGGCGTATTCGATCAGCGTGCGATAGGTGTGGCCGCGCACGATCCGGGCGGTAATCCCTTCGATATGCGCGGTTTTCTCGGCCATCAGCTGCCGCGCCCGCTCATAGCCTTCGCGCACCGCATCCTCGCCGAGATAGGCGTTGACCGAGGACGGCGGCGCCTCGAAGACATGCAGGGCGACGATCTCGGCGCCCGGATTGCAGAGTGCCTGTGCGATCTTCAGCATTTCGGGCGAGATGCCGTGGTCGAGCGCCATGGCCACCAGGATCTTGTTGTACATTGCTCTCTCCTATGCCGCGGTCAGTTTGCGTAGATGTAGTTCGGCAACCAGAGCGCGATCTGCGGGAAGACGAAGATCAGGATCAGCCCGATGAGCTGGATCACCATGAACTGCATCATCCCGAGATAGATGTCGCGCAGGTCCCACTCCGGCACCACGCCCTTGAGGAAATAGGCCGAGAGCGCCACCGGCGGGCTCAGCCAGGCGGTCTGCAGGTTCACCGCCACCAGAATGGCGAACCAGATCAAAAGGTCGTTCTGGTTCTCGAAGCCGAGGTCGAGCGAGGTGACCGTCGGGATCAGGATCGGCACGATGATCAGCACGATCGGCACCCATTCCAGCGGCCAACCCAACAGGAAGATCAGCGCCATGATCAGCATCAGGATCAGGACCGGCGACATGTCGAGCGACAACAGAAGCTCGGTCAGCATCTTCGGCGTGCCGAGGTTCGAAAACACCGCGCCAAAGAAGTTCGACGCCGCCACGAGGAACATGATCAGCACGGTGATCTCGAGGCTCTTGATCAGCGCGTCGTAGAGCCCCGGGATGGTGAACCTGCGATAGAGCATCGACAGCAGCACCGCGCCAAAGGCACCGCAGGCCGAGGCCTCGGCCGGGGTCGCCCAGCCAGCGAGGATCGAGCCCAAGGCAAAGGCAATCAGCACCGTCGGCGGCACCAGCCCCATGAAGAACTCGTACCAGAGGTCCGAGAAGTAGAAGCCGCCGGGCTTGGCAGTGTGCAACCAAGTATAGACCCCGTACATCACGCCGATCCACGCAAGCGGCACGATCAGCGCGCCGAAGAAGAACCCGTAGCCGGTGGTGATGCCACGGGTGATCAGCCACATCAGCACGATCAGCGACGCCATCACCAGCACGACTTCCAGCAGGTAGTACCGCGAGGTTTCGGGCTGATCCTCCGGCGACAAAATCGGTCCGAGGTTCGGATTGAGCCAACAGCGGCCCAGCGCATAGAGCAGGTAGAGGCCCGCCAGCATCACGCCGGGGATGATGGCGGCGCGAAAGAGGTCGGTCACCGGCACCTCGAGCACCGGCCCCATGACGATCAGCATGATCGACGGCGGGATCAGGATACCCAGCGTGCCGCCTGCGGTGATGGTGCCCGCCGCCAGCCGCACGTCATAGCCCGACTTGTTCATGGTGCGCGCCGCCATGATGCCCAGGATCGTCACCGAGGCGCCGACGATGCCGGTGGCCGCGGCAAAGATCGTCGAGACGAAGAGCACGGCGATGAACAGCGCCCCGCGCGTCCGGCTCATCATCATCTGCACCGCCTGAAACAGCCGCTCCATCAGACCGGCCTGCTCCATCACGATCCCCATGAAGATGAACAGCGGCACTGCGACCAGCTGGTCCGACAGCATCACCGAATTGGTCTGCAGCGTCATCAGGAAGGTGGCGAGCTTGAAGTTCGCCCCCCAGGTGCCGAAGACGAAGCCGAGGAAGATCAGCGTGAAGGAGATCGGGAAACCCACGAAGATCGCAAACAGCATCGCCGCCAGCATGATCAGCCCGATGATCGGCTTGTCGACGTCCAAGAGGCCCTCGCGGCCGAAGGCCGAAGTCCACCAGTCCGCCAGCGGCACCACGTCGGGAAAGAACACCGCGCCGGTGACGATCCCCAACGCCACGGCGTAATACGGCAGCACCTTGAGGAACCTGGCTTCGCGCGCCGGTCCCATCTTGTGAAAGGCGCGGAACAGCTCTGGGACCCCTTGGATCAGCAGCAGGAAAGCGCCCACCGGCATCGCCAGGCGCGCCGGCCACAACAGCGGCGCCCAGGTGGAATCGCTGGCCTGCTCGCCGGAGACGAAGGCCTTGAGCCAGTACTCGGCCGAGACCCAGGTGAAAAACAGCATCGCCGGGATGTAGAAGGCCTGATAGAGCACTGCGTCGACCGTCGCCTGGGTCTTGTCGGACCAGTTGCGATAGAGGAAATCGGCGCGGATATGCACGCCGCGCATCAGCGCATAGCCGGCGGCGGCCATGAAGAGCACGCCGCCCAGCATCCGCGACACGTCATAGACCCAGAGCGTCGGACCGAAGCCCCAGGCGATGGCCTGTGCGTTCATGCCGTTCTGGGTCAGCACCGCGAACATGTTGCGCGAGAACACCTCGTAGACGATGGCGAGGATCAGCGGGATCATCAGCAGGCAGATGATCCGCCCGGCCCAGAGGTTGATCACGTCGATGGTGGCGGTGATCGGCCGCTGCCAGTCTGTCATGTCCTCCGGCGTCTGCCCCGGCGCCTCGGCACGGCGCTCGGCGATCAGCTCGTCGGTGATGTCGAGCTCTTCGGGGATTACCTCTTCGGCCATGGCAGGTCCCTTTTCGTGTAGCTGTGTGTGACCCTGCCCCAGGCCTGACCCGTGGCCTCTGCCGTCTGCGCGACGATCCGCCCGCCGGCGATGTAGAGCTCTTCGGAGACTACCTCTTCCGCCATGGCAGGTCCCTTTTCGTGTAGCTGTGTGTGACCCCGCTTCGGGCCTGACCGGGGGCCTCTGCGGCACTCTGGCAAGAAGCCCCGGGTCAAGCGCGGATCAGGGTCCGGAGCGAGTTCCCGGACCAACATCCCCGGCAGCCGCCGTATCGCGCCCCCGCAGACCCAGGCTCAGGCGTCCCATTCCGGTCGCGGCGCGGTGGAGGCCCCGGGGCAGGCCCGGGGCGGGGTTGGCGTTACTTCAGCGTGTCGGCAAAGGCGCGGCCGAGGTTGGCGTTCGAGGTCTGCGCCCCGGCCCAGAACGGCACCGCGACCTCGGCAAAGTCCTTCTGGCTCTGCCAGACCTTGGCAAAGAACTCGTTCTCGGCGGCATTGGTCTCCAGCGCGGCCTTGGCGGCGGCCATGTACTCGGTGAAGTAATCCGCCGGCGTGTCATGCAGGATCACGCCGTGGTTCTCGGTCAGGTCCTTCAGCGCCTTGCCGTTCTCGTAGATCCGGTAGGACATGGATTTCGACAGCGAGGCATTGGCCGCCACTTCCAGCGCCTTCTTCTCGAGATCGGTCAACCCGTCATAGACGTCGCCGTTGATGTAGAGATCGGCGTTGACCACCACCTGATGCAGGCCCTGCAGGTAATAGTGCTTCAGCACCTTCTGGAACCCGAAGACCGAGTCGGGCTTGGGGCAGCACCATTCGGCGGCATCAATGGTGCCCTTCTCCAGCGCCGGCAGGATGTCACCGCCGCCCATCGCGACCGAGGCGACGCCGATATCCTTGTAGGTCTGACCCGGGATGCCCGGCGGCGTGCGGAAGCGATACTTGCGGAAATCGTCCATGCTGGCGATCGGTTCCTTGAACCAGCCCAGTGCCTCGGGCCCCACCGGCTGCAGCATGAAGCCCTTCACGTTCATGCCCATCTCGTCCCAGAGCTCGTCGTAGAGCTCCTTGCCGCCGCCGTACTGGAACCAGCTGACAAAGGCGATATTGTCGATGCCGACACCGGCGCCCGCGACAGGCGAGCCGAAGAGCATCGCCGCCGGGTGCTTGCCCGACCAGTAGTGCGTCCAGGCAAAGCCGCCCTCGATCAGCCCGCTGTCCACCGCGTCGAGGGTTTCCTGCACGCCGACCACCGCGCCCGCGGGCAGCACCTCGATGGTGAGCGATCCGCCGGTCAGGGCCGAGACATCCTCGGCGAACTCCTTGAGCATGGTCACCTCGTCGGCCTGCGCCGGGATCACCGACTGCACCCGGATCACCGTCTCGGCAAAGGCCGCCGTGGCGCTCAGGGCAAGGGCCGCGGCCCCCACCGTCAGGGTCTTGAGATCGAACATCAGTTTTCCTCCCGTGATGTGGTCGCCTTCTTTGTTGCTGTGCGGCCCGGAGGCGAAGGCGCTGATCCGGGCCTGTCTGGTCTCTTCTCTTCGCGGCCCCCTCTCCCGAATGGCCGCCGGTGGGTCGTATCCCGACGACTTCCCTCCCAAAAAGCCGCCGGAATTCCTCTTGTCGGTCTCCGGGGTCTTCGTATCCCGACGACCTCCCCTCGCAGGGCAGGCCGCCGGAATCCCGGGTGTCTGTCGTCCGCTAGGCCGTGGCGTCCTCCAGAATGAAATCGCTGGCCCGCTCGCCGATCATGATGGCAGGGGCGTTGGTGTTGCCGCTGACGATCCGCGGCATGATCGAGGCATCGGCGACCCGCAGGCCGGCGATGCCGTGCACCTTCAGCCGGGGGTCCACGACGGCCATCGGATCGGTCCCCATCTTGCAGGTGCCGGTGGGGTGATAGATCGTCACCGCGGTGCGCCGGGCCCAGTCGAGCGTCGCGGCCTCGTCGTCAAAGGCCACGCCGTCTCCCGGCGCATGTTCGCTGATGATATGCGATTTCAGCGGATCGGTCGCGGCGATCTTGCGTGCAATTTGAATGCCTTTGACGATTGTTCTCTGGTCGGTCGGGGTGGCCAGGTAGTTCGGATGGATCGCCGGATGGTCGTCCATGTTGGCGGATTTCAGCTCCAGGTGGCCGGCGCTTTCCGGGCGCAGTTGCAGCACCGAGGCGGTGAAGGCCGAGAACCGGTGCGGCCCCTCGGCCGGGCTGTCGGCGCTGAACGGCTGGATGTGGAACTGGATGTCGGGGGTCTCGAGATGCGCCTCGGTCTTGAGAAAACCGGTGCCGAGGCTGGCCGCCATGGTCATCGGCCCACGCTGGCTGAGCGCGTATTGCAGCGCGATCCGGGCCTGTTTGAACAGGTTGCTGGTCTCGACGTTGATCGTGCTCAGATCGGTGCGGAACACCGGCCGGGCCTGCAGATGGTCTTGCAGGTTGCGGCCCACCCCGCCCAGATCGGCCCGCACCCCGACGCCCAGCCGCTGCAGCGCCGCGCCGTCACCGATGCCCGAGAGCATGAGGATCTGCGGCGAACCGATGGCGCCGGCGCTCAGGATCACCTCGCGGCGGGCGCGGATTTCGTGAAAGCCGGGGCCGATCCGGACCCGGACCCCGACCGCCCTGCCCTCTGACAGCAGCACCTTCTCGGTCTGGGCGTCGGTGATCACCTCGAGGTTCTGCCGCCGCCGCGCCGGCCTGAGATAGGCCACCGCCGCAGAGCAGCGCCGGCCGCCCCGCATGGTCAGCTGGAAATAGCCCACCCCCTCCTGATCGGCCCCGTTGTAATCGCGGGCCTGCTTGTAGCCGGCCTGCTGCGCCGCCTCGATCCAGCGGTCGACCACCTCGCGGGTCAGCCGCGAGGTCTGCACCGAAAGCGGCCCGTCGCGGCCCCGCAGACCGTCGGGATCGTCGCCCTCCCAGCGCTCGGCGCGCTTGAAACAGGGCAACACCTCGTCCCACGACCAGCCCCGACAACCGGATTGCGCCCAGCCGTCGTAATCCTGCGGCTGGCCCCTGACATAGAGCAGCCCGTTGATCGAGCTCGACCCGCCCAGCACCCGGCCGCGCGGCCAGGGGATCGTCCGGCCGGCAAGGCCCGTGTCGGCCTCGGTGCGGTAGCACCAGTCGCTGCGCGGGTGGCCCATGGTGCGGAAATAACCGACGGGGATGTGAATCCAGGGGTTCGTGTCCTTCGGCCCGGCCTCGAGCAGCGCCACGCTCCAACGGCCGCATTCCGACAGCCGATTGGCAAGCGCGCACCCGGCAGATCCGGCGCCGACAATGACGAAATCGAACTCCAATATGCCCCCAATTCGGCCGCTGCGTCGTAAAATGAGACTATAGGTCTCGATTTTTACTGAATGCACGCTACAGTGATTCGCATAGAAATCCACAGACTATTTGCCCGGAGAGCGTCCCGATGGCTGACCCAGACCGGATACCGCCCAATCTGCGGACCCTGTTGATCCTTGAAATCCTTGGGAAAAGTGATCGGGCGATGACCGCGACGGAAATCAACGAGGACCTCGGCCTGCCGAAACAGACGTTGCACCGGCTCTGCGGCACGCTGGAGGAGCACGGTTTCATCACCCGGCTCGGGGCCGACCGGCGCTATCAGATATCGCGGCGGCTGCGTGCACTGGGCTCGGGGCTGATGTACAGCTCGCGCGACCAGATCGCCCGCCATCAGATCCTGCTCGAGGTCTCGCGCGAGGTGCGCGAGACGGTGAACTACGTGATGCCCGAGGACACCGGCATGCGCTATCTCGACCGGGTCGAGACCGACTGGGCGTTCCGCATCCAGCTGCCGATCGGCACCAATGTGCCATTTCACTGCACCGCCAGCGGCAAATGCTTCCTTGCCAGCCTGGCACCCGACGCCCGCGCCCGCTTTGTGGCCTCGCTGCAGCTCACCCGGATGACCGACGCCACGCTGACCGACCCTGACCGCCTGCTTGAAGAGCTGGCGACGATTGCCCGGCACGACTATTCGCTCGATCGCGAGGAGTTTCTTGAGGGGATGGTGGCGATTGCGGTGCCGGTGACCGATCCGCAGGGCCGTTTCGTGGCGGCGCTGGCCTTTCACGCGCCGACCCAGCGGGTCTCACTCGAGCAGGCGATTGCCCGCAAGGACGTGCTGCGCGACGCCGCCGACAAGCTGCGCGGCTCGCTCTTTCCTGACGACTGAACGCCGCGGCGAACTGGTCCCCGAAGCCCTCCTCTCGCAACAGTGCCGGACTTAATTGTCGCGCCTCTCCGCCTCTCGCCGCACCGGGAACCGGTCGCCCTTTTCGGTGATCACCACCAGCCGGCCCTGCGCATCCAGCACATAGAGATCGCAGCGCGAGAACCCGTTCACGAAATCGATGCACACCCGGCTGTCACCGGACACCTCGTAATAGCCATAGCCGGTGCCACCCTGATCGGCATAGGTGTAAGTATAGCGCCCGTCGTCATAATATTCCGATACACCACCGTCGTAAAAGGCGATGCGCGCGCCCCGCAGCCGGTTGTCGAGCGCGTCAGAGCCGATCTCGCGATCACTGTCCCGCGCCAGCGGATCAGCCGCCAGCGGCGTGGCCGCAAGACACAGGACAAACAGAAACCGCATCGGCACACCTCCGGAGTTCTGGCCGCAGCCTAGCCGATCCCGCCGCCCCCCGGGCACACGATCACGCGACCAGCTTCTCGGCCTTCTTCAGGTCGACCGACACCAGCTGCGAGACCCCCTGCTCCTGCATGGTGACGCCGAACAGCCGGTCCATCCGCGCCATCGTCACCGCGTGGTGGGTGATGATCAGAAAGCGGGTGTCGGTGCGGCGGCACATCTCGTCAAGCAGGTCGCAGAAACGGGTCACGTTGGCATCGTCGAGCGGCGCGTCGACCTCGTCGAGCACGCAGATCGGCGCCGGGTTGGCGAGGAAGACCGCAAAGATCAGCGCCAGCGCGGTCAGCGTCTGCTCGCCGCCAGAAAGCAGCGACAGGGTCGAGAGCTTCTTGCCCGGCGGCTGGCACATGATCTCGAGCCCGGCTTCCAGCGGATCATCCGACTCGACCAGCACCAGGCTCGCCTCGCCGCCGCCGAAGAGATGGGTGAAAAGCATCGAGAAGTTCGAATTCACCTGCTCGAAGGCAGTCAGCAGGCGCTCGCGCCCCTCGCGGTTGAGGCTGGCGATGCCGCCGCGCAGGGTGCGGATCGCCTCTTCCAGGTCGGTCTTTTCACTGACCAGCGTGTCATGCTCTTCCTGCACCTCGCGGGCGTCCTCCTCGGCGCGGAGGTTGACTGCGCCGAGCCCGTCGCGCTGGCGCTTGAGCCGGTTGACCGTCTCCTCGATCCGCTCGGCCGCCGGCATCTCCTCGGGGTTCACCCCAAGCTTCTCGAGCAGTTTCGCAGGCGTCACCTCGAGTTCGTCCTCGATCCGCTCGGCGGCGGTGCGGGTGGTTTCCTGAGCGGCCTCGGCGCGG
>NZ_JAXMOR010000036.1:0-48898 GCF_034669705.1 Marinovum sp.
CGGGGCCTCACCGCGGACCGGGAGGCCCCGGCGCGGAGGCCGGGGCGGGGTCACCCGAGGTTGCATTGATCCGCACACCCGCGAGTCTTGCTGTGGCGGATAAGGTCCGCTGGCATGTAGGCTCGCGGGCTGAGACTGACCGGATGCAGATGCGCGAAACGACCGGGCTGGCGGGCCAAGCCGCACCCCGCCCCGCCGCGCCCCGGATCTGATCCGGGGCCTCACGGCCGACCGGAAGGCCCCGGCGCGGGGGCCGGGGCGGGGTCACCCGAGGCTAGACCATGCCGCGCACCACTTCTGCCAGCGCAGCGCCGAGGGTGCGGTGCGCCTCGGCCTCGAAGTGCACGCCGTCGGTCTCGCTGGTCTCGATCACCGTGTTGGCGTCGAAAAACCCAAGTCCGCGGGCCTCGGCCAGTTCGGCGACCGCCGCCGGCAGCGCTGCGGCATGGGCCGCGGCGCCGAGGAAATCGGCGCGAAACGGCGCCACCTCCTTGACGGCCGGCGGGCAGATCAGCAGCACCTGCATCCCCGGATGCCGCGCCAGCGTGTCGCGATGCAGCGCGATGTCGAGCAGGCCGGCCAGCCCGGCGGCGATCCGCGCCGGCGAGGGCTCGAACCGGTGCTTGAGATCGTTGGTGCCCAACATCAGCGTCAGCAGGTCGACCGGCCCGTGCGAGGCCAGCGCGATCTTGAGCCCGTCGCGGCCGTCAAGATGCGCGCCCATCACCGGATCGCCATATTGCGTCGTCCGCCCCGGCAGCCCCTCCTCCACCAGCTCCCAGGCCGCGCCCAGCCCCTTGGCCATCACCCGCGGCCAGCGGGTGTCCCGGCCGAAGCGGCGCATCTCGCCCGGGGTCACGATCGGCATCGTGCCATGGGTGTTGCTGTCGCCATAGGTCAGTACCGTGCGCACCATCTCTTGCCCTTTCACATTTCCACCCGGCGATGCTAGATAGCCGGCAAGCCAAGGTAAACCACCGCCTGCCTTGCAGCCACGCCGGCAAGGCCCATATCAGGCGCAACACGCATTTCTCAAGGAGCCGTCAATGCTGGAACTCGGACAATCGCAGAACGCCGCTGCCGCCACGGGCGACCTGATCAAGGACGTGACAGAAGCGGATTTCATGGCCGAGGTGGTCGATGCCTCGATGACGACGCCGGTGATCGTGGATTTCTGGGCGCCCTGGTGCGGGCCGTGCAAGACGCTGGGCCCGATGCTCGAAGAGGCGGTGACCAAGGCCAAGGGCGCGGTCAGGATGGCCAAGGTCAACGTCGACGAGGCCCAGGCGATCGCCGGCCAGCTGCGGGTGCAGTCGATCCCGACGGTCTATGCCTTCTGGCAGGGCCAGCCGGTCGACGGCTTCCAGGGCGCGGTGCCGGCCTCGGAAATTCAGGCCTTCGTCGACCGGGTGATCGAGGCCGCCGGCGGGGCCGCTGCCGATGACGGGCTCGACGAGGCGATTGCCGCTGCAGAAGAGATGCTCGACCAGGGCGCGGCGGTGGATGCCGCCCAGACCTTTGCCGCAATCCTCGGCGAAGATGCGGCCAACGCCAAGGCCTACGGCGGGCTGGTCCGGGCCCATATCGCGATGGACGATCTCGACCAGGCCGAGGCGATCCTCAACGGGGCCCCGGTGGAGATCTCCAAGACGCCGGAGCTCGAGGCGGCGCATGCCCAGCTCGAGCTGGCGAAACAGGCCGCCGGGGCCGGGCCGCTGGGCGAGCTGCAGGCCAAGGTCGAGGCCAATCCCGACGACCACGAGGCGCGCTTTGACCTGGCGCAGGCGCTCTATGCCGGCGGCGATGCCGAGGGCGCGGTGAACGAGCTGCTCGACATCTTTCGCCGCGACCGCGAGTGGAACGACGGTGCCGCCAAGACCCAGCTCTTTACCATCTTTGACGCGCTGAAACCCAATGATCCGGTGGTGCTGAACGGCCGTCGCAAGCTGAGCTCGATGATATTTGCCTGATCGCTTTCGCAGGCTAGGTTAGCCTTCATGATCAGCGCAGCAGACTTGCCCGACACCCTCCCGGTCTTTCCGCTGCCCGGGGCGCTTCTCTTGCCCCGGTCGCGTCTGCCCCTGCATATCTTCGAGCCGCGCTACCTTGCGCTGATCGAGGACTGCATGAAGACGCCGCAGCGGTTGATCGGCATGATCCAGCCCAACCCCGGCCCCGGGGGCGATGACGTGCGTCTGCATGCCATCGGTTGTGCCGGCCGGCTGACCCAGTTCTCCGAGACCGAGGATGGCCGCTACATGGTCACCCTCGGGGGCGTCTCGCGGTTTCGCATGCTGCGCGAGGTCGAGGGGTTCTCGCCCTATCGCCGCTGCGCCATCGACTGGAGCGGCTTCGACCGCGATCTGGGCGGCGACGAACAGGATCCGGGCTTTGACCGCTCCGGCTTCATGGCGCTGCTCGGGCGCTATTTCGAGACCCAGGCGCTGGCGGCGGACTGGGACACGCTGAACGACGCCGAGGACGAGCTGCTGATCAATTCGCTGGCCATGCTGCTCGAGTTCGACCCCGAGGACAAACAGGCGCTGCTCGAGGCGCCCTCGCTCACCACGCGGCGCGAAACGCTTGTCACCCTGATTGAATTCGCCCTGCGCGGCGGCACCTCCGAGGAGATCATGCAATGAAGGACCACGGCCCCAAGGACACCGGTTTCGACCGCCGGATGCTCGAAGCGCTGGTCTGTCCGCAGACCCAGTCTCGGCTGGAGTATGATGCCGCGGCGCAGGAGCTGACCTCGCGCAAGGCCGGCCTCGCCTTTCCGATCCGCAATGGCATCCCGGTGATGCTGATCGACGAGGCTCGGCAGCTCGATTGAGCAGACAGGACCGTCTGACCGGCAGACGAGAAAAAGGGCCCCGAAGGGCCCTTGAAGGTGCTGCTCTGGCTTGACTGCCTGCTTGTTATGACGTGCCGGCCCCCTGGTGTCGGGGGCCGGAAGCTCTTGGTGCCGCGACGGCTGTCATCAGCCGTTCGGGGCGTAATCTCACTGTCTCTGAGGGGCTATCCACATGCCATGACCGGGCGGATCCATCGCACATACCTCGTGCGATCCCGCCCGAGCCGCCAAGGCAGCGCCGGCGGAGCCGATCCCCGCAAACCACAACATCTAAAGTCCCCCGAGAGCGCGCCCGCCATATGTCGTCTTGAACCGACGATCTGGGCGCCACGCTCGCTATTGTGACCAAATATAGCGAAATTTTGCCGAATCAGTCAACGATTACCTGATTCGCAGGGCGTTTTTCTGAAAAGCGACTCGCTGTCAAAGGCTTAGCCGTTGGCGCGCAGCACCGACCCGGCCAGATAGAGCGATCCGCAGATCAGGATGCGGGCCTCAGGCACGGTCTGGTGCAGCGCGCGCAGCGCGTCCGAGACGGTTGGCGCGCTGCGGGCCGGCAGGTCGACGGCCTTGGCGGCGGCGACGGTGGCCTCGGCCGGCAGGGTGTTGGCCTCGCCGGGGATGGCCACGGCGGTGAGGCTCTCGGCCACGCCGGCGAGCGGTCGCAGGTAGCCGGTGACGTCCTTGGTGTTGAGCATGCCGCAGATCAGATGGGTCGGCCGGTCCGGCAGCCGCGCCAGATGCGCCGCCAGCGCCGCGCCGGCCGCGGCATTGTGGCCCCCATCGAGCCAGAGCTCGGCCTGCGGCGCAAGGGCGGCCAGCGCCCCTTCGGTCAGACGCTGCATCCGTGCCGGCCAAAAGGCGCCGGTCACCGCGGCCGCGCAGGCGGCCGCGTCGAACCCGAGGTGGCGCAGGGCGGCCAGCGCCGCGCCGGCATTGTCGACCTGATGCGCGCCGGGCAGGTTGGGCAGCGGCAGGTCGAGCAGGCCGGTCTCGTCCTGATACACCATGCCGCCGCGCTCCTCGAAGGCATGCCAGTGCTGGCCATGGGCGATCAGCGGCGCTCCGAGGCTGGCGGCGCGGGCCTCGATCACCTCGAGCGCGGGCGCTTGCTGCGGGCCGACCACGCAGGGCACGCCGCGCTTGAGGATGCCGGCCTTCTCGCCGGCGATCTTGACCAGGGTGTTGCCGAGGTATTGCTCGTGGTCGATCGACACCGGGGTGATCACCGTCAGCGCCGGCCGCGGCACCACATTGGTGGCATCGAGCCGGCCGCCGAGACCGACCTCGAGCAGGGTGTAATCGGCAGGCGTGCGCGCCATGGCGAGGAGCGCGGCGCAGGTGGTGATCTCGAAATAGGTGATGCTCTCGCCACCGTTGGCGGCGTAGCATTCGTCGAGATAGGCGGTCAGCGAAGGCTCCGAGATCAGATCGCCGGCCAGCCGGATGCGTTCGTGAAACCGCGCCAGGTGCGGCGAGGTATAGGCATGCACGCGCTTGCCTGCGGCCTCGAGCCCGGCGCGGATCATCGCCTGGGTCGAGCCCTTGCCATTGGTGCCGGCGATATGGATCACCGGCGGCAGGTCGTCTTGCGGATTGCCCAACGCCGCGAGCAGCCGCCAGACCCGGTCGAGCGTCAGGTCGATCACCTTGGGGTGCAGCGCCATCATCCGTTCGAGGATGACGTCGGAGGTCTCGGCGCTCATTCCTTGGCGGCGGGCTCTTCCGCCGTTGCCGGCATCTTCGCCGCATCCGGCGCGGGCTCGGCCGGGGCCGGAAGATCGCCCTGCACCGCCGGCGGCAGGCCCAGCAGCATGCGGCAGATCGTGATCAGCTCGTCGCGCAGGTCCTTGCGGCGGGTGACCCGGTCAAGCATGCCGTGCTCGAGCAGGTACTCGGCGCGCTGGAACCCCTCTGGCAGTTTCTCGCGGATCGTCTGTTCGATCACCCGCGGCCCGGCAAAGCAGATCAGCGCATTGGGCTCGGCGATCTGCACGTCGCCCAGCATCGCGTAAGAGGCGGTCACGCCGCCGGTCGTGGGGTGGGTCAGCACGACGATATAGGGGAGACCCGCCTCTTTCAGCATCTGCACCGCCACCGTGGTGCGTGGCATCTGCATCAGCGACAGGATGCCTTCCTGCATCCGCGCGCCACCGGCGGCGGAAAACAGGATCAGCGGGCAGCGCCGCGCCACCGCGCGTTCGGCGGCGGCGATGATCGCATTGCCGACATACATCCCCATCGAGCCCCCCATGAAGGAGAAATCCTGGCCGGCAGCGACGATCGGCGTGCGGCCGATCTCGCCCTCGGCGACCAGCATCGCCTCTTTCTCGCCGGTGGCTTTCTGCGCCGCCTTCATCCGGTCGGGGTATTTCTTCTGATCGCGGAAATGCAGCGGATCGGCCAGCGGTTCCGGCACCGGGACCTCGCGGAAGATGCCGCCATCGAACAGGGTGATGAACCGGTCGCGCGGGCTGATCGGCATGTGATGGCCGCAGCTGGTGCAGACGTTGAGATTGTCCCGGATCTCGCGGTGAAACAGCATGGTGCCGCATTCGCTGCATTTGGTCCAGAGGTTCTCCGGCACCTCGCGGCGGGAGAAAATCGAATTGATGCGCGGACGCACGTAGTTGGTGATCCAGTTCATGTCCGACCTGTTCTTCGGGCCATATCTCGGCGATTTGCCCTCGACTTAAGCGCGATGGCGGTGAAATGCAATCACGGCCTGATTTGAGGGCGGCCCGGTTTGAGGGTCGCAGGCCGCAACGACAGCGCGAGCCCGCCGCGCCGCGGCAGAGGCGCGTCGCGGGCAACCTGCCACGCGTCCGCTTTCAGGGCTTGCGGCAGATCCGCCAGCCGTCCTAGATTGCCAAGGGTCACCACAACGGGAGAGATGGTCCGCCCGCCGGCGGAGCACGCGCATGTCAGGACGAACCGGGATCTCGCGGCCGCGCCTGGCCGCCTTGGCGCTGCTGCTGGCCGCGCTCTCGGCCTGTGGCGATCAGGGACCGACCCTGGCGCTGATCGACCGGCCCTCCGGCGAGGGGTTCTTCTCGGGGCTGAGCAAACCCAGGGCGCCCGATGCCCCGTTGACCGAGGTGGCGCTCGGCGCCGGAGCGGTGCGGCTGGTGGCACCGCAGGGCTGGTGCATCGAGCCGGAATCGCTGCAAACCGGCGGACAGCAGGGATTTGCCCTGCTTGTCGGCTGCCGGGCCCTGACCGAGGGCGAAAGCGGCGACTACTCTCCCAGCGGCGTGCTGACGGTCGCGGTCTCGCGCCGCCGCACCCCGGGCGAGGCCGATGCGGTCGAGGCGCTGCGCGCGGCGGTGCAGCAGGAGATGGTCCGCAGCGAGGACAAGGTCGATGGCGTCGCCCTGATGCGGCTGCGGCCCCGGGTCACCACCGATCCCTCGCGGCTGGGCGATCCGGTCTGGCGCGCGGTCTTCGTGCATCAGAACCGGGCGATTTCGCTGGCGGCCTATGGTCCCGAAGGTGGCCGGATCGCCGGGACCGGCGGCGCGTCGCTGTTGCTGGCCATCGCGAAAGGGATCCGTGGCAACAGCCGGGAGTGACGTGCCGTGGCAGGCGGCGCCGGGACTTGACCCCGGCGCGGCAATCGGGCGTTTATAAAATGGTAAGGGTTCCGGGCAAGACTGCGTGCAGCAACGACACGCGGGCCGCCGGACGGCAGCAGGACCAACGGCAGGCAAGACGGGGCAGACAGGCAATGGCACGGCAGACACGCGGGTTTCTCGACCGGATCGCCCATCGCAGCACGATGCGCCGCTGGCGCGCCGCGGCCGCTGCGGCCCCCGTAGCCGAGCTGCCGGAGCTGCGCCGCCTGCGCGGACGCGCCCGCAAGCTGCGCCACCTGCTCGACGAGCTGTTGCACGTGGCCGACCACCGGCTGGCGCTGCCGCTGATCGGCAGCGAGGCGATCGCCGCACCGCATGACAGCGACTGGAGCTGGCGGCCAGAAGCCTGGCGCGGCCCGCTGCCCGAGCCGGGCGCCGCGGCGGTCGACAGCGGTGCGCAGCTGGGACACGAGGTGACGCTGTTTCACGACTGCCGGATCTCCGAGCTGACCCTGCGCCAGCTGCGCAATGCGCGCGAGGCCGACCTCGCGCCCTTTGGCCTGCGGATGGACGTGTTCCGGTTCGACGGTTCCTACCTGTCGCTGGCGGTCGACCTGCCGGGCGCGGCGATCGAGGGGCTGACCCGGTCGCACCTGCTGCGGGTGGAGTGCGCCGTCGAAATGGAGTGCCCGCTGGAGATTTTCGCCAGGCTCAACGTCAAGAGCGGCCCGAACACCGAGAAACTGGTGCGCGAGCTGCCGCTGAAGAGCGGCGAGCGACATGTGGACTTCGACCTTGCCTATTCCAAGCTGAACGAGAAACGCATCGACAAGGCCTGGCTCGACCTGATCTTCGAAGGTCCGCAGATGAACCAGGTGGTGCTGCGCGACCTGACCTTCAGTCGCCGGCTGCGGGCAGAGATATGAGGGAACACCATGTCTGAACTGACGCTGACCAGGGTCCGCTTTTTCGAAGGGGTGTGGGAAGGGGTGCTCGAGGACCCGGCCCCCGGCGCCGGCGATCCGGCGGTGCAGGTGCTGCTGGCCGACCGGCCGGTCGAGGGGGTGGAGCTGAGCGAGGAGGCCGAGCCCGGCCGCTGGCGGCTGCGGTTTCCGGTGCCGGCGCGGCTGTTGGGCGACGGCTGCCATACCTTCGTCTTTGCCGACGCCAGCAATGGCGACCGGCTCGACAGTTTCTCGATCATCGCCGGCGAGGCGCTGGGGGATGACATCCGCGCCGAGGTCGACATGCTGCGGGCCGAGCTCGACATGCTCAAACGCGCCTTTCGCCGGCATTGCCGCGAGAGCAACTGAGGCCCGTGATCGGCGCTGGTCGGGCTTGGGGGCTTTGCCCCCGGCGGGCGGAGCCCGCCTCCCCCAAGGGTATTTTTGAACAGAAGAAGGTCTGGAGGCAGCGCCAAACGGCGGCGGCGCGCGTCATCTGACCCAACGTTCCGCGTGACAAGCCTGCGTCAATCCGGTGACCTCGGCGGCGAAAGAGGAGGCCGCCGATGACCCGCTACCCCAACCTGTTCCGTCCGCTCGATCTGGGCCACACGACCCTGAAGAACCGCGTGCTGATGGGCTCGATGCACACCGGGCTGGAGGAGACCAAGGACTGGAACCGGGTGGCCGAGTTCTACGCCGAGCGTGCCCGCGGCGGCGTTGGCCTGATGGTCACCGGCGGCATGGCGCCCAATCGCGAGGGCGGAGTGTTTCCCGGCGCCGCGGGGCTCTACACGCCCGAAGACATTGCCAACCACCGGGTGGTCACGACCCGTGTGCATGACGCCGGCGGCAAGATCGCGATGCAGATCCTGCATGCCGGGCGGTATGCTTATGGCCCGGAATGCGTCGCGCCGAGCGCAATCAAGTCGCCGATCTCACCGTTCCCGCCGAAGGAACTCGACGAGGCCGGCATCGAGAAGCAGATCGCCGATATTGCCGAGGCGGCCCGCCGGGCCAGGGAGGCGGGCTATGACGGGGTCGAGGTGATGGGGTCCGAGGGCTATTTCATCAACCAGTTCATCGTCACCCACACCAACAGGCGCACGGACCGCTGGGGCGGCGCCTATGAGAACCGCATCCGCCTGCCTGTCGAAGTGGTCAAACGGGTGCGCGCCGCGGTCGGGCCGGAGTTCATCGTGATCTACCGGCTGTCGATGATCGACCTGGTGCCGGACGGCTCGACCCACGAGGAGGTGGTGCAGCTGGCGCAGGCGATCGAGGCGGCCGGCGCCGACATCCTCAACACCGGCATCGGCTGGCACGAGGCGCGCATTCCCACCATCGCCACCAGCGTGCCGCGGGCGGCTTTTGCCTGGGTGACGAAGAAGCTGATGGGCAAGGTCGGCATTCCGGTCATCACCTCGAACCGGATCAACACGCCAGAGGTGGCCGAGGAGGTGCTGGCCGGGGGCTGTGCCGACATGGTCAGCATGGCGCGGCCGTTCCTGTCCGACCCGGCCTTCGTCGCCAAGGCCGCCGCCGGACAGGCCGATCTGATCGCGCCCTGCATCGCCTGCAACCAGGCCTGTCTCGACCACACGTTCAGCGGCAAGATCTCGACCTGCCTGGTCAATCCGCGCGCCTGCCACGAGACCGAGCTGGTGATCACCCCGGCCGGGACCCGCAAGACCGTGGCGGTGGTCGGCGCCGGTCCCGCCGGCCTTTCGGCGGCGATCACCGCGGCGCAGCGGGGCCACCAGGTGACGCTCTTCGACCGCGACAGCGAGGTCGGCGGCCAGCTCAACATGGCCAAGCGCATCCCCGGCAAGGAGGAATTCCTGCCCTTCGTCGAGTGGTTCAAACGCATGATCGAGACAGCAGGGGTCACCGTGAAACTGGGGCAGGAGGTTGGCGCGGCGGATCTCGCGGGCTTCGACGAGGTCATTATCGCCACCGGCGTGTTGCCGCGCGATCCCGAGATCGAGGGTCAGGCCGGGCCCAACGTGCTGAGCTACATCGACGTGCTGCGCGGCCGGGCGACGGCGGGCCGGCGGGTCGCCGTGATCGGCGCCGGCGGCATCGGCTTTGACGTGGCGGAATTCCTTGTCGAGGAAGGCCAGTCGCCGACGCTCGACCTGCCGGACTGGATGGAGACCTGGGGCGTGACCGATCCCGGGGTCGCGCGCGGCGGTCTGGCCCCCGAGGGGCCGCAGCCCGAGGCACCGAAGCGCGAGGTGATCCTGCTGCAGCGCAAATCCGAGCGGCCCGGCAAGCGGCTGGGCAAGACCACCGGCTGGATCCACCGCGCCACGCTGAAGATGAAGGCCGTCGAGATGCGCGCCGGGGTGAACTACGAACGGATCACCGACGCAGGCCTGTGGATCTCGAAGGGCGCGGAGCGGGAGACCCCGGAACTGCTCGAAGTCGATACGGTGGTGCTCTGTGCCGGTCAGGTGCCGGAGCGCAGCCTGGCCGAGGCGCTCGAGGCGCAGGGGGTGCGGGTGCATGTGATCGGCGGTGCCGACGTGGCGGCCGAACTCGACGCCAAGCGGGCGATCGACCAAGGCACGCGGCTGGCGGCGTCGCTCTGAACCGGGGTCTGCGCGAAAAAGGCCGCCGGAACGCCCGGCGGCCTCTGTCACTGGAAAACGACGACTTGCTAACCTTCACGGGTCACATTGACTGGTACCGATACACTCACGAACCGTGACCTGTGATCCTCACGCCGGAGGCGTTACTCCACGGTGATGAGGTCGCGCACCTGACCGGTGGTGCTTTCCTCGATCTCGGTCTCGTTGTACTCCGGCATCTGTTCCAGCTCGGCTTCCGAGGTCTGCGGCAGGTAGACCACGCCGTCACGCACGTTCAGACGGTCGACCGGCAGGGCAATGTCGCGCTCGCCAAGGCCGAGGAAGCCGCCGACTCCGATGATGACAACCACGGTCTCGCCACGGCGGCCAACACGGTCGATGTCGCCAACGTTCTCACCTTCTTCGCTGACCACGGTCATGCCGACGAGGTCCTCGACCCGCAGCTCGCTGATCGGGTTGGCATTGACGCGCTCACGATAGGCAGTGCGGTCTTCCTCGGAGGCCATCATGCCGGCTTCGTCGGTGTTATAGTCCTGAATGGTCACCTGCGCTTCGGACTGCTGCACGTCGACGTTGGCCTCTCCGGCGTCTTCGACACGCACTTCGGCGTCCTCTTCGGCGTCGAGCACGTCGACCTGAGCGCCTTCGGACTGCTGCACGTTGACGTCGGGCTCACCCTGTTCGACGGTCACCTCGGCCTCTTCGGCGGCATCGACCGAGACATCGGCCTCGGCGGCTTGCACGCGGACCTGCGGCTCGGATTCCTCGATGGTGATTTTCGGCTCGGGGCGCACGAAGCGGACGACCGGCTCGGGCTGGTCGACGCTCACGCTGGGCTGACCGCTGTCCACATCGACCTGCGGTTCAGGCACCCGGACGGTGATGATCGGCTCGGGGATGGTGACGGTGACCTGCGGCTGGCCCTGTTCAACAGTGATGATCGGCGCGACCTGCTGCACGGTGACCCGCGGCTCGGGAACCTGCACAGTAATCTCCGGCTGCGGCTGTTCGACGGTCACTTCCGGCGCGGCCTGATCAACGCTGACTTCGGGCTCGGGCACGGTGACGTCAACCTGGGCGTCTTCCTGCTCGACAACGACCTGGCCGCTCTCGGTGGGCAGCACGGTCTGGTTTTCATCTGCGGTCTGGGCAATGGCGCCGGCTGCGGTAAACGCGCTCAGAGCGACTGAGCCTAGGAGAGATTTCATCGTCATGTTCATCTTAGGTCCTCGTGTTGGTGCGGTCAGCCGACAGAGAGCAACACCCTCCCCGCGACGACCGTTTACAGTTAAACGCAGCACATTCATCCGGGCGTACCGCCCGCACTCGCGCAGTCTAGACCCTATCAACAGGCGAACCCGCGATGGGTTCCGGACGAATTCCGGACAACTTCGGGCACTGCCGCACATCACGCGGGCGTGACCGCAATTCCCGGGCCGCGGTGGAACGGGCGGCGGCGGGTCGCGTTGGGCCGGCTGAACCAAACGCAGGAGGCACTAGACATGTCGAAGATCGAAAACGCCCGCATCCTCGTCGTCGCCACCCATGGCTTCGAACAATCCGAACTTGAATTTCCCCGCGACCAGCTGCGCGTCAAAGGCGCAAAGGTCGATGTCGCCACGCTCGATGGCGCGGCGATCAAGGGCTGGGAGGGCTCAGACTGGGGCCGCGAGGCCGACGCCGACCTCAAGGCCAGCGATGCCAAGGCGGACGACTATGACGCCATCGTCATCCCCGGTGGACAGATCAACCCCGACCTGCTCCGGGTCGAGACCGACGTGATTTCGCTGGTGCGCGACTTTTATGACAAGGGCAAGGTGGTGGCCGCGGTCTGCCATGGGCCGTGGGTTCTGGTCGAGGCCGGCCTGGTGAAGGGTCGCCAGATCACCTCCTACCCCTCGATCCGCACTGATGTCGAAAATGCCGGCGGCAAGTGGCAAGACAGCGAAGTGGTGGCCGATATGGGCATCGTGACGTCGCGCAAGCCCGATGACCTCAAGGCCTTTGTCTCGAAGATCGTCGAGGAAATCGAAGAAGGCAAGCACGACCGCAAGGCCGCCTGAACCGGCCGCGACAGGTAGATCAGGGGGCGGGCCGAGGGGCCCGCCCCTTTTTCGTCGCGATCTCTGCACCTCTCTGACATCGACATTGGAAACAACGGGTTGCGGCGCCGCGGGCTGGCTGACCCAGCGTTTCGGGCCGGTTCGCGTCATGCGTGTTTCGGCTGGCGAGACAGTGGCGCGAATACCGTGATATTGTCAGCGCGCGGCCCCGGTTCTGCCTGAATTCGGCATCATCACTGTTTCCAGGGATGTCACAGTTACCGAGGAACACGCATGGATCGCCTGACCGAAATGGAAGCCTTTGCCACCGTCGTCGATCAGGGTGGATTTACCGACGCTGCCAAGAAGATGGGGATCTCGAAATCCGCCGTCTCGAAACATGTCTCGTCGCTCGAGGCCCGGCTCGGGGCGCGGCTGCTGAACCGCACCACCCGACGGGTGAGCCCGACCGAGATCGGACTGGCCTATTACGACCGCGCCCGCCGGGTGCTGAACGATGCCGGCGAGGCCGATGCGCTGGTGACCTCGATGCAATCGGCGCCCTCGGGGCTGTTGCGGATATCCGTGGCCACCGACTTTGGCGTCAATCACATGTCGCCAATCCTTGGCGAGTTCCTGTCGGAGTTTCCGGACATCACCGTCAACATGGTGCTGAACAACCGCTACGTCGAGCTGATCTCCGAAGGCTTCGACATGGCGGTGCGGATCGGCGAGCTCGAGGACAGCACCCTGCGGGCCCGCAAGCTGACCGAGACCACCAAGCGGATGATCGCCAGCCCGGCCTATTTCGAGAAATACGGCCGGCCGTCGAAGATTGACGATCTCAATGACCACAAGCTGCTGCATTATTCCAACCAGTCGAGCGGCAATGTCTGGAAGGTGACCGCGCCCTCGGGCGAAAAGCGCCAGGTGCGCACCGCCGGCTGGCTGAGCGTCAACGACGGCCAGTCACTGCTCAACGCCGCGGTGGCGGGCCTTGGCATCGCCTACCTGCCCTCCTTCCTCTACGGCGACGCGATGGAGCGCGGGCTGGTCGAGGACGCGATCCCAGAGTTGCCGGTCGAGACCCAGGGCATCTACGCGGTCTATCCGCCGGGCCGCTTCACCCAGCCCAAGGTCCGCGCCTTCATCGATTTCCTTGTGCACACCTTTGCCGACAAGGGTCCGACCGACTGGTAAGCCCCTCGCACGTGTAACGATTGCGCCCCCGGCCCTAGCGCCGGGGGTTTTTACGTTTCACGAGAGCGTGGCTTGCAGGTCGCGCGCAGGTGAGCATCAGAGCTGCCCCGCCCCGGACCTGATCCGGGGCCTCTCGCGCGGCAGCCAGGAGGTCCGGCGCGGCGGCCGGAACGGGGTCAGGCGGGTTGCAGCATGCGGCCCAGGTTGCGACCGCCGAGGATGTGCACATGCAGATGCGGCACCTCCTGAACGCCGTCGCGCCCGGCGTTGGCGATCAGGCGAAAGCCGCCGCCCTTGCCGAGGTCGACGCCGGTCATCTTCGCAACCTCTCCGATGGCGCGCACGTAATCGACGATCTCGGCCTCGCTGGCCTCGGCGGCGAAATGGTCAAAGCTGACATAGGCCCCCTTCGGGATCACCAGCACATGGGTGGGGGCCTGCGGCGTGATGTCGTGGAAGGCCAGCGTATGCTCGGTCTCGATCACCGTGGTGTTGGGGATCTCGCCGCGCAGGATCTTGGCAAAGATGTTCTGGTCGTCATAGGCATAAGACATGGGGGGTTCCTCAATCGGCAAACAGGTGGTCGGTGCGGGCGATCTCCTGCGCGGTCTCCGGCGGGACCTGCAGGAAATCGCCAAGGGCGCGGGCGCTCTGCTCGGGCGGTTCCCACTCGCGCAACAGGCCGTGGTTGGGAAACTCCGCGCCGCGGATCGCTTCGCTCTCGAACAGCACGTCGCCCCGGATCGTGGGCAGCAGCCGGCGCAGCGCCTCGGGCTTGGTGTGATCGCCGGCCAGCCCGACGCGCTTGGCGTGGCCCACCAGATAGGCATCGCTGAAATTGCACTGCACCTCGAGCAGGCGGGTCCCCGAGCGGTCGCCGTAGAAGTCCTGCAGCAGGTCGAGATTGGCCGGATCAAGGCAGATCAGCAGCCGGTCGCTGTCGTAATAATCAAACAGCATCCGCATCAGCGCCCGGCGGTGCCGGTGGCGCTTGTCCATGCTGGTCTGGATGCCACCGAGATCGGGCAGCGGGCAATCGGTCTCGTTGAACAGGTATTCGACCGCCGGGATGTTGGTGAGCTGCTGGATTCGCCAGACCAGCCGCTTGGCTACATGCCATTTCTTGCAGACCACGATCAGCAACTCGCGGTCGCGGCCGAGCGAGCTCTCGCCCTCCCAGAACCGGGGCGCGAACCGCCGGCCCTCGCGGCCGCGGCCCGACAGGAAGGTATAAAGGCTGCGCCCCTCATTGGAGATCTGGAACTCCGCCCCGTCCGAGGAATAGAGCACCCCCAGCCTGCGCTTGAGCTCCTGCGCCTCCGGGCTGATCTTGCGCGCGAAGAGGTAATCCTGGCTCATCAGAAGGTCGTAGTGATCGTTGTAGAAGGTCACCGGCATGCCGTAGTCGGAAAACAGCAGGAAGGTCAGCGTGCGGCTGCGGATCTCCTCTTCCGGCACCAGGTGGCGCACCAGGGTCTGGAAGAAGGTCTCGTCGGGGATCCAGGTGGTGCGGAAGAACCGCATCACGTCGCGCCGCTGGCGGGTGAACTCGAGGATCCATTCGATGGTGCGGCGGCGCAGGCACCACCACTGGCTGCCGATCATGATCTGCAGGTCGGCGGGGATTGCGCGCTCCAGCCCCAGCCGTTTTTGCAGGTTGATCGCAGCGTAGAACATGCGCTTGTTCTCGCGCTCGTTGAAGTAGTGCCGATAGATCAGCCGCTCGGCCTGGATGCCGGTCTTGATCCAGTCGCTCTCGAAGAAATCGAAGCTCTCGATGAAGTCGGCGTCGGTGTCGTCGAGGAACTCGTGGGTGTATTCGGCCGACTTGATCGCCATGCAGTCGCCCGACAGCATGTAGAAATGCGTGGCCTTGGGAAAGGCCGCGACCGCCGCCTCGATCGCCAGCAAGGTCGCCTCGACCAGCGACCACGCGCCCCAGCCGCATTTCACCCGACGCCTGGCAAAGGTGACATGCGGGTTGTCGGCCAGCGCGTTGCGGATGCGCTCGAACTGGGCCTTGGGCGCGCGCGCGTCGAAGTGGATCGACATGTAGTCGTCCTTGGCCGTCAGCCGCTGGGCCTGCTTGATGACGGCCTCGGGGTCCTTGTGGCAGAGCAATATGAAGGCTATTTTCGACATTGTGATCTAGGTCATATTCCGCTCGTCCCGCCCTGGCCCCAGTTAAAGCCGATGACGTCTTGGATAAACAGGGTTTATTAACAAAATCAAACGAGCGTATAAGCGGTGCAACGACAAGAGCAGAATGGAGGCAGCAGCCCATGGGCTTTCCCGGCACATGGATGACGGAGAGTGAAAGCGTGGTCTACCGGGTGGTGCCGAAATGTGCCTGCTCGACCATCGGACAGATCCTCTATTATTCCGACCACGGCACCTTCTTTGACGGCGATATTCACGATGCCACCACCGGGCTGCACAAATGGTCTCGCGAGGACAGCCAGAACCTGATCAACGCCAACGTCAAGACGCACCAGGCCTATGCCTTCACCTGCGTGCGCAACCCCTACACCCGCATCCTGTCGTCCTTCTTCGACAAGATCTGCGGCATCCAGCGCAACGGCAACCGCTACCGCGGCAACCTGGTGCCGATGCTGATCCAGAAATACGGCATCGAGGTCGGCGGCGATGACGGCAAGGGCGAGTTTGACCAGATCGCCAGCTTCCGGCGTTTTTTGCTGTTTGCCCGCGACACCATCCGCTGGCGCAAGCCGATGGACCCCGACATCCACTGGTCGGCCACCTCGGGGCATGTCTCGACCTTCATCTGCAACGGCGGGCGCTACGACAAGATCATCTGGACCGAGAAATTCAACGACGGCATGGCCGAGGTGCTGGACAAGATCGACTCCCGCCACCCGGTCCGGCTGGACGAGATTCCGCGCTTCAACGAGAGCGAGGGCCACGGGCCCAAGCGGGCGCATCCGGTCGAGGACTACTTCGACGACCTGTCGATGCATCTGGTCTACGAGATGTACAAGCGCGATTTCGACGTCTTCAAATACGATGCCGCCGACCCGTCGAACAAGATGCCGGTGGGCGAGATCGACCTCGACGAGGTGCACGCCAAGCTCGGCGAATAGGCAGGCACCCCCCCCCGGCCAGACCGACAGACACCCCCGCCCGGACCTGCTCCGGGGCCTCGCCCCTCGCGCCATGAGGTCCCGGGTCAAGCCCGGGACGGGCATCCTCAGAGATCGAAGCTGGCGAACACCGGTGCGTGGTCCGACGGCTGCTCCCAGCCGCGCACCGGGCGCAGGATGCGGCTGGAATGGCCGGCGTTGGCGATGTCGGGCGTGGCCCAGACGTGATCGAGCCGCCGGCCCTTGTCGGCCGCGTCCCAGTCGCGCGCGCGGTAGGACCACCAGCTGTAGAGATTGCCCTCGGGCAGGTCCTGACGGGTGATGTCGACCCAGCCGCCGGCGTCCTGGGTCTGTGCCAGGTGCTCGACCTCGATGGGGGTGTGCGACACGATCTTCAGCAGTTTCTTGTGATCCCACACGTCATCCTCGCGCGGGGCGATGTTGAGATCGCCCACCAGGATCGCCTTTTCCGGTGTCTCGGCATGGAACCAGTCGCGCATCTCGGTGAGGTAGTCGAGCTTCTGGCCGAACTTCTCGTTGATCGCGCGGTCCGGCTTGTCGCCGCCGGCGGGGACGTAGAAGTTGTGGATGGTGACGCCGTTCTCCAGCCTGGCCGCGACGTGGCGAGCGTGGCCGAGGGCGGCGAAATCATGGCCGCCCGCGTCCTCGAGCGGCAGCTTCGACAGGATGGCGACGCCGTTGTAGCCCTTCTGGCCGCGCGCCACGATGTGATGATAGCCCAGCGCGTGGAACTGCTCGGCGGGGATCTTGTCGACCGGGCTCTTGCATTCCTGCAGGCAGAGCACATCGGGCGCCTCCTCGGACAGCAGCCGCTCCACCAGGCCGGCGCGCAGGCGCACGGAATTGATGTTCCAGGTGGCGAGGGAAAAGGACATGGGGCAGGCTCCGGCTCTTGAAAGGCTGGCGGAGAATGACCGGTTGCGGCGCGGGTTTCAAGGGTCGGAGACGGGCAGCCCCCGGCCGCGGATGGGGGCAACGCCCCCGCCCATGGGGGCGGTCGGGGGCTGCCCGGCGTAACCTTGCGTCGGGTGGGTTTTCAACCCACCGCCCGGCCTACGACGGCGACATGCCCCGCATCCGCTCCGAGCGCCGTCGCAGCACCTCGACCGTCGCCAGCAATGCAATGGAGATCGCCACCAGGATCGTCGCCGCCGCCAGGATCGTCGGCGAGATCTGCTCGCGCAGCCCGGTGAACATCTGCCACGGCAGGGTCTGCCACTCGGCCGAACCGAGGAAGATCACCACCACCACCTCGTCAAACGAGGTGATGAAGGCAAAGAGCCCGCCCGAGATCACGCCGGGCAGGATCAGCGGCATCTGCACCCGGA
This sequence comes from Marinovum sp., assembly GCF_034669705.1. Lineage (GTDB taxonomy): Bacteria > Pseudomonadota > Alphaproteobacteria > Rhodobacterales > Rhodobacteraceae > Marinovum. Next base: position 17,660 of record NZ_JAXMOR010000036.1, read on the forward strand.
AGAAGGTGGTCACCGGATCGGCCCCCATGTTGGCCGCCGCCCGGGTCAGCGAATGGTCGAAACTCACCAAAGTCGCGGTCACCGTGATGATGACGAAGGGGATGCCCAGCACGGCGTGGGCCAAGACGATGCCCCAATAGGTGCCCTGGATGCCGATCGAGGAGTAGAAGAAATACATCCCGGTGGCCGAGATGATCAGCGGCACGATCATCGGCGAGATCAGCACCGCCATGATCACCCGCTTGCCCGGCACGTGGCTCTGCGACAGGCCGATGGCTGCCAGTGTGCCCAGCGAGACCGAGATCAGCGTCGCCACCGGGGCGATCTTGACCGAGTTCCACACCGCGCCGGTCCATTCGGAGTTGGTGAGGAAGTCGCGGTAGTGCTTGAGCGAATAGGCGTCGGGGTCGAGCTGCAGCATGCCGGGGGTGAAGGTGAAGAAATCCTCGGCGTTGAAGCTCAGCGGCATCACCACGATGATCGGGGTGATCAGGAACACGAAGATCGCGCCGCAGATCACCCGGAAGGTATAGTGCCAGAGCACCTGGCCCGGGGTCAGATAGGGCACCAGCTTGGCGCGATACCGCCCCTCTGCGATCCAGAACAGGAACCAGCCGACGAACCAGCCGAAGGCCAGCCCCATGATCGCCGCCGAGACCCCGCCCAGCAGCAACCCGGCGAGGCCGAAGCCCGCGATCAGGATCCACTTGGCCGGCTTTTCCTGCCGCCACAGGTGGGTGAAGACCCAGGCCAGGCCGGTCAGCAGCGCGGCGCCCACCAGCAGGCCGATCAGCGGCATGTCGTTGGCGATCCCCACCAGCAGCCCCATGAAGCCGCCGACGCCGGCCATCACCGGCCCGACAAAGGAAAACGGCTTGGGTTCGATCGGTGTCAGTGCTGCCATGTCTCTTACCCCAGCTTCACGTTGTCGATGCCGACGATCTTGTCGTAGGCCCAGTAGAGGATCAGCACCACCGCGAACAATATCGTCCCCAGCGCCGCCGCCAGACCCCAGTTGAGCGAGGACGAGATGTGATAGGCGATCCGGTTCGAGATGAAGACACCCTTGGTGCCACCGACGATCTCGGGCGTGATGTAATAGCCGATCGACAGGATGAAGACGAGAATCGACCCGGCCCCGATGCCCGGCACAGATTGCGGGAAGTAGACCCGCCAGAACGCCGTCCAGTTGGTGGCGCCGAGCGACTTGGCGGCGCGCAGGTAGGACGGGTTGATGGTCTGCATCACCGAATACATCGGCAGGATCATGAACGGCAGCAGGATGTGGGTCATTGCCACGATGGTGCCGAACTGGTTGTTGATCATCACCAGCCGGGCGTCATCGGCCACCAGTCCGAGCCAGACCAGCACGTCGTTGATCACGCCCTGCTGTTGCAGCATCACCTTCCAGGCGCTGGTCCGCACCAGCAGCGAGGTCCAGAACGGCAGCAGCACCAGGATCATCAGCAGGTTGGCGGTCCGCGCCGGCAGGTTGGCGAGAATCCAGGCCACCGGGTAGCCCAACAGGATGCACGACCCGGTGATGACCAGCGACATGAAGATCGTGCGCTGGAACAGGGTGATGTAGATGCGTTCGTTCTCGGGCCGCTGCTCGAAGCCATCCGGCGTTTTCTGCAGGTCGACCGAGTTGAGGAAATAGCCGTTGGTGTATTTCGGGCTGTAGACCTGAACGGTCTCCCACCGGTCGATGTCGCCCCAGTCCTCGTCGATCTCGAGGAAGGCGGCGGTGAAATCCGGGTCGGGCAGCAGCTCGGCATTGGCCGCGGCCTCTTGCAGCAGTGCCGCCTGAGGACCGTCGTAGGCGGCAATGCGCTCGGCGGCGCCGGGGCGTTTCAGATCGACGCCAAGCGCCGCATAAACCGCTTCCCAGGGGTCTTCGGCGGCGACCACGTCCTCGTCTTCGAAGACGGTAAAGACAGCCCAGGCGGTGTAGGCGCGGGTGGTTGTCGGCAGCAGCGCCGCGATCTCCTCGGAGGGGGCGAAACCGATGTCGCCGCGCAGGTCCGAGGTGGTCAGGGCGTTGAAGCGGCGGATCTGGTTGCTGACCACGCCGTCAGAGCTCTGGCCCGCGCCCGACATCAGCTCGAACCAGGTGGCGCCCTCTTCCCAGGCCTCGTTGAGGTCCTCGAGCGGGTCCTGGTAGGCCTCGCCGATATCGTCGAGCCGCCGGCCGGATTGCCGGAACAGCGACGAGACGCCGGTGCTTTCGTAATTCAGCCTTGTGCCGAGCTTGGTGTGCTCCTTGGCCTCGGCGGCCAGGTAGAGGTCGAAGAACAGGTTCTGGAACACCGCTTCGCGCGGCAGCTCGCCGGTGTTGGCGTCCCAGGAGGCCAGGCTCTCGGTGGTCTGCGGCAGGGTGTTGGCGACGATGTCGTTCTCGACCGAGCGGAACAGCATCGAGGCAATCGGCGCGATGAAGGTGACGAGGACAAAGATCAGCAGCGGCGCGATCAGCATCATGGCGCGCGCCTTCTGCATCCGCAGCGCCCGGTTCAGCGAGGATTTGAGCGAGCGGCCATCGGCGGTCACCAGCTTGCCGCTGGCATCGCGATCGTCCTTGGCGTTCAGCGCCTTGGCCTCGTGCAAGGCGTCCTCCGGCGTGGGCGCATCCATGGTCTGGGGGCCGGTGCTCTTGAGATCGCTCATCTGTCTTTCCCTCCGCCGCGGTCTGGTGCCGCGTGTGTTGTGGGGTCGGACGGGCCGCGTGGGCGGCCCCTCCGGTCAGTGTTCAGCCCGAGGGCTTATTGTGCCAGCCACGCCTGGAACTTGGCGTCGATGTCATCGCGGTAATCCGCCCACCACTCGTAGTTGTAGAGGAAGGTGTTCTGCGCGTTGTTCGGATCGGTCGGCATGTGCGGCGCCATGTCGATGCCCAGTTCGGCGTGCTGGCCGACCAGCGGTGCCGAGCTTTCACGCGCCGGACCATAGGAGATGTACTTCGCCTGATCCGCCAGACGCTGGGTGTCGGTGGCGAACTTGAGGAAGTGCTTGACCCGGTTCAGACGATCCTCGGGCAGGTCGGCAGGAATGATCCAGCCGTCGAGGTCGAAGACCTGCGCGTCCCACATCATCGCGACCGGCTGGTCCTGCTCTTCGATCACGCTGAACAGACGACCGTTGTAGGTCGAGCCCATGAAGACCTCGCCATCGGCCAGAAGCTGCGGCGTATCGGCGCCGGCAGACCACCAGACAACCTGATCCTTGATGGTGCCCAGCTTGTCGAGCGCCTGTTGCTGGCCCTCTTCGGTCTCGAGCACGTCGTAGACCTCTTCCTTGGCGACGCCGTCACAGAGCAGCGCCCATTCCATGTTGTTGATCGGGCGCTTCTCGAGCGAGCGCTTGCCCGGATAGGTCTCGAGGTCGAAGATCGAACAGATCTCGGACGGCGGCTCGACGCCTTCGGGCACCAGGTCGGTGCGGTAACCGAAGGTGGTGGAATAGACGATCTGCGGAATGAAGCAGTCCGACACCAGCAGGTCGCCGAAGTCGTCCTCGGCGCTGGTGCCATCGGGCGCCGCGGCCAGATCCTCGTCGGGGTCGATCTCCATCGCCAGGCCTTCGTCGCACAGGCGGATGGCGTCAGAGGCCACCACGTCGACCAGATCCCAGGTCACGTTGCCGGCTTCGTTCATCGCCCGCAGCTTGGCGACGGCCTCGGCCGAGCTTTCATCCCAGGACACCGAGACGTCCGGGAACATTTCCATGTAGGGTTCGGCATAGGCCTTGATCTGCGAATTCTGATAGGCACCGCCCCAGCTGACCAGCGTCATGTCGTTGGCGCAGTTCTCGCAGGCTTCCATCTCGGCATGCGATGCGGCGAACGTGATGCCGCCGGCTGCCGTCAGGACGGAAGTGGCCAGAAGTAGTTTGGTAAGTTTCATTTATAGCTCCCTGATTCACCCGTTGCTTACTGAGCGGGCCGGTGCGCGACGGGTGACGCCAGGCCGGACCGCATCCGTGAAGCACGCGCCAATGGGCGGCGCGCGCGGTGTTTCCGTCAGGCGGCGTCGAGCGCGCGGCAATCCTCTGGCAGCCAGCCGATCTCGACCCGCTCGCCGGGCTTGAGCCGCACCTGACCGGGGGCGTTGCGGGTCTTGACGATGAAGTCGCTGTTGCCCGCCACCCGCAGCCGGGTGCGAAAGATGTCGCCCATGTAGATGAACTCGAGCACCTCGGCCTTGAGCGTATGGGCATCGTCGCTCATCTTCTCGGGGTTGAAGTTGACCCGCTCGGGCCGGATCGAGACCCGGGTGCGCTCGCCCACCTGGCTGACATTGATCGGCTTGCAGTCGATCAGCTCGCCATCCTCGAGCTGCACCACGGCGATATCGCCCTTGATCTCCTTGATGGTGCCGTCGAGCGTGTTGTTCTCGCCGATGAACTGCGCCACGAAGCTGTTTTCGGGCTCTTCATACAGCTGGTCCGGTGGCGCCAGCTGCTGGATCCGGCCATCGTCGAACACCGCGACCCGGTCCGACATGGTCAGCGCCTCGGTCTGGTCGTGGGTGACATAGACCGTGGTGATCCCCAGCCGGTGCGCCAGATCGGTGATCTCGAACTGCATCTTCTCGCGCAGCTGCTTGTCGAGCGCGCCGAGCGGCTCGTCCATCAGCACCAGCTCCGGCTCGAACACCAGCGCGCGCGACAGCGCCACCCGCTGTTGCTGCCCGCCGGACAGCTGCGCCGGGCGGCGGCCGCCGAAATCGCCCATCTCGACCATGTCGAGCGCGCGCTTGACCTTGGCCTCGCGATCCGACTTGCCGATCTTGCGGACCTCGAGCGGAAAGGCGAGGTTCTCGGCGATCGTCATGTGCGGGAACAGCGCGTAGTTCTGGAACACCATGCCGATGCCGCGCTTGTGCGGCGGGATGTTGTTGATCGAGGTGCCGTCGAGGCGGATGTCGCCATGGGTGGCGGTCTCGAACCCGGCAAGCATCATCAGGCAGGTGGTCTTGCCCGAGCCCGAGGGCCCCAGCATCGTCAGGAACTCGCCCTTCGGCATCGAGAGGTTGAGGTCTTTGACGACGAGCGTTTCGCCATCATAGCTTTTCTGCACCCGTTCGAATTCGACGAATGCGCCGTTCGCTGAAGCGTCTGCCAAAATTGGCTCCCTGTTTTTGGTAAGGGTTGATCCCTTTGTCTCAGAGTAAAACGCGGCAAACCGCAAACTGCAACTGAGTTGCGACACTTTAGGCGCCGTTCGCGCCATAGCGGGATGTTTGACTGAAAAACCGGCAGTTGAAAGTCGATCTGTCTCTCTGTCACGGTTTTTAAAAGGTTTTTTCCTGCGACCTCAGGTTTTCGCTGGACATTGGTCCGCCCGATCCTGTGGCATATGCCTTGGAATCCGGCACAAGTCCGGATCGACTCACACCGAGGTCAGAGGATCCCCAGCGCTCGAAAGCGCGGCGAAATGTCGTTTTCCGGCACGCAGCCGCTGCGCCTCGCGGGTCAAGGTCCGGGGACAGTTGCAGGAAGGAAGCGCCATGCCCGACTATCGTTTTGCCAAGGACATCCCGTTCTCGCGCACCGAATATGCCCGTCGCCTGGCCAAGGTCCGCGCCGCCATGGACGCGCGCGATCTCGATGCGCTGCTGGTCACCGATCCGTCGAACATGGCCTGGCTCACCGCCTATGACGGCTGGTCGTTCTACGTCCACCAGGGGGTGATCGTGCTGCCCGACGCCGATCCGATCTGGTGGGGCCGGGCGCAGGATGCCAATGGCGCGCTGCGCACCGTCTGGATGGAGGACGACCGGGTGATGGGCTATGCCGATCACTTCGTGCAATCGACCGAGATGCACCCGATGCAGGATCTCGCGGTACGATTCGGCGACCTCGAGCTCTCGGCCGCCTGCATCGGCATCGAGATGGAGAACTACTACTACTCGGCCCGGGCCCATTCCGAGCTTCTGGCCGCCCTGCCGCAATGCGACTTTGCCGATGCCACAAATCTGGTGAACTGGTGCCGCGCGGTGAAATCCGATGAAGAGCTGGTGTTCATGCGCCGCGCCGCGCGGATCAGCGAAAAGATCATGGACGGGCTGATGGAGCGCACCGCCCTCGGCGTGCCCAAGAACGAGGTGGTCGCCGCCGCCATGTCCGATGCGGTGGCCGGGGCCGATGGCCACTGGGGCGATTACCCCGCGATCGTGCCGCTGCTGCCCTCGGGGCCCGATGCCGCCGCGCCGCATTTGACCTGGAATGGCAAGCCCTTTGCCGGCGGCGAGGCCACCTTCTTCGAGATCTCGGGCTGCTTTCGCCGCTACCACGCGCCGCTCTGCCGCACGATCTTCCTCGACACCCCGCCGGACCTGATCAAGCGCGCCGAGGAGGCGCTGCTGCGCGGGCTCGAGGCCGGCATCGATATGGCCCGCGCCGGCAACCGCGCCTGCGACGTGGCCAATGTGCTGGCCGACGAGCTGGGCAAATCCGACATCAAGCGCGCCGCGCGCTGCGGCTATCCGATCGGCCTCTCCTATCCGCCCGACTGGGGCGAGCGCACCATCAGCCTGCGCGCCGAGGATGAAACCGTTCTCGAGCCGGGCATGACCTTCCACTTCATGCCCGGCCTGTGGATGGAGGATTGGGGCCTCGAGATCACCGAATCCATCCTGATCCGCCCCGAGGGCCCGGCCGAACCGCTCTGCGACCGGCCGCGCGAGGTGGTGGTGAAATGAGCCATCTCAAGGCAAGCACCGACCTGCTGGGCGAGTTGATCGCTTTTCCCACCCTCTCCTCCGACAGCAATCTGGCGCTGATCGGCCATCTCGCCAACCGGCTCGAGGATGTCGGCGCCCGGGTACGGGTGCTGGCCGACGAGAGCGGCGGCAAGGCCAATCTCTTCGCCACCCTCGGCCCCGAGGGCGACGGCGGGCTGATGCTTTCGGGTCATACCGACGTGGTGCCGGTGGCCGAGCAACCCTGGGAGACCGACCCCTTCGAAATGATCGAGAAGGAGGGCGCGCTGTTCGGCCGCGGCACCTGCGACATGAAGGGCTTCATCGCCTGCGCGCTGGTGATGGCCGGTGAATACGCCCACCGCCGGCTCACCCGCCCGGTACATTTCGCCTTCACCTATGACGAGGAGGTCGGCTGCCTCGGCGGCCAGGCGCTGGTGACCTCGCTGCGCGAGATGGAGGTCCGCCCCGACATGGTGATCGTCGGCGAGCCGACCTCGATGCGGATCATCGAGGGCCACAAGGGCTGCTGCGAATACACCGCCCGGTTCCGCGGGCTCGAAGGCCATGGCTCGGCGCCCGACCGCGGGGTCAACGCCGCCGAATACGCCGCGCGCTACGCCATGCGACTGCTGGAACTGCGCGAGGATCTCAAGGCCCGCACCCCGGCCTCGAGCCGGTTCGAACCGCCCTGGAGCACGATCAACATCGGCGCGATCCATGGCGGCCATGCCCATAACGTCATCGCCGCCCTGGCCGAGGTCGAATGGGACATGCGCCCGGTGCACTGGGGCGACGCCGATTTCGTCAAGGCCGAGATGGCGCGCTATGTCGACACCGTGCTGAAACCGGCGATGCAGGCGGTCGACCCCGCCGCCGACATCACCGTCGAAACCCTGGGCGAGACCCCCGGCCTCGAGCCGATGGAGACCAATGCCGCCCGCGACCTGGTGGCACATCTCACCGGCGCCAACGGCACCGACGTGGTGGCCTTCAACACCGAGGCCGGGCTGTTCCAGGGCCTCGGCGCCGATGTCATCGTCTGCGGTCCCGGCTCGATCGAACAGGCGCATATGGCCAATGAATACATCACCGTCGCCCAGATGCAGGCCTGTCTCGACATGCTCGACCGGTTGGCCTGAGGCGCCGCCGCTCCGCCTTCATCTTGCCCGCCAAACTCCGGGGAGCGCGAGGGGCTGACCCCTCGCTTGCGCCCCGCCGGCCAGAGGCGCGCCGCCCGCGACCGCGGCGCGCCCCACCCAGGCCTCACATGTCCGGCTTGCCCGGCACCGTGCGCAGATAGGCCACCAGCGCGTCGAGGTCCTGTTCGGAGATGCCGGCGAAATTGCCATAGGGCATCGGCGGCTGCATCGCCTCGCCGTCGGGCCGCACGCCTTGCGTCACCATAGTCTTGATCTCGGCGTCGGAATATTCGGCCAGCCCCTCCGGGTGGTTGGTCAGGTTGGGCGAGACCACGGTGCCCCAGGGCCCGTGGAACTCAAACCCGCCACGGCCCATGTTCTCGCCGAGGTCGGGGCCCTGCGGTGTCAGCGGGCTGTGGCATTCCATGCAATGCGCCAGCTGGGCGACGTATTCGCCGTACTCCGCATTGACCGCCGGCTCGGGCGCGGTGACGCTCTCGACCGGCGGGCCATAGGCCGGCGGCAGCGGGATGTTGTACTCCGAGGTGCCGGGGTCATGCTCGACCTCTGGCACGCTGCGCAGGTAGGCGACGATGGCGGCGAGGTCGTCGTCACTGATATTGCGGTACATCGGGATCGGCATCGGCGGGCCGATCACCGTGCCGTCAGGCCGCAGCCCTTCGCGGATGGCGCGGCCCAGCTCGGCGTCGGACCACTCCGACACCCGGCTTGCCGGGGTGATATTGGGGGCAATGGCGGTGAACTGCGGGTTCTTTTCCACCAACCGGCCACCCAGCGCCTGATCGGCAATCGGCCCCTCTGGGCCCATCGGTGAATGACAGTTGCCACAGGCCATCAGGGAGGTGACAAGATACGCCCCCCGATCCATGTGGCCTTCGGCTGCGGCCGAACCGGCCAGACTGGCGAGAAACATGGCAGAAACGACGTGTCGCACGGCTAATCTCCTTTTTGAAATAGGCGACTCGAATCGGAGCCGTCAAATGGAGTTTAGCGCAAGCCGCGCAAATCCCGACGCGCAGATTGCCCTTAGGTCAGCACGTCCGCATCCCTCAGCCCTGCCAGTCCGCCCGGCGAATGCGGTAGCAGACATACTCCGCCGCGCCACGCCCCAGCGTCAGTTCCGCGGTGCCCATGCACTCGGCCCCGATCTTTTCCGCCGCGCGCTGTGACCGCAGGTTGTCGGTCCCGATATCCAGCCAGACCGCATCGTGCCAGCGGAAGCCATGCGCCAGCATCAGCGCCTTCATCTCGCGGTTCGCCGGGCCGCCCCAATGAGCGCGGGCCAGAAAGGTAAAGCCGATCGCCACGCTGCCCGGCCGCTCCGCCACCTCATAAAACCGCGAGGCGCCGATCACGCGGCCGTCCTCCCGCAGGGTCACCGTCAGGGTGCCGCCTGAGGCCAGCAGAAAGTCGAAATAGGGATCGAACACCGCCCGCTCGTGGCGTGTCTTTGCCGGGTGGCCCGCCCAGATCAGCGGATCGGCGGCCGCGCGATAGAGCGCCTCGCGATCCGCCGCCACCAGCGGCCGCAGCTGCAGGGTTTCGCCGGTCAGGACCGGGGCGAAATCGAAGCCGCCGGCCGTCATGCCGGGTTCCAGAGGCCGTCCTTCTGGATCTGCTCCCAGGTCTCGTCCAGCGACCGGCGGGCGCGGTCGATCAGGGTATCAATCTCCTCGCGGGTGATCACCAATGGCGGCGCGATGATCATCCGGTCGCCGACGTGGCGCATCACCAGATTGTTGGCGAAACAGCGCTCGCGGCAGATATAGCCCACGGTGCCCTCCTCGCCGGCAAACTTCGCCCGGCTGGCCTTGTCGGGCGTCAGCGCGATGGCGCCCATCAGCCCGACGATGCTGGCCTGTCCCACCAGCGGGTGATCGGCCAGCGCCTGCCATTTTTCCTTGAGATAGGGGCCGGCCACGTCGCGCACGTGATCGACCACCTTCTCCTCTTCGAGGATGCGCAGGTTCTCCAGCGCCACGGCCGCCGCCACCGGGTGACCGGAATAGGTATAGCCGTGGTTGAACTCGTCTTTGGCAATGGTCTGGGCGACCTCGTCACAGACGATCGACGCCCCGATCGGCGCATAGCCCGAGGACAGCCCCTTGGCGACGGTCATGATATGCGGCCGAATGCCCATGGTCTGCGACCCGAACCAGTTGCCGGTGCGCCCGAAGCCGCAGATCACCTCGTCGGCGATCAGCAGGATGCCGTATTTGTCGCAGATGCGCTGGATCTCGGGCCAATAGGTCTCCGGCGGCACGATCACCCCGCCGGCACCCTGCACCGGCTCGCCGATGAAGGCCGCCACACGGTCCGCCCCATGTTCCAAGATCGCCGCTTCCAGCTCCTGCGCGCGCGCCAGACCAAACGCCGCCGGATCGCTGTCGCCGCCCTCGGCCCACCAATGCGGCTGGTTGATGTGGTGGATATCGGGGATCGGCAGACCGCCCTGGGCATGCATGCCCGACATGCCGCCGAGCGAGCCCGACCCCATCGACGAGCCGTGATAGGCGTTCTTGCGCGAGATGATGATGTTGCGCTCGGGCTGGCCCTTCATCGCCCAGTAGTGGCGCACCATGCGGATATTGGTGTCATTGGCCTCGGACCCCGAGCCGGCAAAGAACACATGGTTGAGATCGCCCGGCGCCAGCTCCGCCAGCTTGGCGGCCAGCGCGATGGCGGGCACATGGGTGGTCTGAAAGAAGGTGTTGTAGAACGGCAGCTCGCGCATCTGCCGCGCCGCCACCTCGGCCAGCTCGTCGCGGCCATAGCCGATGGCGACGCACCACAGCCCGGCCATGCCGTCGAGGATCTCGTGGCCCTCGCTGTCGGTGATCCAGACGCCGTTGGCGCGGGTGATGACGCGCGCGCCCTTCCTTGCCAGCCCCTCGCCCTCGGTAAAGGGATGCATGTGATGCGCGGCATCGAACGCCTGAAGGTCCTCGGTCGGAAGGTGATTGGTGATCATGTTCATCGGGCTCACTCCTCGCGCGCCATGGTTTGGCACCAAAATATGATCAAATTATCCGCTGTCAATCGAATCGAGGCCCGGGGCGGGTCATTCCACCGATTGCAGGATATGTTCCATGCCCTGACGCACATCGTCGGCCATGGCGCCGGCCACCGCCTCGGTCTCGCCCGCGGCCAGCGCCGCAAGGATCGCCTTGTGCTGGTCGGGCAGGCTCTGGGTGCCATACCGGCCGCAGACCACCCGCAGCGAGGGGCCGAATCGCAGCCAGAGCCCTTCGGCCAGGTCATTGAGGATCGGGGCCGCGGCCAGCGCGTTGAGCCGGGCGTGAAAGCGGTAGTTCTCTTCGAGGTAGCCGCGCACGTCGCCGCTGTCGATGGCGGCGTCGAGCCGGTCGTCGATGGCGCGCAGGGCGGCGATATCTGCCGGCTTGGCATGGCCGCAGGCCCGCCGGGCCAGCTCCGGCTCGATCGCGAGGCGGGCGTGGATCAGCTCGCTCACCGCGCCGGCATCAAGCTGCGGCACGCAGACCCGCCGGTTGCCCTGAAAGCTCAGCGCGCCCTCGGCGGTCAGCCGGCGGATCGCCTCGCGCACCGGGGTCATGCCGGCGTCCAGCCGCTCGGTCAGGCCTTGGATGGTGATCGGCGCGCCGGGCGGCATTTCGCCGAACAGCAGCAGCGCGCGCAGCTGGCGGTAGACCCGTTCATGCGCCGGGAGGCCGGGCTTGTCCGGCTGGGGGTCGATCTGGTTCATCCGCTCAAAGTGTCACCGTCTGATGGGGTCTTGCGACTTTACCGCGCCCGATGCAGCATTTCCATGTTGCCTGATACGGCATAATTTGATCAAATCAAGGGAAGGTGGCAAGCAAAATGACCGCCAGAACCCAACGGGAGCCGAAAATGAAGAATACTACCATGCTCTGCACCGCGGCGCTGGCGCTTGGCGCCTCGATGGCGGCGGCGCAGGAGGTCCGGGTCTACAACTGGTCGGACTATATCGACGAGAGCCTGCTGGAGAAGTTCGAACAGGAAACCGGGCTCGAGCTGGTCTATGACGTCTTCGACAGCAACGAGGTGCTCGAGACAAAGATGCTGGCCGGCGGCTCTGGCTATGACGTGGTGGTGCCCACCGGCACTTTCCTGCAGCGCCAGATCCAGGCCGGGGCGTTCCAGCCGCTCGACAAGTCGCAGCTGCCCAACCTGAACAACATGTGGGATGTGATCTCGGATCGCACCGCGAAATACGACCCCGACAATGCCCATGCGATCAACTACATGTGGGGCACCACCGGCCTCGGCGTGAACCTCGGCAAGGTGCGCGAAGTCCTTGGCGAGGATGCCCCGGTCGACAGCTGGGACCTGGTGTTCAAGGCGGAGAACATGGAAAAGCTGGCGTCTTGCGGGGTGCATTTCCTCGACGCCCCGGCCGAGATGATCCCGGCGGCGCTGAACTACATCGGCGAAGACCCCGACAGCCACGATCCGGAGGTGATCGCCAAGGCCGAGGCGGTCTATGACCCGGTCCGACCGCATATCCAGAAATTCCACAGCTCGGAATACATCAACGCGCTGGCCAATGGCGACATCTGCGTCGCGGTCGGCTGGTCGGGGGATATCCTGCAGGCCCGCGACCGCGCCGCCGAGGCCGACAACGGCGTCGAGATCGCCTACAGCGCGCCCAAGGAAGGCGCACAGATGTGGTTCGACATGATGGCGATCCCGGTCGATGCGCCGAACCCCGAGGGGGCGCACAGGTTCCTGAACTTCATCATGGATGCCGAGAACATGGCGGCGGCGTCGAACTACGTCTACTACGCCAACGGCAACAAGGCGGCGCAGGAGCACCTCAACGAGGACGTGATCGGCGATCCGGCGATCTATCCCAGCCCCGAGGCGATGGAGAACACCTATACCACCACGCCCTACCCGGCCAAGGTGCAGCGGGTGGTCACCCGGCTCTGGACCAAGATCAAGTCCGGCACCTGAGCCTGACAGCCAGCCCGCGCCATCCCGGCGCGGGCTTTTTTGTGCACACGGAGTTCCCATGGCCGAAGCCGTCTTTGCCCCCTGGACCGATCCGACCGAGACACCGCTGATCCAGTTCAAGGGCGTGACCAAGCGGTTCGGCGATTTCACCGCCATCGACGATCTGACGCAGGACATCTACGCTAGGGAGTTCTTTGCCCTGCTCGGCCCCTCGGGCTGCGGCAAGACGACGATGATGCGGATGCTGGCCGGCTTCGAGACCCCGACCGAGGGGCAGATCCTGATCGCCGGGCAGGACATGTCGCGGGTGCCGCCGAACAAGCGCGCGGTGAACATGATGTTCCAGTCCTACGCGCTGTTTCCGCATCTGACGGTCTGGGACAATATCGCCTTTGGCCTGAAACGCGAGTCCCGCTCCAAGGACGAGATCGAGGCCCGCGTCGCCGAGATGCTGCGCCTGACCCGGCTCGAGCGCTTCGCCCAGCGCAAGCCGCATCAGATCTCCGGCGGCCAGCGGCAGCGGGTGGCGCTGGCCCGGTCGCTGGCCAAGGCGCCGAAGCTCTTGCTGCTCGACGAGCCGCTGGGCGCGCTCGACGCCAAGCTGCGCCAGCAGACCCAGTTCGAGCTGGTGGACATTCAAGAGAAGACCGGCACCACTTTCGTCATCGTCACCCATGACCAGGAAGAGGCGATGACCGTTGCCACCCGGGTGGCGGTGATGGACGAGGGGCGGATCGTCCAAGTGGCGACGCCGTCGGAGATCTACGAGCAGCCGAATTCCGTCTACGTGGCGGATTTCATCGGCGAGGTGAACATCATCGAAGGCCGCGCCACGCCGCAGGGCGAGGGCTATGACATTGCCTGGGCCGAGGGCCAGCCGCCGCTCCATGCCCAGACCACGCGCGGGTTTTCCGACGGCCAGCGCTGTCATCTGGCGATCCGGCCCGAGAAGATCGCCATCGGCACCGAAGAGCCCGAGACCCGCAACAGGATGCGCGGCAGGATTCATGACATCGCCTATCTCGGCAACCTCTCGACCTATCACGTTCAGGTGCCGGGCGAGCGGATCATCAAGGCGCAGACCGCCAACACCCGCCGCCTGTCACGCCGCGCCCTGACCTGGGAAGACGACGTCTGGCTGAGCTGGTCCGACACCGCCGCCGTGATGCTGGAGGAGTGAGGGATGGTTGACCCGTTTTCCCCGACAACGGCCAAGGAGGCGCGCAGGCGCCCTGCCCGACCTCAGGAGGGCCTTAAACCTTGGCGCAGCCATCGTTCGTCAGAGCGCCAATGGCGGCATTCGGGACGGTTGTTGGATACTGCCCTCGCGTCGCGCCAGAGGCGTGCCGCCCATCAAGGGCGCACCTGCGGTGCGACGAGGAGGTGTCGCCAGTGGTCTCTCGGACCAATCGCGCGACCATTGGCAACCAGGGCGCATGCGCGCCGGGCGGTACGTTCGGGCGGTGTTACGAATCCCGTTGATCGCGAAAGGGGTATACGATGCGCCGCCTGACCCTCATCGCCATCCCCTACCTCTGGCTGCTGGCGCTCTTCCTCGTCCCCTTCCTGATCGTGCTCAAGATCTCGCTCTCGGACACTGCCATTGCCATACCGCCCTACACGCCCACCCTCGACCTCTCGGAAGGCTGGGCCGGCTTCAGGGCGTTCCTGTCCGACCTCGACATGGAGAACTTCACCTGGCTGACCACCGATGATCTCTACTGGAAGGCCTATCTCTCCTCGGTCCGCATCGCCTTCATCTCCACCCTCCTCACCCTGGTGGCCGGCTACCCGATCGCCTATGCCATGGCCCGCGCCAATCCCGAGTGGCGGCCGACCCTGCTGATGCTGGTGATCCTGCCGTTCTGGACGTCGTTCCTGATCCGGGTCTACGCCTGGATGGGGATCCTGTCGAACGAGGGGCTGCTGAACGGGCTGCTTCTGCAGATCGGCCTGATCTCCGAGCCGCTGACCATCCTCAACACCAATACCGCGGTCTATATCGGCGTGGTCTACACCTACCTGCCGTTCATGATCCTGCCGATCTACTCGGCGCTGGAAAAGATGGACGACAGCCTGCTCGAGGCCGCCGAAGACCTCGGCTGTTCGCGCCTGCAAGCCTTCTGGCTGGTCACCGTGCCGCTTTCGAAGCAGGGCATCATCGCCGGCTGCTTCCTGGTCTTCATCCCGGTGGTGGGCGAGTTCGTGATCCCCTCGCTGCTGGGCGGATCGGGCACGCTGATGATCGGCAAGGTGCTGTTCGAGGAGTTCTTCAACAACCGCGACTGGCCGGTCGCCTCCGCCGTGGCGGTGATCCTGCTGCTGATCCTGATCGTGCCCATTGTGCTGTTTCAGCGCAACGAGCAGAAACAGCGGGAGGCCGAGGGATGAACCGCTTTTCGCCGTTCAATGCGATCTCGCTGACGCTGGGGTTCGCGTTTCTCTACCTGCCGATGATCATCCTGGTGATCTATTCGTTCAACGATTCCAAGCTGGTCACCGTCTGGGCCGGGTTCTCGACCCGGTGGTACGGCGAGTTGCTGCAGAACGAAGCCTTCCTCGATGCCGCCTGGGTCACCATTCGCGTCGCCGTGGCCAGTTCCACTATCGCCACCGTGCTGGGCACCATGGCGGCCTATGTGCTGGTCCGCGCCGGGCGCTTCCACGGGCGCACGCTGTTTTCGGGCATGATCTACGCGCCGCTGGTGATGCCCGAGGTGATCACCGGTCTGTCGCTCTTGCTGCTCTTCATCGGCATCGGGCTGGACCGCGGGATCGTGACGATCATCCTCGCGCATACGACGTTCTCGATGTGCTACGTCTCGGTGGTGGTCTCCTCGCGCCTCGTCAGCTTTGACCGCTCGCTGGAAGAGGCGGCGCTCGACCTCGGCTGCACCCCGTTCGAGGCCTTCCGCCTCGTGACCCTGCCGATCATCGCCCCGGCGGTGATCTCGGGGTGGCTCCTGGCCTTCACCCTGTCGCTCGACGATCTGGTGATCGCGTCCTTCACAGCCGGCCCCTCGGCCACCACCCTGCCGATCAAGATCTTCTCGGCCGTGCGCCTCGGCGTCAGCCCCGAGATCAACGCGCTCTCGACGCTGATGATCGCGGTGGTCACCGTCGGGGTGATCACCGCCTCGCTGGTCTCGAAGCGCGCCAGCGTCCGGCAGCAAGCCGAGGAACAGGCGGCCGTCCGCGCCTGATGCAGCGGATTTACGAGGATCACGCCTATTCCGACGCCGCGGTGGCGCAGTGCCTCTGGGCCGCCGACCCGACGCCGCCGCGCCCGACCTATCAGGGCCCCCAGAGCACCGAGGTCGCGGTGATCGGTGGCGGCTTCACCGGGCTCTCGGCCGCCCTGCATCTGGCCGAGGCGGGGGTCGATGTCACGCTGCTCGAGGCCCGCCACATCGGCTGGGGCGCGTCGGGACGCAACGGCGGCTTCTGCTGTCTCGGCGGCGGCAAGATCAGCAACGCAGGTCTCGCCCGCAGGTTCGGCCCTGCGGCTGTCGCCAGCTATCGCGCCGCGGAAAAGGCCGCTGTGGAGCTGGTCGCAGACCTCCTCGAGCGCCATGCCATCGAGGCCGACACCCATTCACAGGGCGAAACCCTGCTCGCCCACAGCCCGCGTCACATGGCGGCCCTGCGCGCAGGGCTGCCGCAGATCGCCGCCGATTACGGGGTTACCCCCGCGCTGCACGAGGCCGCCGATCTCGCCGCCCTCGGCATGTCGGGCCCGTTTCACGGCGGGCTGACCGTGCCGGTGGGCTTTGCCCTCAACCCGCGCAAATACGTCACCGGCCTCGCCCGCGCCGCCGAGGCCGCCGGCGCCAGTATGCATGACGCCAGCCCGGTCACCGCCATCGCCCAGGGCCGCGGCTTCACCCTCACCACGCCCCACGGTCCGCTCAGGGCGCAAAAGCTGATCCTCGCCACCAACGGTTATTCCAGCGATGACATCCCCGTCTGGCTGCGCGCCCGCACCATGCCACTGCAATCGAATATCCTCGCCACCCGCCCGCTGACCCAAGACGAACGCGCCGCCCAGGGCTGGACCTCGCGACAGATGGCCTATGACACGCGGCACTTGCTGCACTACTTCCGGCTGTTGCCCGACAACCGCTTTCTCTTTGGCATGCGTGGCGGCACCTATGCCACGCCGCGCGCCAACGCCCGCCTGCGGCAGAAGATCCACGCCGATTTCAACGCCATGTTCCCGGCGTGGCGCCATGTGGCGCGCCCCCACCTCTGGTCCGGATTGGTCTGTCTGTCGCGCAACCGCACGCCCTTTGTCGGCGCCATCCCCGAGATGCCCGGCGCCTTTGCCGGCCTCGCCTTCCACGGCAATGGCGTCGCCATGGGCAGCTACGCCGGCCGGCTTCTTGCCGCCCTCGCCCGCGGCGCGCCGCCGGAACCCCAATACCCCGAGGCCTTCGCCCGGCCTCCGAGCCGCTTCCCCCTCGGCCGCCACCGCCGCCTCCTGCTCGCCGCCGCCACCGCCGCGCTGTCACTGGCCGACAGGTGACCCTGCTCCGCATTCATCTTGCCAGTCAAACTCCGGGGGTCCGGGGGCTGGCCCCCGATCCGACGCCAGCCCATCACGAAACCCCGCAAAATTTCCCACCTTCCCAAGAGAGGGAACATTTGCCAGACTTTCCCCCAAGACCCTCTGCCGCCGGCAGATGTAAAATCGCATAACATTACCCATATTCAGTCCATCCATTCGCAACAGGAAGCCATCCATGTCCGATTTCGACACCCAGCTGCGGGAAAGCCAGGCCCAGGTGGCCGAGGCGCAGTCCAAGATCTCCGAGATCACCAGCCGGATCGAGACCGCGCGGGAGAAGATGAAACAGGGCACCGAGGCCACCATCGATGTCGAGACCGCCACGCTCGAGGATGTGCACGCCCATACCGAGGTCATGAACGCCAATATCGCCGAGCTGATCATGGGCCTCGACGACGTCACTGCCGCCTTTTCCCGCGATTTCGACGAGATGCGATCCAAGACCGGCTGGGAGAGTTTTGTCGGCATCTTCTCCAAGGGGAAATCCGACGCCCTGCGGCAGGAACGGATGAAGACCGCCAATATCGACGACAAGCTGCAGGACCTGATTTCCAAGTCCGACATCATCACCAAGCTGCTCGAGGGTCAGCTGGCGGTGCTGAACGACCAGAAGGACAAGGTCGAGACCAACCTGACCGAGACGCTGGACGACCGCGAATTCACCGTCGGCGAGCTCGAGGCGACCAAGGCGGAGATCCTCGCCATGGACCCGCAGATCATCGCGTTGGAGAACAAGATCGCGGTCGAACAGGACGCGGCCGCGCGCACCAAGCTGGAAACCGAGCTGGCCAATCTCAACAAGCAGTACAATGCTCTGGTGCAGCAGGAGCAGGTCAAGCTCGCCAAGAGCCAGACGCTGGAGCGCTATATCGAGAAGGGCAAATCCTGGGTCGACAGCCTGCAGAACCAGGCGGCGACGCAGATGGTGCTGATCAACAAGCTGCAGACCGACACCCGCCAGCGGGTGGTGCTTTACGATGCGCTGTCGAAATCGCTCAAGACCGCGCAGCAACAGGACGTGGCGCACCGGATCAACGAGATCGGCGTTAAGACCGACCAGGAGGCGCAGACCGCCATGGCCGCCATCGGCACCGCCACCAACCAGAAGATGGCCGACATGCTCGAAGCGCATGAGGATCACATGGTCTTTGCCCGCGACGTGCTCGAGGCCAAAGCCAAGGCCGACGAACGCTTTGCCCGGCGCTTTGCCGAGATCGTCAAGAAGCACGACAGCAACGCTTACGGGGGCTGAGACCGACCCGCCGGAGCATTGAGGCGTGCCGAAACGGCAGATGCCCAAAAAACTGGCCAGACAGTGATTAATTGATAGACTTCAGGTTCGTAGACTACATTCAAGGACCGAAAATGACTCTGACAAGACGACATTTCATCATCACCGGCGCAGCATTTTCTACGCTGTCCAGCCCAGCCTTGGCCGACCTCAATGCCGCATTCTACTACCGCCTGACCAGCGAGTCTCTTGGCGAGGGCTTTTCTCTCGATTCCCACAACGACACCGGTCATCCGCTCCTGTTGCCCAGCGGCAGCTATTCCGGTCAGCTCTGGCGGCTGACCCCGGTGGGCAAGGGGCGCGTCAGGCTGACCAATGCCTACCTCGGCACCGGACGGTCGCTCGACGTGCGCAATGACGGTGTCAACGACCCGGTGATGCTGGACAGCGGCAATTATTCCGGCCAGCACTGGACCCTGACGAATATCGGCGGTGGCCGCTATCGGCTGACCAATAGTTTTCTCGAGGCCGCCCGCTCGCTCGAGGCCCCACGACGTGGCAATGCGCCGCCGGTCATGGGCAAGAGCGCCCAGCGCAAGAGCCAGTATTGGCGCCTGACCCAGCTTCAGCGGATCTAGAGCGCCAGCACCTGTCGGGCCACCGTGGCCCTGTTTGAAAGTGACACCGTGACCGACACCGCTGCCCTCACCGACACCTTCGCCAGCCGCCGCTACTTTCGCAAGTTCGAGGCGATCACCACCCATCTCGGCCGGGTGGCGGCGGTGATGGAGACCGAGGGCAGCCTGGGCCGCGAGGACGTGAAGATCCTCGCGCGCTACATCCGCGGCCTCGCCTATACCTTCAAGGCGCTGTCGATGAAGTACCTGCTGGTCGGCCGCGACACCGGGCAGTTCTTCGGCTCGCTTGCCATCGACACCACGGAAAGCGGCTTCCCGGTGTTTCAGGAACTGCTGGTGATGGCCAATGACGCCCAGCAGGCCGGCGCGCATCTCGAGAACATGCCCGGCGCGGCGGCGCTCAAGGACCAGATGGTCGGCCAGATCATCTCGGACCGGGCGATCCCGACGCGGCTGCAGTTCGCCCTGTCGCAGCGGCTCTACTACGAGGAATTGCAGCGCGGCCACCTGTTCTGGGCCCGGATGGACCCGCGCATCGACTGGGTCGAGGGCTTCGAGGGGCGGCGCAAGTACCGCATCCACTGGGCGGTCTACGACAGCCAGATCAACCTGCCGACGGTCTATGTGCTCGAGCTTGATGACAGCGGCCGCGTGGCCCTGCCCCGCGACGAACGCCGCTGGCCGGAGGTTCAGCGCCACCTGATGGCGCAGAGCCTCGGCGCGCTGAAGCTGCTGACCATCGCAAGGGGCTTCGACGAGAGCTTTGACCATCTGCACCCCAAGCGGCTGCGCCGGTTTCACATCGGGCCGATGTATTCGCACAGCTTCACCCGCCAGACCGGGCCGATCCGAGAGGTGCTGGCCGAGGCGAAATCGCCGCCGGGCGAGGACTGGGCGCTGGCCTGGACCTCGGAACGGCTGGAAAGCGAGCAGGTCCGCGAAGAGCGCGCCGGCTGGTTCTCTTCCGTCGAGCGCGAGGTCTTTGCGCTCGACCCGTTTTCCGGCCGCGGCGTCGACACCGGCGCCACCGAGACCCAGCGCGCCATTATCCTGCCACAACGCCCGTTCCAGGTGCTGTCAGACCGCAACCCGCCCGGGTTCGCCAGCGTCCGCAAGTTCGTCGTCAGCCCCGGCGGCCGGGTGCTGAGCTATTAAGCGGCGGAGGCAGAGATATGGCCGACGCGCCCCACCGTAGGGTGGGTTTGCACCCCACCTGCCCCGCCACCGCCCCCTCGGGCAGAAAGACCCCGGAGAGCCGCCGATGAGCCAGACCGCCGACCAGATGGAGCTTCGCGAGGAGGACATCCGCAAGCATTACGCTGCGGCCACCGCCTTGCTCACCGGGTTCGACCACAGCCCCCGCATCGCCCGCGCCGCGGCGCCGCAGGCTGCAGACCGCTCTCCGGGCATCCCGCGCAGCTCGCGCTTCCGCTCCACCACGCCGGGGCTCGCCACCCGCCGCAGCACCGCACAACACGGTGTCAAGCTGCGCGAGACCATCGAGGCCGCGGGGGCCGATGACGCGCTGACCACGCCGCTGCAGGCCACCGCGCTGCATGCGCTGCGCCGCGCCATCGCCATCGCCCAGGCCCTGGCCGAGAGCCATGCCGAGGCCACCGGCCTGGCCGATCTCAAGCGCGCCAATCTGGCCAATGCCCTGCCCGCCAACCGCCGGACCGAGTTTGCCGAACGTCTGACCGCCGAGGCGCTGATCACCGCCCATGTCTGGGCCAATGCGCTGGCCGCGCTGCTGTCGCCGCATGGCTCGGAGACGACCGTCGAGATCGCCGAGGTCGAAGAGCTGATCGCCGACAATGGCCAGATCATGCTGCACGGTCTGCTGTGGGAGCTTGACCGGGATATCGCCGCTCAGGCGCCGGAGGACGCCCGGCTGATCGCCACGCTCTCGGGCTTTGCCGAACAGGTGATGGAAAAGACCGCCCAGCGCGCCCGCTCGGCCCCGCGGCTCGCCGCTTTCGAGAGCGCCGCCTGGCATGTCGCCGCCGATGACCTGACCCTGCGCGGCTTCACCCCGGCCAGCAAGGCGGCCGCCTCGACCCTGACGATGAGCTTCAAGAAACCGCATGAGGTCGTCGGCAACCATATCGCCAAATATCAGGCCATGAAGCTGGCGAAAATGCTCATGGCCTATGATTTCACCCGCAAGCTCAACCCCTTTGCCGAGCTCGGCGGCTTCATCTTCACCTTCATGGGCGACGGCATGCCCGGCACCGGCAAGACCACGCTGATCCAGATGATGGCCGGGCTGATCAACGACTACTGTCAGGTCGCGGGCTACCCGTTCCGCTACCAGAACCTCTCGACCGAGAATATCGACAGCTATCAGGGCAAGTCGGGCCAGAACGCCAAGGCCTTCATCGACACCATCCTCGACCCCGGCGTGATCGGCTTCGGCACCATCGACGACATCGACCAGCTGGCGGGAAAGCGCGGCGACCGGCAGTCCTCGGCCGGGCAGCTCGAGATCACCGCCGT
Organism: Marinovum sp.; assembly: GCF_034669705.1. Classification (GTDB taxonomy): domain Bacteria; phylum Pseudomonadota; class Alphaproteobacteria; order Rhodobacterales; family Rhodobacteraceae; genus Marinovum. The sequence goes on from NZ_JAXMOR010000036.1 coordinate 39,412, forward strand.
GCTGATGGAGAGCTTTGCCGGCGCCAATACGGTGGTGCGCGGCAATTGCACCTTCGGGATGTTCTCGAACTACCCCGAGAACGTCGACGACGCCCTGCGCCAGCGCGCCGGCGCGCGGTTCCTGGTGGACGGGCCGCAGACCCGCGAGGATTACATCGACATCCTGTACCTGCTGATGGGCAAGTCGCACGACATTCCGCTGGGCGATCACGAGGCCTTTGCCGCGCAGGAGATCAAGCGCGCCGTCGCCGCCAGCTACGCGGCCCACGCCCGGCCGCAGGAGGCGGCGCTTCTGCAGGTCTTCGACCGGGTGCAGTCGCAGATCGGCCCGCTCGACACGATCGCGCGGATGGGCAGCTATCTCAAGGCGATCCAGCAGGCCGACCCGCGGTTCACCGGCCGAGCGATCAAGAACATCACCGATGCGGTCAAGGTCCGGGCGATGGATTTCGAACTGCCGGATGAGTGGATGGAGGACCCCGAGCTCTTCCTGTTCCGCGACTACGACACCAAGGCGGCGATGATTTCTGAACTGCGCGTGCCGGTGACGGCAGAGATGGTTCTGCAGGAGATCAACCGCTACGCGGATTCGGAATTCCGCTATGCCGACACGTCGGATGAGGCGGCGATCGAGGCCATGGTGCGGGACTACGGGCGGCAGGATGCGGCGAAACGGCGGTATCTGGAGGAGAAGGGGTGATGTTTGGCTGTTCGCGCCCCGGACTTGATCCGGGGCCTCTTAACGAAGCTTGCGGTGGGGCCCCGGATCAAGTCCGGGGCGGGACAGCGAGAAGGGCCGCGCCCGACTTGGAGGGCGCCGGCATCGCACTCGTTTGGTGTAGTCTCAGTCCGATATTAACGGCAGGTGTATCGGCGCCTGAAACTTCGACTGCAGCTTCCCCGCTCGCGCTAGAAACTTATTGTACAAAAAAAAGGAATTTGGAATGAGCAGAACCGCGTTTTTTCGAAAAATTGGGGCCGAATATGCCAATCAGCGCTGGAGTTGGGCGGCGGTCAACCACGAGAGAAACGAGGTGTATTTTGGCGCTTGGGATGACCGGACAACTCAGTCGTCCGCAGTCATTCTCGAAGACAAGTGGCAGTCGAACTCCGGGCGCAAGTCACCGGGCTACTCTGACGCGGCCAAAAAGCTGAAACTTGTTGAAAACCATGGCTATGCGCTTCAGGTGTTCAAAATGGTGAACGGTCGGCAGCCGAATGAAGATGGCCCCTCGAAAATACTTGAGCTGGACGAAACCTTGTACCCTGCAAGGTTGGTCAGAACCGAGCACCAATGGATAGCTGTGTTCTCGGGGTATGAAGCGGAAACCACTGAGGCCATACATGCAAAGATCGCCAAGCTCTATCCTGAGGGCGCGAAACGTACGATCTCGGTCGAGGCAATCGAACGAAGCGGCGCTGCCCGCAAAGCCTGCATTCGGCATTTTGGTCCGTCGTGTAGAGTTTGTGAAATGGACTTCGGAAACGTCTACGGAGAACTCGGCACAGGGTTCATACATGTCCATCACCTGTACCCCATGAAGTTTGTCGAGAACGCATACTCGGTAGACCCAATCAAGGATCTGGTTCCACTGTGCGCTAACTGTCATGCAATGGTGCATCGGGTGAATCCGCCAATGGCGCTGGAGGAGCTCAAGAAGCTATTGCGGCGACGGTCAGCCCCCAAATGAACCGCCTCATAAAATCCGGCCTGATGTTCGGCAACCTGGTCCGCATCGACGCCCCCGCCCTGGTCGAGCGTTACAACCGCGCGCTCAAGCATCTCGCCGGCAAGCAAACGCAACTCACCGAGTTCCACGTCGATATCTCCGGCCATTCCCCAGAAATCGGAGACGAACTCGGCGACACGCTCTACCTCAACCCCCGCGGCGTCAACCGGCAGTTCATCCTGCTCACCACCGCGCAGAAGACCGCGCCGCTGCTCGAGGCCACCTTCTCGACCTCGCGCACCATCCTGCGCCGCTTCATCGAGGCCAACGAGGCCCAGCTCTTTGCGCTGACCGCCCGCGATGCGGTGGCCGGCGAGCTGGTGAACTCGGTCTTCAGCCTGGCCACCCCCGCCCGGCTGTTCGACATCCGCAAGATCACCGTCGAGGCCGACACCACCGGCGGCACCCTGCGCGAGGCGCACGAGCTGGCGGCGATGGTGGATGACTTCAAGCGCCGCGAGGACGCCTGGTTCGACGACGTGCTGATCGCGCGGATGATCGCGGCCGCTGGGCAGACAGGCGACATCCTCCGCAACCCGCTGCGGCTCGAGACCATGAGCTTCGAGACCGGCAACTTCTGGACCAGCCATTTCGGCGGCTGCTACCTGTTTCGCGACACCCCGAGACCGGCGCTGATCACCGCCGGCGCCACCGACGCGCTACAGGACATGCCGATCAGCCAGGTGTTGGCGATGTCCGACACCAGCCGCATCGCCCGCTTCCTCGAGGCCAACGGGCTGGTCGAGCCGATCGTCACCGCGCGCGGCATCGATGCCGCGGCGATCCTGCGGCAGAAGATGGATTTCATCGTCGTCGACGCCGCGCAGGACGCCGGCATCGACCTCACCGGCGCCACCCGCCGCGACATCCGCGGCCTGGCCCGGCGCCATGCCGACCGGCTGCCGGAGGCCTATCACGGGCTCAACCGGCTGGTGCATTGGGCCGAGGGCGCCGGTGACTGGCCGCATATCACCTCGGACCACCCGGCCTATTTCCTGTCGCTGCGCGCCGCCGCCACCGCCGACCGCGATCTCGTCAACATGCTGCTGGCCGAGCTCGCCCCTGGCGACATCCGCCAGCTCTTCATCTGCCACAAGCAGCTGTTCTACCGGCTCTATCGCGACTGGTCCGAGACCAAGCGCAGCTATGTGGTGGATTTCCTGAGCCGCGAATATCAGGTGGACAAGGCAGGCGCGCGTGCCGCACTCTTCGGTCACGAAGCCCCGATGGAAGAGCCGCGCGCGGCGCCGGCCGCCCGCGTCGGCCCCTGGGGCGCGGCGAAAGGACGATAGACGATGCTGGCATTCCTCAAACTCGCGGGCCTGGGCCTGGTGGCGCTGACCGTGGTCTATGTCTTCCTGTCGCTCTATTCCCGCGCCGTGCGCCGCGACAAGCTCGAGGCGCAATGGGAAGCCGACGGCTTCGAGGGCGACGAGGCGACGCGCCAATCCTTCGTCGAGGACGGACTGGCAGAGTACGACAAGTCGCTGCGCCGCAAGCTGATCCTCGGCGTCTACGTGGTGCCGGTGATCGTCATCACCGCGGTGATCTATTTCACCAACTTCCACTGAGGCACGGCCGGTCCGCTCGTTCTCCGGTACGAGAAATATCCTCGGGGAGATCGCCAGCGCAGCGCCATCTCGCCCAGCCTGGCGCGAGGGCTGGAAAACCCCCGGCCACCCGCCAGAGATGTTTCCAAATCGCTGCAGACGCACTACATAGCCAGTAAACCACGGGGCCCCTCACATGCGTTACATCAAATGGTTCTTCATCCTGGCCTTCTGGGTCCTGGTTGGTGCCTTTTTCCACTACACGCTGCCGCAGCATGACGTTGCGCGGATCACCGACACCGAGACCCGCCGGGTGGATTTCGGCGAGAACTCGATCTTCTGGTCGAGCCCCGACAGCGGCAATGCCACCGGGCAGGTCAACCGCGACGTGTTTTTCATCCAGACGATTCGCGAAAACGGCAAGCCGATGGTCTATCGCAACGAGGACACCGGCTGGGGCTGGCCGCCGTATTTCAAGTTCGACACCGCCAACCTGCAGACCGAGGCGGCCGACATGCGCTCGACCTCGGACAATCCGAAATGGGTGGTGATCAAGCATTACGGCTGGCGCAACGAGTTCCTGTCGATCTATCCCAACGCGGTCGATGTGCGGCGGGTGGACAGCCCCGACGTCACGATCATTCCCTGGACCAACATCATCGTGCTGACCCTGGTGGCGCTGCTGTTCTGGGCGATCTACGTGCGCTGGCGGCGGTTCCGGATGCGGCGTGTCGATCCGATGCTGGCGGATGTCGAGGAAGGCTTTGCCGATGCCACCGATGCGGTGAAGGGCACCGGCAGCCGGATGCGCGGCTGGTTCTCGGGCCGTAAGTAGCGGCCGCTCAGAAGGTCAGAACCTCTTCGCCCCGCTCCGGCAGCGGCGGCTGCGCGGCACCGGCCAGATCGGGCGCGCGGCGCAGCCGGCGGGGCGCGAGTTCTCGGTCGAAGCCGACGATCCACAGCGCGTATTCATCGGTCTCGTAATCCTGCAGCGCCAGCCAGAGCTGCGCGCCGGCGTCGATGTGCAGCGCGATCGGCGCCCAATCCTCGACCGGCGGGCCGGCGATCCAGCCGACCCGGTGCTTGCAGCCGGCGATCGCGGCGCGCACCGCCTGCGGCAGCACCCGCCGGTCGAATTCATGCAGCGCCCGGCAAAGCATCGCCCGGGCCGCCGGCGGCGTCGCCGGCACCTCGGCATGCGGCAGGGCGGGGTCTGCGAGGCTCACCGGCATCTGCCGCCAACGCCCGAGCCAAGCCGCGACACGGCTGTCGGGACGCAGGCTGGGCGGCAACAGGCTCTGGTTCACTCACGGTCTCCTAGGGGCAGATAGGCACGCTGGTCCGGCCCGTTGTAAAGCGTCAGCGGGCGGATCAGGATGTTGTTGCGCTGCTGTTCGAGGCATTGCACGATCCACCCCGGCATCCGGCCGATGGCAAAGATCGGCACATAAAGATCCATCGGGATGCCATGCAGCTGATAAACCACCCCGGAGTAGAAATCCACGTTGACGTTGAGACCATGGCGGGAATAGGGCTTCATCGCCTCAACCACCGCCTGCAAGATCTCGAACCACTCGGGCGCGCCCTTCTCCTCGCCCAGCCGGCGCACGCCCTCGCGCATGTGGCGTGCGCGCGGATCCTCGGCGCGGTAGACCCGGTGGCCGAAACCGGTCACCGGCTCCCTGGCGGCGCGCTTGGCCTTGACGTAGGCGGCGGCGTTCTCGGGGGCGCCGATCTCGCGCACCATCTTCATCACGTCCTCGGCCGCACCGCCATGCGCCGGGCCGGCCAGGGTGGCCAGCGCGGTGACGATGGCGCCATGCAGGTTGGCCTCGGTGCCGACGGTGACCCGGGCGGCGAATGAGGACGCATTGGCGCCATGCTCGGCATGCAGGATGAAATCGACATCGGCCAGCCGCGCCGCCTCGTCCGAGGGGGTCTCGCCGGTCAGCATCCAGAGCCAGTTGGCGGCATGTGACAGCGCTGGATCGGGCGCCACCGGGTCGCGGCCATTGCGGATCGCCTGATGGGCGGCGATGATCATCGGCACCTGGGCGGTCAGCCGGATGCCGTTGCGCAGAAACGCCTTGTCGCCGGTCTCGCGGCTGTCGGGCTCGAGCGCCGCCAGCGCCGAGACTGCGGTGCGCAGCACGTCCATCGGGTGGCCCTGAGCGGTGGCGCGGAGGATGTCGTAGATCGCGTCCGGCAACTCCCGCCCGGCCCGGAGGGCGGCGTCGAACTCGGCCAGCTGCGCCTGCGTCGGCAGCTCGCCGTGGATCAGGAGGTAACAGACCTCCTCGAAGCTGCTGTGCTCGGCCAGGTCGTGGATGGTGTAGCCGCGGTAGAGCAGTTCGCCGGCCCGGCCGTCGATATGGCTGACGCCGGAGCGTTCGAAGTAGACGCCCTTGAGGCCCCGGTTGATCTTCACGTCATCAGTCATCATGGTCTCCTGGGAATAGCGGAAAGGCGGGGCATGGCGGTTCTGGACAGGGCATATGAGCGCGCGCGCGGTCGCGGCGCGCGGGTGGTCTTCCCCGAGATCGACGATCCGCGCGTGGCCGAGGCCTGCGCCCGGCTGCGGGCTGAAGGGCTGGCGGAGCCGGTCGGGCTGGGCGAGGTCACCGGGGCGCAAATTGCCGCCCTGCAGGCCAATCGCGGCATGAAGGAGGGGATCGCGCGGCGGATGCTGGCGCGGCCGCTGATCCGGGCGGCGGCGATGGTGGCGGCAGGCGAGGCCGAGGCCATGGTCGCCGGTGCCGACAGCCCGACCGCCAAGGTGATCGAGGCGGCGGGGCTGGCGATCGGGCTGGCGCCGGGGGTGGCGCTGCCCTCGTCGTTCTTCGTCATGGTGTTTCCCGACGGGCGCGAGATGATCTTTGCCGATTGCGCGGTGAATGTCGCGCCGGATGCCGAGGGTCTGGCCGCCATCGCCAGCGCCTCGGCGGCCTCTTGCGAGGCGCTTCTCGGCCCGGCGCGGGTGGCACTTCTGTCGTATTCCACCGGCAGCAGCGGCGCGGGTCCCGGCGTCGAGGCGGTGCGCCGCGCAGCCGAGGCGAGCGGCTTTACCGGCCCGATCCAGGCCGACGCGGCGCTGAACGCGCGGATCGCAGAGAAGAAGGGGATGGGCGCCGGCGATGCCAATGTGCTGATCTTTCCCTCTCTCGACGCAGGCAACATCGCCTACAAGCTGGTGCAGGAACTGGCCGGCGCTCAGGCCATCGGCCCCTTCCTGCAGGGGTTCCGCCGCCCCGTCTGCGATCTCAGCCGGGGCGCGACGGTCGCCGATATCGTTGCCGCGACCGCGGTGACGGTGGGGCTGGGGTGACGGCTTTCCCGAAGGTCTCCGCCCCGCCCCGCCAGTGGCCCTCCGACAGTCGTCAGTAGCAGAGCACGGTCTCGGCCTCCGCCGCCAGCGCCACGAGTTTTGGCGGCATGGCAAACGCTGCCGGGTGGCCTTGGAGCAGGCTGTCGTCATAGCCCCGCGCCTTGGCGGATTTGCCCGACAGGTAGAACCGAACACCGGCCTCCTTGAGCGCTGGAAGCAGCTCGGAGATCCGGCCGGTGCCCTGCCCCTCGGTCCCGCCGTGGTCGGGCGACAGAAGGTGCACCCCGTCGCCGGCAAAGAAGATCACTGTCTCATGACCCTCATTGGCCGCGGCCAAGGCAACGGTGCAGCCCAGCGTTGCCGTGTTCGGCGTCGCGGGGCCGCTGTGGATGTGGATCAGGAACCGGCTCATGACATCCTCCCTTGGTCATTGCCCGCCGATCATACCGCAGGCGTCTGTGGCCGCATATCCGAGGCGTCGATCCCCGCCACGGCGACCGGCTTCTTCATCGCGTCACGGCGGAAGGGCTCGCCCAGTTCCTGGTTGATCAGCGCCTCGATCAAGGTGGTCTTGCCGTTCTGCATCTGGTCCTTGATCGCCTGGTCGAGTGCAGCGGTCAGTTCGTCCATCGTCTTGGCCTGCACGCCCTGAAGGCCGCAGGCCTGGGCGATGCCGGCATAGCTCACCCCGTCGTCGAGCTCGGTACCGACGAAGTTGTCCTCGTACCACAGGGTCGAATTGCGCTTTTCCGCGCCCCATTGATAGTTGCGAAACACCACCATGGTCACCGGCGGCCATTCCTCGCGGCCGATGGCGGTGAGTTCCGTCACCGCGATGCCGAAGGCGCCATCGCCGGCAAAGCCCACCACCGGCGTCTCGGGGCAACCGATCTTGGCGCCAATGATCGCGGGAAGCCCGTAACCACAGGGGCCGAAGAGCCCGGGAGCGAGGTACTTCCGGCCCTGCTCGAAGCTCGGGTAGGCATTGCCGATGGCGCAGTTGTTGCCGATGTCCGACGAGATGATCGCCTCGCGCGGCAAGGCGCTCTGGATCGCGCGCCAGGCCATGCGCGGGCTCATCCAGTCGGGCTTGTCGGCGCGGGCGCGCTCGTTCCACGTGGTGCCGGGATCGTCGTCCTCGTGGTCCATCGAGGCCAGCTGCTGCGCCCAGGCGGATTTGGTCTGGCTGATCAGGTTCTCGCGGTCCTTGCGGCCCTCGTCGCCGGCGCTGTCGTCCAGCCGCGCCAGAATGCCCTCGGCCACCTTCTTGGCATCACCGACGATACCGACCGAGACCTTCTTGGTCAGGCCGATGCGGTCAGGGTTGATGTCGACCTGGATCACCTTGGCATCCTTGGGCCAGTAGTCGATGCCATAGCCCGGCAGGGTCGAGAACGGGTTGAGCCGGGTGCCGAGGCAGAGCACCACATCGGCCTTGGAGATCAGCTCCATCCCGGCCTTGGATCCGTTGTAGCCCAGCGGCCCGGCAAACAGCGGATGCGAGCCGGGGAAGGCATCATTGTGCTGGTAGCCGACGCAGACCGGCGCGCTCAGACGCTCGGCCAGCTGCATCGAGGTGTCGATCCCGCCTGCGAGCACCACGCCGGCACCGTTGAGGATCACCGGGAATTTCGCCTCGGACAGCAGCTTTGCCGCCTCGGCCAGTGCGCTCTCGCCGCCAGAGGGGCGCTCGAAGGCGACCATCTCGGGCAGCTCGATGTCGATCACCTGGGTCCAGTAGTCGCGCGGCACGTTGATCTGCGCCGGGGCGCTCGCGCGGTGGGCGTTCAGGATCACCCGGTTGAGCACCTCGGCGATGCGCGAAGGATCGCGCACCTCCTCTTGATAGGCCACCATGTCCTCGAACAACTTCATCTGCTCGACTTCCTGGAAGCCGCCCATGCCGATGGTCTTGTTGGCGGCCTGCGGCGTGACCAGCAGGAGCGGGGTGTGGTTCCAGTAGGCAGTTTTCACGGCGGTGACGAAGTTGGTGATGCCGGGGCCGTTCTGGGCGATCATCATGCTCATCTTGCCGCAGGCGCGGGTATAGCCGTCGGCCATCATCCCGCCGGAGCCTTCGTGGGCGCAGTCCCAGAACTGGATGCCGGCCTTGGGAAACAGGTCAGAGATCGGCATGAAGGCCGAGCCGATGATGCCGAAGGCATGTTCGATCCCGTGGCGCTGAAGCACTTTCACGAAGGCTTCTTCGGTGGTCATTTTCATCGGTCGGGGTCTCCTGCAGAATCTGTGGATCGGGCCATGGCCCGTCGCTTTGCCGCAGGCTAGTGGTTTGGCTGCCGGCGCGATAGGGCCAATGTCTGACGGCGGATAGGTCCAGTCGCGGGCTAGCGGTGCCGGGCCCGCAGGTGGCCATCGACCGCGCGGCCCCAGGTGTCCCAGTTCAGCCGCTCGGTGTATTCCCGCCGGGCCGAGCGGCGCAGCGCCGCATGGGCCTCGGGTGTGGCGAGATAGGCCTCGACACGGGCGGCAAAGGCCGCGGCGCCGGAGCCCAGCGGCAGGGCATGGCCGTTGACACCCTCGCGCAGCGGCACCCCGCCGATCCGCAGGCACAGCGCCGGCAGGCCGTGGGCCGAGGCCTCGCAGACGGTGAACCCGTAGCTTTCGAGCGCCGGCTGGAACAGGAAATGCCCGCGCCGCATCACCTGCGTCAGCCGCGCCCTGTGCTCTGGCCGGTGCCGGTCGAGCGGGCCGTGCAGCACCACGCCCGCCGCCGCCCCCTCGGGCGGCGTCGCGCCGACCACGTCGAGCACCGCATCCACCCCGCGCGCCCGCAACAGCCGCACCGTCTCGAGCGCCAGCGGCCCGCCGCGCGCGCGCCAGTCGCGGCCGATCAGCACAAAGCGCAGCGGCGCGGCGCGGCT
>NZ_JAXMOR010000037.1:0-47435 GCF_034669705.1 Marinovum sp.
ACGCGATCACGAAAGATCGCGAAAGCTGGATCGCCTTGATGATGGAGGGGGAATACGGGCTAAGCGGTGTCGATCCACATCCTGTGAAATCCGCCGCAACCACCTTTCTGGCCTTTCTGGCGGCCGGAATCGTGCCTTTATTCCCGTTCATTCTTGGACTGGGCAACGCATTTTCTGTCTCGGCCGCGCTGACCATGGTGACCTTTTTCGCGATCGGCGCGCTGAAAAGCGTCTGGTCTCTCAGCCCCTGGTGGCGATCTGCTGGCGAAACCCTGGTGATTGGGGGGGTGGCCGCCGCAATTGCGTATTTAGTCGGAGCGTTGTTCCATGCGTAGAGGGCGTCTCATGCGCCTATGACCGCTTCGTCCGCACCTCCCAGTTCGTCGACGGCGCGGCGAAAGACCGGATCAAATCCGGGGGTCTTGTGAGCAATTCTACGACCGGTATGGCGACGTTTGCCGCGACGCAGCAATCGCCATGCTGCAGGTGCAGGGTTGGGTGGGGCTCCAAGCTATCACATTTGCTGCGCCTACATCAAGCCAGTTTGTCCTGTGTGAATTCGCCTTCGGATTCACCTTGCACCCGCAGCGAACAACCGGTGCGGTGAAGCTGCGCTGCGGCGCTGGGCTACTTTGGCAAGGTCTGGTCTGGGCCGTGAACGACGACAGCCTGGATGAACCGGAGCTCCGTTCGCTGCACCGCCGCAGGTCCGCTTGGAGCCCAAAGTCTCGGATGATGTAAGATGAACGAACGGCAGCAACGGAAAGTAGTCATTCGCTTCACTATCCGAACTTAAGCCGAGTAAAGGGGCTGTCGAGCAATGCAATCGAAACGCTTTTGACCAAAACGGACTTAGAAACGCTGAAGGCTTTCGTGAAAGCACCCCTTCCTTGGTGGGGCAAATATTGATAGAAAATAATGATGAGTTTGAGAGCAACAGCAAGCAGTTAAGTGCAAACTGCTTGCAACAGTCAACCGGTGTAAGCATCGACCAGTTCTTCGCACTGAACAAGGAGCCCGACAGCGCACCGCAGCTTGTCAAATTGTCTGGTTTCCTGACAATCTACACGGTAACCGAGGCGCAGAGTGCCCTTGCCTGCCTGCCGTCTGAAGAAACGGTAGACATTGATCTTTCAGAGCTCGAGGGACTGGACACCGCAGGTGCATGGGCGCTGGTGATGCTCAAGAGACGTATCGAAGCATCGAACCAATCTGTGCAGTTTCTGGGAGCGCACGAGGAAACCGGAAACCTGCTTAGCAGCGTGGAACGCGCGCTACCGGTTGCCGAGGGCCAGCCAACAAGGCGCTTGTCAGTCACGGCATTTATGGAAACATTGGGCAAGCGTGTGTTGTCAGGTGTTTTGTTTCTTCGCGATTTGACCGCATATCTGGGCATCTTTCTTCACAAGCTGGTTCGTGCGGCAAGGCATCCAAGCGAGTTTCGGTTCACATCGCTGGTGCATCACTGCGAGGAAGTCGGCTTGAAAGCCGTTCCCATCGTCGCACTCATGGCGTTCCTGATCGGCATCGTTTTGGCCTTTCAAGGCTCGACCCAACTTCGCCAGTTCGGAGCAGAGGTTTTTGTGGTTGATTTGATCGCCATCTCCATCCTGCGTGAATTGGGCATTCTCCTGACCTCAATCATTGTTGCCGGTCGCACGGCATCCGCATTCACAGCGGCCATTGGCTCGATGAGGATGCGCGAGGAGATCGATGCAATGCGTACCCTTGGTCTCGATCCCGCGATGGTGCTCTTTGTGCCGCGGATTCTGGCGCTTCTGTTCATGCTGCCGATCCTGGGCCTGATCGCCAATCTTGCCGGGCTGTTTGGCGGCGCGCTGATGGCGTGGATCGATCTGGGTATTTCTCCGGCGATGTTTCGCACGCGGCTGATCGAGGGAACCTCCGTGACTCATGTCTTTGTCGGGTTGGTCAAGGCGCCGGTCTTCGCGCTGATAATCGGCGTCGTCGGCTGTCATGCAGGGATGCAGGTCAAAAGCAATGCCGAATCGCTCGGAAGGATGACTTCCAATGCAGTCGTCACTGCAATTTTCGCCGTGATCGTCGCCGATGCGATCTTTTCGATTTTCTTTGCGCGGATCGGTTTATGAATACGCGCGAAATTGTCATCGAACTGCGTGGTATTCGCAACCAGTTCGGCTCTCAAGTGGTGCATGAAAACCTCGATCTGGATGTCTATCGAGGTGAAATACTAGGCGTGGTCGGCGGATCGGGCAGCGGCAAATCGGTTCTGTTGCGGACGATCGCGGGCTTACAGAGACCGGCAGCGGGCAGTGTCGTCGTTCTTCGAACCGATGTGATGAGCGCCGATGAAGACACCCGGCAGGCCCTCGAAAGCCGATGGGGAGTGATGTTTCAGGATGGCGCGCTGTTTTCCTCGCTAACCGTACGAGAAAATGTCGAGGTTCCAATGCGCGGCATCGAACGGCTAGACCCTAGCATCCGCAGCAAACTCGCCGATCTGAAGATATCTATGGTTGGCCTGCCATATCTGGCCGGAGACAAGTACCCTTCCGAACTCTCGGGCGGGATGCGGAAACGTGCGGGTCTTGCGCGGGCACTGGCGCTTGATCCCGATATCGTATTCCTCGATGAGCCAACAGCAGGTCTGGACCCGATTGGCGCGGCGGCTTTCGACCAGCTTATTTTTGGGCTCAGCCGGTCGTTGGGCCTTACCGTCTTCCTCGTTACCCACGATCTTGACACGCTATATACCGTTTGCGACCGCGTTGCCGTTCTGGCCGAAAGAAAAGTTCTGGTGACTGGCAACATGGCAGATATGCTGAATGTCGATCATCCTTGGGTGCATGAGTACTTCCACGGCCCCCGCGCCCGTGCCGCAGCCTCCGAAGGTCGGATCAGCACCAGTCAGAAAGGCAACTGAGTTGGAGACGAAGGCGAATTTCTTTCTGATTGGCGCATTCACCCTTGGGGGTTTGGGCGGTATCCTCACGTTCTTCTTGTGGTTCGCGCAGGTCGAGCTTGATCGACAATTCGACTATTACGACATCCGCTTCTCTTCGGTTGCCGGGTTGGGCAATGCCTCCGACGTGCGCTTTAGTGGTTTGCCCATCGGTCAGGTCGTGGATGTGCGCCTGTCCCCCGAACGGGACGGGACCATCCTTGTTCGTGTCGAGGTGGACGCAGAAACTCCGGTGCGGACAGACAGCATCGCCACGATCGAAGCGCAAGGCGTCACCGGCGTCTCCTTCGTAGGCATCAAGCCCGGGTCGGCCTCGTCGCCACTTCTGGAACCCACGGAAGCGCAGCCGTTCCCCGAGATCACAGCGGGCCGGTCCACGTTGCAGACTCTGTCGGAGGATGCCCCAAGGCTGTTGCAACTATCGCTTGAAACGGTCGAAGATGTCAGCGAGCTTTTGGGGGCCGAAAATCGCCAACGCCTCGAAAACATTCTGTCCAATGTCGAAACCGCATCAGCAAACTTCGCGCAGACACTGCAAGACTTCTCTTCCGTAACGGCGACAGTTGGCGATTTTGCCCAACAAATCAATCGCTTCAACGCGACACTAGATACACTTACGGGCGATATTACGAGCGTTCTTGAAAGCGCAGACGTCGCAATTGTCTCGATTGGCGAGTTGTCAGAGCAGGGCAAAGGGGTTCTGAGCATCAGCACGGAAACCCTGACCAGTGCGCAGGCGGCCATCGAAAGGACCGAGCGGTTTGTGGAGGGAGAACTCAGCCTCACGGCGGAGGAATTGAGACAGACCGCCGCCGAATTGAGACTCCAAGCGTCCAGTCTTGGTGAGGATGTAAGCGCCTTGATGGCCACGCTGGGCACGACAGGTGAGACCGCGACCGCCCGGTTGAGCGAGGCGGAATCGACGCTGCAAGCCGCTGATGCTTTGATCGCGCGGTTAAATGAAACCACCGCCGTCGTTGGGAGTACGGTCACGAATATCGACAAGCTACTGCAAGACGAAGCCGCGCCGCTGCTGTCGGACGTGCGCGCGATGGTGGCCGACGCGGAGCGCGCGATCGCCTCGGTTGCCTCCGTCGCAACGGAAGATCTGCCAATCATCATTGCTGATATGAAATCCGCCGCAACCACCTTTCGCAAGGTCACCGCCGAAGTCGGTGAAGATCTGACCACTCATGGCAAATCCGCCGGTCAACTTATCGAAACCGCGCGTGGCACACTGGAAGAGGCCAGCCTGGCCTTTTCGAATGCCAACGATACGCTGAGTGCGATCAATGCAGCCCTTGAAACAGGCGACCGCGCGCTCACTGCGGCGGAGAGTGCATTTTCTGGTGCGGGCCGTGTCCTAAACGAAGACTTGGCTGGTATTATCACCAAATTGGAGAGCACGCTCGACAATTTGAATGCCGCCGTCGGCCAGGTGTCGGGCGACCTTCCGGGAATTTCGCAAAACCTGCGCGCGGCGAGCCAGTCTGCATCAGATACGTTTGCAGAGTTGCGGCGTGTCACCGGCGCCGCGGCGCCCGCCGTTCAAGAGTTCACGAAAACGGCGCTTCCCCTTTACACGCGACTTGCACAGGAAAGCCGGACACTGATAGCCAATCTGGATCGCCTTACGACCCAGATTCAGCGTGACCCGACCCGCTTCTTTCTAGACCGCGAAAGACCGGAGTTCAGAAGATGATCCATTTGCACTTGCTTAAGCACAGTCTTCGCGCGTTCGGCGGGCTTGTTCTGGGGGGCATCCTTAGCGGGTGTGCCGTGATTTCCGCCTTTGACGAGGCCGCGACGCCACTGGATGTTTTCGAACTGCGCGCGCCGCCCGGAATTAAGGCAACATCGCAGCAGGTTTTGGCGCGCGATGTGATTGTCGAACTGCCAAGAACCAGCGGGGCTTTGGCAACTGATCGTATCATGATTCGACCGAATACACTGCAAGCACAGTACCTGCCAGATGTGCGCTGGAGCGAGCCGACACCCGTCATGGTGCAAACGCTGATGCTACGCACACTTGAGGCAACGGGTGCGGTTCGTTACGTCGGACGCGAGCCGCTTGGTGTCAGCGGGGATTACGCGGTCCTCACTGAGGTGGTCGATTTCCAAGCGGAGTTGGCTGAGGACACCGACAGCGCCACTGTGCGCCTTAGCCTCATCGTCAAAGTTGTTAGAGAGGCAGATGCCCGAATTATCGCGAACCGGACCTTCGCGGCAAACGCGGTCGCAGCTTCGACGGAAACACTGATCGTGATCCAAGCATTCGACGTTGCATCCGTTCAACTGTTCTCTGAGTTTGCGGATTGGCTGCCGAGCGCTTTGGCAGGTCGATAGAGATTTTGAATGCGGCAGGGTGTGCAACGTTAAAGATTAACGTCCGCTAAGACGAGCAGAGCGGTTATTGCATGAAGCACGTCGAACGGCAGGAAAGTCCGCTCTGCCGACCCTCAGCCTCCGAAAATGCTGCACCATAGACTAATGGCCGGTCTGATGAAGCTGCGGTGCGGCATCGACGTGGTGGGTGGACGGCGGCTCTGGGCCGTCCCTTCGGAACGGCCCAGACTGTTCAGATTTCGACTGCTTCAGCAATCGCCAAGGCATCTTCAAGATCGACGCCGAGATACCGAACGGTGCTGTCCATCTTCGTGTGACCCAGCAGAAGCTGAACCGCTCGCAAGTTGCCAGTCTTGCGGTAGATGTACGCGACTTTTGTCCGGCGCATCGAATGTGTCCCGTATGGCGTCGGATCAAGACCGATGGATTTCACCCACTCTCGAACCAGCCGGGCATACTGGCGCGTCGAGATGTGCAACCGCTCGTGAAACCGCCCCGGCCGTAGGTACTCGGAGCCGATCATCAGCGGTTCCTCCATCCATCGTGGGATCGTCTTGCGCGTGCCTTCGGTGATCTCGAAGCGCACCGGCCGCTGGGTCTTGCTCTGGATGATTGACGCGCGTTCCTTGACCTGCCCGGAGGCATAGATGTCGGCGACCTTCAGCTTGACGAGGTCGCGGCCGCGCAGCTTGCTGTCGATGGCCAGATTAAAGAGGGCCAGATCGCGGTGGTTCTTCGCGATTTCCAGGCGCACCCGTATGGCCCAGACGTGTTTCGGCATAAGGGGACGCTTTTGGCCAACGACGCGGCCCTTGTTCCAGGCGGGGCGACATGCGCGGATAGCGCGAAGGTTGGCGATGGTCATGATGGATACTCCCATCCGCCACGATCCGCCACAGCACAAACCCGACGTTGGTGCCTCATGGTAGCACGCCGTGGTGTGACTGCGGAGAAGGTCCGGTCGGAGCCCAAAACCACAGATGCTGCAAACTGATCGAATAGCTGCTTCAATAGAATATCGAACTCGTCGAAAAAGCGCCGGATCGTCGAGCCGGGCGACGGAACTCGTTTACAACCACGTATTACTGGATAAGCTTAAAAAAGCTTGAGCCTGCCAAGTCGCTAAGAAACGATCTAGGAGAAAAATATTGCAGTACCTTCGTCACTCTGCCGCAGCGCTTTTTCTGTTTGGCATTCCTTTTTGCGCGAATGCCGAACCACTCACAGTTGAAATCGTCAAAGACTTGTTCTCGGAGGCCCAACTGGTTTCAAACCCTGTTGAGGTGGAATGTACCCTCTCCGGTGGCGCGCAGACGACCTGCATTCAGATCACGGTTGTTCCGGCTCCTACGACCTACGAGGCAGGCCCGTGGTGTCCCACGAACGTCAAAGACGGTCCCGAGAGTTCGGGCATCTGGTTCTACGATGGTGAAGTTGTCGACGCAGACGGTGCCTTTTTTAGCCAGTTGGCAATGCTCTACGAGGACGATAACTGGCAAGTTGTCGACCCCGAAACCGGCGATGTTCGCTATACGGCGACCGCCGAGGCTTGCGCGGCAGCCGCTCGTCCAGATGTTGCTGAAGAATATCAGAACAGCTGTGTGCAATGCCTGATCGAATATATCGATGGAGATCTGACAGTGACCTATTCAATCCCCGTCGAACCCGTCGCTTCCGAGGCACCGGCGGATGTTCGTCGCACAAGTGTCGGTGTTGCCTTTAACGGCATCCGCATTGACGGCCCAGCCCCGTTAGAGGCCATCCTCGGCGCGTACACTATCGCAACATTCGATGACTGTGGTGGTCACGTCAACCTGCCAGTTGGATACCACTATCACGCGGTCACCGATTGTCTTGCCCATAGTCATGAAGAAGACTCGGCGCAGGTTGAAGGCCATGCTTCTGTTGTCGGGCTGGCCCTGGACGGGCACTTCATCGCAACGCATCTGAATACTGATGGCAGCGCGCCTGACGATCTAGATGCCTGCTACGGACACAGCACGAGTGATCTTGGCTACCACTATCACGCAGGTAAGCCGGGCTCGAACCAGAACCTTGGATGTCTGACAGCGCAGGCTGGTTGCTCGCAAGGGGAGGAAGGCGAGACCTGCGACGCGACAGCCCGTCCCCCGCGTCCGTGAAAAGGATATCGGAAGAACAACGAGCGCGTGAATGCTAGTACTACTATGTAAATGGCTGCAAGTGGCGGTCTCTGACTAGACAACTTCGTCCGCATACTACCAGTTCGCTGTCGGCTCGATTTTGCATCCGCAGCGAATGGCCGATGTGACGGGCCGCACCGCGGCGATCGACAACCTGAGTAAACGGCCTCTTAGGGCCGTGAACGACGACAGCCTGGATGAACCGGAGCTCCGTTCGCTGCACCGCCGCAGGTCCGCTTGGAGCCCATCTTACTGATTTTCTGTGAGGTAGCGAATGTCGGCTTCTGTGATTGCCTTGCAAAGAGGCCTCAGGCTCCCGAACCTAACTGATTAGAAATTTCTTGATCCATCCAGCGTTTGAGCAGCGAGTTAGTCCTTTGATGTTTGCTGGGCAGCACCTCTGGTCGAACTTCCCATTATTGGCCCGCTCACGGGTTAAACAAAACATTGCCGTGAATGTTGGTGGCGGTCATGATCGGTACATTCCGAAAGGGAGTGTCGACTGATGAATGACACCAATGATCGCGAACCTTGCCTTCGCTTTGGTCATGTCATCTATGATCTAACTGCGTGTCAGCTGATCGACCAAGAGGGTCTTCCGATTGCGTTGCGAGACAAATCTTTGCGCGTACTTGGTAAATTGGCAGCGCATAATGAAGTAACGATAGGAAAGGACGAACTTATCCATGCCGCATGGCCAGGAAAGTTTGTTTCCGACGACAGTCTCGTGCAGTGTATCAAGGACATCCGATTCGCATTAGAAGACAGCGGCCGTCAGTATTTACGCACTGCCATTGGACGTGGCTACAGCCTTCACGGCGTGAGCGAAATACCTGTCGAACCGGGGGAACTGCCAAAGCTCTATATCTCCATGTTGCGCGCTACGGCCCATTCACCTGAACTTGCAGAAATCGCCGAAGTCATCACCGAAGAGCTCATCATTGGGCTGTCCCCTCGATCAGGCCTTATAGTTACCTCCGATGAAGAGCAACGCAAGGATGTTGACTACGCCATTGATGGACGAGTGAGCCAGTCAGGTGAACACCTCCGCGTGTTTGTGCAATTGATCCGAGGCAAGTCGGGTGACGTTGCTTTCGCTGAGACTTGGAACTCTCTGATGTCGGAGGCAGAGGACCTCCCTCGCCAGATCGCTGAACGAGTCGATAATGTTCTACGCGTCCACATGTTTAACTTTGCAGGTGAGAAACATATTGACCGAAAGAATGACGAGCTAAACACTCAAGAACTGTTGGCCAAGGCGGCCTATCACATGTCACGGATCCAGATGCATAACAGGGATGTGGCCCGAGATGCGATGACGGTGGCTATCGAACGCGAGCCTGAAAATGCTATTGCATTGGCAATGCGCGCTTCGACATCTGTCATATCTGTATTACAGGAAGGCCCAAAGAAAGTTCCGGATCCTCCGGAATACGTAATTGAGCTCGCCAATCGTGCGGTCGGCATCGCCTCGCATATTGACTTCGTGATGCTCACGCGGGGGTGTGTACGGATGTGGCTTAACGCCGATCATGACGGGGCACGAGCCGATTTCAATCGTGCCCTCGAAATTAGCCCAGCGTTCCATTTGGCACATCAGTTCTTAGCGACCAGCGAAATTCTTTCCGGGGAACATGAACGGGGCATACAACGAGTGAAGAAGTTCATCGACCTCAGTCCTGCGACCAACCCGCGTTACCCGCACTACCTTACGTTGCTGGCCTTGGGCCAGATTTTGGCAGGGTACGAGAGCGCAGCAGTGCAGACATCGCGCGAAAGTCATGATCGTGCGCCCAATGACCATTGGTGTAAATTTGTCTACGCGACAGCCGCCGCGTCGAGCCCAAAGATAACAACAACCCAAGACTTCAAGCGCATGATTGTTAGCACCGACTTGCCTTTCACGCATTTTCGCGACCTGCCGTTCACCAACTCGCGCGACGTCGAAGTGCTGGAAGAGCGGTTGGCCCTCGCTGGGTATCCGGCAACGTCCTGATCGTGCTTGCTGATTGCTTTAGGTGTGAAATTTCGGACAAATTTCATACTGATTTCCTGCCCTCCAAATTTGATTCCACTACTATTAGTGTCATGACGCAACGGATTGTAGCATCAAATTGTTGCTCGGCGATCGAAGAATTATGGAGTGAAGCAATGACCAAATTGAGAACACTGGGATTTATGACGGCATTTGTAGCGACATTAGCTGTCTCGCCAGCATTGGCCGACGGCCATAGCGGCTATTCGGCAAAATCGCTTGCCGAGCTCGAATTTTTCCCCATCGGTGATCTGCCAATTCAAATCGCTGTACTTTGGGGTAACCCTCAGGAGGGACCTTCAGCTGTAATGATGAAATTTCCATCCAATTTTCCTGGAGGCATGCACACACACACTTATGCGTATCATGCGGTTGTGGTGAGTGGTGCGTCAAAACATTGGGGCAATGACGAGACCGAAGCCGCAGCAGCGCTGCAGATGCCCGGCGATTATTGGTTCCAAGAAGCCGGGCATGAGCACCAAGACAGCTTTCCGACGGATGAAGAAACGATCCTATACCTTCAGTTCGAAGGGCCTATCGACACAATGTTCGTTAAATAACTGAACCTTTGGTTTCCTTAAATGGTAAGGGCGGCGGTTTTGGAAAATGCAGACCAGCTCCGCCGTTCGACAGCCAATTGCCTCATAAGAGTTCAGCTCTCTGAATCCAGCCAACATGACCGAGACCTGAACTACTTGGTTTAATATCAAAAGTGCATAGCACAGTCGCGCAGTCCACCAACGCAGCGCCAATTATGCTCCTGGCGGCTTCATTGTTTCCAGAACAGAAACCATATTCGAATTTTCTTTGCGGTTTTAGGTATCTACGGTAGCACCTTGGTTCGATCGCAAGTCAGCATCGATATACTCTCAGCTTGATTCTAAAAGGTAGGGTTTTGGTCATGGAATTAATACTGCTTCTTCTCGTGAGTGTTGGGGCCGCTAGTTTCATGTTTGGCCTAGATTCTGGCTCGTCGGACGACGACGTTAGCGAACCGTCAGACGAGAACGAAGATGAAACCGAAGACGGCTCCCAAGACGATGAGACAGGTCAGGACTCAATCTTGGATATCATCTTTGGAAGTGGCGATGATGATTTCTTAGATGGTAGCGACGACGATGACACACTTGTGGGTGAAGAAGGCGACGACGTGCTAAATGGCTTCGGGGGGGCGGATGTCATCGATGGTTCGGAAGGGGATGACGAACTAAACGGCGGTGCCGGAAATGACGAACTATTCGGCGCCAGCGGGGATGACTCATTGGCCGGCGGAACCGGTGACGATTTGCTTGCTGGCGAGGATGGAGACGATGTTGTTCATGGCGACGCCGGTGACGACGAGCTGTTCGGAGATGACGGAAACGACACCCTGTCCGGCGGCTCCCAAAACGACGCGCTTGTGGGGGGTGAAGGCAATGATGAAATGCAAGGCGGTGCAGGTGATGATTCCCTCTTTGGTGATGAAGGTGACGATAGCCTCTATGGGGAAGAGGGCATTGATTTTCTGAGGGGCGGCTCCGGCTCCGACTTGTTGTCTGGTGGCGACGATGATGATCTAATCGAAGGGTATCATGACAGCGTCGGAGACGGCTCGTTCAGAGATGAGGACATTGTCGATCCGGACACCATCATGGGGGGCGATGGGACTGACCAGATCGTCTTGGGAAGCGGCGATACAGCGTCGGGCGGCGGTTCCACGGATCTCTTCTTCTCTGGCGTCTGGATTGACCCTGACAATCCTCCTGTGATTGAAGATTTCGACGAAGATGACTACCTGTATTTCACTGTCCCTGCTGGGGAAGCCGGGAACTTTGTCATCACACATGAAACCGATCCCGACACCGGTGACACCAGAGTGCTTGCCAACGGTGAAGTCGTCACTATCATCCACTCACCAACTGTGCCGGTGACTGATAGTCAACTGTTCGTTCTTGAAAGCGACCGGTTCGTTTAGTCCCGGTTCCGCCATGAGGAGCAGACCATGAAGAAGAAAATGGCCATATTGGGTGCGGTAGCGTGCATCTTAGCCGCCGAAACCGCCTGGGCACTCGACGATCCGCCGGTCAAACCTACCTACACAAGGCCTAATTTTGAGCGTCCCGTTCCTCCTCCAGGGGTACCGCCAGGCGATAGGCCAGACCCGAAAAGACAACGGTTTCAAGTATCGCAACCTTGGGATCTCTTCTGCAAGTTCGAGCGCGGAACCTGGAAGGGAAAGTATAACCCGATTGTATTGACGACTATGTTTTCGACTAGGGTCGATCCCAGTCTATACCCTGCAGGAGCCAAAGTGTGTCGAGCTCTATCGCCCTCGCGGGACCTCGCGGTAGGTTGCAAGAACAACCGCGGCAACGTGCATGTAGCCGCCGATATCGTGCTCAGCGCCGCGGAAATGCAGGTGGCAAGGTCTTTTTGCTATAAAGTTCTCTCAGCTTTATAAACTCAGACACGGGCGAACCTGTCTCATTTTGGATCTCGAGCGAGAGTGTCAGATCTTCTGTGTATGAGTGATCCGGTCCATGCTTCACCGAAAGGAAGCATGCATGACGATCTCCAAGGAACTACTGGATGAACTGCTGAAGGGCGTCGAGCGCCCCGAGGACCTGCTCGGCGATGCCGGGCTGATGAAGGAGCTGAAGATCAAGCTGATGGAGCGGATGCTGGGCGCGGAGCTGACAGCGCATCTCGGCTACGACGAAGGCAAGGAACCGCCCGCCGGTCAGAGCAACCGCCGGAATGGCGCCTCGACCAAGGTGCTGAAGGGGCAGGACGGCGAGATGCCGGTGGCGGTGCCCCGCGACCGCGACAGCAGCTTCGAACCGGAACTGGTGAAGAAGGGCCAGACCCGGATCGACGGGATGGACGACAAGATCATCGGGCTCTATGCAGCCGGGCTGACGGTGCGAGATATCCGATCCCACCTGCTCGACCTCTACGGCCTGAAGGTCTCGCCCGACCTAATCAGCCGCGTCACCGACGCCGTCTTGGATGAGGTTCGGGAATGGCAGAGCCGGGCGCTGGAGCGGATGTATCCGATCGTGATCTTCGATGCGCTACGAGTGAAGATCCGCGATGCCGACAGCCGGACGGTCAAGAACAAGGCGGTCTACGTGGCCTTGGGCGTTGCCCGCGATGGCCAGCGAGAGGTCCTGGGCCTGTGGATCGCCGAAAATGAGGGCGCCAAGTTCTGGCTCTCGGTGATGAACGAGCTGAAGAACCGGGGCACGCAGGACATCCTGATTGCCGTCGTGGACGGGCTGAAGGGCTTCCCCGAGGCCATCACCGCCGCCTTCCCGGAGGCTATGGTCCAGACCTGCATCGTGCATCTGGTGCGCCATTCCCTGAACTTCTGCTCCTGGAAGGACCGCAAGGTCGTGGCGGCCGACCTGCGCCGAATTTACAGCGCCCCGACCGCCGATTTGGCCGAGGCCGAGCTCGATGCCTTCGAGGAGAAATGGGCCGGGAAATGCGCGTCCATCGCGCCGGCCTGGCGTCGGGCATGGCAGGAGGTGATCCCGTTCTTTGGCTTCGATCCAGCGATCCGCAAGATCATCTACACGACGAACGCCATAGAAAGTCTGAACCGCGTGATCCGCAAAACCATCAAGACGCGTGGATCATTCCCGACGGATGAGGCCGCAACCAAGCTGATCTACCTCGCGATCCGCAACTTCGAGAAGGACGGTCGAAATGTTCGGGAATGGTTTGCGGCCTGCAATCAGTTCGCCATAATGTTCGGCGAGCGCTTCGACGCTTGAGTATCTGAAACCGCATGGACCGGGCCAGATACACAAAGTTTAGGACACTTCCTCTCGAGCAGCGTCTGCTCGGGATTTTTCTAATTGATAACCTCGCTAATAGCCAATTGGACTTTTTTGCGTTCGTCAGAGCGAGGCGAACCGCGACCGCATCGTTAACTATTCGTTAACAACTTGACCTTACGTTGTTTAGTGATGGAAGACATTGATCAAGCGCACTGGGGCTATTGTTGCTCCGTATTAGTAAAAACTCAAGCTCACCAAGTTCGATACGGCTTGGTTGCTTTTAATTTCCCAACTTCGGTCGTGCGTGAACAGGGCTTGCGTTGGATTATTCTGGAGCGATTTGCCAATCTCGAAGATAAAGCCGACGTCATCGTCGAAAGGGAGTTCAAAATTGTCGAGAAGATGAAGCGTTTACTGCAAACCGAAGGGTTGGAGCTATTCGCTCACGAAATACGTGGCCGCAGACAAGAAGTAGACCTTGTACTTTTGATCAAGCCAGCTTGCGGCTCCTGAATTATGTCAAACAGGACGCGAGGGTGTTTCCCGGCTACGCAAATCTCCCATCGCAGCGAGCGTCTTTCGGGAACATAACAGGGAGGGTCACATACACCGACTACTTCAATCACCTAACTTGCCAAGTTTTTCGAAATTCTCCACTATTGCTTCTACATTGCACACCAGTTCAGTAAGGAAACTAGAAACTGGCAATCTCAATGGCTCTATTATCGCCACCACAAGGACCGAATCGGGGTCGCTAAAGTGCTTTATCGGAAAGTCAGACTCAATAACATTTTGTGTGACTTCTATTAAAATCTTACCCTTGAGAAAGGTTGACTTCGGCTGACACACCGTTTTTCTCGAATGATACTGTGCCGTACAATCGGTTGATATTTCCGATGTCATTTTTAATGAGATCGAAAGTTGGTGGTGCTTGTCTTGATTGCTGATTGCGGACAAACAGTGCAGAGGATGCCCAGTCGCATCAGTCCAAGACAGATTCTTGCTAAAGGGCTGAAGATCAAGAAATAGTCGCACGTATTTTTTCTGGCAACTTTTTCGTATCAAGCGCGCTCCAGCGCTTGAATGCCAACCCTTCTCCGTTTCAAGGATTGGAAAGTAGATCCCGCGCTTCTCTCTCTCGGTGAGAAAGGCGTTCTCGGATGTCACAATTTCATAGGCTAAGTTGTCTAGGATCGATCTTAAGTGGTGGACCGCAGACGATAGATCAAAAGAAATACGTGTCCATTCCGCTTGATTGGTGTTTTTTATGACGTGATAACTCGTCTTACGATCCTCCGAAAAAACAGCTTCAACCTCTATTCTCGAGAGAGACTGTAGTCGCTGGTTGATGGACGCAACACATGATCGGCAATAGTTTAGCCTTTTATAGAGTTTTGATAATTCAAATTCCAAGGACTACACCTGCTCTCAAAGGCCACTACGAAGCTCGACGAAAATGTGCACTTAGCCATCGCAACTACCGCTGTATGCGCGTCGGTTCAACTTAACTCTATCCACTCAACACGCACATAACCTGCTTATCTATCCAACTTTCACTGCGGCGTCGATCGATCTCAGCCACTAACCAAGCCGGCCCTCGCCTCCAACGCGATCGTTTTGTATGAAGTGCAGCATCGACAGCGAACCTCAAGGCAGCGGGGAGCCTGCTCACCTTGCACATGTCGGAAAGGCCAGTTCAGCAGTTTGCCGCCGGAATCAGGATACCGTGGCCGGATCGAATGGCAGCTTAGGGCTGGGTGAAGTCATCTGGCCGCTCGCAACTGGTGCGGATTCGCTGCAACCACGCTGCCGCGGTGCCGCATGTCGGCTTCGAGCCCAATTTGACCATTGCCGCGGCCAGTTCCAATGTCCGGTAGCAGACACAGCCAGTGAAACGAGGTGTCCAGTCCCGGCATTTGGTGGACCGGGGTGGGCCATGCCGACATACCTATTGTCCGCGAACCACGCCGAGACGATCCGCGATTTCGTCGTGGATGCGCGCACGCTCGGCGGGTTCTGTGTCACACAGGGAGACAACGCCGCCGTCCTCTGCCAGAATATATTTGCCCTTTGGCGTGCAGATGGGGAAGGCGTCATAGCGTTTCGCGGTCTCGATCACCGCCTGCGGCAGGCCGGCGGTAGAGAACCGGCCGCGATCCGGGGCGCCCAGCCAGATCACCCGAATATCGGCCTCTTGCGCCCTCAGGCTCGGGGCAAGGAAGACATCCGCATATTCCGGGTCGATGGCAATGGCGGTGCCGATCCGGGGATCGCGATGTGTGCGTTCCAATGCCTCGGCATCAACGGAGCCCAACGATACACCGTGTGCTTTGTACCATCCGCAATCAGGGCCGCTTTCGTTGGCCTCACATGAGCTCGCGAAAACGTTGGTGTCGAACGCACCGCCCGCCAGGGCCAGGGCGGCAGTGCCGCCAAGCGCATATCCTGCCACGGCAATCCGGCTTTGATCCACGGCAGTCGACCAGACCGGGTCCTGAAGAATCCGATCAAGCACGTGCGACACATCCTGCGGCCGCCGCCAGATCTCGTCCACGGCATCTGCTGCGCTCTCCGGGCGCGGGCCGTTCACTTCGACCACAAAGAAGCCCTCTTCTGCCAGCCGGCCACTCAGCCAAGCCCCGGAATCCGCCGCTGATCGCAATCCGCCGTGCGAGAGCAAGACAAGGGGATACGGTCCCGGTGCCATCGCGGCATCGCGATAGGCAGGTTGTCCGACGAAGACCGCGTTGCCACCGACATCCTCCAGCGATCCGCCTTCCTGCGCAGGATACCAAATCGAAAGCGACAGGTGACGCAGGTCGTCCTCGCCATGCGTCGTGATGGTGTGAACCCCGATACGGGGCTCCGCGATACCGGGTGCGGCACAAAGACATGCCACCAGAAGGGTCGAAATGGATTTTAGCATGGGTCTTTCCTGTTCAGCGAGATCTTCTGTCGTAAGGGCTTATGTCCGGCGTTTGGTTGGCGTGCGGGCGGCGAATTCCATCAGGCGTCTGAACTTCGGACAGTCCATGTGGCTTTCGGCTGGGCAATCCGCGACGTGACGCAGGGCGTCGCGCAGCCGCGTGAGACCCCGGATCTGCTCGTCGAGCGCATTGGCGCGCAGGTGCAACTCGGCACGCGGCAACTGGGGCGTACCGTCCTTGGCGAACATGCCCTTGATGTCTTCCAGTGAGAACCCGGCCATCTTGCCCAGCGAGATCAGCGCGAGCTGGGTGACCGCTTGCGCATCGAACTGCCGCCGCAACCCGTGCCGCCCGACCGATTGGATCAGTCCGATCTCCTCGTAGTAGCGCAGCGTCGAGGAGGAGACGCCACTCTGTTCCGACAGAATCCCGATATCGAGAAGTTTCACGGTTGACCTCAAGTTGGCTTGAAGTGGCAAGTTAGCTTCCACTGATCGTCAACGCTAGTGAACTTATCATGAAAAAACCGAACGAGGCGCGCGCGCCACTTCCCATCCTGACGGCGCTGGCCGCCGCCTCCCTGACCGCTTCGCTGGGGCTCAGCGTCGCCTCGGTGCTGCTGCCCACCCTGACACGCAGTTTCGATGTGACCGTGTCGGACGCCCAGTGGGTCGTGCTGGCCTATCTCATGGCGGTGACGGTCGCCATTGTCTCGGCCGGGCGGCTTGGCGATCTGTTCGGCCATCGCCGGGTCATGATTTCCGGCTTGGTCGTCTTCATGGCTGCGTCGCTCCTCAGCGCTACGGCACCGAGTCTCGGCGTGTTGATCCTAGGGCGCGCGCTTCAGGGAGTTGGCGGGGCGATCCTGATCGCGCTCCCGATGTCGATCGCCCGGAACATGGTGCCTCCTGGGCAGCTCGGCACCGCCATGGGCCTGCTAGGAACCACCTCCGCCGCCGGGACCGCGCTCGGGCCCTCGCTTGGCGGTTTCGTGCTGGCCTGGAGCGACTGGCGGATGACCTTTTGGCTCCTCGCCGGGTTTGCCGCGCTGGCACTGGTTCTCGTTGTCCTCTTCATCCAGCATGAGAGTCAGCGGTCTCGGGCACGGTTCAAGTCGTTGGATCTCCCGGGAACCGTTGTGCTGATCGTTGCGCTTGCGGCCTATTCACTCGGCACGAGCGGTGGCGCCTCAGGCGTTCCGGTTTCACCGGCGGTGCTTTTGGCAGGCGCGCTGTTCGCGGCTGCAATCTTCGTGGCCGTCGAGACCCGCGTGAGCACGCCACTGGTGCCGATGACCGTCCTCATGGACAGGATGACGGCAGCAGGGTTTGCCATGAACATCCTGGTCGGCACCATCATGATGGCGACGCTGGTCGTCGGCCCGTTCTTCCTGACGTTCTCCCTTGGACTGGACGAGGCAATTGTCGGCCTGGTGCTGGCCATTGGGCCGGTTGTCGCCGCGCTCTCCGGGGTGCCCGCGGGGCGGTTGACGGATCGGTTCGGCGCGCGGCGCGTGATGCTTGCCGGGCTGCTTCAGACCATGCTCGGCCTGCTCTGCCTTGCCCTTCTGCCGCGCTATTTCGGCGTCGGCGGGTATATCGCCGCGCTGATCACACTGACTCCGGCCTTTCAGATGTTCTTGGCGGCCAACAACACCGCAGTCATGTCCGGGGCTTCGAAGGAGCAGTGCGGGCGCCTTTCCGGTCTGCTCGGCCTGTCTCGCAACCTTGGATTGATGACAGGTGCTTCCGCGATGTCCACCCTGTTCGTCGCCGCAATGGGCACAGGTGACGCGGCAAAGGCGACGATAGCGGACGTCTCGTATGCCTTTACGATGACATTCTTCTTCGCCGCCGCCCTGGCCATGATCGCCCTTGGAGTTGCGATCTGGAGCAATCCCAGGCGCCAACAAGGTGCGCCGAACCCGGTGTGAAGCTCAAACATAATTCGCGCGCCCTGAGGCATGGACCCGTTTCCTCCACAACTGCGGCCATAGGGCATTGCGCATGGGGCATTGGGCATTGGGCATTGGAAAGGTTCGGTTGGTATTGGAGTGAACCCCACCTGTTCCGCACAGGCCAGATCGGAGCGCAAATGATGACCTACGCTCTATCACGACCACGGTTGAACCCCAAAATTGCTGCGCACGTGGAGAACGAAGCCCATGAGAGGGTCGGCCCCATTGGCGACCAATGTGCGAAAGCGAACATCGAATCTCAACGGTTGACCGGCATCTTAGTCCGCGTCCCCTCCTTTCGATGATGGTTGATGGCTGCACCTGCGGCGAAGGTCTACTCCTTCCATTGCTCGTGCAGCATGTGACCGTCGCCCGGATAGCAGATCTCAGTACTTTGCAAAGGACGCTCTCTGCGCGTTGCTGCCATTCGTGGTCGACGCAGCGAACGGCAGGTCACCGCCCTTTTCACGAAAGTTTTCGCAGCCGCAGCGGAATCTAAGCGACCGTAGCGAATGGCAGGAACGTCCCGCGCTGCCGACCTTGGAGCCGTCAAAACCCTGCGGCCACGATGAGTGCCGGCTTTGGTGATGCTGCGGTGCTTCGCTCATCGTCACGTCAAAAGTCGGTTCTGGGCCGGTCGCGATGGGCATACCTATGCGGCAACTGCGAACCCATCGGCGAGCAGAGGAGACAGTTTAGGCTCGAAGCGGACCTCTGCAACGCCCCAGATCTACGATGCGCGGACAAGCTCCGCGGTTCCAATCCCCGTCAGTTGCACCCCGAGCCAACGGATGTAGCCGTTCAGCTTCTTGCTGGCCGGCCCAAACAAAGGCATGATGAACCTCTCGTAGCAGGCGTGGAGCGAGTTCACGTTCTGGATGTGATGGCGGCCTGAGGCCAAGCGCTTGCCGGACTTGCTGCCGACCACGAAGTGCCAATTCTTGTGTCGTGAAGTCTTCCCAACGAGGGCGCTGCGGTCGCGGGACGTTCTGCGGTTCGGCGAAGTTCCGGACCCATTCACGAGTTCCGTTGCGCGACTCCCGCTGGTAGGTCTCGTCCGCTAGATGATCCCGGAGAAGCTCGCCGTTGAGCCGCTGCTCCCCATGATCGTAAACACCAGCATCAGCCAGCGCCAGACAGTGTATTTGTTGAGTCCGACCGTCTCGCGAGCTTGCGCACCGACTGCGGAGCAGAGGTGCTCAGCATATCCCGCAGCGCCACGATGAACGGGTCTGGGCGATTGATGCGCGGCCGATGGCTTTGCCGGTTCGGCCCGAACAGTTTAATGGCAGCCGATGCGGCGGTAGCGCTGGATTTTGGTCCGTGTGCGGCCCCACTTCTGGCGGCGGTCGTCGCCGCAGAAGGGGCACTTGTGATCTCGGTTTGTCCGTGCTTCGTTCTCCGAGATCGCCTCCGTCTTTTGTCGGAGATCCCTGATCTTGGTCTGGGCGTCCTCGATCTGGGCCGGATTCAGGTCGTCGAGAGCATCGAGAATACGCCGAAAAACGTGTTGCCGCATGGGTATCCGCCGCGCAGAAAAGCGGAGTGATATAGGCCTTTCCGCGAAATACCGAAGAGCGCCAACACGGTTTGCGGACGCCCCTGATTTTTTCGACTGACTCACGATAACGGGCTGGCTGCTCCATCGGGACGAGCAGTCGTCTATTGTCGAAAGGTGGCCTAACACGAACCGCGACGGACGACCAGGCTGTGCACGCCTGGTCGTCCTGCTCCTGGATCAGGAGCGTCGTTCAGGCGTTTCGCGGCGCGCAAGCCGGACTTCAAGCCATTCCAATACCTCCTCCTCAACCCAGCCCACCCGGTTCGGGCCCAGCTTGACCCGCATCGGGAATTTGCCTGCCGTCTCCAGGCGTGCGATGTGTTGCGGTGAGTAAAGGACCAACTCCTTAACTTGGCGTTTTGAAAGTATCCTCATCACGATGTCTCCGTTGCTGAAGAGCATCGCGATGCCCAGGTTACGACGATTCCTAGGTTGGAAGATGCTACCAATCGGACGTCAGAGATGCGATATAATCTTCATATTTTAACTGAGCGGCCCGCATTTCTTCCTTATAGTCGTAGCGGTTGTAGATAGCGGCTACGCCGCTCAGCGTGCCTGAGGAGTGGTTTAACAGCCGCTCCGTGACGTGGATAGGTGTGCCCAGAATGGCATGAATAGTTGAGAATGTGCGTCGGAGATCATGCAGTGTAAAATGCTTCAATCCGGTCTTTTTCAGAAGCCGACGGTGTCCCTTTGACCAACCGGAGTAGGGGACGTCGAAGTAGGTTTCGCCGAAGACATGGTGCTCGCCGCCAATGATGCTTTCAAGGAGAGCTGCGGTGCGGGGCCCGATTGGAAACGCGTGCCGCTTGTGATTTTTCGTGCGTTCGCTGGGCAGGGTGATCAGATCGGGTTCGATGTCGCCCCATTGCAAGTTGGCGATTTCTCCGCGCCGTTGTCCAGTAAGCAGCAAGAGAGTGACGATATCGTGGTATCGGTCCCGCGCGCCCAGGGTATGATCGAGCAGGGATGCCACTTCTTCCTCGCTTAGAACGCGTTCCCGGGCGTTTACCTTGTGGGGGCGCCTGAGGTCGGCAAGCGGGTTGCGCTCCATGTACTGACGATTGCAGGCCCACCCAAAGAAGACCTTCAGGGCGGTAAACCCATGGTTCTGGCTGGACGGGCTGTTGGAGAGGCGCTTGATCGCCTTGATCGCTTGGGACGGGCTTATGTCATCCAGATATCCAGAGAACTGGATGCGTTTGAGGTAGAGCTTGTATCCAGCGCAAGTCGACGGTCTAAGCCGTGTCTTGCAATCTTCGAGGAAGGCTTCGCGGACCGGAGCATATGTGTACCTTTGCTCGGGGTAGGGGGTTTCGGCAAAGGTGGCAAGGAATTGGCGTGCGACCTTTCGGGCGTCTGCAAGAGCTAGGTCGGGAAACCTGCCAAGGGTTTTTAATTGACGACGCGGGCCATACATTACCACGTAGGATTTGCTCCTGGCAGAGCAACGGAGCCCGAACCCTGGCGTCGACACATCCCAGTAGGTGACTTGTCCCTGCTCCCGCAGAGACAGCTTCCTGACGGCTAGATCGGTCAACCGGATCTTCATTTTAGTCTCTTTTTAGTCACTTGAATCACGTGCGTAAGAGGGTGTTTCTATGTTCAGCCATGTTCGGAGGATTTCTCCTTGTATCATGATAATAAAGGAAAAAAGCTAAATAGTGTAGATCTATGTTCATTTGTCTGGGCTGTTTGTGGATCAAGAGGTCGCCCGTTCGAACCGGGCAGGCGGTACCATTCAAACCAGCAGTCTCATTCGTTGACGTCCCGGTGTCGGCAGCGGCAGGTCCGGCCCGGATCGCTGCACGCCTTTGCATGTGCGACGCTCCGCAAGTGCTGCATCAACGTGATGCACCTTGCGCGAGGATGTTTGTCCCGAGGCCGGCACACCGCAGGCCGGGCGCCTGATCCCGCCCGGGGGCGTGCTGTGCTCCGGTGACCGTGGCGCTCGAAATCACCCCGATGTCACGCAACTTAGCCAAAGCTGCCGGGGTTAACGATTTCTTAAGGAACGTTAATCAACCTGAGGGTGATTTTCACGCATCGTTGACCATCTCGGAGAGATCGCCATGACCCTGCGCCGCACTGCCCTCAGCATGGCCTTGCCGGTTTTCTGTCTCGGCGCGATGAGTCTCTGGACCCGGCCGGCGGCGCATTGGCTGGCGCAGGGGCCGTTGCAGCAGGGCCATGAAGAGGTGTCCTGCGCCGGCTGCCATACGCCCAGTCCCGGCAGCACGCGCCAGCAGGTGCAGGCCAAGCTGGCCTACAGCCTCGGATGGCGCGCGGCGGATGTGGATTTCGGCAATGGGCCGGTGACCAGCGATCACTGTCTCGACTGTCATGAGCGCGCCAATGAACGTCATCCGATCTACCGCTTCCGAGAACCGCGATTCGAGCCGGCGTTGCAGCAGGTCCGGGCCGACAGCTGCCTCGGCTGCCATTCCGAACACCTGGGCGAACGGGTCTCGGCCGAGCCCACGTTCTGCCGCGCGTGCCATGCCGACCTGGCGTTGACCAGGGATCCGGTCAACATCCCGCATGTCACCCTGATTGCGGCGGGAAAATGGAGCACCTGCCTCGGGTGTCACGATTTCCACGGCAACCATTCCTATGACCCGCCGACCCATGTGCAGCAGATGATCCCCGGCGCTGCGATCCTTGGCTACTTCCACCAGGGCGCACCGCCCTATGGCCCGTTCAAACTCTTCGAGGCGGTGGCGCGATGACCCTGAAACCGATCCTTGCCCTCGGCACGCTCAGCTGTCTCGCGATCTATCTATTCGTTACCGCGCCGCCGCCCTTGCCGGTCGAGGCCAGCCGGGCCGAGAGCGACCGCGTGCTGCCGGTGGGGCGGCTCTTCGATGCGGTCAATGCGATCAACCACGCGGCGCGGCAGACATATACCGCGCGAATCGTCGGTGCCGGTGGCAAGGCGGGGCTGAAATTCGGCGAGGACTGGGCCGAACCCGGGGTCGAGAAGGGGCCTTTGCCGGCGCTTTTCCTGCGGCTCACGGCGGCGCGGCTCGAGGCAAGGCCGCCGCGGCTCGGGCTCTATCTTGGCTCCGACGCGCCGATCAACGCCTCGAACCTCTTTGCCGGCGCCGAGGCGCAGGCCTTTGCCAGGGTGCGCGCCGCGCGTGCGCCGGTGTTCTCGACCACCGCGCGCGGCGATCACGTGGCGATGTACCCCGACCTCGCCTCGGCCGGGCCCTGTGTGAGCTGCCACAACGACCACCCCGACAGCCCGCGCAAGGACTGGGTGCTGGACGAGGTGATGGGGGCCACCACCTGGACCTACCCTGAGGCGGAGCTCGGCGCGGCGACGGCGCTCGAGGTCACCGAGGCCTTCTACCTCTCGGTCGAAGAGGCCTATCGGGCCTATCTCGACCGCGCGGCGGGCTTTGCCGATCCGGTGGCGGCGGGGGCGGACTGGCCCGGCCCGGGTCTGCGGATGCTGCCGGATGCCGCGACCTTCATGGCCGAGGTCCGCCGCGAGGCCGGCGGCGCGGTGATGCGGGCGCTGGTGCTGAGCGCGGAGGGCGGGGCATGACCGAGGTCCTGTTGCGGCTCAGACGGCGTCCTTACGTGATTCTCGGGCTGATCGCGCTGTCGCTGGTGGTGACGGTGCTGACCGCCGGCACCGCCTTTAGGCCCAAGTCCTTCGGCTTCAACTGGCAGGTGGTGACCGGGGCGCTGCTGCTCACCGGCATGGGCTATCAATGGATGCTGCTGATTGCCCGCAGCGGCGGCCAGGCGGCCAGGGTGCGGCGGCACTACGCAGCGCATCGCTGGGTCGGCGTCGGTCTGACGCTGCTGTTCGCGGTGCATGCGGTGCGCTTCGGCCATGCCTGGACCCTGGCGCTTGTGCTGACCTTCATCGCCATCGCCGCCACCGGGTTGCTGAACCGCGAGGTGATCCCCTATCGCAGCCGCCGGCTCTACAAGGCCTGGCTCTGGCTGCATATCGCACTGTCAGCGGCGCTGCTGCCGCTGGT
The DNA here is from genome assembly GCF_034669705.1 of Marinovum sp. Classification (GTDB taxonomy): domain Bacteria; phylum Pseudomonadota; class Alphaproteobacteria; order Rhodobacterales; family Rhodobacteraceae; genus Marinovum. The sequence goes on from NZ_JAXMOR010000037.1 coordinate 23,695, forward strand.
GGGGCTGCATGTCTGGGTGGCGCTCACCTATCAGTGAGCGTCACCTCCTGGGTCATCCGGCCGGTCACCCGGTCAAAGATCAGGATACGGTCATCCTCGGTCACCACCGCCACCCAGCCGGTGCCGAAGGTCACCGCCTGGGCGCTGACGCCGGCGGGCAGGCTCAGCTCTTCGGGCAGTTGCGGGCCGGGATCGCGGAAGCGGATGACAATCAGCGCGATGATCAGTATGACGCCAGCGATCATCACGCCCGTCAGCACGGTCACCAGCAGCCGCAGAAAGCGCAGGTTGGCCGGCTCGGGCAGCTCCGCCTGCGTTTCAGAAGGGTCATCCATGCCGGAACTCCGTTTCACCATCGGCGCCAATCCGCCCGGCCGCCTTGATAAGGCCTTGGCCCGCGATGTGCCAGAGGAGGCCGCCCTGTCACGCACCCGGCTCGCCCGGCTGCTGGAAAGCGGCGCGGTGCGGATCGACGGCGCGGTCGAGGTCAACCCCAAGGCCCGGGTCGGCGAGGGTGCCGAGGTGGTGATCAGCGTGGAAGAGGCGGAAGAGAGCCACATCCTGCCGGAGGACATCCCGCTCGACGTGCTCTACGAAGATGACCACCTGATCGTGGTCAACAAGCCGGTGGGCATGGTGGTGCACCCGGCACCCGGCACGCCGTCGGGCACGCTGGTCAACGCTTTGCTGCACCATTGCGGCGAGACGCTGTCGGGTGTCGGCGGCATGAAACGGCCCGGCATCGTGCACCGGATCGACAAGGAGACCTCGGGCGTGCTGGTGGTGGCCAAGGATGACGCAGCCCATCACGGTCTGGCGGCGCAATTCGAGAAACACACCGCCGAGCGCGCCTACAAGGCGGTGGTCTTCGGCATGCCCGATGCCGCCGATCCGCGGCTGCGCGGCCTGCGTGGCATCAGCTTCGAGCCGGGCAACGTGCTCAAGATTACCACCCGTCTGGCCCGCCACCGGTTTGACCGGCAGAAACAGGCGGTCTGTTCTGAGGGCGGGCGCCACGCGGTGACGCGGGCGCGGCTGGTCGAGAGCTTTGGCAGCCCCGCGGCGGTGGCGCTGATGGAATGTCGTCTGGAAACCGGCCGCACCCACCAGATCCGGGTGCACATGGCCTATGCCGGTCACGGGCTGATCGGCGATGCCACCTATGGCGGCAAGCGCAAGATCGCCAAGGGCGCGCTGACCGAGGCCGGGCAGGCGGCGGTGCAGAGCTTTCCGCGCCAGGCCCTGCATGCCGAGACGCTGGGATTTGTCCATCCGGTCACCGAGACGCCGCTCAGCTTCACCGCCGCGCTGCCCGATGACATGCAAACCCTGCTCGCCACGCTCAGAGGCTGAAACATTCCAATGGGCCGAGATGCACCGAGGCCGGGGGCTGCTCCGCAGTCTCTGTGCGCTGGTGCACGTAGACACGATTTATTCACGGTCGTATGACAGGTTTTGTCGTGAACTGCACATGCCCGTGATCCCGTGACATCGGGCTTTCAATCTGAACGGATCGGTACAATTATCGTGGGCAAGGAGGATATCTGCTCTTGAACGGGTGGATTTCCACACCATATGGAATGTTAAAGCCCTAAACATTGGAGGGACGAACATGGCTAACTATGCAAATCTCCCGGCGCCCACGCCCGAAGGCGGGCTGTCGCGCTATCTTCAGGAAATCCGGAAGTTTCCGCTGCTGGAGCCGGAAGAGGAATACATGCTGGCCAAGCGTTGGGTCGAGGAGCAGGACACCGAGGCGGCGCACAAGATGGTCACCTCGCACCTGCGACTCGCCGCCAAGATCGCCATGGGCTATCGCGGCTACGGTCTGCCGCAGTCCGAGGTGATCTCGGAGGCCAATGTGGGTCTGATGCAGGCGGTCAAGAAGTTCGACCCGGAGAAAGGCTTCCGCCTTGCCACCTATGCGATGTGGTGGATTCGCGCCGCGATCCAGGAATATGTGCTGCGGTCGTGGTCGATGGTCAAGCTCGGCACCACCTCGGCGCAGAAGAAGCTGTTCTTCAACCTGCGCAAGGCCAAGGCCAAGATCGGCGCGCTGGAAGACGGCGACATGCACCCCGACAACGTGGCGCAGATCGCCACCGATCTCGGCGTCACCGAGAAAGAGGTCATCAGCATGAACCGGCGCCTGTCGGGCGGCGATGCCTCGCTCAATGCCACTGTCGGCTCCGAGGGCGAGGGCACGATGCAATGGCAGGACTGGCTCGAGGATGAAGACGCCGACCAGGCCGCCGACTACGAGGCGCGCGACGAGCTGGAGGCGCGGCGCGCCATGCTGGCCGAGGCGATGGACGTGTTGAACGAGCGTGAGAAGGACATCCTGACGCAACGCCGGCTCAGCGACCAGACGGTGACGCTCGAGGACCTTTCGGGTCAGTATGACGTCAGCCGCGAACGCATCCGCCAGATCGAGGTGCGCGCGTTCGAAAAGCTGCAGAAGCGGATGAAGGACCTGGCCAAGAAGCAGGGCATGACTGCCGAGGTCTGATCTCTGTTGACGGAACGGCGAACGGCCCGGGGGCAACCCCGGGCTGTTTTGCGTTTGGCTGGCCAGCGGGCGTCCCGCCGGGGCGGAACGCTCGGCAGCGCCTGCGGCCGGTGACCGGCGCGGTCCCGGTCCGGGCGCAGGTCAGGTCAGCTGTTCGGAACCGCGCCGCCGTCAGGGCACCCATCGGGCTTGCAGCCCGGACGCAGGTGGCTAGGGTTCGCGCGAGATATTTTCAGGAGAGAGATCATGGCAGACCATATTCGTTGGGGCATCCTTGGGGCGGCGAATTTCGCCAGGAAACACATGGCTCCGGCCCTGCAAAGCGCCCGCCGCGGCCGGCTGGCGGCGCTGGCGACCTCGAGCGCCGAGAAGGCCGTGCCATTCCAGGAGCTGACGCCGGGGATCGAGGTCTTCACCGATTACGACGCGCTGCTGGCCAGCGATGCGGTGGATGCGGTCTATATCCCGCTGCCCAATCACCTGCATGTGGAATGGACGGAAAAGGCACTGCGCGCCGGCAAGCATGTGCTGGTGGAAAAACCGCTGGCGATGTCGGCCGGCGAATTCGACAGCGTGATCGCCCTGCGTGACGAGACCGGCCTTCTGGCGGCCGAGGCCTATATGGTGGTGCATCACCCGCGCTGGCAGAAGGTGCGCGAGCTGGTGCAGGGCGGCGAGCTGGGCGAGCTGATGCTCTGGGACACGGTGTTTTCCTATGACAACCGCGCCGACACCGGCAATATCCGCAACCGCGCCGACACCGGCGGCGGTGCTCTGCCTGACATCGGCGTCTATACCTACGGCACCGCGCGCTATGTCACCGGCGAGGAACCCGAGGCGATCCTCTCGACCGAGATGCGCTGGGAAGGCGGGGTCGACGTCTGGTCGCATGTCACCGCACGATTCCCGTCGTTCCATTTCTCGGGCATCAATTCGATGCGCATGGCCGGGCGGCAATACGTGGCGATCCAGGGCGACAAGGGGGTGATCACCGTCAAGGCGCCGTTCAACGCCGGGGTTTTCGACCAGGCCGAGGTGACGCTGGAACGGGCCGGGATGGAGACGGTCACCTGGCGCTGGCCGGGGGTGAACCACTACGTCTGCCAGGTGGAGAATTTCAACGCCGCGGTGCTGGACGGGGCCGACTATCCCTGTCCGCTGGAGTTCTCCCGCGGGACGCAAGCGATGATCGACGCGGTGTTTGCCAAGGCGCGCGGGTAGGGGATTGCGCGCGGGGCGGGCATAAAGCCCACCCCGCGCGGCCTAACGGGTCGGTGCCTGTCGCGTCGGGTGGGCCGCTCGGCCCAGCGCCCGTCGCGTCAGACCGCGCGGATTTTCGTCGCCGGCGGAGTGCCGCTGTTGGCGTCGATGAACTCCAGCACCAGCGGCCGGATGTTGTTGCGCCACGACTTGCCGGCAAAGATTCCGTAGTGGCCGGCGCCGGGCTCGAGGTGGCTGGCCTTCTTGTCGTCGGGCAGCCCGGTGCAGAGATCGAGCGCCGCGACGCATTGGCCCGGTGCCGAGATGTCGTCCTTGGCACCCTCGACGGTCTTGACCGCGACGGTGGTGATCTTGCCGATGTCGACCGGCTTGCCGGCGACGGTGAATTCGTTCTTGGCGATCTCGCAGTTCTTGAAGATCCGCTCCACCGTCGACAGGTAGAATTCCGCCGGCATGTCCATCACCGCAAGGTATTCGTCGTAGAACCGGTTGTGGGCGTCGTGGTCAGAGGCCTCGCCACTGGCGACGCGTCCGATCTGGTCGACGAAGGCCTTGGAATGACGGTCGGCGTTCATCGAGATGAAGGAGGTCAGCTGCAACAGCCCGGGATAGACCTTGCGGCCGACGCCGGAATATTTGAAGCCGACCTGCTGGATCATCGATTGCTCGAGCTGCCCCATGGTCACCCGGTGGCCGAAGTCGGTGACATCGGTGGGGGTGGCATCGGGATCGATCGGGCCGCCGATCAGGGTCAGCGAGCGCGGCTGCGCCTCGGGGTCCTCTTCCGCAAGATAGGCAGTGGCCGCCAGTGTCAGCGGCGCCGGCTGGCAGACCGCGATGACGTGGGTGTCGGGACCGAGGTGCCGCATGAACTCGACCAGGTAGAGGGTGTAATCCTCGACATCGAACTTGCCTTCCGACACCGGAATATCACGTGCATTGTGCCAATCGGTGACATAGACTTCACAGTCAGGAAGCAGGGACCGAACTGTCGAGCGGAGGAGCGTGGCATAGTGTCCGGACATCGGGGCAACCAGCAGAACCTTGCGCGGCGCGGGCGTGCGACCGGCGATCTCGAAGTGGATCAGGTCGCCGAACGGCCGGCTCACCTCGGTGCGGACATTGACCAGATGGTCGCGGCCGTCCTCGCAGGTGATCGAGTGGATGCCCCAGTCGGGCTTGGCTGCCATCCGCTCGAACGAGCGCTCGGTCACCGAGCCCCAGGCGGCAAGCCAGCTCATCGCCGGGTTCGGCCACATGGCAAAGGCCGGGTAGGAGGCCATGGCCTCTGCCGTCGCCCCGAGCCACTGGTTCGTGTTCCGAAGGGTTTCCATCATATCGTAGGTGACCATGAAACGCATCTGCGCGTACTCCGGAGCTGTGAGGGCTGTTCAGCCCCCGGTTGTTTTGTCGCTTTGACCCCTCCCACAAAGCGACCTAATGCTGCGACTGCAAGATTAAAGAGGATTCGTTGAGATGACAATCGATGAGACTGAGCGGAGTAATGATATTGCTCATCTAGACGATAATATTGCCAAAATTGACGAATTGACACAGCGTCTGACCAAGGCGCTGACCCGGCGGAAGCCGCCGAATCCCCAGATTGCGGGGCCGGAATCCGAGCTTTTCGCACGTGCAGCGACGGCCTATTGGCAGGAGTGGATGCAAAACCCGGCCAAGATCCTCGAACATCAGGTCAACTACTGGGGCAAGTCGCTCAAGCACGTCGTCGAGGCGCAGCAGCTGCTGGCCCAGGGCAAGCTGGCGGCGCCCGAGGACACCACCCCCGACGACAAGCGCTTTTCGAACCCGGTGTGGAAGTCGAACCCCTATTTCAACTTCATCAAGCAGCAGTACATGATCAATTCCGAGGCCATCAAGCAGGCCGTGGAAGACATCGAGGACATCGACGAGACGGAAAAACGCCGGCTGCGCTACTTCAGCCAGCAGATCGTCGACATGATGGCGCCGACCAACTTCTTTGCCACCAACCCCGACGCGTTGATGAAGGCGATCGAGACCGAGGGCGACTCTCTGGTCAAGGGGCTGCAGAACCTGGTCGCCGATCTCGAAGCCAATGACGGCGAACTGGTGGTGCGGCTGGCCGATACCGAGGCCTTCGAGGTCGGTGGCAACATCGCCACCTCGCCCGGCAAGGTGGTGTTCCGCAACGAGATGATGGAGCTGATCCAGTACAGCCCCAGCACCGAGCAGGTGCACGAAATCCCGGTGGTGCTGTTCCCGCCCTGGATCAACAAGTTCTACATCCTCGACCTGAAGGAGCAGAACAGCCTGATCAAATGGGTGGTCGACCAGGGCTACACGCTGTTCATCGTCAGCTGGATCAACCCCGATCCCTCCTATGCCGACAAGGGCATGGAGGATTATATCGAGCATGGCTACCTGACCGCCATCGAGGAGGCCAAGACGCTCTGCAAGGTCAAGCAGGTCAATGCCATCGGCTATTGCATTGCCGGTACGACGCTCAACCTCGTTCTTGCGTTGCTCAAGAAGCGCGGCGACAAGTCGGTCAAATCGGCGACCTTCTTCACCACGCTGACCGATTTCTCCGACCAGGGCGAGTTCACCCCCTTCCTGCAGGACGATTTCATCGACGGCATCGAGGCCGAGGTGAACCAGCACGGCATCCTGCGCAGCTTCATCATGGGGCGGACCATGTCCTTCCTCCGCTCGAACGACCTGATCTACCAGCCGGCGATCCGCAGCTACATGATGGGCGACACGCCGCCGGCCTTCGATCTGCTCTACTGGAACGGCGACGGCTCCGGCCTGCCGGGGCGGATGGTGATGCAATACCTGCGCGGGCTCTGTCAGCGCAACGAGCTGGTCGAGGGCGGTTTCGAGCTGTTCGGCGAAAAGCTGTCGATCAAGGATGTGACCGTGCCGATCTGTGCCGTCGCCACCGAGACCGACCACATCGCGCCCTGGAAGGATTGCTACCGCGGCTTCTCGATGACCGGCAGCCGCTCGAAGGCATTCATCGTCGGCCAGTCCGGTCATATCGCCGGCATCGTCAACCCGCCCTCCAAGAAGAAGTACGGCCATTACGTCAACGACGAGCTGCCGGACACCGCCGAGGCCTGGATGGAAGGTGCCGAGTTCCACGAGGGCTCGTGGTGGCCGCGCTGGGAAGCCTGGCTCAAGCCGCGGGCCGGCAAGATGGTCGACGCCCGAGAGCCGGGTGATTCTGAGCATCCCATCCTGGGCGACGCCCCCGGAGACTACGTCAGAGTGAAGGCAAGTATCTGAATTTACGTAGGGTTATCTTTTTTTCTGCACTGCAGCACAAAATTCTTGAAATGCTGCAGTGCAGCGGTTATATTCCTTTCAGACGCAGAGACGGGGTGGGCCCGCTCAGCGCTGAAACAAAGGATTTAGATTATGGCCGCTGCAAAAGCACAAGACGTCACCGCGCTCCTGAAAGACATGATGGGCGCGTTCCCGGTGGACACTTCCGCTCTGGAAGACGCCTTCAAGACCCAGGCGACCCTGAACGAGAAACTCTCGAACGTGGCTCTGGAAGCCGCCGAGAAATCCACCGAGATCTCCTCGAAATGGACCAAAGACACCCTGGCCAAACTGGCCGACCTGTCGAAAGCCAAATCCGAGCCCGCCGACTACGCCAAGGCGATGACCGATTTCGCGTCGGCCCAAGCCGAAGTTGCTGCCGAGAACGTGGCTGCTTTCGCTGAAATCGCCAAGAAAGTTCAGATGGAAACCGTCGAACTGATGATGGCGGCCGGCAAGGAATTCTCGGAAGAAGCTTCGGCTGCCGTGAAGAAAGCCACCAATGACGCGACCGCCGCCACCAAGAAGGCGACCTCGACCGCGACCGCAAAGTAAGCTGATCCCAGGATCAGGATGTAGCCCGCGCCATCTCCTCCCCCCTGATACGCGGTGCATCACGGAAAGACGGGTCCTTCGGGGCCCGTCTTTTCTTTTGCGCGGGTGCACCCTTGCCAGAGCGCGCCGCATTGCGCACCATCGCGCCGGTAGCAGTGGGGAAGGGCGTATCATGGTCAGCAGGTTTGCAACGGGTCTTGCGGCCCTGACGTGGGGATTTGCCGCATCGGCGCCCGGCGCGCAGGAGGCCGAGCCCGAGTTTCAGCCCTTCACCTTTGCCGGCACCGTGGTCGCGCGCGAGATCACCGGCCTGTCTTACGAAACCGCCGGCTGCATCACCGCCGTCTCTGACATTGCCCGCCGCACCGGCACCGCCAAAAGCGGCCAGATGCTTGTCGCGCTCGACTCTCAGGACGCCGAACTGGCGCTCGAGACCGCGCGCGCCCGGGTCGCCGATCTCGAGGCCGCGGTCGCCGAGAAGCAGCTGGCCATCGACGCCGCCGAGGCCAATGTTGCCCGCCGCGCCCAGGAGCTGGAGTTTGTCGGCAAGGAGTTTGCCCGCAACGAGCAGATGTTCCGCCGCGGGCTGATCAACGAGAGCACCATGGAGGGTGTCGAGAGCCGGATGATGAACGCCAATTTCGCCGCCGACCAGGCGGGCGAAACGCTGGCCAGCGCCAAATCCGCCAAGACCCGCGCCGAGATCGCGCTCGAGATCGGCCAGCTCGACCTGACCTCGCAGCAGGTGGCGCTCGAGGCGCTGCAACTGCACGCGCCCTATGACGGGGTGCTGCTGGGCTTTGAACCCAACGTCGGTGATTGCGTCAGCGCCGGTGCCTCGGCGGCGCAGATCTACGCCCCCGAGAAGAAATCGGTCGAGGTCTTCGTGCGCGTCGACCAGCTGGTTGCGCAGCAATCCTCCGGCGTAACCGTCGGCGCCCCGGTCAGGATCGCCCGGATCAACGGCCAGTCCTGCGGTGGCAGCTTCACCTGGATCGGCACCGAGGCCGACCTTGAGCACCAATACGTCAAATCCGCGATCGAGGTCGACGAGGCCTGCGCCGCCGCGCTCTACCTCAACGAGGCGGTCGAGATCGAAACCTTGCCGAACCCGGCCTGATGCTGCGCAGCATCATGTTTTTCGCAACCGCGGCGTGACAATGCTTTTCTTTTGGCAAACCCTGGCCTAGGCTTTTCTGCAGCGCTGAAACTCACGGGAGGACGGCCCAAGTGGCGGACAAACCGAAACCCCTTCTGATCAAGCGGTACGCGAGCCGCAGGCTCTACAATACCGAAACCAGCGATTACGTGACGCTCGAAGACATCTCCGGTTTCATCCGCGATGGCCGCGACGTGCAGATCGTCGATCTCAAGTCCGGCGATGACCTGACCCGGCAATACCTGCTGCAGATCGTGGCCGAACACGAAAGCCGCGGCGAGAACGTGCTGCCGCTGGGCGTGCTCACCGATCTGGTGCGCAGCTATACCACCCAGGCGCAAAGCGTGGTGCCGCAGTTCCTGACAGCCTCGTTCGACATGCTGCGCGAAGGCCAGAACCGCATGCTCGAGATGAGCCCGATGGCCAAGATGCCGGGCTTCGACGCGCTGAAGGCCCAGCAGGAAGCCTTCATGAAGGCAATGTCCGGCGGCATCTCGCCGCAATGGTCGGGCCCCGGCCAGGAAGAGGGCAAGCCCGAACCCAAGGGCGAGGAAGACCTCGACGCGATCAAGAAGCAGCTGGCTGAGCTGCAGAGCAAGCTGTCAAAGATGGACAAGTAAAGCCGAGCAAAGGCTCTGCTTGTGAAAAGCCCCGCCAAAGCGGGGCTTTTTGGTGTCAGGCGCTTAGGTGCCATAGGCGCGCGTCTCGCCCATCACCGTCAGGGCCGCGGCGATCAGCGCCTCGGCGACGAAGTCGCATTCGGCCCGGGTCAGCCGCGCCGGCAGCCGCACATCGCAGGCCCGCATCAGCATGGCCCGGGTGGCGGGCAGGTCGCGGGGCAGGTCGGGCACGAACTGCCAGTTCCAGAAGGCACGGGCATTGTCGTCAGAGAGCCCGAAGATCTGCACCTTCACCCCCATCGCCCCGGCCGCCTCGGCAAAGTCGCGACGCTCTGCCTCGGACATGCCGTCGAGGTTGAACTGGATCGAATCCGGCGCGCGCTCTTCGCCCGGCAGGCTGTCCGGCACGGTGATCCAGGGGCTGGTGTTGAGCCGCGCCGCCACGTGATCATGGTTCGCCCGGCCGTCACGCACGCGGCGCGCCAGATGCGGCAGCTGCGGCCGGATCACCGCCGCCGAGAGGTTTGACATTCGTTGGTTGTAGAGCGGCAGGCTGTTCTGCAGCGCCGGGAAATGGTCGCGCAGCACGGGATGTTTCTTCCAATTGTGCTCATAGGCCCCCGACATGATGATCGTGCGGGCGACCAGTTCGGCGTCGTCGGTGACCAGAATGCCGCCTTCGCCGGCGTTGATCATCTTGTAGCTCTGAAAGCTGAAACAGCCGATCCGCCCGAGGGTGCCGATCATGCGCCCGCGCCAGCGGGTGCCCAGCGAATGCGCCGCATCCTCGATGACCGGAACGCCCTGCGCCTCGCACAGCGTCATGATCGCGACCATGTCGGAGGTATGGCCGCGCATGTGGCTGATGATCACCGCCTCGACGCCGGCCAGCTTGGCGGCAAAATCCTTGAGGTCGACGCGGTAATCGTCGCCCACCTCGCAGAGCACCGGCCGGCACTCCGCATGCATCACCGCCGAGGGCACGGCGGCAAAGGTGAAGGCCGGGATCAGCACCCTGGCATCGCGCGGCAGGCCCAGCGCCTTGAGCGACAAGAAGAGCGCCGCCGAGCAGGAAGAGACCGCCAGCGCATAGCGCATCCCCATCATCTCGGCGAATTCCGCCTCCAGCAGGGCGACCGGGGCGTTCTCGGGCGCGGTATAGCGGAACAGGTCGCCGCTCTGCAGCAGCCGGTCGATCTCGGCGCGGGCGGCCTCCGGGATCGGCTCGGCGTCATGGACATTGGGGGCCAGGGCACTGCTCATTTTCGCTTTCCTTAATCCGGGTTTCCGAAAAAGTAAAACAGAGCAATGCGGCAAGAAAGTGAACTTTCGGTAACAGGCGGCGAAGCGCGCGTCCCTGTGGCGTCAGATCCCCAGCCGGTCGCGCAGCGCGTACCAGCTCATCGCCAGGCTCAGCAGCGGCGTGCGCAGCATGCCACCGCCGGGAAAGGCCGGGACCGGCAGGGCGGACATGGTCTCGAACCCCTCCTGTTCGCCCATGATCGCCCGCGCCATGAGCCAGCCGGCGTGGGTCGCCGTGCCCAGCCCGTGACCGGAATAGCCCGAGGCCGAGAGCACGCCGGGCGCCACCTGCGCCAGGTAGGGCAGGCGCTTCATGGTGATCGCCAGGGTGCCGCCCCAGGCGTAATCGATCTTCACATCGGCCAGATGCGGGAAAATCTCGGTCATCGGCCTGCGCACCTTGGCGGCGATGTCGCTGGGGAAGCGGTAGCCATAGCTCTCGCCGCCGCCGAACAGCAGCCGCTTGTCGTGGCTCAGGCGGAAATAGTTCACCACGAAGCGGCTGTCGGCCACCGCCACATCCTCGGTCAGCACCTGCGCCGCGCGGTCGTCCAGGGGCTCGGTGGCGGCGATGAAATTGTTGATCGGCATCACCCGCGCGCGAACCTTGCGATCCAGGCTGCCAAGATAGCCATTGCCGGCCAGGATCACATGGTCCGCCCTGACCCGGTCCGCAGCCGTCTGCACCAGCCCCGGTTCGACGTGATGCACATAAGACCCCTCGTGGATCACCGCCCCGGCGTCCCGCGCCGCCCGCGCCAGCCCGACGGCCAGCCGCAAGGGGTGCAGATGCGCCGCATCGCGGTCGATCATGCCACCGACATAGGCCGGCGACGGGCAGAGCGCCCGGCAGGCCTCGGCATCCAGCGTTTCTGCATGGGCATAACCATAGCGCTCGCGGAGAAAGTCCACATAGCCATGCAACTCCGCCACCTGCGCCGTGCTCGCGCCGGTCCAGGCCACCCCCGGCTTCAGATGGCAGTCGATCCCGTGCTCGGCTATCAGCCGCTTGACCAGCGCCTTGGCGTCCTCACCCAGCGCCCAGTAGGTCGCCGCATCCGCGCGCCCGACCAGCTTTTCCAGCCCCTGCTGATCAACCCTCTGCCCGGACCCCAGTTGCCCGCCATTGCGCCCGGAGGCGCCAAAGCCCACCCGATGCGCCTCGAGCACCACCACGCGCCGCCCCGCCCGCGCCAGCTCCAGCGCCGCCGACAGCCCGGTATAGCCCGCGCCCACGATACAGACCTCCGCCGACACCTCGCCCCGCAAGGGCGCGAACACCGGCAGGAACTCGGTCGTCGCCGCATACCAGCTCGCCGGATACTCCCCCTGTCGATCATTGGAAAACAGCAGGTTCATGAACCCACCCCCCTGCTTCTTCTGTTCAAAAATACCCTCGGGGGAGTCGCCGCAGGCGACGGGGGCAGAGCCCCCGATCTCACACGTTCAGCAACAGGTGCTCCCGTTCCCAGGGCGAGATCACCTGCAGAAACTCCTCGTATTCCGTCCGCTTGACGATGCCATAGACCCGCGCAAACTCAGGCCCCAGCACCTCGTGCAACTCGGTCGCCTCGTCGAACAGGTCAAGCGCCGAACCCAGCACCTGCGGAATGTCCGGCTCGCCGGCATAGGCATCGCCGGAAAACTGCGGCCCCGGCACCACCTGGTTGACCAGCCCGAGATAGCCGCAGGCCAGCGAGGCAGCGATGCCGAGATAGGGGTTGCAGTCCATGCCGCCGATGCGGTTCTCGACCCGCCGCGCCTCAGGCGCCGAGATCGGGATGCGGATGCCGGTGGTACGGTTGTCGCGCGCCCATTCGAGGTTGATCGGCGCCGCGTGGTCGCGCACGTAGCGGCGATAGGAGTTCACATAGGGCGCCATCACCGCGATCGCCGAGGGCAGGTAGGTCTGCAGCCCGCCGATGAAATGCGCGAAAGCCTCGGTCTCGCCGCCCTCGGCATCGGAAAAGAGGTTGCGGCCGGTCTCGAGGTCGAGCACCGAGTGGTGGATATGCATGGCGCTGCCCGGCTCGTCGGCGATGGGTTTCGCCATAAAGGTGGCAAAGCAGTCGTGGCGCAGCGCCGCCTCGCGGATCAGCCGCTTGAAATAGAACACCTCGTCGGCCAGCTTGACCGGCGAGCCGTGACGCAGGTTGATCTCCAGCTGGCCGGCACCGCCCTCTTGGGTGATGCCGTCGATCTCGAAGCCCTGCGCCTCGGCGAAGTCATAGATGTCATCGATCACCGGGCCGAACTCGTCGACCGCGGTCATCGAATAGGCCTGCCGCGCCGCCGCCGGACGGCCAGAGCGGCCCATCATCGGCTCGATGGTCTTGGCCGGGTCGATGTTGCGGGCCACCAGAAAGAACTCCATCTCCGGCGCCACCACCGGCTTCCAACCCCTCTGCTGGTAGAGGTCGACCACCCGTTTCAGCACGTTGCGCGGGCTCGCCGGGATCGGCATGCCCTCGCGGTCAAAGGCGTCGTGGATCACCTGCAGCGTCCAGTCGCCGGTCCAGGGCGCGGCGGTGGCGGTGGACAGGTCGGGCCTGAGGATCATGTCGCGCTCGATAAAGCCATCGGCGCCGGCCGCCTCGCCCCAACCACCGGTGATGGTCTGATAGAAGATCGAGTCGGGCAGGAAGAAATGCGACTGCCTGGCGAATTTCGACGCCGGCACCGCCTTGCCGCGGGCGATGCCCGGCAGGTCGGGGATCACGCATTCGACCTCGTCGAGCCGGCGCCCCTCAAGATAGTCCTGCGCCGCCTTTGGCACCTGTGTGATCCAGTCGTCGGTCATGCGAGGCTCCTGTCGCGAAAGAACTGCCCAATCATTGCGCCGAGCCGGTCATTGGCCACCGGCCGGTCCACTGTGGCGCGCGCCTCGGCCAGCATGTCTGGCGGCACCACCTCGCCGCGGGCGTCCATCAGGCCCGAGAGGAACTCGGAGGTGAACTCGGGATGCGGCTGCACGCTGAAGGCCTTGCCGCCATAGACCAGACCGGCGTTCTCGCAGAAATCGGTGCGTGCCACCACCTCTGCGCCTTCTGGCCGCGCTGTCACCTGATCCTGGTGCCAGGCGTAAAGCGGCAGCATCTCACCGCCGAAGTCATACTCCACCCGGCCCACCGACCAGCCGCCAGTGAATTTCTCGACCGTGCCGCCAAGCGCCTGGGCGAGGATCTGATGGCCAAAGCAGATGCCCACCACCGGAATGTCGGCGGCATGGGCCTCGCGGATCAGCGCCTCGAGCGGGGCGATCCAGGGCAGGTCTTCATAAGCGCCGTGTTTCGAGCCGGTAATCAGCCAGCCGTCGGCGTCGCGCACGCTGCCCGGCATCTCGCCATCGACCACGTCGTAATTGTCGAAGTCGAAGCCCTGGCCATCCAGCAGGTCGCGGAACATGCCGGAATAGGTCTTGTGCTCTGGCAGCGCCTCGGGCCTGTGCCCGGTGGTGAGGATGCCGATCTTCATGGGTCACCTGTGGGGTTAGACGGTGTCGAGATAGATCTCGACTCGCTCCGTTTCAGTCAGTTCTTCCATATAATGAGCCTCCTGCCGCTTGGTGAGCAGGAAGTTGCGGATGATCTCGGGGGCAAAGATCCGCCGGATATGCTCGCTGGCCTCGAAGGCATCCATCGCGCCCTCCCAGGTGGCGGGGATCCGCGGCAACTCGAGCGCATAGGCATTGCCGGTGATCGGTGCCGCGGGCGCGATGGCATCGTCCATGCCGTTCATTGCCGCGCCGAGGATCACCGCCAGCATCAGGTAGGGGTTCACGTCGCCGCCCGCCACCCGGTGCTCGATCCGCCGCGCCCGGTGATCGCCAGAGGGCACGCGCACCGCCGCTGTCCGGTTCTCATAGGCCCAGCAGATGCCGGTGGGCGCATGCGCCTCGGGCACCAGCCGGTCATAGGAGTTGTGGTGCGGCGCAAAGATCAGCGCCGAGTCGGCCATCGCATCGAGACAGCCGCCGATCGCATGGCGCAGCACGTCGGTGCCCTTGTCACCGCCATCGTCGAAGATGTTGGTGCCGTCCTGGTCGAGCACCGAGAAATGCGTGTGCAGCCCCGAGCCGGCATAATCGCCATAGGGCTTGGCCATGAACGACGCGGCAAAGCCGTGCCGCCGCGCCAGACCCTTGACCAGCCATTTGAACAGCCAGGCGTCATCGGCGGCGCGCAGCGCGTCGTCGGAATGCATCAGGTTGATCTCGAACTGCCCCAGCCCGGCCTCGGAGATCGCGGTATCGGCGGGAATGTCCATCTCTTCGCAGGCGTCGTAGAGATCGGTGAAGAACTGGTCGAAACTGTCGAGCGCGCGGATCGACATGGTCTCGGCCGCCTTGCGCCGCTTGCCGGTGCTTTCGCTCACCGGCACCTGCAACGAGCGGCCGGAATCGTCGATCAGGTAGAACTCCAGCTCCACCGCCACCACCGGCGTCAGCCCCTTGGCCTTGTAGCGGTCGAGCACCCGTTTGAGCGCCTGTCGCGGGTCGCCCTCGTAGGGCGAGCCATCCTCGCGGAACATCCAGATCGGCAGAAGCGCGGTCGGCGCCTCGAGCCAGGGCATCGGCAGGAAGCCGCGTTCGGTGGGCAGCAGCACACCATCGCGGTCGCCGCTTTCAAAGACCAGCGGGCTGTCGTCGATATCCTCGCCCCAGATGTCGAGGTTGAGCACCGAGACCGGGAACCGCGTGCCGCTCTCGACCACCTTGTCGGCGAAACGCACCGGCACCCGCTTGCCGCGCGGCTGACCGTTGAGGTCGGCAGCGGCGACACGGATGGTGCGCACCTGCGGGTTCTTGCGCAGCCAGGATTTCATTGCATTGCCGGACATGGGGCACCTTGGATGAATAATTTGATCAAATTATGGATAGCGACCCGTCAGGGTGTTTGGCAAGGGGCGATTTGATTTGGAACCTGCCCGCCCCGGACCCCGGTCCGGCCTAGCGAATGAGGTTCAGCCGCAGCCGCATCTTCTCGCGCCGTTCCTGTGGCAGATGCCGGTTGAGCCGCCGGTTGATCAGCCCGAACAGCCCGATCAGCAGCAGCGTCAGCAGGATGAAATACCCGGCAAGAATGGGGTAGGGCACGAAGGGGTTGAAGGTCTTGTCGGCAAAGTAGCTGGCGTAATAGAGCGCATCTCCGCGCTGCTGAAACGCCGGAAACCCCGAGAAATAGACCAGCGTCGTGGCGTGAAACAGGAAGATCGCCTCGTTGGTATAGGCCGGCCAGGCCAGCCGCAGCATGGTCGGCCAGATCACCCGCCGGAACCGGGGCCAGCCGGAAAACCCGTAGGCGTCCGCCGCCTCGGTGTCGCCCTTGGGCACCGAGAGCAGCGCGCCATAGAAGATCTCGCCGGAATAGGCGGCGGTATTGAGAAACAGCACCACCAGCGCCCCGGCCCAGGCCGAGGTCAGCGGGGTGAAGAACGGCGCCACCTGTTTCAGCGACAGGAACAGGAAATAGGCAAAGAAGAACTGGATGAAGAGCGGCGAGCCGCGAAACAGGAAGATGAACCACTCTGCCGGCTTGCGCAGCAGCGGGTTTTGCGCCGCCTTGCCCAGCGCCACCGCCGTGGCCAGAAAGAACCCGGCAAAAAGCGCCAGCACCCCGAAATAGACGTTCCAGATCATCCCAGAGCCGATCAACACCACCTGCTGACACAGGGTGAAGTCCGACCGCGGCAACAGCCGCTCGCCCACGCCGACCGAGCGCAGAGCGTAATCGGCGATGGTCTCCCAACAGCTCATGCCAGAGATCCCCCGCAGCTTCTTCTGTTCACAAATACCCTCGGGGGAGTCGCCAGAGGCGACGGGGGCAGAGCCCCCGGGACACCGCCAGCCCCGCTCAAGCCGCGGCCGTTCTCTTTGCTTCGCCGCCGGCCGTGGCCTGGCCCAGGGTCAGACGTTTCATCACCCGGTCGAGCACCACCTCCGACAGCTTGGTAAAGCCCAGGTAGAACACCAGCAGCGCCAGGAAATACCACATCCGCCAGTCGCCATGCGGGTAGTCGGTAAAGCGCGGGTTCTTGCTGCCGCCCAGCTCGCGCGCCCAGTAGACGATATCCTCGACCCCCAGCAGGAACAGCAGCGGCGTGGCCTTGATCAGCACCATCCAGAGGTTCGACAACCCCGGCAGCGCATAGACCCACATCTGCGGCACCAGGATGCGCCAGAAGCTCTGCCTCCGGGTCATGCCATAGGCCTCGGCGGTCTCGATCTGCGCCCGCGGCACCGCGCGCATGGCGCCGAAGAGCACGTTGGCGGCAAAGGCACCGAAGACGATGGCAAAGGTCAGCACCGCCAAGAGGAAGCCGTAGATCTCGTGCAGCCATTGCGGCGCGGTGCTGAGCGGCAGCTTGGCGGCGTCGCAGACCACGAAATCGCTGCCCTGACGGATCGGCTGGTCCCAGCCGGGGCAGAGCACCTGGTGGCGCAGCCATTCGAAGCCCTGGTCGAGGGCGATCACGAAGAACAGGAAAAAGGCGATGTCGGGCACGCCGCGTACGATGGCGATATAGGTCCGGCCGATCCAGTTGAGCGGAAAGACATGGCTGCGCGCCGACATTGCGCCGAGAAAGCCGAAGCCCAGCGCCACCGGCGCGGTGATCGCCAGCAACAGCAGCACCGTGCCGAAAGAGGCATAGAAGGCCATGTGCTTGCCGGTGGTCAGGTAGCAGCCGAGCCAGCTCAGGCCCTCGAGCATTTGGGGATCTGCGCAGTTGCTGAAGATGGCGGACCTCCTCGGGGCAGGGTGGTGGTCAGATGCGGATAGTGGGCGGCGCAAGGCGCGCGGCGGTTGCCGGACCTGGCGGAGAAGTCGGTGTCGGCAAGGGCAAGACGGCCCGTCCTGCCGGAGGCGTCGGAAGGTGGGCAAGAATTGCCCACCTCGTGTCGGGCGGCGCCTGACAGGTGCGACGAACGCCGTCAGGCCATCAGGCGCGCCCTCGGATAAACCGCAGGCTGGGCAGGTCTGCCCACCACGATACGCGGCCGGAACCGCCCGCCGATCAGAAGGTCTCGCCGACCTCCCATTTCTCGATCAACTCATTGAGCGAGCCGTCGTCCTTCATCGACTGGATCGCGGCGTCGAAGGTGTCGCGCAGCTCGGTGTCGCTCTTGCGGAAGCCCATGCCGATGCCGCCACCCAGCAGGATGTCCTCGGCGACCCAGTCGAGCTCGGCGCTTTCCTCGGCGTAGGGCGAAAGGAAGGACTTGTCGGCCAGCACCGCGTCGGCCTCGCCGTCACGCACCGCGCCGATGGTCTCCTCGGGGTTGGCGAATTCCAGCAGCGTGGCGCCGATCTCGGCCACATGCGCCGCCTGGATGGTGCCGGCCTGGGCCGCGATCACCGCGCCGGACGGGTCGATCTCGCTGCCTGCCATGCCGAGGAAGCTCGAAGGGTCCGGCTGGGTGTAGTTCTGGGTGAAGTCGATGACCTCGGCGCGTTCCTCGGTGATCGACATGCCGGCGATGATCGCGTCGTAGTTGCCCGAGACGAGGTTGGGGATGATCGAATCCCATTCGTTGGTGACCCATTCGCAGGTCAGCTCGGCGCGCTTGCAGAGTTCGTCGCCGACCTCGCGTTCGAAGCCATCGACCTCGCCCGCGTCATTGAGGAAGTTGAACGGCGGGTAGGCGCCCTCGGTGCCCAGGCGCACGGTGTCCGAATGGCTGGCGGCGATCGCCATGCCGGCGGTCAGGGCCAGGGCGGCGGTGCCGAGAAGGATGGATTTCATGAGTGAGGCTCCCTTGGTTGGTAGGTTCAGGCGGCTTGTGTCGAGGACAGAAATCCCCGCAACCGCTCGGATTTGGGCGCGCCGAACAGCGTCTCTGGCGCGCCTTCTTCTTCGATCAGGCCCTGGTGGAGAAAGACCACGTGGTCGCTCACGTCATGGGCCATCTTCATGTCATGGGTGACGATCAGCATGGTCCGGCCTTCGCCGGCCAGGTCCTTGATCACCTTGACGACTTCCTGCTCGAGCTCGGGATCGAGCGCCGAGGTGGGCTCGTCGAACAACAGCGCCTCCGGCTCCATGCAGAGCCCGCGGGCAATCGCCGCGCGCTGCTGCTGGCCGCCGGACAGCTGCGCCGGGTAGGCGTCGCATTTGTCGCCGATGCCGACCTGCGCCAGGTAGTGGCGGGCGCGCTCCTCGACCTCGGAGCGGTCGCGGCCCAGCACCGTCACAGGCGCTTCCATCACGTTTTGCAGGATGGTCATATGGGCCCAGAGGTTGAACTGCTGGAACACCATGCTGAGGTTGGTGCGGATCCGCAGCACCTGTTTGGCATCGGCCGGCCGTCGGGCAAGGCCGCGGCCCTTCCAGCTGACCGGCTCGCCCTTGAACAGCACTTCGCCCTGCTGGCTGTCTTCCAGCAGATTGGCGCAGCGCAGGAGCGTCGACTTGCCCGAGCCCGACGAGCCGATCAGCGAGATCACCTCGCCGCGCTGCGCCGTGATCGACACGCCCTTGAGCACCTCGAGCTGGCCGTAGCTCTTGTGCAGGTCGCGGATCTCGATGACGGGAGGCTGGTCGGTCACGGTGCGCATTCTGTCGGTGAAGGGTCCCTGTAATAGGGCAGTAATTTCGCGGTGGTGCAACTTGCAAAACGGCGGAAATGCGCTGAATCCGCCGGTCTTGCCGTCACGGCAGTCCGGATACCGGCCGATTTGCGGGGTCTGACTTCCGGTCAGTCGCCGGCGACGCGCTGTCGCGCCATGGCGCTGTCGACATCGCTGACGCCCAGCAGCGGCGCCACCATGCGCAGCAGCGCATCCTCGGACTCGTCGCGCGTGCCATCGGCCAGCACCACCTGCCAGAGCGCCTCGATCACCGCGATCCGTGCCTCAAAGGGCACCGCGTCCTTGATCGCGCGGGTAAAGCGCACGGTGTCGGGGGCCTCGGATTCGAGCTGTTCGGCCTCGCGGCGCAGCGTGCTGGCCGCGTCTGGCGTGAGCCCGTAGCGGCTGGCGGCGATCCGGTCGATCAGCGCGGCCTCGTCGGCGTCATAGCTTTCGTCCGACCGCGCCACCCGCACCAGAAGCGCGGTGAGCGCGAGGCGGGCGTCTTCGTCGGGCAGTTGGGCGGGCTCGGGCTGGGTCAGCCGTTTGAGGAAATCTGCGAACATGGTGAGGGATATAGGGGCAAGCCGGGGCAGGGCCAAGGAAATCTGCTCGAAGTGTGTGTTCGGGCGGTCTTCGGGAGAGGCGCCTGAGTAGAGACCGGCAGGCCTCCGCACATCGTCATGCCGCAGGCATGCCTGCGGCATGACGCCGTCCCTTGGCACGGCGATTTGGCTGCTGCAGGCACCACGTTTCGAGGTTCTACGGTCGTGGAAGGAACGGCCCTCAAGGCGCGGCCCGAACCACCTCAGCCAATGCTCTCGGCCGCCTGACGCGCTTCGAGGCTGTGGTCGCTCGATACGCCCAGCATGTCCTCGATCAGCTCGACCAGCGCCACCTCGTGTTCCTCGCGCACCCCGTCGGCGATCACCACTGCCCACATCGCCTCGGCGATCTTGCGGCGTTCCTCATAGTCCACCCCCTCGCGCAGCTTGGCGACGAACTCCGGTGTCTCCGGCACCGCCGTCTCGAGCCGTTCGCATTCGGCGCGCAGCTTGGCCGCCGCCACGGCATTGAGCCCGTTGCGATGTGCGAGGATGCGGTCGATCTGCTCCAGCTCTTCGAACAGATAGGCGCGATCGGCCTTGGCCACCCGCACCAGAAGCGCGCCCAGAGCATGGGCGGCGTCGAGCTCTGGCAAGGGCTTGGCGGGCGGCGCCTCGCCGTTGAAGAACCGGGTCAGTCGGTCGAAGATCGTCGGCATGGCAAGCCTCTCTCGGGGGTCCGCCCCGCGACCGGAGCGCTGGTTCCACGATGCGCAAAGCCGTGCGGCTTGTCGACAGGCGCCCGTGCAAATGCGCGCGGCAGCGCGATGACGTAACGTCAGGAGCGCGCCCTCAGACGCTCGCGCTTGCTCAGCACCTGCGGCTCGGCCACCGGCGCCCAGTCCGGCGGGGCAAAGAACGGCGTCTGCTGCCAGCGCCCCGAGAGCCGCTCGGAGAGCATCCTCTGCGCCACCGCCAGCACCATCCGGCCCAGCCCGCTGTCCTTGCGTGGCTTACCGGGACCGCTGGCCCAGACGGTGTTGGCCTGCGCCCGCACGCGCCCCAGCGCCCTGTCCTCGCCCTGATGCGCGGCACAGAGCAGCGAGACGAAGGGCAGCTTTGCCGATTTCAGCGTGTTGCCCACCGGGGTGCCGCAGCAGCCGGTGTACCAGCGCGACAGCCCTTTGGGCGACAGCCTGAGCATCCGCAGGGTGTCGGCGCCTCGAACAAAGGTCACCTGCGACGGCGCCAGCTGCAGCAGGTCGGTGCCGCCCGCCTCGGTCAGCACATCGGCGCCAAGGTGGCGCGGAAAGCTCTGGCAATCGGCACAATAGCAGATCAGCCGCGTGCCCCGTCGGGGCGCGGCGACATGCCATTCGGTGGCGCCGCAGCGGCAGGCAAACTTTGCATCCATACGCGCGACGCTAGCCGCCGGGCGACGCGACGGCAAGCCTGTCGGCTTTTCTTCGCGGAATCAGCCCGGCGGTGTACCATCCGCCCACATACTCAGACCAATAAGGGGGGTTACTCATGCCTATGTCCTTGTCCCGCCGCGGCTTTCTGGCCAGCACGGCCGGGTTCGTCGCGCTGCACCCGTTCTCGGTCCGCGCCGCCGCCAACCAGGCGCATCTGCGGATCATGGAAACCACCGACCTGCATGTGCACGTCTTTCCCTACGACTACTACGCGGATCGGCCGATCGACACCGTCGGCCTCGCCCGCACCGCCGCACTGATCAACGACGTACGCGCCGAAGCGACCAACGCGCTCCTGATCGACAACGGCGACTTCCTGCAGGGCAACCCGATGGGCGATTACATCGCCTATGAGCGCGGCATGAAGGAGGGTGACATGCACCCGGTGATCGCCGCGATGAACGCGCTGGGCTTCGATGCCTCGACACTGGGCAACCACGAGTTCAACTACGGGCTCAGCTTTTTGCAAAAGTCCCTCGCAGGCGCCAACTTCCCCGTGGTCTGCGCCAACATTGCCACCAGAAAAGGCGCCAGCCCGACCGAGGACGAGACCCTTCTGCCGCCCTATGTGATCCTCGATCACACGGTGACCGATGGTGCCGGCGAGAGCCATCCGATCAAACTCGGCCTGATCGGCTTTGTCCCGCCGCAGGTGATGAACTGGGATCGCCGCCATCTCGAAGGCAACGTCGAGGCGCGCGACATCGTCGAGACCGCCAAGGCCTATGTGCCGCAGATGCGCGAGGCGGGCTGCGATCTGGTGGTGGCGCTGTCGCATTCCGGCATCGGCCCGGCGGAGCATGTCGAAGGGATGGAAAACGCCTCGGTGCCGCTGGCCGCGGTCGACGGCATCGACGCCATCCTCACCGGCCACAGCCACTTGGTGTTCCCTTCATCCACCTATGCCGATTTCGCCGGACTCGACGTCGAGGCGGGCACGATCATGGGCACGCCGGCGGTGATGGGCGGCTTCTGGGGCTCGCACATGGGGCTGATCGACCTGATGATCGAACGCGACGGCGCGGGGTGGCGGGTGCTCTCGCATACCTCCGAGGCGCGGCCGATCTACACCCGCGGCGAGGACCGTTCGATCACGCCCACGGTCGAGAGCGTCGATGCGGTGCTGGCCGCCGCCGAACAGGAGCATCAGGAGACCCTGGCCTATGTGCGCCGCGCCGTCGGCAAGACCGACGCGCCGCTGCACAGCTATTTCGCGCTGGTTGCCGATGACCCCTCGGTGCAGATCGTCTCGAACGCCCAGACCTGGTATATCGAGCAGATGATGCAGGGCACCGAGTACGAGGGCCTGCCGATCCTCTCGGCGGCGGCGCCCTTCAAGGCCGGTGGCCGCGGCGGGCCGGAGTATTACACCGATGTCGCAGTGGGCGACGTGGCGATCAAGAATGTCTCCGACCTCTACCTCTATCCCAACACCGTGCGCGCGGTGAAGGTGACCGGCGCGCAGGTCAAGGACTGGCTCGAACGCTCGGCCGGCATGTTCAACCAGATCGCACCGGGGGCCGAGGATGCCACCCTGCTGAACCCGGAGTTCCCGAGCTACAATTTCGACGTCATGGACGGGGTGACCTATCAGATCGACCTGTCGCAGCCGTCGAAGTTCGGCCCCAAGGGCGAGCTCATCAACCCCGAGGCCAGCCGGATCGTGAACCTGGAATACAACGGCGCACCGATCGACCCGGATCAGGCGTTCATCGTGGCCTCGAACAACTACCGCGCCGGTGGCGGCGGTGACTTCCCCGGGGCCTCGCCAGAGACCACGGTGTTCGAGGGCCCCGACACGAACCGCGACGTGATCGTGCGCTACATCGTCGAGAAGGGCACGGTCAGCCCGCGCGCCGATGGCAACTGGTCGTTTGCGCCGATGGAGGGCACCACGGTGATCTTCGAGACCGGGCCTGCCGGGGCGCAATATGCCGATGGTGTACCGGGGGTGACGATCGAGGAGGCCGGCATGTCCGACAGCGGGTTTGCGCAGTTCCGCATCTCGCTGTGAGGCGGAGGGTGGGGCAATCCACCCTGCAGGTGGCGGTGGGTTGAAAACCCACCCTACGGAGCGGGCTGCGCGGCGGGCCGTCTCCTTGGCGCGCAGCGTGGCCGCTCCGGGACGGTGGGGGCCGTAGGGTGGGTTTGCAACCCGCCTGACCTGTCCGCCTGAAACCTCTGCCGAACCGGGCCAGCGGGGGCCCGCGGGCTGCCGCCACCCGGTTTGCTTGGGTCCACTTAATGCCGGCAAGGTCCTTAATTTAACCAATCGCGCGCCTGCCTCTGCCAAAGCGGCAGCCCGGGGGGCGGGGCGCCACTGGCCCGGCGCCTTCGGCGCTGTCCGGGCCGGATCCGGCAACCGTAATCGGTCACCGCGTGTCAGACGGTTTTCGGGTCGAAGGGTTTGCCCGTTCGCAGCATCGCGTTGAGGATCGTCAGCAGCTTGCGGGCGACCGCGATGATGGCCTGTTTCGCG
>NZ_JAXMOR010000038.1:0-44015 GCF_034669705.1 Marinovum sp.
GCCGTCACGGACGAAATCCACGTAATGGCGCGCCGAAGGCATGCGGAACGGTGCCGAGACAACGAGTTCATGGACGCCCGAGAACCCGGCCTCGCGGTAGAGCCGCGCGAGCACTCCGGGCGCCCCGAGGCTCAGCAGGCTGCCGGGCCGGGCAGGGTCGGGCGGCGCGACACCGACCTGCGTGCAGGCGACGCGCATCAGCGTGGTGACGCAGGGATTGCGCTCGGGGCGCGAGAAAACGACCGAAACGGCGCGGCGGCCCGGCCGAAGCACCCGGCGCATCTCGGCCAGGCCAATGGAAGGGTGCGGCAGGAACATCAGGCCGAGCCGGCAGGTCGCTGCGTCAAAGGTCGCACTTTCGAACGGAAGAGCTTCGATATCGGCCACCATCGCCGAGGCCCCGTCCATGGCGAGTGCCCCGAGGCGTCGCGATGCGATCTCGACAGCGGTGGGCGAGAGGTCGGTGGCGACAACCCTTCCGGACACACCGACGCGTCTGGCGAGATCGACCGACTGGGCGCCGTTGCCAGCCGCGAGGTCCAGCACCGAAGCGCCGGAGGCGATGCCCGCGAGGTCGATCATCGCGGCGGTGACATCGTGGAGCCATCTGCCGATGCTCGCCTCGTGGCGGTCCCATCCTTCGGCCGCCTGGTCCCACTGCGCGCGAACCCGCGCCTTCAGGGCCTCTGCATCTGTGGGGGTGTCGAGAGTCAGTTCCATCGCGCGTCCTCCGTTAGCGAGCACGCTCTGCGGGTCTGGATGCTGAGGTTTCGGGGATGACCGGACCGGAGACCGCAAGCCGCCAACTGCACGAGTCGGATGTGTCACTGTAGCAGAATTTCGGTTTGTGAAGAAGATACTGACCAACGCGCCCTCACGCCAGTTTCGCGCGCGCCGCTCTGCGACTTCTCTACGCCAGAAATGTTTTCCGCACCTTGCGCCAGCGCAAGTTCTGCCGCCGTGAGACGCGGTAACCTTTTTTCAGCGGGGGCTGCTTATCGTTGCACTCCCCGACGACCTCCGGTCAATGCGCTGGCGCTCCTGCTGCCAGCACGCGGTGATAGGCAAGCTTTCCTTACGGACCAATGTCGAGAGACAGAACTTCCTGGCCTGAGATCAGCGGCGCAGAGTCGGGCCGTGGTGCGGCGATCCGACGGAGGCGGGGTCCACTT
Organism: Marinovum sp.; assembly: GCF_034669705.1. Taxonomy (GTDB): domain Bacteria; phylum Pseudomonadota; class Alphaproteobacteria; order Rhodobacterales; family Rhodobacteraceae; genus Marinovum. The sequence continues at coordinate 1,173 of NZ_JAXMOR010000038.1, forward strand.
TATCCCTGCAAAGCCCGTAGGACCCGATCAACATGCTTGTGGCTGCCAAATCGCCGCGCCTGGGGGCGGCCCGGCGATGCACGATGGGCTGTGCGCGCTGTCAACGTTCCAGGCAACTCCCGCAGCCGCGTTGCCCGCCACCTGTCACACACCTGTCAAATCTCTCTCCCAGACTTGATCTGCCAGAACCTCTTCTATGTTGTCCCGGACCACAGTTCGCCATTTCCGAGCCAAGGACGTTTTCATGACCCCAGCACTCGCGCCGTTGACGCCGAACGAGGCGATGGTTCTCTTCACCCGGACCCGTGCGCGCAGCGATGCGCTGGCCGCGCCGCTCTCTCCCGAAGACACGATGCTGCAGAGCATGGAGGACGCCTCGCCGGCGAAATGGCACCTCGCCCATACCACCTGGTTTTTCGAGGAATTCATCCTCAGGAAACGCCAGCCCGGCTACAACTCGCCCGATGACCGTTTCGCCTTTCTGTTCAACTCCTATTACACCCAGGCCGGCCCGCGCCACGCCCGCGACAAGCGCGGCCTGGTCTCGCGGCCCGGCGGGGAGGCGGTGCGCGACTATCGCGCCCATGTCGAGGACAGCCTCGCCACCCTGCTGGCCCAGCGCCGCGACGATGCCGAGGAGATCGCCGCGTTGGTCGAGCTGGGCTGTCACCACGAGATGCAGCACCAGGAGCTGCTGGTCACCGACCTGCTGCACGGGCTGAGCTTCAACCCGCTTCTGCCGGTCTACAAGGAACCCGAGCCGCTCGAGGTCACCACCGGCCCCGAGTTGCACTTTGACCGTCACGACGGCGGGCTGGTCGAGATCGGCCATGACGGCCGGGGCTTTGCCTATGATTGCGAGGGGCCGCGGCACCGGGTCTGGCTCCAACCCTTCGAGATCGCCAACCGCCCGGTCAGCAACCGCGACTGGATCGGCTTCATCGAGGATGGCGGCTATGGCGACGCGCGCCTTTGGCTGATGGAGGGGCTCGCGGTGGCGCAGGCCGAGGACTGGCAGCATCCGCTCTACTGGTGGCAGCAGGACGGGGAGTGGTGGACCTACACCCTGCGCGGCCCGCAGCCGGTCGCGCTCGAGGCGCCGGTGGTACATGTGAGCTATTACGAGGCCGAGGCTTACGCCCGCTGGGCCGGCGCGCGGCTGCCCACCGAGGCCGAGCACGAGCTGGCGTTCCGCGACACCCCGATCGCCGGCAACCTGATGGGCGAGGCCGATGACATCGGCCTGCTGCGGCCGATCCCCGGCACGGGCGTCTGGGGCGATGTCTGGGAATGGACCGCCTCGGATTTCGCGCCGTACCCCGGGTTTCGTCCGCCCGAGGGCGCGCTTGGTGAATACAACGGCAAGTTCATGGTCAACCAGCGGGTGCTGCGCGGCGGCTCCTGCGCCACCCCGCGCGAGCAGATGCGGACGACCTACCGGACCTTCTTCTATCCCCATCAACGCTGGCAGATGATGGGGCTGCGGCTGGCCCGGGACCTGGCCTGATGGACGGCTCGGTCCAGGCCCGCGCCGCCACCGCCACGGCCCTTGTCGAGGACTCGCTGCGCGGGCTGCGTGGCACGCCCAAGGTGCTGAGCCCGAAATGGCTCTATGATCCGCGCGGCAGCGCGCTTTTTGAGCAGATCACCACCCTGCCGGAATACTACCTGACCCGCAGCGAGGCGGCGATCCTGAGCGCCCATGCCGACCGTCTGGCAGGGCTGGTGCCCGAGGGCGGGGCGCTGGTCGAGTTCGGCTCCGGCGCCTCGGTCAAGACCCGCACGCTGCTCGACGCCGGCGGGCATTTCGGGGCCTATGTGCCGATCGACATCTCGGAGGACTTCCTGCAGCAGACAGCCCAAGGGTTGCGCGCGGCCTATCCCGGGATGCAGATTGCCCCCGTGGTGGCCGATTTCAGCGAGGCGGTGACGCTGCCCGAGGGGCTTGCCGATGCGCCCAAGGTGGGGTTCTTTCCCGGCTCGACCATCGGCAACCTGCCGCCAGAGACCGCCACCGCGCTGTTGGCCCATGCCCGCGCCTGGCCCGGGGCGCAGGGCTTCATCCTCGGGGTCGACCTGGTCAAGGACCGCGGCGAGCTGGTCGCCGCCTATGACGACAGCCAGGGCGTCACCGCGCAGTTCATCGGCAATATCCTGCAGCGGCTCAATTCAGAGGCCGGGGCCGATTTCGAGCTGACGCAGTTTGCCTACCGCGCGCGCTGGAACGCCGCGGCGGCACGGATCGACATGGAGCTGGTCTCGACCTGCCACCAGAGCGTGGCCTTGGACGGTGAGACCATCGATTTCGCGCCCGGCGAGCCGATCCACGTCAGCGCCTCGCGCAAGTACACCCGGGAGTCGCTCTCGGCCCTGGTCGCGCCCGCCGGCTGGCAGCTGGCCGAGCTTCTGTTCGACGAGGCGGAGCGCTTTGCCATGGCGGTGCTGTCGCCGGGATGAGTGGACGGGCGCGCGCCGCGAGCCCGCTAGGGGGCGGGATGGACCGCTATGTGGCATGGCCCGGCTCTCGCAGGAGTTCGCAAGGGCATCGGTATATGGACTGTCTGCTGTGCGGACAAAACCGACATTCAACTACGCTCTCGAAGCATTCATATCCTCTCAGGCGCCCCCCTCCAGGCGTTGCCTGGCGCCTTCACGACTTCCAGTTGCTGGTACAAGTTCCCCGGCTTTTCCAAGGCCGTAAGCCGGCATGCCGGAATAGACCGCCTCGTAAGCGCCGTCCCTCACCAAGTACGTTTCATGCCAGATCCCAACATCGCCCCGACGGGTCTTGAAGCGTCGGTTGAATTCGATCCAATTAGGGAAGTGCTCGTGGTCCTTAGAACGCGCGTATGCTTCAAGATGAGTAAAACTCCGCCAGTACTGGACATTCACCAACAAGCTCAAGGTTTGAAAGCCAAGAAACCCGGTTTCTTCGCGCGGCAGGGCAGAAAGCTCTTTGAGCATCTTCGGCATTGTTTTCGAGAACCAGATCATGTCTCGAACCTGCCACCATTTGTTCAACCGCGCACCGATCAGGAAGACTACGAAGTCGCCCTCAATGTGGGCAGCTAGCCTCTCGCCGTGGATGGCCACCATGCATAGTTCCCCCGCAATCATTTTCCTCAGCGGTAAAAACCTACCGGACTGCTGGAGAGTTAGAAACGAAAAAGAGGCCCAAAGGAGGTGTGCAAGCCTGTTGACTCACCAAATTTCAACGCGCCATTCTACGTCGGGAAGGGCTCTGGGCGGACAGTGACGCCCCACAGTCGCGCACGCAGGTCACGTCCGTCAGCACAGCCAGCAAAGTACATTCCCACCATCCCGGCCTCTCAGTCGCCGTCCGGCACGTGACGGCCGCCGGTGACGCGCTCGCGCGGCCACCATTCGGGATGTTCCTCGCGGATGAACGCCATCAGCTTCTCGCGCAGCCGCATCTCCACCTCCCAGCCGGTCGAGGGGTCGGGGGTCATGACGTAGAAGGTGATCTCCTGTCCGTGCGCATCGTGGTCGGTGACAAAGACGCACATCGTGTCATGCTCGATCACCCCCTCCTCCTCCTTCGCCACCGTCTCGAAGGTCTCTCGCAGGGCCTCGGCATCGGCGGCATGGTCAAGCCGCAGGCGCACGGTCTTCATCATCCGCGCATCCTTGACCGACCAGTTCTCGAAGGGATTGGAGACGAAGTATTTCACCGGCACGATGATCCGCCGCTCGTCCCAGGTGCGCAGCCGCATGAAGGTGTAGAAGATGCTCTCGACATAGGCCCAGTGGCCCTCGAACAGCACGCTGTCGCCGATCCGCACCGGCTTGGCCAGGGCGATCTGCAGCGAGGCCAGGATATTGCCCAGCACCGCCTGGCCGGCAATGCCCAGCAGTACGGTCAGCACCCCGGCCGAGGCCAGGAGGGTGATGCCGAGCGATTCGAAAAGGTTGAGCTGCACCAGCACGAAGATCGTGGCAAAACCCACCATCAGCAGCACGATCACCCGGCGCAGCGCGTAGATCGAGGTATAGAGCTCGCGCTTGTCGACACCGCTGGCATCGTCGATCTCGCTGACATAGCGCCGGGTGATGCGGTCGAGCACGGCGTCGATCACCCGCAGGATGGCGATGCCCACCGCCGAGGTCATGATCACCACCAGCACCGGCTGCACCACCGCCGTCACCGGCCCCGAGAACGACACCGCCAGCCCCAGCACTGCCTGCGCCGCCAGCGCCACCATGAACAGCGCGAGGGGAAAGCTGGCGCGTTCGAAAGCGGTCTTGAGAAACGGCCGGCTGAACCGCCCCGAGGCGGTGTCGAGCACGGATTTGACCGTCCAGCCCAATGCGATCAGCGCGCCCAGCAGCAGCGGCAGGGCGATCCACTCCCAGAGCCGCAGCGCGCCGATCTCGCGTTGCAGGGCGTCGGGGATGTGGCGTTCGAAGGCGCGTGGGCCATAAGCATCATGCAGCGCCGGCACGTCCTCGACGGTCTGCGGCGTGAACAGCCAGACCGCCTCGTCCAGGCCCGGTGCCTTGTAGCGCGCGAGGCGTATCTCGTAGGCGCGGCCGTTCAGCTGGAACAGCTTGATACCCAGGTCGCGGCGGGTCTGGCCGGCCTGCGGATTGTTGCTGCTGCCATCCTCGACCAGCGCATCGGGCCGCGCCGGCAGGCCCGACCAGTCGAGCCAGACCCGGCGGTCGATCACCTGATAGAGCTGGCGGGCAAAGATCTCGCCCTGCACCGCCTGCCGCTCCGGCGGGATGTCGTTGAAGTTGAGCAGATGCTGCGCTGCGGCAAAGTGTCCGGCGTCCGCCAGTTCCACGAAGGCCCGCATCGAGGCCCGCGGCGAGGCGCGGTTGAGCCCCTCGGGCGGGGCGTCGAGGCCGGCGTTGAGCGCGTCGACCTCGTACCACGACTGGCTGTCCGGCTCCTGGGCGGTGAGGGGAAGCGCGAGACCGATCAGGACTGCGAGGAGGAGGAGCCGGATGCGGTGAATCATACGGGCAAACGCCGGGCCTGCGGGATGGTTCCACGTGGGGGGGAAACAGCGGCGCGGCGCACCGTCGTGGCCCGACACTCATCGTGCTGGCCACCGAAATCGCGGGCCACACGGAGTTGCGAGACACCGGACACCCGCTCCGGAACGGCCGAAACACGAACCGCCGGGCAACCGCTCCGGACCCCGCGGGGCGCTGGCATCGCTCACGATGCCTCAACTTGTTGGTGCAGTGGTGAGCCGTGCAGGATTCGAACCTGCGACCCACTGATTAAAAGTCAGTTGCTCTACCAACTGAGCTAACGGCCCACTGTGTTCGCGGCTTCTAAAAACTGTGGGGGTTAGGGTCAACCCCGAAAACGCGAAAAAACGCGAGGCTCTGGAATAAGTTCTGACAGAGGCGTATATGCGCGGCCATGAACACTTCGGATCAGACAGATCGCACCTTCATGAAGATGCACGGGCTGGGCAACGACTTCGTTGTCCTGGATGCCCGGACGCGCAAGGTGGCGATGACCCCGGCGCTGGCCATGGCGCTGGCCGACCGGCACCGTGGCGTGGGCTTTGACCAGTTGGCGGTGATCGTGCCGGGCGAGGGCGTCGATGCCGAGCTGATCTTCTACAACGCCGATGGCTCGATTTCCGCTGCCTGCGGCAATGCCACCCGCTGCATCGCCCGCCACCTGATGGCCGAGACTGGCGCGGCCGCGCTGCGGCTGCGCGCCGGCACCCGGGTGCTGGCGGCGCGCGATGCCGGGCAGGGGCTGACCTCGGTCAACATGGGGCGCCCCGAGACCCGCTGGCAGGGGGTGCCGCTGGCGCGCGCGATGGAGACGCTGGAGCTGCCGATCGCGGGCGGCCCCACCGCCACCGGCATGGGCAACCCGCATTGCACCTTCTTTGTCGAAGATGCCGAGGCGATCGACCTCGAAACCCGCGGCCCCGAGATCGAGCACCACCCGCTGTTTCCCGAACGCACCAACGTGCAATTCGCCAGCCTGATGGGCGAGAATACCCTGCGGATGCGGGTCTGGGAGCGCGGCACCGGGGTGACGCTGGCCTCTGGCTCGTCCTCCTGCGCCACCGCCGTGGCGGCGCACCGCCGCGGGCTGACCGGGCCCGAGGTGACGATCCATCTTGATGGCGGCACGATCCACATCCGCGTGACCGACGAGGGCGTCTGGATGACCGGCCCCACGGCACATGTCTTTACCGGCACCCTGACCGATGCCTTTCTGGAGAGCCTGACATGAGCGCGCCTGTCTTTTCGACCATGGGCTGCCGCCTGAATGCCTATGAGACCGAGGCGATGAAGGAACTCGCCGCCGAGGCCGGCCTTGACGGCGCCGTGGTGGTCAACACCTGCGCGGTGACGGCCGAAGCGGTGCGCAAGGCGCGTCAGGAGATCCGCAAGCTTCGGCGCGAGCACCCGCAAGCCCGGCTGATCGTCACCGGCTGCGCGGCGCAGACCGAGCCAGAGACCTTTGCCGCCATGGCGGAGGTCGACGCGGTGATCGGCAACACCGAGAAGATGCAGCCCGAGACCTGGAAAGGCATGGCCGCAGATTTCGTTGGCGAGACCGAGAAGGTCAAGGTCGACGACATCATGTCGGTCACCGAGACCGCCGGCCATCTGATCGATGGCTTCGGCACGCGAAGCCGTGCCTACGTGCAGGTACAGAACGGCTGCGATCATCGCTGCACCTTCTGCATCATCCCCTATGGCCGGGGCAATTCGCGCTCGGTGCCCGCCGGCGTGGTGGTCGACCAGATCAAGAGGCTGGTGGATCGCGGCTACAATGAGGTGGTGCTGACCGGGGTCGACCTCACCTCCTGGGGCGCCGATCTGCCGGCCACGCCGCGGCTGGGCGATCTGGTGCGGCGGATCCTGAAACTGGTGCCGGATCTGGCGCGTCTCAGGATCTCGTCGATCGATTCGATCGAGGCCGACCCGGCGCTGATGGAAACGATTGCCACCGAGCCGCGGCTGATGCCGCATCTGCACCTGAGCCTGCAGGCTGGCGACGACATGATTCTCAAGCGGATGAAGCGCCGCCACCTGCGCGACGATGCCATCGCCTTTTGCGAAGAGGCCCGCCGGCTGCGCCCAGACATGACCTATGGCGCCGATATCATCGCCGGGTTCCCGACCGAGACCGAGGCGATGTTCGAGAACTCTCTCAAGCTGGTCGCGGACTGCGGGCTGACCTGGCTGCATGTCTTTCCCTATAGCCCGCGCCCCGGCACCCCGGCGGCGCGGATGCCGCAGGTCGACGGCCGGGCGATCAAGCAGCGCGCCGGACGGCTGCGCGCGGCGGGCGCGGCGCAGGTTGCGGCGCATCTGGCGGGACAACAGGGCCGGGTTCATCATATGTTGATGGAAAACCCCCACATGGGACGGACCGAACAGTTTGCCGAGGTGCGCTTTGCCGCGGCCCAGCCCGAGGGCGAGATCGTGACTGCAACCATCACCGGCCATGACGGCCAGCAGCTGGTGGCCTGAGCGATGCATCCCAACCCGGTCTTCCGCCGCGAGGAAGAGGCGCGCAACCTGAGCTTCGCGCGCGAGCGCGGCTTCGGGACGCTGGCGGTGACCGATGGCGCCGGCGCGCCGCTGCTGTCGCATGTGCCCTTCCTGCTCGACGCCGCCGGCACCGAGGCCGATCTGCACCTGCTGCGCTCCAACCCCATCGCCCGCGCCGGCACCGACGAGCTGGCGGCGCGGATCGCGGTGACCGGGCCCGACAGCTATGTCTCGCCAGACTGGTACGAGGTCGCCGATCAGGTGCCGACCTGGAATTACGTTGCAGTGCATCTGACCGGCCGGCTGCGGCCGCTGCCGCCCGATGCGCTCTGGGACCTGCTCGACCGGCAGGCGGCATTCTTCGAGGAGCGGCTGTTGCCGAAACCGCCCTGGACCACCGACAAGATGTCGCCGGGGGTGATGGACAAGATGATGCGGATGATCCTGCCCTTCCGGCTCGAGGTGACCGGGATCGACGGCACATGGAAGCTGAGCCAGAACAAGCCCGACGCGGTGCGCGCGCGCGCTGCCGATGGCGTTGCCGCCTATGGTCAGGGCCAGGAGCTGGCGTGGCTTGCTGCCTTGATGCGGGGCGTGGACACCGGCGGATAGGCTGCTAACCTGCGCCTGCGATCCGCAACCAAGAGGACAGCGGCATGAAACTACTGATGGCGGGGCCGTCGCCCTTTGTCCGCAAGGTCCTGGTGACCCTGCACGAGACCGACCAGGTCGATGCGGTGGAATATGTCACCGTCGTCGCGTCGCCGACCGGCCCCTCGCCCGAGCTGATCGCGGCCAACCCGGTGGGCAAGATCCCGGCGCTGATCCGCCCCGATGCGCCGACCATCTACGACAGCCGGGTGATCTGTCGCTTTCTCGACGCCCGGGTCGGCGCCGGGCTCTATCCCGAGCGGCGTCAATGGGATGTGCTGACGCTCGAGGCGACGGCCGACGGAATGATGGATGCCGCGGTGCTGATGGTCTACGAGGCGCGCTTCCGGCCCGAGGAGAAGCAGTCGGCGGAATGGGTCGAGAGCCAGTGGCAGAAGATCGACCGCGCGGTATCGGCGCTCAACACCCGTTGGATCAGCCACTTGCGCGGGCCGCTTGATATCGGCCAGATCGCGGTCGGCTGCGCGCTGTCCTATCTCGACTTCCGCCATGGCGAACGGGCCTGGCGCACAGGCAACCCGGCGCTGGCCGAGTGGTACGAGGCGTTCTCGCAGCGCCCGGCGATGCTGGCCACGGCCCCGAAGGACTGATCCCGCGGCCCGGCCACCGGCTTCCGCGGGGCCGGGCGCGAGGATTCGTCCGAGTCGCCCCGACGGTGCGGATCTCGGCGTCAAGCGCTTCGCCGGATTGGCGAATTTGTCACAGCCGGCCGGCCCATGGGCCTTTGAGGCGCGATTTCAATGATTTTTTGCCGCGACAATAGGGCGCGATGGCCCCTGCGCGCTTTTGAACGCTGGACGCCATTTTGAGGCTTGGTTACATACCCCACCAGTAAGCTGCATTCGGTCACGCGTGCGGCCCTCGAATTTATAGCCAGTCATCTGGCGTTGAAATGGAGATCACTCGTGTCCCACGCAGACGATCACGAAGGCACCCGCAGAGATTTTCTCTACTATGCCACCGCAGGCGCGGGCGCCGTTGCGGCCGGTGCCGCGGTCTGGCCGCTTGTCAATCAAATGAACCCCTCCGCCGACGTGCGCGCACTCAGCTCGATCCGGGTCGACGTCTCGGGCGTCGAGCAGGGCACGCAGCTGACGGTGAAGTGGCTGGGCAAGCCGGTCTTCATCCGCCGCCGCACCGACGCCGAGATCGAAGAGGGCCGCGCCGTCGACCTGGGCGACCTGATCGACCCGATCGCGCGCAACCCCAATCTGGCTGGTGACACCGCCGCCACCGACGAGAACCGCACCCTCGACGCTGACGGCCAATGGCTGGTCCAGATGGGCGTCTGCACCCACCTGGGCTGCGTGCCGCTGGGCGACGGTGCCGGCGAGTTCGGCGGCTGGTTCTGCCCCTGCCACGGCTCGCACTACGACACCGCAGGCCGCATCCGCAAAGGTCCGGCACCCGAGAACCTGCATGTGCCGCCCGCCGTCTTCGAAGACGAAACCACTCTGCTGCTGGGATAAGGAGCGTAAGAAATGGCTGGTATTCCTCACGACCATTACGAACCGACAACCGGTGGCGAGAAGTGGCTGCACAAGCGGCTGCCGATCGTCGGTCTGCTTTATGACACGATCATGATCCCCACGCCCAAGAACCTCAACTGGATGTGGATCTGGGGCATCATCCTGACCTTCTGCCTGGTGCTGCAGATCGTCACCGGCATCATCCTGGTGATGCATTACACCCCGCATGTCGATCTGGCCTTTGCTTCGATCGAGCACATCATGCGCAACGTCAACGGCGGCCACTTCATCCGCTACGTGCACATGAACGGCGCCTCGCTGTTCTTTGTCGCGGTCTACATGCATATCTTCCGCGGTCTCTACTACGGCTCCTACAAGGCCCCGCGCGAAATCACCTGGATCATCGGCATGCTGATCTATCTGGCGATGATGGGCACGGCGTTCATGGGCTACGTTCTGCCCTGGGGCCAGATGTCCTTCTGGGGGGCGACGGTGATCACCGGCCTGTTCGGCGCGATCCCGTTCATCGGCGAGCCGATCCAGACCTGGCTGCTGGGCGGACCGGCGGTGGACAACGCCACGCTGAACCGCTTCTTCTCGCTGCACTACCTGCTGCCCTTCGTCATCGCGGCGCTGGTTGCGGTGCACATCTGGGCCTTCCACACCACCGGCAACAACAACCCTACCGGCGTCGAAGTGCGCCGCACCTCGAAGGCGGAAGCCGAGAAGGACACCGTGCCGTTCTGGCCCTACTTCGTGATGAAGGACCTGTTTGCCCTGGCGGTGATCCTGGTGGTGTTCTTTGCCATCGTCGGTTTCATGCCGAACTACCTCGGCCACCCTGACAACTACATCGAGGCCAACCCCCTGGCGACACCCGCGCACATTGTGCCGGAATGGTACTTCCTGCCGTTCTACGCCATCCTGCGCGCCTTCACCTCGGAAGTCTGGGTGGTGCAGTTCGCGTCCTTCGTGACCGGCGGCATCGTCGACGCCAAGTTCTTTGGCGTGCTGGCAATGTTCGGCGCGATCGCGGTGATGGCGCTGGCACCCTGGCTCGACACCTCCTCGGTGCGCTCGGGCCGCTATCGGCCGATGTTCAAGTGGTGGTTCTGGCTGCTGGCGCTCGACTTCATGCTGCTGATGTGGCTTGGCGCCATGCCGGCGGAAGAGCCCTATGCCACCTTCTCGCTGATCGCCTCGGCCTATTGGTTCGCCTACTTCCTGGTGATCCTGCCGCTGCTCGGCGTGATCGAGAAACCGCTGACCCCGCCCGCCACCATCGCAGACGACTTCGACGCGCATTATGCCCCCAAGACCGGCGGCACCAAGACCGTCGTGTCCCCCGGCGAATAATCGAGAGGCAAGAGACAGATGACCATCAAGACCCTCACGATCTCTGCCGTCACCGCGCTGGCGTTGACGGCGACCGGGGCCTTTGCCGCCGGTGACGCAGGCCATATCGAAGATGTGGACTTCTCCTTCGAGGGTCCCTTCGGGGCCTTCGACCAGAACCAGCTGCAGCGCGGCCTGCAGGTCTATACCGAGGTCTGCGCCGGCTGCCACGGACTGCAATACGTGCCGATCCGCACCCTGGCCGACGAAGGCGGGCCGCATCTGCCCGAAGACCAGGTCCGGGCCTATGCGGCGCAGAACTTCGAGGTCTTCGACGCCGAGCTGGATGATTTCCGCCCGGCGAAAGAGACCGACAACTTCCCGGCCAACACCGCTGCCGGCGCGCCCGACCTGTCGCTGATGGCCAAGGCCCGGGCCGGGTTCCACGGCCCCTACGGCACCGGCATCAACCAGTTCGTCAAGGGCATGGGCGGGGCGGAATACATCGCCGCGATCCTGACCGGCTATACCGGCGAGGAAAAGACCGAAGCCGGGGTGACGCTCTACGAGAACACCGCCTTTCCGGGCGGCTGGATCTCGATGGCGCCGCCGCTCGACGACGGGCTGGTGGAATTCGCCGATGGCCACGCCAATGACACCCATCATTTGGCCGAAGACGTCTCGGCCTTCCTGATGTGGACGGCGGAGCCGAAGATGATGGCGCGCAAGCAGGCGGGCCTCACCGGGGTAATCTTCCTGGTGCTGCTCTCGGTGCTGCTCTACCTGACCAACAAGCGAATCTGGAAGCCGATCAAATACGCCTCGAAGGGGTGAGTTTCGACGAACCTTGATTTCGGAAAAGGCCTCGCTTCGGCGGGGCCTTTTTCTGTTTCGCCGCGCCTGCGCGCGTCGACGGGGGGGCGGGCTCCGCCCGCCTGAATTGGTGGGCAGGCAATAGTGGAGGAGGGGTGCTTCGGGGAAGTGGAGAGGGGGCGTTCCCCCGGCCTGCGGCCTCCCCCAGGGATATTTGAAGGCCAGAAGAGGCAGGGGGGTTTTGGGGGGTCAGGCGTCGCCGAGATAGGCCTTCAGGTGGGCCGAGGGAGTGGCGAAGAGAGTGTCGGTGGGCTCCGGCGGGTGCAGCTGATGGTGCGAGACGAGGGCGACCTCGCCGGCGACGCGGCGGGCATCCTCGGGGGCGTGGCTGACCATCAGGACCTGGATGCCTTGCTCCGCAGCGAGGCGGGCGACGAGGTCGAGCATCTCAGTCCTGAGCGCCGGGCCGAGCGCCGAGAAGGGCTCGTCGAGCAGCATCAGCGGGCGGTCCTGCAGCAGCACCCGGGCCAGTGCGGCGCGGCCTTGCTGGCCGCCGGAGAGCGCGGCGGGCTTGCGGGGGCCGAGACCCTCTAGACCGACCTCGGCGAGGGCGGCGTCGACGCGGCGCCTCTGCGCGGCGTCGGGGCGGCGGATGGTGAGCGCCAGCGCCAGGTTGGCGGCCACGGTGAGATGCGGGAAGAGGTTGTTGTCCTGGAACAGGATGCTGACCGGGCGGCGGGCCGGCGGCAGGGCGGTGATGTCCTGCCCGTCCCAGAGCACCTGGCCGGAGGTCGGCGCGAGAAACCCCGCGATCATGTTGAGCACGGTGGATTTTCCGGCGCCCGAGGGCCCGATGAGGGCGGTGAAACCCGCGGAGATCGTGGTGTCGGCGGTGAGGTGGAAGTCGCCCTGGGTATAGGCGAGTTGGCGCAGCTCAAGCATCGGCGCGGCCTCCCTTGTCGAACAGCCAGAACAGACCGAGGCTCAGCATCAGGAGCAGCAGCGCCGCGCCTTGAGCCGCCTCCATCCGGTAGGCGCCCATCAGCCGGTAGAGCTGCAGCGGCAGGGTGGCGTGTTCGCCGTCGGCAAAGAGCGCGATGACCCCGAGATCGCCCATCGACAGCGCCGCGGTCAGCCCGGCGGCAAAGCCCAGCGGCCGGCGCAGCCGCGGCAGCAGCACGATGCGCCAGAGCGCCGGACCGGTGATCCCGAGGCTGGCGGCGAGATTGCCGTAATCGGCGCGCGCGGCGTCGAGCTCGGGTCGCAGGATGCGCAGCACGAAGGGCAGGGCCATCAGTGCGTTGACCAGCAGGGTGACCGGCAGGGCGGCGTCGGCCGGGCGCATGAATGGCTGGACGATCAGGAAGAGGCCGGTGCCGAGCACCAGTCCCGAGACCGCGACACCGAGCAGGCCGGCCAGTTCGCCAAGCTCCGTGGCCAGCGGCAGGGCCAGCGTGAGGGTGAGCGCGGTGGCGCCGAGAGCCACGATGAGCGAGCGCAGAGCGGCCTGCCAGACCTCGGTGGGCAGTGACAGAAGCCCCGGCAGGCCGGCGATCACGATCATCGCCAGCGGGGTCAGCAGGAAGAGCGCGGCAAAGCCGATCCAGAGCGCATCGCCGAGCCGCGCGGGGCCGGTCCGGCCATCCCAGCGGGCCTGCAGGCGGTCGAGACCGGCACCGAACCCGTCCGGCGGCGAGAGCCGCAGCAGGGCCAGGGCCGAGGCCACGCCGAGCGCCAGTTGCACCAGCGCCAGAGTTGCCGCCTTGCCGAGGTCGAAATCGAACTTGAAGGCCTGGTAGATCGCCAGTTCCACCGTTGTGGCGCGCGGCCCGCCGCCGAGCGTCAGGGCGACGGCAAAGGAGGTCAGGCAGATCACGAAGATCACCGCAAAGGCGCCGGGCGCGATGCGGCGCAGCATTGGCCGTTCGAGCAGCCGGCCGACCGGGGCATCGAGCGTGGCGGCGAGGCGGAAGCGCTCGGCCGGGATCGCCAGCCAGCCCTGCAGGATCAGCCGGGTGGCCAGCGGCAGGTTGAAGAAGACATGCGCCAAGATCACGCCGTGATAACCGTAGATATCGATCCGCGGCAGGCCCAGCATCGCGCCCAGCTGGTTGACCAGACCGCTGCCGCCGAAGACGGCGAGCAGGCCCAGCACCGCGACGATCACCGGCAGGATGAAGGGGGCGCCCAGCAGGGCGATCAGCAGGCCGCGTCCGGGGAAGCGCTGGCGCGACAGGGCGCGCGCCACCTGGACCGCCAGAGCGATGCTCAAAGCCGCCGAGACCGCCGCCTGCCAGAGGGTGAACCACAGCGCATCATACTCGGCCGGGCCGAGCGCAGCCAGCCCGCCGGCGCGCCAGACCACCGCCGTCACCGGGCCGATCACCAGCCCGGCGACGAGCAGCGCCCAGATCAGCGGGAGAGCGCGCTGCGCCATGCCTCGATGGCCTCGTCCCGCAGCGCGGCGGCCTCGTCCTCGGAATAGAACAGCACCGTCTCGGGCACCGGCAGCTCGCGGAAGCCCTCGGGCCATTTCTCGCGCGGCAGCGCCGAGGGGAAGGACCAGTTGGTGGTTGGGATCATGGTCTGGAACTCCTCGGTGAGGATGTAATCCAGGAACTGATCGGCCAGCTCGGGGGTGTCGGTGGTGGCCAGCTTGGCGGCCAGCTCGACCATGAAGTAGTGGCCTTCGGGGAAGATCGCCGCGGCCTTGGTCTCATCGCCCTCGGCGATGATGTGATAGGCCGGCGAGCTGGTGTAGCTCAGCACCATGTCGGCCTCGCCATCGGTAAAGAGACCGTAGCTCTCCGACCAGCCCTTGGTGACAGTAACGATCTTGGGCGCGAGTTTCGCCCAGGCGGCCTGCGCCCCGTCGCCATAGACCGCATGCACCCAGAGCACCAGCGCGAGGCCCGAGATCGAGGAACGCGGGTCCTGGATCACCAGCCGCAGGTCGTCGGGAGCGTCGAGCAGCGCATCGAAGGAGGCCGGCGGTTCGGCGATCTTCTCGGTGTTGTAGACAAAGGCGGTGTGGCCGTAGTTGAACGGCAGGAAGGTGTCGTCGGACCAGTCGACGGGCAGGGTCAGCGCCGCAGTGTCGCGGCCGTGCGGTGCAAAGAGGCCGCTTTCGCGGGCCTTCTTGGTGACGTCTGAGGTGAGGCCGATGACCACGTCGGCCTCGGTGCGTTCGCCTTCGAGCAGCAGGCGCGGCAGCAGGTCGCCGGTCTTGTAGACCAGGTCGCAGCCGCAGCGCGCCTCGAAGCCCGCCTCGATGCCGGGGCCGGGGCCCCATTCGGAATTGAAGTAATCGCCTGCATAGACGGTAAGCACGGGGGTCTCGGCAGTCGCGGCCTGGGCCGTGGCTGCAATCAGTCCCGCGGCGAGGGTGCGTCCCAGCATGGGGGTCTCCACATCTTCGGGGCGGGTGGGGAGCGCCTGTAGGGCCGACCTTCCCTCCGCCGGTTCTAGCCGGTTCAGGTTCAACGGGTTCGCAGAGCGCATCTCAGCCGTTCGCGCGGAACGGCACCCCGAGGTGGGGTCATACCTAGGGCGCGCTGAGGGGCGCATCAAGCCAATAGTGCTTGAGCGTCGCCGGCCGCGGCCTTAGAGGATGGGGCAAACGGAGGGCTAGAACCATGAGCTACAACACCTTTGGCCGCATGTTCCGCGTCACCACCTGGGGCGAGAGCCACGGGCCGGCGCTGGGGGCGACGGTAGACGGCTGCCCGCCGGGGGTTGAGATCGACGAAGGCTTCCTGCAGCAGTGGCTCGACAAGCGCAAACCGGGGCAGAACAAGAACACCACCCAGCGCAAGGAACCGGATGCGGTGGAGATCCTCTCGGGGGTGTTCGAGGGCCGCACGACCGGCACGCCGATCCAGCTGATGATCCGCAATACCGACCAGCGGTCGAAGGATTACGGCGACATCGTCGAGAAGTTCCGCCCCGGTCATGCCGACATCACCTATTGGCAGAAATACGGCATCCGCGACTACCGCGGCGGCGGCCGCTCCTCGGCGCGCGAGACAGCGGCGCGGGTGGCGGCCGGCGGCGTGGCGCGGGCGGCGCTGGCGCAGATGCTGCCGGGGCTGAAGATCACCGGCTACATGGTGCAGATGGGCGAGAAGCACATCGACCGGAGTCGCTTTGACTGGGACGAGATCGGCCGCAACGATTTCTGGGTGCCGGATGCCGAGGCTGTGCCGGAGTGGGATGCCTATCTCGGCCACCTGCGCAAGGATGCGCATAATTCGGTGGGCGCGGTGATCGAGGTGGTGGCGCAGGGCGCGCCGGCGGGTCTTGGGGCGCCGGTCTACGGCAAGCTGGATACCGATCTGGCGACGGCGATGATGTCGATCAATGCGGTCAAAGCGGTGGAGATCGGCGACGGCATGGCGACGGCGGCGCTGACCGGGTCGGAAAATGCCGACGAAATCTTCATGGGACCTGACGGGCCGGTGTACTCGTCGAACCACGCCGGCGGCATTCTGGGCGGGATTTCCACCGGTCAGGAGATCGTGGTGCGTTTCGCGGTCAAGCCGACCTCGTCGATCCTGACCACCCGAAAGACGATCACCAAAGGCGGCGAGGAGACCGAGATCATCACCAAGGGCCGGCATGACCCCTGCGTCGGCATCCGTGCGGTACCGGTTGGCGAAGCGATGATGGCCTGCGTGCTGCTTGATCACATCCTGATGCACCGTGGGCAGATCGGCGGCGATGTCGGCGAGACCCTGGGGAAGATCGGCTGAGCCAGGGGACGGCGCTGCGCTTTGGTTGAGAGCGTTGCGGGGTCCGGTCGGGTGGCCGCTGAACTCCTCGAAGTGAGAGCGATCCGCGCCCCGGACCTGTTCCGGGGCCTCTTGGTTTGTGTCTGGCGATGAGGTCCCGGCTCGGGGGCCAGGACAGCAGCGTGAAGATCGTGAGGGGTGGGAAAGGACCCAGGCCGGCAGCCGCGGCGCGACCCGTTCAGCCGGCGGTCTGTTGCAGGCGCTCGGCGTAGGCGCGAAGCTCTTCGGCCTCGTGGCGGGCGTCGCGAAGGCCCTCCATCGCGGCGGTCAGCTCGGCCTCTGTCTGGGCCAGCTGGTTGGTCAGCTCGGCCTCGCGCTGCTGCAGGTAGGTGATCGCCTGATCGCGGGTCTCTTCGGCCTCGTGCAACTCCTGGCTCATCCGCTCGAGCTCGCCGACGTCGGATTTCGACACCGCGGTGAAGCGGTGCAGCAGCCAGTTGGCAAACCAGCCGAGGCAGAAGGCCACAAACAGGACGATCGCCGTGGCGATGATAAATTCTGTCCTACTCATCCGCGGCGTCCTCCGTAGCAGAAGCGCCGTCTTCTTCTACGGATTCCCCAGTGTTTTCAAGCTCCGATTCCGCCTCGGCCGCATCTTCAACCTGCAGCAGGCGGAATTCGATCCGGCGGTTGGCCTCGCGGCCGGCCTCGCTGTCGTTGCTCTCGATCGGCTGGGTCTCGCCATAGCCTCTGGCGCGGAAGGTCGAGGTCAGCACCCGGCGGTTGCGCAGCTCGGTCAGGATCGCGTCGGCCCGGGCCTGGCTGAGCTCGAGGTTCATGCTCTCGCGGCCCTGGCTGTCGGTGTGGCCGGCGATCTCGAGGTCGATCTGACCACAGCCCGAGAGCACCTCGGCGATGTCGTCGAGGATGTCCTTGCCGGTGGCGTCGAGCGTGTTGGAACCGGGCTCGAAGCTCAGCTTGCGGTCGCCGAGGACGGTGGCGATGCGGCCGAGGCATTCCTCTGGGGTGGGGAGGGCGGCCAGCGGGTCGAGCGCCTCGACATACTCGACCTCGATGGTGAATTCCGCCGCCTCGCCCAGCTTCTCGGTCATCAGGGCCGCCATCGCGACACTGGCCGACTGGTCGCCGGTGCGACCCGAGATGCGCATGTCGTCGGGGGTGACGGTGACCGCGCCATTGGCGAGATAGGACAGCGATTCGATTGCCGCCAGCACCCGCACCGGCCAGCCGGCGGGCAGGTTCTCGTCGACCCGGGCGGTGCTGCGCACCGCGCCGCTGTCGAACGCCGCCTTGGCATAGCTCTCCGCCGTCTGCCGGGTCATCTCGCTCGAGACCCGGCCGCGCAGGTGCACCTGGCCTTCCGGGCTCAGGGTGGCAACGAACTCGGGGGGGCCGTCGTCGTTTTCCTCGGGGGTTTCCGGCAGTACCGCGGTCAGATCGAACACCGGCGGCAGCTGATTTTCCAGCCCGCCGACGGTCTGGTCGAAGAGGTCCTGGTCGGTGCCTTCGGGCACGATCATCGAGATCTCGGCATCACTGATCGTCAGGGCGCCGCCACCCAGCGTGTCGAGCGCGGCAATCGCCAGCTCGGCCCCTTCGGCCCAGCGCTTGGTCGGCACGCCCAGACCGATGCGGCATTCGGTGTCACCGTCCAGGCCCTTGGCGGCGGTGGCGGCGGCGAGGATGCGGTCGCGGGCCGCCTCGGTGTCGGCGGAACAGGCCTCGAAACGGCCGGCCCCGCCTTCGATCACGTAGCGCAGGGTGAACGGCGTGATCACCGGCCGCGGCGCCGAGATCGCCAACTGCACGCGCACCCCCTCCGGCGCCAGCTTGAGCAGCGCCGCCTCGGTGGTCACGCGCTCGTCCTCGCTCTCGGTCATGGCGGTGACGTATACTTCCGAAGGTTCGACCGAGATCTTCGAGCGCGGCAGCCGGGTCAGCGCCTCGAGCGCAAAGCGCATGGCGCCGTCCCAGCCCTCGGGCACCGGATGTTCGGCGGTCTCCATCAGGTCCGAGACCTTGTCCTTGCCGACGATCTTGCCCAGCCGGGCGACCATTTCGGCGTGCTTGGCACCCTTGGGCACCAGGCCGATCAGCGACACCCCGGCATCATTGCGCAGGATCTCGACCGAGAACTTCGGCGGTGCGAGGCCCTGGGTGTCGACCACATCCATCTGGTCGATCACCCGCGCGGCGTCGACCACCTGCCCGGCGTTCGACAGGGCGCGGAAGCGTGCCGCCTCGGTGGGCGCGGTGCCGAACAGGTAGACCTGCAACCCGGTGGCATCGACCGAGGCCCAGCTCAGACCGGCGGTCTGGAACTGCTCGGTGACGGCCTCTTCCGAGGCGTCTTCGACAAGGGTGACCGCAAAGCCGGCGGCGACGATGGACAGGACCGCCGCAACGGCGAAGGAGGAGGCGGGCAGCACATAGGTCGAAAGACGCATAAGGCGGGTCCGGACTGTGAACGGTTGCAGAGCAATACGCCGGTCGCCGGGCGGTTTCAATCAGGCCAGCAGCGCGGCGGCGAAAAACAGCACAGGTAGCAGCCCGGCGTTGCGGTTCGAGCGGAAGAGCATCAGCAGCCGGTCCATGTCGTCCATCCTGAGCATCCGCATCTGCCAGACCATGTGCCAGCCCATCGCCCAGGGCCCGCCAAGCGCGATCACCAGCGCCAGCAGCCCCTCGCGTGGTACCGCCAGGACGATCGCCAGCCCCATCAGGCTGACGCTGGCCGGCAGGAAGCGGCCGAGCCACTTCGGCGTGGCGGTCCCGAACAGCCGGGCGGTGGATTTCACCCCGATCAGCGCGTCGTCCTCCTTGTCCTGATGGGCGTAGATCGTGTCGTAGAACAAGGTCCAGCCGATCCCGGCGAGATAGAGCACGAGCGCCGGCCACTCGAGCCGCCCGGTATGCGCCGTCCAGGCCAGCAGCGCGCCCCAGTTGAAGGCCAGCCCGAGGAAGACCTGTGGCCACCAGGTGAAGCGCTTGGCGAAGGGGTAGATCGCCACCGGCACCAGCGCCGCAATGCCAAGCACGATGGCGGCCATGTTGAAGCTGAGCAGGATGGCAAAGGCCACGAGCGATTGCGCCGCCATCCACAGCAGCGCGCCGGTGACCGAGACCTGCCCCGAGGGGATCGGCCGCGAGGCGGTGCGCGCCACCGAACCGTCGATATGGCGGTCGGTGATGTCGTTCCATGTGCAGCCGGCGCCACGCATCAGCAGCGCGCCCAGGCCGCAGCCGGCAAAGATCCACAGGTCGTGCCACTGCGCCCGACCGGTGTGCAGCATCGCCAGCAGCAGCCCCCACCAGCAGGGCAAGAGCAGCAGCCAGGTGCCGATCGGCCGGTCGGCACGGCTCAGCCGCAGGTAGGGTCGGGTGGCGGCAGGGGCCAGCCGGTCGACCCAGTTGCCGCGCACCGCGTCGGACACCTGACCGTCGGCGTCAGGGGTCGCCTGCCCCTCCAAGACCTCTGGCGTCGGGCTCTGCTCTGTCATATCTGTCATCCCATGAGTGGCACGGTCAGGCTGTATGTAGAGCACCCGCTGGGGCAGGGGCAAACCATTCCTCTGGAACGGGCGCAGGCGCATTACCTCTTCGGGGTGATGCGGCTGGAGGCCGGGGCGGAGCTCTTGCTGTTCAACGGGGCTGACGGCGAATGGCGTGCCGAGGTGGCCCAGGTCGGCAAGCGCGGCGGCGTGCTGGTCTGCCGCGAACAGAGCCGGGCGCAAGCCGCGCCGCCGGATCTCTGGCTGGTCTTTGCCCCGGTCAAGAAGGCGCAGACGCAGTTCATCGTCGAAAAGGCGGTGGAGATGGGGGTGGCGCATCTGCAGCCGGTGCTGACCGAGTTCACCAATTCCGAGCGCCTGCGCGTCGACAAGGCGCGGCTGCATGCGATCGAGGCGGCGGAGCAATGTGGCGCGACCTATGTGCCGGAGGTGGCGGAACCGCAAAAGCTGTCGCGGCTGCTCGATCAGTGGCCGGCCGAGCGGCGTTTGCTGTTCTGTGACGAGGCGCAGGCGGGGGGCTCCTCGGCCCTTGCGGGCCTCCTCGCCCTGCGCGACCGGGCCGCCGGTCCCTGGGCGATCCTGATCGGCCCTGAGGGCGGGTTTTCCGAGCCCGAACGCGCCCGGCTGCAGGGCTTCGACTTCACCCACCCGGTGGCCTTGGGCCCGCGCATCCTGCGCGCCGAGACCGCGGCGGTGGCGGCGCTGACGCTCTGGCAGGCGGCGCTGGGAGACTGGCAATGATGCGGCCGGCCGGTGCGGAGGACGTCGGCACCCTGCGCGCGTTCCTCGCCGCCCATGTCGAGACCTCGATGTTCCTGCTCGGCAATCTCGAGGCGCATGGGCTGGAGCGCGCGACCGATCCCAAGGCGACGCGTTACTTCCTCTGGGAAGAGGCGGGGCGGCTCTCCGGCGTGTTCGGCGTGACCCCCGATGGCGACCTGATGTGCCAGATGCCGGCGATCCCCCGGGAGGCGGCGAGCGCCTTCGCGTCGGCGCTGCAGGGCCACCGGATCGTGGGCATCACCGGCGTGGCGGGGCAGGTCGAGCGGGTACTGGCCGAGCTCGCTCTGCCGCGTGACGCTTGGCAGATGGATGAGATCGAGCCGCTCTATCGTCTCGAGCTGGAGGCGCTGGGCGCGTCTGCCGAGGTGATCCGCGCGCCCGGGGCTGGCGATCTCGAGATGCTCGAGGGCTGGTATCTGGCCTATCACCTCGACACCGGGCTGGCCACCGGTGCGCAGGCCAAGGCCCAGGCGGCGCGGCGGGCGCGGGCTGCGGTGGGATCGGACCGGCATGTGCTGTTGATCGAGGACAGCCGTCCAGTGGCCCTGTCGCAGCACACCGTGCGGGCCGGGAGCGCGGTGCAGATCGGCGGCGTCTTTGTGCCTCCGCCGTTGCGCGGGCAGGGCCTTGCCGGGCGCGTGGTGGCGGCGCAGCTGCACCGGTTGCGGGCCGAGGATGTTGAGACCGCGATCCTCTTTGCCGCCTCCACCAGCGCCGCGCGCGCCTATGAGCGCATCGGCTTTCGTCACATCGGCCACTACCGGGTGGCGATGCTGAAGGCGCCGCAGGTGCTGGGGGTGGCGGCATGAGCTTTGTCCGCCCGGAGGTGCGCGCCACGCTCTGGCGCTGGCGCGAGGTGCTGACCGGCGGCGCGCTGCTGGCACTGGGGCTCTGGTGGGGCTTTGGGGCCACCGGCTGGATGATCAACGGGCTGGGCCATCTGCTCTCGCTCATGGCGCTGGCGCTCTTGGTGCTCGGGCTGCAGCGCGGCCGGTTTCGTGACGGCGCCGACGGGCCGGGGGTGGTGCAGATCACCGAGGGCCGGGTGGCCTATTTCGGCCCGCTCACCGGCGGCGCGGTGGATATGGCCGATCTCTCGCGCCTCGGCCTCGACCGGCGGGGCCAGCCGGCGCAATGGGTCCTTGTGCAGCCCGGCCATGACCCGCTTCACATTCCCGTCACCGCCAAGGGCGCCGACCAGCTGTTCGATGCCTTCACCACCCTGCCGGGGCTGCGCACCGAATACATGCTGCGCGAGCTGGCGCGCGACAGCGCGACCGAGGCGGTGATCTGGCAGCGCCATGCTGAGGTCCGAGCCCTGCATTGACAGCCGGGGCATTTCCGCCCATCCCTTGCACACCCTGAAGGCCACGATCGGAGCTGCGCCCATGTCCATTCCTCAATCCGGCGGCGGTGTGATCGAACGCCCCGAGCAACTGGCCGACTACCTCGCATCCGGTTGCAAACCCAAGGAAAACTGGCGCATCGGCACCGAGCACGAGAAGTTCGGCTACTGCAAGGACACGCTGAAGCCCTTGCCCTATGAGGGTGCGCGCTCGATCGAGGCAGTGCTCTCGGGGCTGCGCGACCGGCATGGCTGGGCGCCGGTGACCGAAGGCGGCAAGCTGATCGGGCTGGAAAAGGATGGCGCCAACGTCAGTCTCGAGCCGGGCGGTGCGCTGGAGCTGTCGGGCGCGCCGATGGAGACCATCCACCAGACCTGCGACGAGGTGAACGTGCACCTGCGCGAGGTCAAGGATATCGCCGACGAGATCGGCGTCGGCTTTATCGGCCTCGGCGCCGCGCCGATCTGGGACCACGACGAGATGCCGCTGATGCCGAAGGGCCGCTACAAGCTGATGGATGCCTATATGGGCAAGGTCGGCAGCATGGGCCGGTCGATGATGCGGCGGACCTGCACGGTGCAGGTCAACCTCGATTTCGGCTCCGAGGCCGACATGGTGCAGAAGATGCGGGTGGCGATTGCGCTGCAGCCCGTGGCCACCGCGCTGTTTGCCAATTCGCCGTTCTTCGAGGGGCAGAAGAACGGCCACAAGTCTTGGCGGTCGCGGATCTGGCGTGATCTCGATGATGCGCGCACCGGGATGGTGCCGTTTGTGTTTGACGAAGGCTTCGGGTTCGAGCGCTGGGTCGACTACGCGCTCGATGTGCCGATGTATTTCGTCTATCGCGACGGTCAGTATATCGACGCGCTGGGCCTGTCGTTCCGCGATTTTCTGAACGGCGAGTTGCCGGCGCTGCCCGGCGAGAAGCCCCTGATGAGCGACTGGGCGGATCACCTGACCACGCTTTTCCCCGAGGCGCGGGTCAAGAAATTCATCGAGATGCGCGGCGCCGATGGCGGGCCGTGGCGCAGGCTCTGCGCGCTGCCGGCCTTCTGGGTCGGGCTGACCTATGATCAGGGCGCTTTGGACGCGGCCTGCGATCTGGTCAAGGGCTGGGATGCCGAGACCCGCGAGGCGCTGCGGGTGGCGGCCTCGGTGGACGGGCTGCAGGCCGAGGCGGGCGGCGTGAAGATGCACGATCTGGCGCGCGAGGTGCTGGCGATCTCGGAGGCCGGTCTGGTGGCGCGGGGGCGTGCGGGTTCCGGCGGGCTGGTGCCGGACGAGACGCATTTCCTCAACGCGCTGCGCGAGAGCGTAGAGAGCGGCAAGGTGCCGGCGGATGAGTTGCTGGAAGAATATGACGGCGACTGGGATGGCGACCTGACGCGGATTTTCGCGGCGCATTCGTACTGAGTGCAGGCTGGCTTCACGCGCCGACCGATGTGACTCACCCAGCGCGGAGTCAAGGCCGCAGGCCGCCGCGCGATCGCCGACCCGCCCCGTCGCACCAAAGGTGCGCCGCTCTTAAGTGGCCCGCCCACCGCGTGACGGGCGGCGATTTGGCTGGCCGTATCACGCCATCGCGAGCTTCTTCGGGTATCGAGGGATAAAGTGCCAGTCACTGCCGTTGCGTCGCCACCCCGCGGGTCGGCGATCGCGCGACTTCGTGGCGGGGATCAGGCGTTCAGCAGTGCGAGATACCGGTCGATCTCCTCGGCGCGCAGCGACCAGTCGCAGACGAAGCGGGCGCGCACCGTGTCCTCCTCCGGTCCCTCCAGTGACCCAAACAGCGTATACTTCGCGCCGGCCTCGTGCAGCCTGCGATGCAGACCCCGCGGCAGAGTGGCGAAGATCATGTTGGCCTGCACCTCGTAGTCGAACACCACCTGCGGACAGCCCCGTAACCCCTCGGCGAGACGCGCACCATTGGCGTTGGCCTGCGCCGCCATCTCCAGCCACAGCCCGTCCTCGAGATAGGCCAGCATCTGCGCCGCGAGGTAGCGGTGCTTGGAGAACAGATGCGCCCCGCGCTTGCGCCGCAGCTCGAACTCGCGGGCGCGGGCCGGGTCGAACAGAACCACCGCCTCGACCCCCATCAGCCCGTTCTTGGTGCCGCCAAAGCTCACCGCATCAATGCCCAGCTTCCAGGTCATCTCGGCCGGGGTGCAACCCAGAGCGGCCACCGCATTGGCAAAGCGCGCGCCATCCAGATGCACCGGGCTGCCATGGCGCCGGGCCAGGTCGCAGAGCGCGCGCAGTTCGTCCAGCGTGTAGAGCCTGCCGTTCTCGGTCACCTGGGTCAGCGTCACCGGCCCGGACTGGGCGATATGCACGTCGCCAGAGCCATGATGGACCAGCGCCGCGTCGAGCTCCGGCGGGGTCATCCGGTCGGCCTTGCCCACCAGCGTCAGCTTGGCGCCGCCGGTGTAGAACTCGGGCGCGTTGCATTCGTCGACCTGCACATGCGCCTCTGGCGTGCAGAACACCGTGTCCCAGGGCCGCGACAGGCAGGCCAGCGCCAAGGCATTCGCGGTGGTGCCGGTGGCCACAAGGTAGACCGCGGCCTCTGGCGCCTCGAAGACCTCGCGGATCCGCGTCTCGACCGCGCGGGTCAGGTCGTCGCTGCCGTAGGAGGGCACATGGCCCTCGTTGGCCTGCACCAACGCCTGCATCACGCGCGGGTGGACCGGGCCGGTGTTGTCGGAGGCGAAAAACATCTCAGACAGGCTCCTCGATGATATGGTCTTCCCAGTCGTCCTCGTCGATCTCGAACTCGGGCACCGTCTTGTCCTGCATCGATACGCCGGCGGCATGCACGCTGTCGGGGGTGCCCGAGATCAGCGGGTGCCAGTCATGCAGCGGCTTGCCCTGCCAGAGCAGCCGATAGGCGCAGGTCCGCGGCATCCAGTAGGCGTGGCTGTCGATATTCGCCGGGGTCAGCACGATGCATTCCGGCACGAACTCGTGGCGGATCTCATATTGCGAACAGCGGCAACTGCTGTCGTCGAACAACCGACAGGCGACACAGGTCAGCTCGACCTCGCCGGTGTCCTCGTCCTCGAGCTTGTTGAGGCAGCACTTGCCACAGCCGTCGCAGAGCGCCTCCCACTCCGGTGGCGAGAGGTCCTTGAGTGCCTTCTTCTCCCAGAAACGCGGCGCCAGGCCCTTGCGGTCGATCGGATCGCTCATCGCGCGGCCAGACTATCGCGGGCGCGGGCGCAATCGGCCTGCATCTGGGCCACGAAGGCGGCCTCGCTGTCAAAGGTCGTCTCGGGGCGCAGATAGGAGACCAGCCCGACCGAGAGATGCGCGCCGTAGAGATCGCCGGAGAAATCGAACAGGAAGGTCTCGAGGTTGGGCACCTCGCCGGCATATTGCGGCCGCACGCCGAGCGAGGCGGCGCCGCGATAGCTGCCTTTATGTGGACCGTCGGTGACATCGACCAGCACCGCATAGACCCCGAAGGCCGGCAGGTGCAGCCCGGTCAGGTCCATGTTGGCGGTGGGAAAGCCCAAGGTGCGGCCGCGCTGTTCGCCGCCCACCACCGGGCCGGCGATGCGGTGCCAATGGCCCAGCATCTCGGCCGCCAGCTCGGGCTTGCCGTCAGTCAGAGCCTGTCGGATCGCGGTGGAGGAGACCTGTGCCGTGCCCTTTTGCAGCAGCGGCGCGATGGTGACCTCGAAGCCCATCTCGCGGCCGAAGCGCACGAGGTCTTTGGCGGTGCCGGCGCGCTTGCGGCCAAAGCAGAAATCCGCCCCCACCACCACGTGCCGCAGGCCCAGACCGTCGCGCAGCACGCGGGCGCAGAATTCCTCGGGGCTAAGGCCGGCCATGGCGTGGTTGAAATTCAGCTCGTAGAGCACCTCGACGCCCAGCTTCTCGAGCCGCGCGGCACGCGCCTCTGGCGACATCAGCCGGAACGGCGGCGCCTCGGGGGCAAAGAATTCCCGCGGGTGCGGCTCGAAGGTGAGAATCCCCAGCGGCGCATCGGGCCGGCGGGCAAGGTCGATCACCGACAGGTGGCCACGGTGCACGCCATCGAAGTTGCCGATGGCAACGCTGGCGCCGCGATCCGGCGGCCGGGTGAACTGATAATCGCGGATGATACGCATGGCGCAGGGGTAGCCTCGCCGCCAGCCGCTGACAAGAGGCGGCGTTTGCCCGTCGCCTCTGCCCGTTGCGTCACACCCCGAGGGCTATTTCTGCCGCGGACCGCGCATCCGGTGGATGGTCTCGCGCACGCGCGCCCAGTCGCGGGCTTCGTCGGTCCTGCCCTGGGCCTCGCAGTCGCGCATCTTCTGCGACACTTCGACGATCGCCTTGTCGCCATGGGCCGAGACCAGTCGGCTGGCGTAGTCGGTGACTTCTATCGCATTCATGGTGGTTACTCCCGTACCTAAAGACTCACTTGGGCGCAGGGAATATAGCACATTTCGGCGCGGCTGGTGCGCTCAACTCCAAGTATAATTGAAACTGATCGAGATCCGGTGCTCTTCGGCGGTGTTCATCGGCACTTCATGGCGCAACCAGCTCTCCCAGAGCAGAACTTCGCCGACGGCGGGGGATTCGTAGACAAAAGTGCGGAGATCCTCTCGCACGCCCTTGCGCCGCGGCGGGGCGGCCATCATCCGGGCCGAGCGCGGATCCTCGAGCTTGAGCGCCGAGGCGCCTTCTGGCATCGCGACATAGGTGGTGCCGGAAATCACCGAATGCGGGTGCAGATGCGAGGAATGGAAACCGCCCTCCGGCAGGATGTTGATCCAGAGGTCCTCGAGCTTGAGCTGGCGCGCGTCGAGATCGAACTCCAGATCCTCGGCGAAGGCCGCCACATGGGCATCGAGCGACGCCACCAGATCGGCAAAGATCGGAAACCGCCACGGCAGATCGCTCAGCGAGGCATAGGAGGTATAGCCGGGGTAGTCATTGGCCTCGCACCAATCCTGACCGGCCTCGTCATCCTCGGCGATCGAGAGACAGGAGGCTTCGAGCTGGCCGGCGTCGATCGCGGGACTCTGCTCGGCAAGGGCGGCGCGATACAGTCGGGTGACAAAGAGAGAGCGGATATGTGCCATGATGTGCGATCTAGCGCGCGGCGCAGGATTCGGCGAGGCCAAATCTTGGCCCGCGCCGCGCACAGGAGTTTGACACAACTGGTAGTCTAGAATATTAGTGCATTTGCTGACTTTCCCCGAAGGATCCCCGCCATGCTGAACGATCCAGATCGGCTGTTTCCGGTCGAGCCGACCCTGCGTGAAACGGCCAGGGCGCTTTATGACAGCATCAAGGATTTGCCGATCCTCAGCCCGCACGGCCATTGCGATCCACGCTGGTTTGCCGAGAATCAGCGCTTTCCCAATCCGGCCGAGCTGTTCGTGATCCCCGACCACTATGTGTTTCGCATGCTGGTAAGCCAAGGCGTGGCGCTGACCGACCTCGGCGTGCCGCGGGCCGATGGCGGCGCGACCGAGCGCGATCCGCAGCGGATCTGGCAGCGCTTTGCCGAGAAGTTCCACCTGTTTCGCGGCACCCCCTCGGCCATGTGGCTGGAGCATTCCTTCGAGCATGTCTTCGGCCTCGACACGCCGCTCAGCGCCGAGGTGGCGCAGGCGCACTACGATCACATCGAGTCGCGGCTGGCGCAGCCTGCCTATCTGCCCCGGGCGCTGTTCGAGCGGTTCAACATCGAGCTTCTGGCCACCACCGAGGGCGCGCTCGACGACCTGCGCTGGCACCGGATGATCCGTGACAGCGGCTGGCAGGGGCGGATCGTCACCACCTACCGCCCCGACGCGGTGGTCGATCCCGAGTTCGAGGGCTTTGCCGAAAACCTCGCCGCGCTGGGCGAGATCACCGGCGAGGACACCACCACATGGGCCGGCTACCTCGCGGCGCATCGCACGCGGCGGGCGGTCTTCAAGGAGCACGGCGCCACCGCCTCGGACCACGGCCACCCCACGGCGCGCACCGAGGATCTGGGCGCAGAGGCCGCCGCCGCGCTCTACGACAGGGTGCGCAGCGGGCAGGCCACGGCGGAAGAGGCAGACCGGTTCCGCGGCCAGATGCTGACCGAGATGGCGCGGATGAGCCTTGACGACGGGCTGGTGCTGCAGATCCACCCGGGCAGCCGGCGCAATCATTCCGCCACGGTCTTTGACCGCCATGGCCGCGACAAAGGCTTCGACATCCCCGGCCGCACCGACTACGTCGCCGCGCTCAAGCCGCTGCTCGACGCGGTCGGCCTCGAGCCAGACCTCACCATCATTCTCTTCACGCTGGACGAGACCGCCTATGGCCGCGAGCTTGCGCCGCTGGCCGGGGCCTATCCGGCGCTGAAGCTCGGCCCGCCCTGGTGGTTCTTTGACAGCTACGAGGGCATCAAGCGGTTCCGCGAGGCCACCACCGAGACCTGCGGCTTCTACAACACCGCCGGGTTCAACGACGACACCCGCGCCTTCTGTTCGATCCCGGCCCGGCATGACGTCGCCCGCCGGTCCGATTGCGCCTATCTCGCCACCCTCGTCTGCACCGGCCGCCTGCGCGAGGCCGAGGCCTTCGAGCTGGCGCATGACCTGACCTACGGGCTTGCCAAGGCAGCCTACAACCTCTGACGCCGAAAGGAATTCCATGACGACCGCCGAAACCCGTTATGCCATCGATCCTGCCACCGCCAAGACCCTCGACACCGAGGGGCTGCGCGAGCATTTCCATGTCGGCGGGCTGTTTGCCGCCGGCGAGATCAAGCTGGTCTATTCGCATTACGACCGGCTGATCCTCGGCTCGGTGGTGCCAGACGGCACCCCGCTGACGCTCGACAATGTCCCAGAGACCGGCACCGCGTCGTTTCTTGACCGCCGCGAGATGGGCATCCTGAACCTGGCCGACAGCGGCGCGGTCGAGGTCGGCGGCGAGACCCACACGCTGGGCCGCGGCGAGGTGCTCTATATCGGTATGGGCGCCGGTGCGGTGACCTTCTCTGGCGGGCGCTTCTACGTGCTGTCTGCCCCGGCGCACCGGTCCTGCCCGACCAAGCTGATCCGTCTCGAGGATGCCCGCCGGGTCGAGATGGGCGCGCGCGAGACCGCCAACGAACGGGTGATCATCCAGTTCCTGCACCCCGAGGTCTGCGACAGCTGCCAGCTTCTGATGGGGTATACCCAATTCGCCGCCGGATCGGTCTGGAACACCATGCCGGCGCATACCCATGATCGCCGGATGGAGGCCTATCTCTATTTCGACATCCCCGAGGATCAGCGCGTCTTTCACTTCATGGGCAAGCCCGAAGAGACCCGCCATATCGTCATGGCCAATGAGGAGGCGGTGATCTCGCCGCCCTGGTCGATCCACTGCGGGGCGGGCACCTCGGCCTATACCTTCTGCTGGGCGATGGCCGGCGACAACGTCGACTTCACCGACATGGACATGGTCGCAATGGAGGATCTGCGATGAGCGGCGCGTTCCAGCTCACCGGCAAGCGGGCGCTGGTCACCGGCGCCAACACCGGCATCGGCCAGGCGATCGCGGTCGGGCTGGCCGAGTCCGGCGCACATGTGGTGGCCGTCGGCCGGCGCTCCTGCGACGAGACGGTGGCGCAGATCGAGGCGGCGGGGGGCAGCGGCGAGGCGCTGCTGCTCGACCTCGCCGATCCCGTGGCCGCGGCGGCGCGGCTGGGCGAGGCCGGTGATCTCGACATCCTTGTCAACAACGCCGGCATCATCCGCCGGGCGAATTCGGAGGATTACACCGAGGCCGACTGGGACGACGTGATGGACGTGAACCTCAAGGCGGTGTTCCTGATGTGCCAGGCCTTCGGCAAGGCGGCCATCGCGCGGGGCAGCGGCGGGCGGATCGTCAACATCGCCTCGCTGCTGAGCTTTCAGGGCGGCATAAGGGTGCCGGCCTATACCGCGGCCAAACATGGCGTGGCGGGGCTGACCAAGCTGCTGGCCAACGAGTGGTCGGCGCATGGCATCAACGTCAACGCCGTGGCACCGGGCTATATCGCCACCAATAACACCGCCGACCTGCGCAAGGACCCCAAGCGCTCGGCGGAAATCCTCGGCCGCATCCCGGCGGGCCGCTGGGGCGATCCGGCCGATATCGCCGGGGCGGTGGCGTTTCTGTGCATGCCGGCGTCGAACTATGTCACCGGCGCGGTGCTCAACGTCGACGGCGGCTGGCTGGCCCGCTGATCGCGGACGCAGGGTCGGGGCCGTCACCGCGCCCCCTCAGTGGGGGTCGAGCTCGGCCAGCAGGTCGAGCAGGCGCTCGTAGGCCTCGGCGCCGAGGGTCGCCTTGTAGCCGTCGATGATCCGCGCGGCACGGGCGGCATTGGCGTCGATAAAGGCCTGACCCTCGGGCGTGATCTCGATGAACTGCCGCCGCCGGTCGCGGGTGTCGCGGGTCTGGGTCACCAGCCCCTTGTCGCGCAGGGTCGAGGCGATGCGGGTCAGGCTGGGAAACAACAGGCAGGCACGGTTGGCCAGGGTCTTGGTGTCCATCACGCCATCTTCGGACAGCACCCGCAGCACCCGCCACTGCTGCTCGGTGATGCCGGTTTCGGCCAGCATGTCGCGGATCGGGGCCATCACCCCCTCGCGCGCCCGCAGCAGGGCGATCGGAAGCGAGCGGTGGGGGGCTGGCAGCCTGGCGGTCATGCCGATCCTCGTGATGCGTCGTGGCGATGCGACCGAGTCGGGGCGACAAGGCCTGATCTCACACCACATTTTAGCACCAATCGGCCCGCGGGCGATGCCCCAATTCGCAGCGGTCCGCGGACGGTCAGTCGAGGTGGAAGACCTCCTCCATGCCGGCCCACCATTCGCCCTCGGCGCGGGTCTCGAGCGGGCTTTGCATCGGGCCGCAGATTTTCCACCAGTCGCGGGTCACCGGGTCGGCGCCGATGGCGGCGCTGTCGGCGTCGAAATCACTGCCGGTGTATTCCCAGTAGCTGAACATCAGCATCTCGGGCTCGCGCAGGAAAATCGAGTAGTTGGTGATGTTCGAGCGCCGCAGCCGGTCGAGCACCTGTGGCCAGGCCTCGGCGTGCAGACGACGGTATTCGGTGGCGTGTTCCGGCTTCAGGCCGATGACATGGGCCATGCGTTTCATGCGGTGTCTCCTGTGATGTCGAGCGCGTAGACCCGGCGCGCCGTACCGGCAAAGAGCGCGTCGCGCTCGGGGATCGAAAGCTCTGCGGCCAGCGTCTGCGCGGTGTCGTGCCAGGCTGCGTAATCGCCGGCCAGCTCCAGCACCGGCCAGTCGCTGCCCCACATCAGCCGGTCGGCCCCGAAGCAGCCCTGGACGTGGTCGAAGACCGGCCGCAGGGTTCTGGCCGACCAGCCGGGGCCGTATTCATTGGCCAGACCAGAGAGCTTGCAGCTGACCTGCGGGTGCCGGGCCAATGCCGCGATGCCGGCGCGCCAGTTGTCGCCGGGATCGTCGCCGGCAAACCGCGGCTTGGCGCAATGGTCGATGATGATCGGCAGATCGGGCAGGCGGCGCGCCAGCGTGTCGATGACCGACAGGTGCCGCGGCGTGATCAGCGCATCGAGGCGCAGCCCGGCCGCCGCCACATCGCGCAGCCCTGCCAGCACGTCGTCGCGCAGGATCCAGTCGGTCTCGGGGATGTCGTGCAGCATCGGCCGGATGCCGCGCAGCAACGGGTGCTCCAGCCGCGCCAGCTGCGCCGGGACGTCGCCGGTGAGGTCGAGCCAGCCCACCACGCCGCGGATCAGCGGCGCGTCGTCGCTCAGCGCCAGCAGGAAGGCGGTCTCCTCGAGCGTCGGCGCGGCCTGCACCGCGACCGTGCCGCGCACCCCGCAGGCGGCGGCCAGCGGGGCGAGGTCCGGTGGCAGGATGTCGCGCCGGATCGCGGCCACGCTGTCATCCATCCAGCCATAGTCGCCCCGGTCGATCCGCCAGAAGTGTTGATGCGCGTCGATGGTCACGAAATTTCCTTGCAAGCTGCATTGTTCTAAATAATAACAAACCAAATCGGGAGGTACGTCAATGGCCAATTTATCCATCCTGCAGTTCGGCACCAGCCGCTTTCTGCAGGCCCATGCCGATCTGTTCCTGGCCGAGGCGCTGCCCGACACCCAGCCGCTGGTGGTGGTGCAGTCGAGCGGCGACGCCTCGCGCGCCGGCCGGGTCAAGGCGCTGGCGCGGGGCTACGATGTCCGGATCCGCGGCCTGCAGGACGGCGCGGCGCTGGACGAGACCCGCCATGTCACCTCGGTGGCGCGGGGGCTGTCGCTGGGGCCGGACCTGGACGAGGTCAGGCGGCTGATCGCCACCGAGGTGCAGATCATCCTGTCGAACACCGCTGACGCCGGGTTCGCGCCGCAGCCCGCCGACCGGGGCGAGACTTTCGACATGGCGATGTCCTACCCGGCCAAGCTGGCGCATCTGCTGCGGGCGCGCTTCGACGCCGGCGGCACCGCGCCCCAGATCATGCCGACCGAACTGGTGCGCAACAATGGCACGGTGCTGCGCGATCTCGTGCTGACGGCGGCAAAGGCCATGCCGCAGGCCTATCGCGACTGGCTCCGCGACGAGGTGGTCTGGGTCAATTCGCTGGTCGACCGCATCGTCTCGGAGCCGCTGCAGCCGGCCGGCGCGATCGCCGAGCCCTATGCGCTCTGGGCGATCAAGGCGCAGCCGCGGTTGGTGCTGCCCTGCACTCATCCGGCAATACGGGTGGTGCCCGATCTCGGGCCGATCGAGCGGCGCAAGCTGTTCGTGCTCAACCTCGGCCACAGCTGGATCGTCGCCGATTGGCTGTCACGCGACCGCGCCGGCGCGACGCTGGTGCGCGAGGTGATGGCGGATGCCGCCTGGGCGGACAGGCTGCGCGGGGTCTATGCGCAGGAGGTCATGCCGGGCTTTGCCGCCGCGGGCGAGGGCGATGGCGTGGCGGACTATGTGCAGACCACGCTCGAGCGGTTCGCCAACCCGTTCCTCGATCACCGACTGGAGGATATCGCCCAGAACCATGGCGAAAAGCTGGAGCGGCGCATCGGTGCCTTCCTGACCTGGGCCGAGGAGAACGGCGACACATCCGCCAAACCGCAACTGCGCGCCGCACTCGAGGGGAAATGACATGAAGACACGCCGCATCGGAACCACCGACCTGTCGGTCACCGAGGTCGCCTTTGGCTGCGCCAGCATCGGCAACCTCTATCGCGAAGCCAGCGACGCCGATGTCGTGGCGGTGCTCGCCGCCGCCTGGCAGGCCGGCATCCGCTATTTCGACACCGCGCCGCACTATGGCCGCGGTTTGTCAGAGACGCGGCTGGGCGCCTTTCTGGCATCGCGTCCCGAGGCGGTGATCTCGACCAAGGTGGGGCGGGTGCTGTCGCCGGCGAAGGTGCCGATCGCCGAGGCCGACTGCTATGTCAACCCGGCGCAGAACGACGTGCGTTACGACTATTCCGGCGACGGGCTGCAGGAGAGCTTCGAGCAGAGCTGCGAACGGCTTGGGCGCAGCCATGTCGATATCCTCTATGTGCATGATATCGGGGAATATACCCACGGCGTTGCTGGCAATGCGCCGCATCGCGAGGCGTTTCTCGGCAGCGGCTATGCCCGGCTGGTGCGGTTGAAGGAGCAGGGGCGGATCAAGGCCTTCGGTCTGGGCGTCAATGAATGCGAGGTCTGCCTCGACGTGATGCAGAACGCCGGGCCGCTCGACGTGATCCTGCTGGCCGGTCGGTTGACGCTGCTTGACCGCGCCGCCGAGGCCGAGCTGGTGCCGGCCTGTCGCGCGGCGGGGACCAGCCTGGTGCTGGGCGGCATCTTCAATTCAGGGATTCTGGCCACCGGGCCAGTGGCAGGCGCGACCTATGACTACGGCCCCGCGCCGACAGAGGTGCTGGGCCGGGTGGCGGCGCTGCAGGCGCAGGCCGAGGCGCTGGGCGTGCCGCTGGCCACCGCGGCGCTGCAGTTCGCGATGCGCCATCCGGCCACCGCCTCGGTGCTGCTGGGCACCGCGAAACCAGGGTCGCTTGCCCGCAACCTCGATGCGCTGGCGGCACCGGTGCCCGAGGGTCTGGCGGAGATGCTGGCCTGAGCTCAGCCCAGATCGTGATGGCGCAGCGAAGACAGCAGCGTCGTCTTGGAGGTGCGCAGGTGGCGTTGCGCGGCCTCCCGCGCGGCCCCGGCATCGCGCGCCTCGAGCGCGTCGATGATTGTCAGGTGCTCATCGATGGCGGCGGCGTTGCGGTGCTTTTCCTCGGACTTGTCCCACATGTAGTGGTAGTGAAAGATCAGCGAGATCACCTTTTGGAACTCGGCGATGAACCGGTTCCGGACCACCGAGTTGATCGCCAGGTGAAAGCGCTCGTCGAGCTTCGAGAACTCGTGGAAATCGCCGTCGATCGCCTGTTTCAGAGCAAGGTGATCGGCGCGCAGCTGCGCCAGCTCGGCCCAGACCGGGTGGTCGACCGGTGCCTCGGCCACCTGGGTCACCGCGTTGAGCTCGAGCACCGAGCGGAAGTCCGACAGCTCGATGGCGAAACCCTTGGTGAAGCCGAGCAGCATCCAGCCCCCCTGCGGCCGCCGCGACACCAGTCCAAAGCGGCTGAGGCCGGCGAGGAATTCCTTGAGATCGTATTGCGGCACGTCGAAGGTGCGCGACAGTTCCGCCACCGACAGCGGCGTGTTGGCCGGCACGTCAAACCGCAGCACCCAGTCGAGGAACCGCTGCTCGAGATCGCGCCGGTCGGCCGGTGCCTCCGGCAGGGCGATGCGATCCTCGGGACGGGGCTGGCGCAACAGGTGCTTGTCGCGGCCCCGCCAGGAGATCAGCCCGCGCTCTTCCATCCGGGTCAGGCAGCGGCGGATCACCGTGCGGCTGACGCCGGCAATCTCGGCCAGCCGGGTTTCCGAGGGGATCGGCGCCTCGGGCGGCAAAGTCTCGCAATAGCCCAGGATGCGGTTGAAGGCCTCACGGTACCTGGTGTCACTGCGCGCCATCTCGCTGCCTTTCCGCCCGCCGCGTGCGGGCCAGAGTGTATTTGTACAATATTATAAAAAACAATTGACGAGATCAAGCGAGGCTTGTTTATGTACTAAATAATTAAATGCAGAGACAGTGAACAGGTCAGTGATGAAGGGGAGGCGCATGTCAGACGCAACCAAACCCGCAGCCAGCCGCGGGGCGACGCCACTGGCGGCCCTGATGCCGGAGGCGGCCAAGATCCACCGCCTTTCGGCGCTGCTGACGCTGCTTCTTCTGGTGGCCGGGTTCTCGCTAGCGAGCCAAGCGTTCTTTTCGGTCAACAACGGGCTGACGATCCTGCTGCAGACCTCGGTGATCGGGCTTTTGGGCATCGGCATGACCATGGTGATCATCACCGGCGGTATCGACCTTTCGGTGGGCTCCGTGCTGGCGCTCTCCGGTGTGGGCACGGCGATGGCGGTCAAGGCGGGGGTGCCGGTGGCTCCGGCGATGGCGCTGGGCGTGGTGATCGGCGGGCTGTGCGGTGCGGTCAACGGGCTGGTGGTGACCCGGATGAAGATTCCGCCCTTCGTGGCAACGCTGGGCATGATGCTGATGGCCCGCGGCCTGGCGCTGCAACTGACCGGCGCGGCGCCGATCTCGCAGCTGGGTGAGGCCTTTGGCCGGCTTGGCAACGGCGCGCTGTTACGCATGGTCGAGATGCAGCCCAACGGCTTTCCCAAGGTGATCTTTCCCGGCATCCCCTATCCCGCGATCCTGCTGCTGATTGTCGCGGCTGGTGCCGCCTACATGCTGCGCCGTCGCCAGATCGGCCGGCACATCTATGCCACCGGCTCCAATGAAGAGGCGGCGCGGCTCTCCGGCGTGCGCGTCGATCAGACCAAGCTCTATGCCTATGTCATGTCGGGTGCTCTGGCGGGGCTCGCGGGCAACGTGCTGATGTCGCGGCTGGTCACGGCGCAGCCCAGCGAAGGGGTGATGTACGAGCTTGACGCCATCGCCGCAGCGGTGATCGGCGGGGCCTCGCTCTCGGGCGGCGTCGGCACCGTGTCGGGCACGATGATCGGCGCCTTCATCATCGGCATCCTGCGCAACGGGCTGAACATGGCGGGCGTCTCCGCCTTCATCCAGCAGATCGTGATCGGCGCGGTGGTGATCGGCGCGGTCTGGATCGACCAGATGCGCAACCGGCGCTGAGCCGGAACGTGGCCCGGCGCCGCGAGGGCGGCGGCCGGGCCAGAAGATAAGACCAAGACCCATAATCTCAACTGAGGAGGAATGAGATGAAGACCCTTAAGCTTGGAATGCTCGCGTCGGTGATGGCGCTCTCGGCCGGGATGGCCACCGCCGGCGAGATCGCGGTGATCGTCAAGACCACCAGCTCGAACTTCTGGCAGAACGTCAACAAGGGCGCCGAGGCGGCCATTGCCGACCAGTCCGAGCACAGCTTCAGCTTCGACGGCCCGGCGACCGAGAGCGCGGTGGCCGACCAGGTCAACCTCGTCGAGAACGCGATCAACCGCGGCGTCTCCGGCATCGTGCTGGCGCCCTCGGACCCGGAAGCGCTGGCGCCGGCCGTCAAGCGCGCCTACGAGAACGGCATTCCGGTGGTGATCATCGACAGCGCCCTGACCGAGAGCGCCGAGGGCACCTACCAGGCGTTCCTGTCGACCGACAACTGCGCCGCCGGCGAGGAAGTCGCTAAGCGGATGATCGAGGAGGCCGGCACCGAGGGCAAGGTCGCGGTGATGTCCTATGTCGCGGGCGTCGGCTCGGAAATCGGCCGCGTGGGCTGTTTCTCGGACTACATCGAGGCCAATTCCGCCCTAGAGATCGTCGGGCCGTACTACTCTCAGAGCCAGATGGCACTGGCGCTGAACCAGACCACCGACATCCTCGCCTCGAACCCAAATCTGGTCGGCATCTTCGGTGCCAACGAGCCGACCGCTGTCGGCATGGGCCGCGCCATCATGCAGGCGGGCAAGGGCGGTCAGCTGGTCGCCCTCGGCTTTGACGGCAACGGCGATCTGCAGCAGTTCGTGCGCGACGGGCTGATGGAGGCGACCGCGGTGCAGGGCTCTTTTGCGATGGGCGAAAAGGGCGTGAACGCGATCATCGACATTCTCAACGGCGAAGAGGTCGAGAGCTTCATCAACACCGGCGTGGTTCTGGTGGACAAGGAGAACATCGACACCGACGTCGCCCAGAACGTGCTCTACTGAGCAGACTGCCGGAGGGCGCGTCGCGGCGCGCCCTCCGATCCGCAACAAACGACGACCCCGGCAGAAAGGCACCCCATGTCGCAGCCCCCCCTGGTAGAAATGACCGGCATCGAGAAGCACTTCGGCGGCGTGCGCGCCGTCGATCACGTCTCGATCGACCTCTATCCCGGCGAGGTGGTCGGCGTGCTGGGCCACAACGGTGCCGGCAAGTCCTGCCTGATGCGCATTCTGGCCGGGGCGATGATCCCCAACGCCGGCGAGATCCGCGTCAACGGCCGGACGGTGAGCTTTGCCGACCCCAATGACGCCCGCGAGGCCGGGATCGAGACGATTTACCAGACGCTGGCGCTGGCCGACCACCTCGACGCGCCGTCGAACCTGTTTCTCGGCCGCGAGCTCAAGACCCGGCTAGGCAATCTCGACGATGCCCGCATGCTGGCGGAATCGCGCAAGGTGCTGGCGCGGCTCAACCCGAACTTCAAGAACCTGCAGGATCCGGTCTCCTCGCTCTCGGGCGGCCAGCGGCAGGTGATCGCGATTGCCCGGGCGATCTATTTCGATACCCGCGTGCTAATCATGGACGAACCGACGGCGGCGCTCGGCCCGTCGGAGACCGCGATGGTTGCCGACCTGATCCGCCAGCTGCAGTCCGAGGGCATCGGCATCCTGCTGGTCAGCCACGACATGCACGATGTCTTCGACCTCTGCGACCGCGTGGTAGTGATGAACAAGGGCCGGCTCGTGGGCGCGCATCGCATCGACGAGGTGACAAAGGACGACGTGCTCAGCCTGATCGTCAAGGGCGAACTGCCGGCCGATTGGACGGCCCGCAACTTGGAGGCGGCGCAATGAAGGATAGCGTGCAGGACGTGATGACATGCGGGCTCTGTGTCGAGCCGGGCACCTTTGCGCTGGAAGAGCGTGCCTTGCCGCAGGAGGCCCCCGCGGGACACCGGCTGGTCGATATCGCCGCGATCGGCATCTGCGGCACCGATTATCATATCTTCGAGGGCAAGCACCCGTTTCTGGACTACCCGCGCGTCATTGGCCACGAACTCTCGGGCCATCTGGCCGACGGGCCTGACGCCGGGACGCTGGTTGTGGTGAACCCCTATCTGTCCTGCGGCAGCTGCCGGGCCTGCCGCCGTGGCAAGCCGAACTGTTGCAGCGATATCGCGGTGCTGGGCGTGCATACCGACGGTGGCATGTGCGCCAGAATCGCTGTGCCCGAGCAGAACCTCTATCCCGCCGAGGGGCTGACGCCAGAGCAGGCGGCAATGGTCGAGTTTCTCGCCATCGGCGCCCATGCGGTGGCACGCTCGGGCTGCGGCGCCGGCGACCGGGTGATGGTGACCGGCGCCGGGCCGATCGGGCTTGGCACCGCGCTCTTTGCCCGCATCGCCGGGGCCGAGGTGCACCTGATGGACCTCAGCGCCCAGCGTCTGGCCAAGGCGCGCGAGGTGTTCGGCTTTGACGACACCCATCAGCCGGGCGACGATATCCTGTCCGGCGATCTGGCCGAGGGGTTCGACCTGGTGTTCGATGCCACCGGCAATGCCAAGGCGATCGAGGCGGGCTTTCCGCTGGTGGCGCATGGCGGCAGCACCGTGCTGGTCAGCGTGGTCAAGGAGAGCATCACCTTTGCCGACGCCGAGTTCCACAAGCGCGAATCGCGCATCATCGGCAGCCGCAACGCGCTGAAGGCCGACTTCGACCGGGTGATGGCGGCGATCCGCAGTGGCGCGGTGCCCACCGACGCCATCGCCTCGGAGGTGGTGCCGCTTCAGGACCTGCCGGCGCGCTTTGCCGGCCTCGCCGATGACCGCGACCACCTGATAAAGGTCCTGGTGACCCCATGAAGGACGAAACGATGACCGACCAGCCCTTTGCCCTTTGCCTGCACCCCGCCGACAACGTGCTCGTGGCCCTGCGCAAGGTGCCCGAGGACACCACTTTGCCACAGGGGGTGCGCCTGCGCGAGACGGTGCCGGCGGGCCACAAGATCGCCCTGCGCGACATTGCCGCCGGCGAGACCATCCTGAAATACGGCCAGATCATCGGTGTGGCTATCGCCGATATAGCCGCCGGCGCGCATGTGCATGTGCACAACCTCGGGATGGGCGCACACAAGCAGGACCACGCCTTTGGCGCCGGTGCCGAGGCGCTGCCAGCGCCCGAGTCCGCGGCCGAATTCATGGGCTTCCACCGCCCCTCGGGTCGGGTCGGCACCCGCAACTACATCGGCATCCTCACCTCGGTGAACTGCGCCGGCTCGGTCGCGCGCTTCATCGCCGAGGCGGCCGAGCGCGCCGATCTGCTGGCCGGTTTCCCCAATGTCGACGGCATCGTGCCGATCGTGCATGGCACCGGCTGCGGCATGTCCGGCGGCGGCGAAGGCTATGAGACCCTGTTCCGCACCCTCGCGGGCTATGGCCACAACGCCAATTTCGGTGCCATCCTGATGGTCGGGCTGGGCTGCGAGGTGATGCAGATCCCCGATCTGATCGACCGCAAGGCGCTCAAGGACAGCGCGCGCTTTCGCTACATGACGATCCAGCAGCAGGGCGGCACCCGCGCCACCGTCGACAAGGGCCTGTGGATCCTGCGCGATCTTGCCGCCGAGGCTGACAAGGCGACCCGCGCGCCGGCCCCCGCCAGCCACCTCGTGCTCGGCATGCAGTGCGGCGGCTCGGACGGCTATTCCGGCATCACCGCCAACCCGGCGCTGGGCGTGGCCTCTGACCTCCTGGTGCGCCACGGCGGCACCTCGATCCTGTCGGAAACCTCGGAAATCTACGGCGCCGAACACCTGCTGACACGGCGCGCCGTGGATGCCCCCACCGGCCGCAAGCTGATCGACCTGATCGACTGGTGGGAGGACTACACCGCCCGCAACCTCGGCGAGATGGACAACAACCCAAGCCCCGGCAACAAGCGCGGCGGGCTGACCACTATCCTCGAGAAATCTCTGGGCGCCGTGGCCAAGGGCGGCAGCGCACCGCTTTCCGGCGTCTACAAATACGCCGAGCCGATCGATGCACCGGGCTTCGTGTTCATGGACAGCCCCGGCTACGATCCTTGTTCGGTCACCGGACAGGTTGCCTCTGGTGCCAACCTGATCGCCTTCACCACAGGGCGGGGCAGCGTTTCGGGCTATCAGCCGGTGCCCTCGATCAAGCTCGCCTCGAACCCCGATCTCTGGCGCCGGATGGAGCCCGACATGGACGTCAACTGCGGCGACATCCTCGACGGTGTCAGCCTCGCGGCCAAGGGGCAGGAAATCTTCGACCTGCTGCTCTCGGTGGCGTCCGGCACGCAGACCAAGAGCGAGGCGCAGGGCTTTGGCGCGGTGGAATTCGTGCCCTGGCAGATCGGCGCGGTGATGTGAAGCACAAGGGGCGGCCTGACAGGGCTGCCCGCTGCAAAGACGTCAGAGATAGGCGTCTGAATCGAGGAAGAACAGGGTCTCGATCACCTGCACGTGGCGGGCCCAGGTCCAGTGCGGCGCGTGCCGGCGATAGCGCGCCGAAGCCATCAGAGCGCGGAAGGCATTCGCCGTCGCAGGGCCCCAGGCCCCGTCCAGCGCGCCCGTGTAATAGCCCGAGAGCTTGAGGCTGTTCTGCACCCCGCGACGGGTGCTGGCCGGGCGGCTTTCGAACTCGCGGCGCAGCTCGTCGAGGGTGACGCCGCCGGCCTGCGCCGAGGCTCCGGCTGCGAGCGCGGCCAGCGGGGCGGCGAGGATAAAGCATCTGCGATCAATCATGGTCTGTCTCCGAATAAGCATGGTCTGCCGGCGGCGAAGCGCCCGTCGGGCGCGATCCGGCCGGGTCTCAGGTCGCAGGCGATCGGGGCGGGATTGCGGCGGTTTTCCGAAAACTTTCTGACAGGCGCCTGACGGACCACGGCTCGGCGGTCCGGCGCGGTCACGCAGTCGCGACCTTGGGAAAATCCGCCATTTTGCGGCTTTGCAGCCGATCTGATATGTCCTAAGGCGAAGCGCCGGGCCGATCCCGGAAAAACGCCCCGGCGGCCCCGGGACGGCTGTTTCACGAACGACGTCTCCGGCCGAACCGGTCCGATCCCTGCCAAGCCAGGGAAATTCGATCCGGCCGGCCACAAGACTCCGTCCAACCCCTTGGCCAGGGTCGAAGTTTCCGGTCTAACTGGGGTCAGCACGACCCCGGCAGGCTGGCCGACAGGCAGGATTTACAGGCAGGACCGAAATGACCGATATCAAGACCCGCATGCAGGACCATCAGGCCTATCGCGCGGGGAGCCATGACTTTCAGAACGACATCGACCTGATCGCCGCCAGCGAGACGGTGACGGTCATTCTCGAGACGGTGCGCCTGGCGACCGAGATGCGCTTTGCCGCGGTGTCGCGCGTCACCGAGGACCGCTGGGTCGCCTGTCGCACCGCCGACGACATCCAGTTCAACCTTGATAGCGGCGACGAGATCGACATCAAGAGCACCTTTTGCCAGACCGTCCGGGACACCAAGTTGCCGGTGATCTTCGACGATGTCACCAGAGACGAGACCTATCTCGACCATCCGATCGCGCAGCAGTTCGGCATCGTCAGCTATGTCTCGATCCCGATCTACCGCAGCGACGGCAGCTTCTTCGGCACGCTCTGCGGCATCGACACGGTGCCGCGGCGGGTGAAACGCGCCAAGGTGCAGGCGATGTTCAAGATGTTCGCCGAGCTGATCGGCCGCATCCTCGACACCGAGATGCGGCTCGAGGCACAGGAGCAGATGGTCGAACACGAGCGCCGTCTGGCCGCCGCGCGCGAGGAATTCGTCGCCATCCTCGGCCACGACCTGCGCAACCCGGTGACCGCCTTCGGCGCCGGCCTGCGCCAGCTGCGCGGCGAGACCCTGACCGAGCGCGGCGAGACCACCGTCTCGCTGATGCGCGCGGCGGTGCTGCGGATGGAGGATCTGATCGGCAACATGCTGATCCACGCCAAGCAGCGGCTGGGCGGCGGGCTCTCGGTCTCGGTGACCTCCGATGCGCCGATCCGCCAGGCGATCACCCAGGTGGTCGAGGAGGTGCGCATCGCTCACCCCGCGCATGAGGTGCGGCTCGATCTCGATATCGACCGCCCGGTCAGCTGCGATGCGCCGCGGGTGGCGCAGGCGGTGGCCAACCTGTTGTCGAACGCGGTGCAGCACGGTCTTGAGGACGGACCGATCAAGGTCGCGGCCTTCTGCGATGACGCCGGGCTGACCATCGCCGTCACCAATCGCGGCCCGGCGCTGTCGGATGACCTGGCCAGAAAGCTCTTCGAGCCCTTCCGTCGGGCGGCGGAGTCGGGCAGCGACGGTCTCGGCCTCGGGCTCTACATCGCCTCGGCCATCGCCACGGCGCACAACGGCCATCTCGAGGTCAAGAGCGGCGACGGCGAGGTCACCTTCGCCTTCCGCCTGCCGCTCTTCGCCTGAGCGTTCGCAGCCGGACCCGCCGATCG
>NZ_JAXMOR010000039.1:0-43610 GCF_034669705.1 Marinovum sp.
CGAAGCCGAAGCCGAAGCCGAAGCCGAAGCCGAAGCCGAAGCCGAAGCCGAAGCCGAAGCCGAAGCCGAAGCCGAAGCCGAAGCCGAAGCCGAAGCCGAAGCCGAAGCCGAAGCCGAAGCCGAAGCCGAAGCCCCGGCCGAAGCCGAAGAAGTGCAGCCCGAGCCGGAAGCAGAGACCCTGTCCGGACCGGACGCCGAAGCGCAGCCGGCGGCAGAGGCCGAAGAGGTCGCGCCGCGCCGTGTGGCCCCGCGTCGCCCCGTGCGGGTGGTCAAGGTCAGGCGTCGCACGGTCGATGCCCCGGAAAGCTCGTTGTCGCAGGACGAAGAGGCCGAGCTGATGGCCGAACTGGCCGAGGTTGAGGCCGAAATCGAGGCGCCGGTCGCCCAAGAGGCCCCAGAGGCCACAGAGGCCCCAGAGGCCGAAGCCGCCAGCACACCGGATATCTCTGACGTTGTCGCGGAGAGCCAGCGTGCGGTGCGCGCCATGACCCGCCGCGACCGTCGCGACAGCTTTGCCGAGGAAGAAGGCGACGTGTCGCGCCTGCTGGCCGCCACCGACGAACAGCTGCAAGAGCCCGAAGGGCGCTCGCGCCGCAACGCCATCGCCCATCTGCGGGCCGCCG
The DNA here is from genome assembly GCF_034669705.1 of Marinovum sp. Classification (GTDB taxonomy): domain Bacteria; phylum Pseudomonadota; class Alphaproteobacteria; order Rhodobacterales; family Rhodobacteraceae; genus Marinovum. The sequence continues at coordinate 624 of NZ_JAXMOR010000039.1, forward strand.
TCGCCGCCACCCGCGCCGACCGCAGCAAGGACCGCACCGAAGAAGGCGATCCCCGTGGCGCCTACCGCGATGATCTGGCCGCTGCGGTGCGCCCGCGCCGCTCGGCCGAGGCCGACCAGCCCCGCGTCGCCCCGCTCAAGCTGGTGGCCGAACAGCGCGTCGATCTGCCGGCCCATGAAGAGCCGGCACCGGGGACATTGGCTCAGACCGTGCGTCCGCGCCGGGTCTCGATGCCGGTCGAGCGGGACGAGGATGACCGCGCCGGCGGGTTCGCCAGCTTCGCGGAAGAGGTCGGCGCCCACCGCCTGCCGGAACTGCTCGAGGCGGCCGCGGCCTACATGTCCTTTGTCGAGGGCCGCGATGAATTCTCGCGCCCGCAGCTGATGACCAAGGTGCGCCAGGTCGACACCAGCGACACCAGCCGCGAGGACCGGCTGCGCAGCTTTGGTCAGCTGCTGCGTGACGGCAAGATCGAGAAGCTGCAGGGCGGGCGGTTCGCCGCATCGGACAGCATCGGCTTCCGTCCCAAGGACCGCGCTGCCGGATAGGGCTTGCACATCTTCAACAAATGGGCCGGGGCGAAAGCTCCGGCCTTTTCGTTTCCGATCAACAGTTTGGAACGTTGACTGCAAGCCCTCCGAGCGAGGTTTCCTTGTACTTTTCATGCATGTCCGCGCCGGTCTGCCGCATCGTCTCGATCACCGCGTCCAGCGGCACGAAGTGCTGGCCGTCGCCGCGCAGCGCCAGGCTGGCCGCCGAGACCGCCTTGATCGCGCCCAGCCCGTTGCGCTCGATACAGGGCACCTGCACCAGCCCCTTGACCGGGTCGCAGGTCATGCCGAGGTGATGCTCAAGCGCGATTTCCGCGGCATTCTCAATCTGTTCCGGCGTGCCTTTCATCACGGCGCACAGGCCCGCCGCGGCCATGGCGGCGGCCGAGCCGACCTCGGCCTGGCAGCCGGCCTCGGCGCCCGAGATCGAAGCGTTGTACTTCACCAGCCCGCCAATCGCCGAGGCGGTAAGCAGGAAGTCCGGCACCCCGGCCCGCGAGGCCCCCGGCACATGGTCGAGCCAATAGCGGATCACCGCCGGCACCACCCCGGCCGCGCCATTGGTGGGCGCGGTAACCACTTGGTTTCCGGCGGCATTTTCCTCGTTCACCGCCATGGCATAGGCGCTCATCCAGTCGTTGATCGTATGCGGCGCCGAGAGGTTGCGGCCGCGTTCGGCCAAAAGCGCTTCGTGAATGGTCCGCGCCCGGCGCCGCACGTTGAGCCCGCCGGGCAGGATGCCGCCCTGGGTCAGCCCGCGGTCGATGCAGTCGTTCATCACCTGCCAAATCCGGTCGAGCCCCTTTTCGAGCCGATCATGGCCGCCGCGCGAGATCTCGTTTGCGCGTTTCATCTCGGCGATGGTCTTGCCAGAAGTTTTCGCCATTTCAAGCATTTCCGCGGCAGACTTGAAGGGGAAGGGCACCGGCGGCCCGGCGTCCTTGTCGCGGCCTTCGGCCAGTTCGGCCTCGGTCACCACAAATCCGCCGCCGATCGAGTAATAGGTCTCGGACAGGATCACGTCGCCCTGGGCATCGCGGGCGCGCAGCACCATGCCGTTGGCATGGCCCGGCAAGTTGGCGCCGAAATCGAACACCAGATCCGCCTTGGGGTCGAAAGACAGGACGCCAAGGCCTTCGGGTGACATGGTTTTCTCCGTCTCGATGCGGGACAGTTCCGCCTCGGCACGGGCGGCGTCATAGCTCTCGGGGGTAAAGCCCGCGAGGCCGAGGATGGTGGCGCGATCGGTGGCATGGCCGACCCCGGTAAACGCAAGAGAGCCGTGAAGAGTGGCCTGCAACCCTTTGAACTCGAAGGGAGAGTCGCGCATCAGGTCAAGAAACCGCGCGGCGGCCACCATCGGCCCCATGGTGTGCGAGGACGACGGGCCGATGCCCACCTTGAACATCTCGAAGACCGACAGAAACATCAGGGGCAGGTCCTTGCATGAGGGACGGATTGGCCCCGAGTGGTACAGCCCGCGGCGCAAAATCCAAGGGTGGAAAGCGACCTTGTGTCGGGCGTTCCGGTCGCGCGGGCCGGTGAAAGCCCGTCAGGTTCACGGAAAACTGCGCGAATCCGGGGAAATGCCTGCCGAAACGGTCTCGCAACCCCACCGGCGATTTCCTATAACTCCGCGAACCTTGAGGGAGTCGCTATTCATGTCCGGAGAATTGTCGCCGATCGACAAGGCCAAGTTCGTGGCCGCCAAACGCGCGTCAGACATTGTCGAGGATGGCATGCGGGTCGGTCTCGGGACCGGGTCGACCGCAGCCTGGCTGGTGCGCTGTCTGGGCGAGCGGGTGCGCGAGGAGGGGCTGCGGTTTCGCGGCGTGCCGACCTCGACCCGCACCGCCGAACTGGCCCGCGAGATGGGCATCACCGTCATCAGCCTCGAAGAGGCGCGCTGGCTCGATGTCACCATCGACGGTGCCGATGAGTTCGACGGCAATTTCAACCTGATCAAGGGTGGCGGCGGCGCTCTGCTGCAGGAAAAAATCGTCGCCACCGCGTCTGACCAGATGGTGGTGATCGCCGATGCGGCCAAGCGGGTGGAGCATCTCGGTGCCTTCCCGCTGCCGGTCGAGGTGATCCCCTTTGGCTGGCCGACGAGCCAGGCGCTGATCGAAGAGCTGTTGGTCTCGATGGATGTGATGGGGCGCAATTCGACGCTGCGGATGACCGGCGACAAGCCTTATGTGACTGACGAGGGCAACCACATCCTCGACCTGCATCTCGGCCGGATCGGCGACCCGCGACAATTGTCGCTGGTGCTCAACCAGATCCCCGGGGTCGTTGAAAACGGGCTGTTCGTGGATATCTGCGACATGGTGATCGTGGGCTACGGCGACGGCCGCATCGAGCTGAGGGACATCAACACCGGCGCGGTCGAGAACGAACAGCTCGAGTTCGTTGAAAACGAGAACATGTTCGCCGATCTCGGCGACTGGAAACGTGATTAAGGGATCCTTCATGGAATTTGACTACGACCTGTTTGTCATCGGTGGTGGCTCCGGTGGCGTTCGTGCCGCGCGGGTTGCGGCGGGCGAGGCCGGCGCCAAGGTGGCTCTGGCCGAGGAAGATCGTTATGGCGGCACCTGTGTCCAGCGCGGCTGCGTGCCCAAGAAACTGATGGTCTTTGCCTCCGGATACGGCGTCGCCGCCAAGGAAGCACAGGACTACGGCTGGACGATGATGGCCGGCGGCTTCGACTGGTCCAAGTTCCAAGGCACCATGTTGGCCGAGCTTGACCGGCTGGAAGGGGTCTATCGCAAGATCCTTGCCAACAACGGCGTCGAGACCTTTGACGCCCGGGCCCGGATTGCCGATCCGCATACCGTCGAGCTCTCGACAGGAGAGAAGAAGACCGCCAAGCACATCCTGGTGGCCACCGGCGGCTGGCCGGTGAAGCCGGATATTCCCGGCGCCGATCTGGCGATCACCTCGAACGAGATCTTCCACCTCGACGCTCTGCCCAAGAGCATGCTGATCGTCGGTGGCGGCTATATCGCCTGCGAATTTGCCTGCATCATGAACGGCTTGGGCGTCAAGACCACGCAATTCTATCGCGGCGCGCAGATTCTGCGCGGCTTTGACGAGGAGGCCCGCGGGCTGGTCTCCGAAGAGATGATCCAGAACGGTGTCGATCTGCATCTGGGCACCAATGTGCTCGAGATGAAACAGGTCGACGGCGGCATCTGGGTCAAGGCCACCAATGGCAAGGAATACACCGTCGACCAGGTGATGTTTGCCACCGGCCGGGCGGCGAATTCCCGCGACCTGGGGCTCGAGGAGATCGGCGTCACGCTGGGCCGCAGCGGCGAGATCGAGGTCGATGACTACAGCCAGACGGCCGTGCCCTCGGTCTATGCGATCGGCGATGTCACCAACCGGGTCAACCTGACCCCGGTGGCGATCCGCGAGGGCATGGCCTTTGTCGAGACGGTGTTCAAGGGCAACCCGACGCCGGTCGATCACGAGATGATCCCGAGCGCGATCTTCACCCAGCCCGAGATGGGCACGGTGGGCCTTTCGGAAGAGGCGGCGCGCGAGCGCGAGCCGATCGAGGTCTATTCCACCTCGTTCCGGCCGATGCAGACGGCGTTCATCGGCAAGTCCGACCGGGTGATGATGAAGCTCGTCGTCAGCCAGGAAAGCCGCAAGGTTCTGGGCTGTCACATCGTCGCGCCGCAGGCCGGCGAGATGATCCAGCTGGCCGGCATCGCCGTAAAGATGGGGGCGACGAAAGAGGATTTCGACCGGACCGTGGCGGTGCACCCGACCATGTCCGAAGAGATGGTGACCATGCGTACACCGGTGCGCACGGGTTGAATATGGAGGTCCGCTCCCCGATTTTAGGGAGAGGACAAGAGATGAAGCGAACCTGAAGGGAAGAGCGGATATGGCAGGCAATTCTGGCGGACCCTGGGGCGGTGGCTCTGGCGGCTCGGGTGGATCGGGCGGCGACGGGCGCGGCTCTGGTGGCAACAAGGGCGGCGGACGTCGCCCCGGCGAGGGCGACAACAACCCGCAGATCCCCGAGATCGACGAGCTGATGAAAAAGGGCCAGGAGCAGCTGCGCGTGCTCATGGGCGGGCGCGGTGGCAACACCGGCCGGAACAATGGCGGCGGCGGTGGCGGCGGTCGCGGCAGTGGCCCGATGCTGACCCGTGGCACCATCGGCCTCGGCATTCTCGGCGCGCTGGTCCTCTGGGGGATGGCGAGCTTCTATACCGTCAAGCCCGAGGAACAATCGGTCGAGCTCTTCCTCGGCGATTACGTCAGCACCAACGGCCCCGGCCTGAACTTTGCGCCCTGGCCGCTGGTCACCGCCGAGGTCATTCCGGTGACCCGCGAACAGACCGAGGATATCGGCGTCGGCGGGCGCGGCAGCGATGCCGGCCTGATGCTCACCGGCGACGAGAACATCGTCGACATCGATTTCCAGGTGGTCTGGAACATCAACGATCCGGCGAAATTCCTGTTCAACCTGCGTCAGCCGCAACCGACGATCCGCGCGGTCTCGGAATCGGCGATGCGCGAGATCATCGCGCAATCCGACCTGGCGCCGATCCTCAACCGCGACCGGGGCGTGATTGCCGCGCGGCTGCAGGAGCTGATCCAGTCGACGCTCGACAGCTACAGCAGTGGCGTCAACATCGTGCGGGTGAACTTCGACAAGGCCGACCCGCCGGCGTCGGTGATCGCGGCCTTCCGCGACGTCCAGGCCGCCGAGCAGGAACGCGACCGTCTGCAGAACGTCGCAGACGCCTATGCCAACCGGGTGCTCGCCGAGGCGCGCGGTGAAGCCGCGCAGCTGCTCGAGCAGGCCGAGGGCTATCGCGCCCAGGTGGTCAACGAGGCCGAGGGTGAGGCCAGCCGCTTCTCCGCCGTCCTCGGCGAATACCAGAAGGCCCCCGAGGTCACCCGCCGCCGGCTCTATCTCGAGACGATGGAACAGGTGCTGGGCCGGGTCGACAAGATCATCCTGGACGAAAACGGCGCCGGAGGCGGGCAGGGCGTGGTGCCCTACCTGCCGCTCAACGAGCTGCGCCGCAACTCCACAACCACCGAAACCGGAGGGTCCAACTGATGCGGAAAACCACCTATCTTCTGCCCGTGGTCGTGATTGCCCTCGTGGTGGCGCTGTCGTCGGTGTTTATCGTCGACGAGCGTGAAAAGGCGCTGGTGCTGCAATTCGGCCGCGTCGTGGCGGTCAAGGAAGAGCCGGGGCTGAACTTCAAGCTGCCGCTCATCCAGGACGTGGTGCGCTATGACGACCGCATCCTGAGCCGCGATGTCGATCCGCTCGAGGTGACGCCGCTGGACGATCGCCGGCTGGTGGTCGATGCCTTCGCGCGCTACCGGATCGCCGATGTGAACCAGTTCCGAGAGGCCACCGGTGCCGGCGGCGACCTGGCGATCGAGGTGGCCGGCCAACGGCTCGATTCGATCCTGCGCTCGCAGACCCGCGAGATCCTCGGTTCGGTCTCGTCGAACGACATCCTGAGCTCCGACCGAGCCGCGCTGATGATGCGGATCCGCAATGGCGCGCTTGGCGATGCGGCCGAGCTGGGTCTCGACCTGCTCGACGTGCGTCTCAAGCGCACCGACCTGCCGGCGGAAAACCTCGACGCCACCTTCGAGCGGATGCGCGCCGAGCGCGAGCGCGAGGCGACAGACGAACGCGCCCGCGGTAACGAGGCGGCGCAGCGGGTGCGCGCCCAGGCCGACCGGACCGTGGTCGAGCTGACCTCGGATGCGGCCCGCCAGGCCGAGATCATCCGCGGTGAGGCCGATGCCCGCCGCAACGGCATCTTTGCCGCGGCCTTTGGCGAGGATCCGGAGTTCTTCGAGTTCTACCGTTCGCTCACCGCCTACCAGCGCGCGCTGCAGGGCAACAACTCGACCCTCGTGCTCTCGCCCGACAGCGATTTCTTCAACTACCTGAAATCTGACACCGGGGCGCAGGCCGACACGGCTCTGGCGGCATCTGAGGCCGCCGCGGCGGACGCGGCCGGAACCGTCGAAGCGCCTGCGGAAGAGGCGCCCGAGCCGGCACCGGTCGAAGAGACCCCCGAGGCTGAAATCCCCGAGCCGGCCCCGGCTGAGGAGACCCCGGTCGACGAGACCGCGACGCAATGATCGAAACCGCAATTCTGGCCTTCGGGCTGGTGTTGATCGTGGAGGGGCTGGCCTATGTGCTGGCCCCTTCGCTTGTGGAGCACCTGCTCGAGGCCCTGCGCGCCCTGCCAGAGGCGCAGCGCCGCAGCCTTGGGCTGACGGCTCTGGCGCTTGGTGTCGTGCTGGTCTGGATCGCCAGGTCGCTGGGGGTGTGAGAGCGCCGTGCCTGTCCCGGATCGGATCCGGGGCCTCCCGAAAAGTTGACCCCGAGGTCCTGGCGCGGCGGCCGGGACGCGGCCCCGGCGGGGCGCTGCCGCCAGACCGGGGCGGGTATTTAGGGTTACAGCCCTCACGTGCCAGTCACATCGGGTTGATCGCGCGAGAGTTCCTTTGCCTGTGGCTTTTGAGTACCTAGATTGGTGACAGTTAGGCAGCCCGCGTCGTTCGCGGGACAAACAGGAGGAGTTCGATTTGAGACCCCAATCGACAGCAGTACCCAGGTCCGGCCGGATGATCGATCCGGCCCGGCTGCGTCTGATGTGGATGACCGGCATTTCGGTCATGTTCATCTTTGCGCAGGCCCTGGCCGCCGCCGCCCGCGGCGCGCCCGAAAGCTTTGCCGATCTCGCCGAGAGCATCAGCCCGGCGGTGGTCAACATCACCACCACCACCACCGTCGCCGGCCGCACCGGCCCGCAGGGCATCGTGCCCGAAGGCTCGCCCTTCGAGGATTTTTTCCGCGAGTTCCAAGACCGCGGCGGCCAGGGTGACCGTCCGCGCCGCTCCTCGGCGCTGGGCTCGGGCTTCGTGATTTCGGAAGACGGCTTCGTGGTCACCAACAACCACGTGATCGAAGGCGCCGACGAGATCCTGATCGAGTTCTTCGGTGGCCAGGAACTGCCGGCCGAAGTCATCGGCACCGACCCCAAGACCGACATCGCGCTGCTCAAGGTCGAGGCCGACCAGGCACTGCCCTTCGTCAACTTCGGCGACAGCGATACCGCGCGTGTGGGCGACTGGGTGATGGCGATGGGCAACCCGCTGGGGCAGGGCTTCTCGGTTTCGGCCGGGATCGTCTCGGCCCGCAATCGGGCGCTGTCGGGCACCTATGACGATTACATCCAGACCGACGCCGCCATCAACCGCGGCAACTCCGGCGGGCCGCTGTTCAACATGGACGGTCAGGTGATCGGCGTGAACACCGCGATCCTGTCGCCGAACGGCGGTTCGATCGGCATCGGCTTCTCGATGGCCTCGAACGTGGTGACCAAGGTGGTCGACCAGCTCAAGGAATACGGCGAGACCCGTCGTGGCTGGCTCGGCGTGCGCATCCAGGACGTGACCGACGACGTGGCCGAGGCCATGGGCCTCGAGAGCGCCTCTGGCGCGCTGGTCACCGACGTGCCGGAAGGCCCGGCGATGGAGTCGGGCATGGAAGCCGGTGACGTGATCGTCAAGTTCGACGGTCGCGATGTCACCGACACCCGCTCGCTGGTCCGCCAGGTCGGCAACACCACCGTCGGGAAATCGGTGCTGGTGGTGGTCAACCGCGACGGCAAGACCCAGACCCTGAAGGTGACCCTCGGTCGCCGCGAAGAGGCCGAGGGCGCCGTGCCGGCCTCGCAGCCGCTCGACGACATGGTCGAAGAGCCTGCCGAGGTCGAGATCCTCGGGCTGACGATCGCGCCGATGAACGACGAGCTGCGCGAGCAGCTGGAGCTGCCGTCGAGCGCCGAGGGCCTGGTGGTGAGCGATGTCGACGAGATGTCGGAAGCCTACGAGAAGGGCCTGCGCGCCGGTGACGTGATCACCGAGGCCGGCCAGCAGAAGGTGACCGAGATCGCCGCCCTGGAAGAGCAGATCGAGGCGGCGCGCGAAGCCGGCCGCAAATCGCTTCTGCTGCTGGTCCGCCGCGCCGGCGACCCGCGGTTCGTGGCGATCGGCCTAGACGAGTGATCTTGCATCACTGATCGTGGAAAGGGGCGTCCTGCGGGGCGCCCTTTTTCGTTGCGGTTCAGGCGTACACTTGGCGCGGAAGACCTGGCTGAGTTGGCGTCATGGGTGCAGGCGTCTTGCTGGCCAGACGTCCTCGCCGCTCAGCGCCGCTCCACCGCCGCCAGCCCGAGATCGCGGGCGGTTTCGATGGTCAGCAGCGCCGTCTCCACCCCCTGTGCCCGCTGGTAGAGCCTGAGCGCGGCCTTGGTCGCGGGGTTGATCTCGCCAGAGATCGGCCCGTCATAGCGCCCGCGCGCCTGCAGGGCGCGCTGCAGCGAGGCGATGAACTCCGGGGTGATCTCGGCGGCGCAGAGCGTCTCGAAGACATATTCCTTGCGCGGGGTGACGATCTCCTGGCGGATCTCTGTGGCATAGATCGCCGGCGCCAGCAGCGATCCGTCGGGGTTGAGGATGGCGGGCTGATCCAGCACCTGCGCGGTGCGGGTCTCGATCACCGCCGGGGTCACGTCGCGCGCCCAGCAGCTGCCCGGCCGCGCGCCCGGCGGCGGTGGCACCCGCGCCTGCTCCAGCGCGGTAAAGGCAAATCGGGTCGGGGTCTCCGGCAGAGGGGCGCAGCCGGCCAGCGCAACGCAGAAGGCCACGCCAAGCGGCGCGGCGCAGGCCCTGCGGAATGCGGTGCGGTGGATCATCTGCCTTCAGCCTCTTGCCCTCTCGCGGGGTCTTGTCCGGCGGCAGGTTAGCGGCTTTGCCCCGGGTCGGAAAGCGGGCCGGCAAGAGCCGGCGCAACTTCGCCCGGATCTGTGACATCGAGAAGACTGTCGAGCATCGCCGAGATATCCTCGACCTCCTCGGCGATCACATGGGTCACCCCGGCATCGCGCTGCAGCCGACCGGTGACCCGCAACATCCGCCCGGCGATGACGGCCCGGCGAAACCGCTCGTAGAGCTTGCGCCAGACGATGACATTGACCACCCCGGTCTCATCCTCGAGCGTGACAAAGATCACCCCCTTGGCGGTGCCCGGCCGCTGCCGCAGGATTACCAGCCCGGCCACGGTGATCCGCGCGCCCTGTGGCGGCTCGACCAGCCGCGCGGCCTGCAGCGCCGAGGGAGGGCGGGGCCAGTCGCCGGGGCCGGAGACAGGGAGAGAGGGGGCAGGACGCAGGACTTTCATGCGAACGAATATAGAACATCTGCGGCTCACCGCAAGTTGCAAGAGGCGGGGTCGCAAAAGGGGATGAAACACCATAAGAGGCTTTGCTAACACGATGACGAGATTCCAAAGAGGTCAAGGAATGGCGAAGATCACCTATATCGAGCACAACGGCACCAAGCACGAGGTCGAGGTGGCCAGCGGGCTGACCGTGATGGAAGGCGCGCGCGACAACAACATCCCCGGCATCGAGGCCGATTGCGGCGGTGCCTGCGCCTGTTCCACCTGTCACGTCTATGTCGACAAGGCCTGGACCGAAAAACTGCCGGCGATGGACGCGATGGAAGAGGACATGCTCGATTTCGCCTATGAACCCGATCCCGAGCGCTCGCGGCTGACCTGCCAGATCAAGGTCTCCGACGACCTCGACGGTCTGGTGGTGCAAATGCCTGAAAAGCAGATCTGATGCCGGCGCCGCGCCGACCCTTGCGCCTCATGCGCGGCTCCGCCCGCGGCGCAGGGCTGGCGGCGGGTCTGTGGCTGGCCGGGGCTGCCGCGGCCCAGGCGCAGAGCGATCCACCCTGCGGCAGCGAAGGTATCACCGCGGCCTATGCCCAGCCCACCGACCGCTACCCGCACGGGGTGTTGGGCGACGACCTGGAATGGGGCGCGCTCGTCGTGACCTGCGGCAGCGATAGCCAGACCGCGCGTCTGCCCCAACGCCTCGTTTTCGAGGATGTGGCGCCGCGCCTGGCCCAGCTCGACGGTCAGGGGCCGCCAGAGATCATCACGGTGGAAAGCCACACCAGCCAGGGCGCGCGCCTGGCGATCTGGGGCCTGCGCGAGGGCGGGCTGCAACGCCTCGCCGCGACGCCGCATATCGGCACCCGGTTTCGCTGGCTGGCGCCTCTCGGCGCGGCCGATCTCGATGGCGACGGGATGATGGAGCTGGCCTATGTCGACCGCCCGCATCTGGCGCGCATCCTGCGGGTCTGGCGCTACGACACGACCGGGCTGACCGAAATCGCCGCTCTGCAAGGCGTCACCAACCACCGCATCGGCGAGCGCGACATCGCCGGCGGCCTCCGTGACTGCGGCAACGGCCCCGAGATGATCCTCGCCGATGCCAGCTGGCGCGAGGTCATTGCCGTCAGCCTCACCGAAGGAACCCTGACCCAAAGGCCCCTCGGCCCCCACAAAGGCCGCGCAAGCTTTGCCGCTGCCCTGACTTGCCAGCCGCTGCCCTGACCACACCGCCTGCGCCGCGCGCAATCCAGTCGTTCTTCCGAAAAAAATAGCCCCGGGGGTCCGGGGGCAGCGCCCCCGAAGTCCGCCGTCAGCCAAAAGCCGGAACCGCCAGGATCACTCCCAGCAGCTCACCAGCACCGCCATCCCGCGCGCCTTGTTGGTCAGGTCCTCGGGCGCCAGGGCGGCCCCGCCACGCGCCATCCGGGCGGTCACGCCGGCCTGGCGCATTGCCGTCTGCAGCGCGCCGGCGTCGGCGGAAAAGCTCACCTCTTCCGGCAGCGTCCGGTCCGCGCCGTCGCGCGGCAGCAGCATGCCGATCACCGCGCCAGAGCTGTTCATCACCGGTCCGCCGGCATCGCCGGGCAGGGCCGAGAGCGACACCCGGTCGAGCGCTTCTTCGCCATCAAGCCCGCGCAGGTCGACCAGCTTGCCAAAGGTCATCGAGGGTGCACCCAGCACGCCCTCGTAGGAAAACCCGGCGACGGCGATCTCGGATTGCAGCCGCGGCGCGGCGGTGGCCAGTTCGGCCACTTCCAGCGGTGCCAGCCGGGTCTGCGGCGTCAGCAGCGCCACGCCCAGCGTGGCGTCGGTGGCCGAGACGCTGGCCTCGGTCTTGCCGTCGAGGGTGACGCGGGTGCAGCCTTCGACAGCCTCCAGCGTGGTCAGCACGGTGCCGTCTTCCGAGACGAAGAACCCGGTGCGCGACACCCGCGGCTTGCGGATCTGCAGCCCCGAGAGCAGGTCGACCGACTGGGTGTCGCCGACGCCGATGTCAGAGGGCAGCACGCCGGGCACGCGGGTGAAACTGTCGGACATCTCCTGCAGCACCCGGGTGCGGCGGTCCTCGTCGCCGGCCGGCCAGACCAGCATGAAACCCTTGATCTCGCCGTCGCGCAGGCTCACCTCGGTGTGCGAGACGATCCTGGAATTGCTGCCGGTGATGCTGAAGCCGTCGTTGCGACGCTCGCGCGGGCCGTCGAGCGGCACCGCCTCCAGCGTCTGCAGGATGTCGTAGAGGCCGTACAGCCGGCGCTGGTCGCCCTCCTGCGAGATCAACAGCACCCGGGCCGGCAGGTCGCCGGTCGGCTCGTAGCGGGCAAAGGGCGCCTCATGCGCCTCGAATTCGACCACGCCCAGCGGCACGACCATCTCGATCCCGGCCTGACTGTCGGTGACGCGCTGCAGGCCCATGCCCTCGAGCACGGCGTTGTATTGCTGCATCGCCAAGGCCCGCTGGCGGGTGGTCATCACGCCGGTGGCCTCGACCTCGTTGGCCTCTTGCCAGGCGGCCATGGCACGCCGGGTGCCGGCACCATAGGCGCCGTCGATGGCGGCATTGTAAAAGCCGGCCCATTGCAGGGCGACCTGAAGATCCCGCTTTTCCTGCCCGGTCATCTGCGCCTCGCTGCGGCGCGCCTCGGCCACGGTCTCTTCGGGGACCGCGGGTGTCGTCTCTGGCCCGTCCGCGGCCGCCTCGGTGCTGTCGCTTGCTTCAGTCGCCCCAATCGCCTCGAGCGCCTCTGCCAGTTCGCTGGTCTCGACCTCGGCGGGCGGGGTCTGCGCGTCGGCGCCCACCGGCCAGAACTGGCGCTGCAACGCACGTGCGCCGACGACGAAACTGTCGCGTGGCACCCGGCCCTGGCCGCGCAGCTGGCGCAGCTCGCCGGTGGCGGCATTGCGCGACGGGTAGGGACCAAGCGCCACGGCGTACCAGCCGGAGCCGACGGCGAAGCCGTTCACATTGGGCAGATACTCGGCATAGTCGCGCACCCGCTCCTCGGCTTCGAGGAGGCTGGGCAGCGCCTCGACCTGGATCCAGGCGCGGTTGTCCTGGGCCGAGACGGCGCTCAGCGAAGATACCAGCGCGAAAACTGTGGCGAAAAACAAACGTGTCATATGTATGGGTCGTCCTGGCCTGCATATTGCTCTTGTCGGCATACTGTAGCCCATGGGGCCGGGCTTGCGAGCCGAAAATGGCGGTTTTCCGCTTTTGTCACGGGATAGTCAGGTGGTGGTTGCCGCCATGCCGCATCGGACTATTTCCCGGCAATCCGGGGCCTCTGATTGACCCTCGCGCCGCATCCGCCTAAGCAGGCGCAAAGCTTGCAAGGGCCATGACATGACACGCGACACCGCCACCAAACCGCGCTCTTTTCAGGAAATCATCCTGCGCCTTCAGGCCTATTGGGCCGCGCAGGGCTGCGCCGTGATGCAGCCCTATGACATGGAGGTGGGCGCCGGCACATTCCACCCCGCCACCACGCTGCGCTCGCTGGGCTCGCGGCCCTGGGCTGCGGCCTATGTGCAGCCCTCGCGCCGCCCCACGGACGGGCGCTACGGCGAGAACCCGAACCGGCTGCAGCACTACTACCAGTATCAGGTGCTGATCAAACCCAGCCCGCCCGACCTGCAGGCGCTCTACCTCGGCTCGCTCGAGGCGATCGGCATCGATATGGCGCTGCATGACATCCGGTTCGTCGAGGACGACTGGGAAAGCCCGACCTTGGGCGCCTGGGGCTTGGGCTGGGAGGTCTGGTGCGACGGCATGGAAGTCAGCCAGTTCACCTATTTCCAGCAGGTCGGTGGCCATGACTGCCACCCGGTGTCGGGCGAGCTGACCTACGGGCTCGAGCGGCTGGCGATGTACGTGCTGGGCGCGGATCACGTGATGGAGATGCCCTACAACGACCCCGAGGCGCCGATTGCGCTGACATATGGCGATGTCTTCCGCCAGACCGAGCAGGAATACTCGCGCTGGAACTTCGACGTCGCCGACACCGAGGTGCTGTTGCGGCATTTCGAGGAGGCCGAGGCCGAATGCGCCCGCATCCTCGGTGAACCGGCGCAGGACCCCAAGACCGGCAAGCGCATCGTCATGGCGCATCCGGCCTATGACCAGTGCATCAAGGCGTCGCACATCTTCAACCTGCTCGATGCCCGCGGGGTGATCTCGGTCACCGAGCGGCAGGCCTATATCGGCCGGGTGCGGACCCTGGCCAAGGCCTGCGCCGACGCCTTCGTTCAGACCGAGGCGGGCGGCTACCTTGCGGAGGCCGCAGGGTGAGTGGACGGATTGTTGCGGGATTGATCGTGATGGTGGCTTTGGTTGCGGGTGCGCTGCTTTATTACATGCAGATCTACGCCTTTTACGCGCCGGTGACGCCCAGCGGGCAGGACGACGTGCAGCTGGTCTCGCTGACCTCCGGCGTGCCGGAACCGATCGTCTACGAGGATTTCGAGGCGATCGACGCCGAGAGTTCGCCCATTCGCTATCGCGCCTGTTTCACCACCATCCACAGCCTCGCCATGCTGACCGAGACCTACGAGATGTACGACGGCGCCGAGCCGCGCAACGCCCCGGGCTGGTTCGACTGTTTCGATGCCGAGGCGATCGGCGCGCAACTGGCGGCGGGCGATGCGCTGACCTTTCTCAGCCAGAAGAACGTGGCCTATGGCGTCGACCGGGTGGTGGCGATCACCGACGACGGGCGCGGCTATGTCTGGCACGAGCTCAACGACTGCGGCGACAAGGCCTATGACGGCACCGTGGTGGGCGAGGAATGCCCGCCGCGCGAGAATTCCGCCGATTAGGGAACAAAACGCGGCTGTCATGCGCTGACCTCGCAACAGGAGGTTACGCCAATGTCACAGAGCAATGCACCAGACTGGGTTGTCCCGGTGATGCGTGCCGGTTATGCCGCGCGCGGTCTCGTCTATCTTATCCTCGGCGGTCTGACGATGTCGGCCGCCTTTTCCGGTGGCAACACCGAGGGCACCAAGGGCGCGGTGGAAACCCTGCGCGGCGCGCCGTTTGGCCAGGTCCTGCTCTGGCTCGTGGCGCTGGGCTTCGTCTGCTACGGGGTCTGGCGGCTGATTGCGGCCTATTACGACCTTGAACGCCGCGGCGACGATGAGGAGGGCGTGGCCAAGCGCCTTGCCTTGGTCGCCACCGGTCTGATCCACATGGCGCTTGGCGCAGGGATCGCGGCGCTGGCGCTGGGGATCGGCGGCTCGTCCGGCGGTGAGGGCTCTGGCGCGTCGAACTGGACCGCCAAGGTTCTGCAGATGCCCGGTGGCAAGTGGATCGTCGGCATTGCCGCGCTGGCAATCATCGGCGCCGGCATTCACTACATCCTCAAAGGCTGGCAGAAGAAGTACAAACGCTACATCGAGAGCAATGAGAAGACCCGCAAGCTGCAGCCGCTGCTGCGCTGGGGCTTTGTCAGCTACGGTATCGTGCTGGGGATCGTCGGGGTCTTCCTGCTGTTTGCCGCGATCTATTCCGACCCGTCGAACGCCAAGGGCATCGGCGGCGCACTGGAGTATATCCGCGGGCTGACCGGTGGCCGCTTCCTGCTCGGGATCATCGCGCTGGGGATCGTCGGCTTCGGTGTCGAGAACTTCGTCGAGTCCCGCTACCGGGTGGTCTCTGGCGTCGACTACGACAGCGACGTCAAGACCATGGCGCAGGAGGCCAAGGCCAAGGCCGAACGCAAGATGGCCTAATTCGCCGCTATCGGCTTGCCGTGCAGGGGCAGGGGCTTTAAGCACCGGGGCGTTGATCCAGAACCCCCGGTGACCCCATGCCCGACCTGCTTATCGAACTCTTTTCCGAAGAAATTCCCGCGCGGATGCAGGCCCGCGCCTGCGACGATCTCAAGGCGCGGATGACCGGCGGGCTGGTCGAGGCCGGGCTGACCTATGCCTCGGCCGCCGCCTTTTCCACGCCACGCCGGCTGGCGCTGACCGTCGAGGGGCTGCTGGCCGAAAGCCCCACCGTGCGCGAAGAGCGCAAGGGCCCCAAGGTGGGCGCACCTGACAAGGCGATCGAGGGCTTCCTGCGCGGGGCTGGCGTCAGCCGCGATGCGCTGGAAGAGCGCGAGACCCCGAAGGGCGCGGTCTATTTCGCCACCATCACCAAGCCGGGCCGGCCGGCGGGTGAGATCGTGGCCGAGGTGCTGGAGGACGTGATCCGCAACTTCCCATGGCCCAAGTCGATGCGCTGGGGCGCGGGCAGCCTGCGCTGGGTGCGGCCGTTGCATTCGGTGATCTGCCTGCTGAGCGATGAAGGCGGCGCCGAGGTGGTGCCCTTCGAGATCGACGGCATCCGCGCCGGTGACACCACCCGCGGCCACAGGTTCATGGCGCCGGACGCGTTTTCCGTCGTGTCCTTCGAGGATTACGCGGCAAAGCTCAAGCGCGCGCATGTGGTGCTGGACGCCGGTGAGCGGGCCGAACACATTTGGCAGGACGCCACCAACATGGCGTTTTCGCAAGGGCTCGAGGTGGTCGAGGATCGCGGGCTGCTGGCCGAGGTGGCCGGACTGGTGGAATGGCCGGTGGTGCTGATGGGCGAGATCGGCGCCGATTTCCTCGGGCTGCCGCCGGAGGTGCTGCAGACCTCGATGAAGGAGCACCAGAAGTTTTTCTCGGTGAAGAACCCCAAGACCGGCCGGATCGAGAAATTCGTCACCGTCGCCAACCGCGAGACCGCCGACACCGGCGCGACCATCCTGGCCGGCAACCAGAAGGTGCTCTCGGCCCGGTTGTCTGACGCAAAGTTCTTTTGGGAGAACGACTTGCGCGCCGTTGCGGATGCCGGTCTCGAGGGCATGGCGGCACCGCTGAAGGACGTGACCTTCCACAACAAGCTGGGCTCTCAGGCCGAGCGCATCGCCCGCATCGCGGCCTTGGCGCGCGAGATCGCGCCGGTGGTGGGCGCCGATGCAGACGCGGCCGAGCAGGCGGCGAAAGTGGCCAAGGCCGACCTGTCGTCCGAGATGGTCTACGAGTTCCCCGAGCTGCAGGGGATCATGGGGCGCTACTACGCGCTCGAGGCCGGGCTGTCGCCGGCGGTGGCCGACGCTTGCCGCGATCACTATTCGCCGCTCGGGCCGTCTGACGATGTGCCGTCGGAGCCGGTCTCGGTCGCCGTGGCGCTGGCTGACAAGCTCGACACGCTGACCGGGTTCTGGGCGATCGACGAGAAGCCGACGGGGTCGAAGGATCCCTTTGCGCTGCGTAGGGCGGCTCTGGGGGTGATCCGTTTGATCCTGAGCAACGAGCTCGAAATTCCGCTGCTGCCGGTTCTCCACAAGTCTGGCGAAATGAAGTTAGATGATTTAATTGGAGATCAGCTACAGAAAGCTACTTCTGATCAAAAGCAAGTTGAGCAGATTACCGGTCAGGCGCTCGACGAAATTGATAAACTGAAGATCAGAACCAGTGAGCAGAGACAGAACATAGCGAGCGAGTTTATTGGTCGATTGGTTGCAATGGAGAGCGACCTCCTCTCCTTCTTCCACGACCGTCTCAAGGTCTTCCTGCGCGATCAGGGCATCCGCCACGACGTGATCGACGCCTGCATCGCCATGCCGGGCAACGACGACCTCGCGCTTCTGGTCAAGCGGGCGCAGGCGCTGCAGGGCTTCCTCGGCACCGAGGACGGCGGCAACCTGCTGCAGGGCTTCAAGCGTGCCAACAACATCCTGACCCAGGCCGAAGAGAAGGACGGGGTCGAGTACAGCTTTGGCGGCGACGTGAAGTTTGCTGAGGACGCCGAGGAAAAGGCGCTGTTTTCCGCGCTCGATGCTGCCGAGCCAGAGATCAAGGCGGCGCTGGAGCGGCAGGACTTCGAGGCGGCGATGCGGGCGCTGGCCGGCCTGCGCGGCGCGGTCGACGGGTTCTTCGAGGCGGTGCAGGTCAATGCCGAGAACGAGGTGCTGCGGCGCAACCGGTTGAACCTTTTGTCGAGCATTCGCACCGCCTGCCTTTCGGTCGCCGACCTGACCCGGATCGAAGGCTAGGCGCTCGCGCGTTCCGGTGGCGCCGCTCGGCCCGGCCGGTGCCGCAACGGCAGGCAACGGCCCGCCCTGCGGCGGGTTCGCGGGCGGCGTTTAAAGCTTGTGTGGTGCGTTCGGGCGCTTATGCTGCGCTGCAACGCAAAGGAACCGCGCTTGCTTCAGGACAATCCCGATATCACGCCGATCACGCCGACCGCTCAGATGAAGGCGCAGACCCACGGCGGGCGCGCGAAATGCCTGCAGCGGCTGGTGCGGCTCGAGATGCCGGTACCGCTCACCGTGGCGCTGTCGTTTGACACCGTGCATGGCATCGCCAGCGGTCACATGCCCGACATGGCGCAGATCCTCGCGGCCTTTCCCGAAGACGCGCTGCTCTGCGTGCGTCCGTCGAGCCAGGATCCGGACTGGGGCGGGCCGGGGGCGATCCTCAACATCGGCATGAACGACGCCCGCTACGTCGAGATGTGCGACACGCTGGGCCGTCACGCGGCCTCGGCGCTCTATGCGCGTTTCGTCGAGGCCTACGCCCTGCACGTGGCGCGGCTCGACCCGGATGTGTTTGAAGAGATCACCTCTGACGGGCCGCAGGCGCTGTCGGAGGCATTGCGCGCCTATGAGGACGAGGCCGAGGAGCCGTTTCCGCAGGACCCGGGCGTGCAGTTGAGCCAGGTGCTGCGCTCGATGGCGCGCGCGTGGGAGGGCACGACGGCGCGGCTCCTGCGACAGGCCAAGGGCGCGCCGGCGGATGCCGGGCTCGGCCTCGTGGTGCAGCAGATGGCGCTGGGGATCGGCCACCCCGAGGCGCGCGATGGCGAAACCGGCTCGGGCGTGTTGCAGCTGGTCAACAGCCAGACCGGCCTGCGTCAGATCACCGGTCGCTACCTGAGCCAGAGCCAGGGCCGCGAGGCGTTGTCAGGCGCGGCCGAGGCGCTGTTTCTCGCCAAGGACGACCGTGGTCCGTCGCTCGAGGAAGTGGCGCCAGAGGCCTTCAACGAGATCGTCGGCATTGCCGAGCGGATGCGGCGCAAGCTGCGCGCCGAGATGCAGATCGAGTTCACCATCCAGGGCGGCCGCGTGCATGTGCTCGACGGGGTGCGGGTGGGGCGGTCGAACCGGGCGGCGGTGCGGATCGCGGTGGCGCTGGCGAATGACAAGATCATCCCGCGCGAAGAGGCCTTGATGCGGGTCGAACCGCGGGCCCTGAGCGAGCTCCTGCACCGCCAGATCGACACCGACGCGCCGCGCGACATCCTCGGTCACGGCGTCGCCGCCAGCCCCGGCGCGGCCACCGGGCGGATCGTCTTTACCGCCACAGCCGCCCAGGCCAGCGCCGCGCGCGACGAGCCCTGCATCCTGGTCCGGCGCGAGACCTCGCCAGAGGACATCCGCGGGATGCAGGCGGCGGTCGGCGTGCTGACCGAACGCGGCGGCATGACCAGCCATGCGGCGGTGATCGGCCGCGGCATGGGCATCCCCTGTATCGTCGGTGCTGCCAGCCTGGCCTTCCATATCCGCAAGAAGCGTCTGGTGGCGATCGATGGCCGGGTCCTGACCGAGGGCGACGTGATCACCATCGACGGCGCCACCGGCGAGGTATTGGCCGGCAGCCCGCCGATGCTCGAGGCGGCGCTGGACGAGAGTTTCCAGACCCTGATGGACTGGGCCGACGCGGTGCGCGACATCGACATCCGCGCCAATGCCGACACGCCGATGGACGCGCAGACCGCGCGCAACTTCAAGGCCGACGGCATCGGGCTTTGCCGCACCGAGCACATGTTCTTTGAGACCGACCGGATGATCGTCATGCGCGAGATGATCTTTGCCAAGTCCTCGGAGGACCGCCGCGCCGCGCTCGAGCTGCTTTTGCCGATGCAGCGCGCCGATTTCATCGAACTGTTTCGCATCATGCAGGGGCTGCCGGTCTGCATCCGGCTGTTCGACCCGCCGCTGCACGAGTTCCTGCCCTCCGACAAGCCCGGCATGCGGGCGCTGGCCGAGGCGCTCGACCTGCCGGTTTCGGATGTCGAGCGCCGGGTGGAATCGCTGAGCGAATACAACCCGATGCTGGGCATGCGCGGGGTGCGTCTGGGGATCACGCTGCCGGAGATCTACGACATGCAGGCGCGCGCCATCTTCGAGGCGACGCTGGCCGCCAGCCGCGAGGGCGCACCGGTGGTGCCTGAGATCATGATCCCGCTGGTCTCGGCCCGGCGCGAGGTCGAGATCGTCAAGACCCGGGTCGACGCGGTGGCCGCCGCGGTGCGCAACGAGACCGGCCGCGATTTCGACTACCGGCTCGGCGTGATGGTCGAGACGCCGCGCGCCGCGCTGCGTGCCGAGGAGATCGCCGGCCATACCGATTTTCTCAGCTTCGGCACCAACGACCTGACTCAGATGACCTACGGGCTGTCGCGCGACGATGCCGGGCGGTTCATGTCAGATTACGTCAAGCAGGGGGTCTTTGCCGAGGATCCGTTCCATGTGCTCGACCCCGACGGCGTGGCAGAGCTGTTGCGGATCGGCGCCGAGCGCGGCCGCCGCGCGCGGCCCGACATCGTGCTGTCGATCTGCGGCGAGCATGGCGGCAACCCCGAATCGATTGCCATCTGTCGCGACATCGGATTCACCTATGTCTCCTGCTCGCCCTTCCGGGTTCCGGTCGCAAGGCTTGCTGCAGCGCAGCTTGCGTTGGGCGGCAAGATATAGGCTATGGTCAAATAACACCTGGCTGATATGGTGGTACCACACCCCGGTGATGCGGCGCTGCGGCGGATTTCTGCCCTGCGTCAGCCTGCCGCTAGAAGAAAATTCACTTCTTCAGTATACAACCCGAGTTGCAAGCAGCCCGGGACCCTCTCGGGCTTTCGCGTGTGAGGGAATGAATGCGTCTGATTTTTGCTGCTATCGCGGCCGTGGTTCTGGGCTTTCCGGGCCAGGAGGCCAAGGCCGAATTGCGTCCGAACGAGGTCGGAAGCCTGATCCAACTCGAGCGGAAGGGCCTGAAGTCGGTGCCGAAGGGCACCCTGAAATGGGCGCTTGGCGCCAGCCAGCCGGCACCCACCGGCACCGGCAGCTTTGATGAGGCATGGCTGCGCAGCCTGCCCAACGGCAAGGGTGGCGAACAATTCACCTGTCTCGCCGAGGCCCTTTACTTCGAGGCGCGCGGCGAAAGCATCAAGGGCCAGGTTGCCGTCGCCGAGGTCATTCTCAACCGCGTCGAGAGCAATAAGTTCCCCGATACGGTCTGCGGTGTGATCAACCAGGGTACCGGCCGCAAATACGCCTGCCAGTTCAGCTATACCTGCGACGGCCATGCCGAGAAGGTCAGCGAACCCGGCGCCTATGCCCGGGTGGCCAAGATCGCCAAGGCGATGCTGAGCGGGCTGCCCGTCAAGCTCACCGACGGGGCGACCTATTACCACACCACCGCGGTGCGCCCGAACTGGTCGCGGGTCTTTGCCCACACCACGACCATCGGCGTGCACAAGTTCTATCGCGAAGATACGCGGCTGTCGCAGAACTGAGGGCAGGGCTTCGGTCCGCCCCGGCGATATGCCGGTTTTGGGTCTGCCGGCGCGGCAGGATTGCTGCTAGACACGGGCGGCAGACCCAAAGCCGGACCTTTCAGATGAGCCAGGACATCCATCTCGCATTCGCCCATCCCTCGGAACGCGCCGCCGCCACCGACGGGGGGGCGCCGCGCGACCGCATCTCGCTGCGCGATCATATCGTCGAGGTCGAGATCGGCGCCTTCCAGTCCGAGCGCGGCCAGACCCAGCGGGTCTGTTTCAACGTCGTGGTCGAGGTTGCGCGCGCCGGCGACCGGATCGACGACGATGTCGACCGCATCCTCAGCTATGACCGTGTCACCGAGGCAATCGCCCACGAGCTTGGCGAGGAACGTCTCAACCTTTTGGAAACCCTGGCTGAACGGGTGGCCGAGCGCATCCTGCTTGCGCCGCAGGCGATGCGGGTCTTCGTGCGAATCGAAAAGCTCGACCGCGGCCCCGGCGCGCTTGGCGTCGAGATCGTGCGCAGCCGTGACGACCTTGATCCCGCCCAGGCCGCGCCGCGCGCCGAGGACCGGCCGCATCCCCGGGTGGTCTATCTGTCCAACGCCGCCATCGCCGCGCCGCATCTCTCTGACTGGCTCGACTGGCTGACGGGGCAGGCGGCGCCAGTGGTGCTTTGCGTGGGGCTGCCGGACGGGCCGCGGCCGCAGGCCGATCACCCGCTGGCGCAGCGCCGGATCGACCTTCTGGCGATCGAGCAGAACGGCTGGGTGCTGGCGGCGCGCGATCCGCGCTGCGTGGTGGTGGGCACCCGCACCGAGCTCGACTGGGGAATGAAACACGACCAGGTCAGCCTCTGGGCGCCCTCCAAGATCGTGCTCGACGCGGTCGAAGGACCCAAGAGCCAGCCGCGCGACAGCGTGGCGCTTGCGGCTTGGCTGGCGCAGGACCTGGCGGCGCGCGACCTGCTGGTGATCGGCGAAGAGCTGCCGGACGCCCCCGGGCTTGCGGCCCGCGCGGTGCCGGTCACGCAAGGCACGCTTGCAAGCGACGAATGATTGCCGCATGGACACCCTATGACGCAGTCTCCTGAGACCTATTTCCGACCGCTGGTGCAGCGTGGCCCGGCCCGGCCCGAGGGCGCCGTGCCGCTGGCCGGTGGAGCTGGCTGGTTCACTCAGGCCGAGCGGCTGAGCCGCAGTGGCAGCGGAGGCATCTGCCCGGCCTCGGAGATCCCCGCCGATCTTCTGCACCGTCTGAGCGCCCCGCGCGCCGAGATCGCCGGGCTGGCGATGGACCGGGTGCGGCTGATGGGCATCCTCAACGTCACCCCCGACAGCTTTTCCGACGGCGGCCAGCACGACGGGTTTGACCGCGCCCTGGCGCATGGCCGTGCGATGGCAGAGGCCGGGGCCGACATCCTCGACATTGGCGGCGAAAGCACCCGGCCGGGGGCCACCGACGTGCCAGACGGCACCGAGATCGCGCGGACGGCCCCGGTGATCGCGGCGCTCTCGAAGGCGGTGACCCTGCCGATCTCGATCGATACCCGCAAACGCGCGGTGGCCGAGGCGGCGGCTGAAGCCGGGGCGCATCTGGTCAACGATGTCTCTGGCCTCACCTTCGACCCAGGCCTTGCGGCTTTCTGCGCCGAGGCCGCGCTGCCGGTCTGCATCATGCACAGCCAGGGCACGCCGCAGGACATGCAGGACGATCCGCGCTATGATGACGTGCTGCTCGAGGTCTATGATTTTCTCGCTGGCCAGATCGCCCAGGCCGAGGCCGCCGGTATCGCGCGCTCGCGGATCGTCGCCGATCCGGGCATCGGCTTTGGCAAGACCACGGCGCATAATCTGGCGCTGCTGCGCGGTCTGAGCCTGTTTCACGGTCTCGGCGTACCGCTGCTGCTCGGCGCCTCGCGCAAGGGTCTGATCCGCGATGTCGGCCGGGCGCCGCCGGCGGCCGACCGGATGCCGGGCTCGGTGGCGGTGGCGCTGGCCGGGGTGGCGCAGGGGGTGCAGATCCTCAGGATACACGACGTTGTTGAAACCAGGCAGGCGCTGCGGCTCTGGCTGGCCATTGAAGAAGGAAATTACTGATGTCACGCAAGCTTTTCGGCACCGACGGGGTGCGCGGACGGGCAAATACCGCGCCGATGACCGCCGAAATGGCGCTTCGGATCGGCGAGGCCGCCGGGCGCTATTTCCGCCGCGAGAACGGTGGCGTGCACCGGGTGGTGATCGGCAAGGACACGCGCCGCTCGGGCTATATGTTCGAAACCGCGCTGACCGCCGGGCTGACCTCGACCGGCATGAGCGTGCTGCTGCTGGGCCCGGTGCCGACGCCGGCGGTGGGGCTGCTGACGCCTTCGATGCGCGCCGATGTGGGCATCATGATCTCGGCGTCGCACAACCCGGCCGAGGACAATGGCATCAAGTTCTTCGGACCCGACGGCTTCAAGCTCTCGGACGAGGTCGAGGCCGAGATCGAGCGGCTGGTCGAGACCGGCGTCGAGCCGGCGCAGGCGCAGAATATCGGCAAGGCCAAGCGGATCGACGATGGCCGCTTCCGCTATCAGGAGCGGGTCAAGAGCACCTTTCCCACCAACATGCGGCTTGACGGCATGAAGGTGGTGATCGACTGCGCCAACGGCGCGGCCTATCGTGCCGCGCCGGAGGTGCTGTGGGAGCTGGGCGCCGACGTGATCGCCATCGGCGACGAACCCGACGGGTTCAACATCAACCGCGACTGCGGTTCGACCAAGCCGCAGTCCGCCGCCGCGCGGGTGGTGGCCGAGGGCGCCGATGTGGGCATCTGCCTCGATGGTGATGCCGACCGGGTGATCATCATCGACGAAAAGGGCGAGGTCGCCGACGGCGATCAGATCATGGCGCTGATGGCGGCGCAGTGGGCGGCGGAAGAGCGGCTGCGCGGCGGCACGCTGGTGGCCACGGTGATGTCGAACCTCGGGCTGGAGCGGTTCCTTCAGGGCAAGGGCCTGCGGCTGGAACGCACCGGTGTCGGTGATCGCTACGTGGTCGAGGCGATGCGCGCCGGCGGCTGGAACCTCGGCGGCGAGCAGTCGGGCCATATCGTGATGACCGATTACGCCACCACCGGCGACGGGCTGATGGCCGGCCTGCAGTTCCTCGCGGCCATGACCCGGACCGGCCGCCGTGCCAGCGAGTTGGCGCGCAATTTCGAACCGGTGCCGCAGATGCTCAAGAACGTGCGCTTCGGCGCCGGCCAGCTGCCGCTGGAGACCGATGGCGTCAAGGCCGCAATCGCCTCGGCCGAGACCGAGCTGAACGGCAAGGGCCGTCTGCTGATCCGCAAATCCGGCACCGAGCCGCTGATCCGCGTGATGGCCGAATGCGAGGACAAGGTGATGCTCGAGGCCGTGGTCGACCGGGTCGTCGAAGCCGTGCAGGACGTGGTCTGACACGCAACAGGAGCGGCTCGCGTGCCGCTCCTGCTTCATCTTGCCCGCTAAACTCCGGGGGGCAAGGGGGCAGAGCCCCCAAGATCCCGTCCTCGGCCCAATCCGACAGTCGCCGGCCTCAGACCACCTTCGCCAGCACCCCGTCCAGCCGCGCCACGGTGGCATCGACGTCATGCAGCTTGTCGAGCCCGAAGAGCCCCAGCCGGAAGGTCGAGAAACCTGCGCCCTCGTCGCATTGCAGCGGCACCCCGGCCGCGATCTGGGTGCCCTCCGCCGCAAAGGCGCGGCCAGATTGCACCTCGGGGTTGTCGGTATAGCTCACCACCACCCCCGGCGCCTCGAAGCCCTCGGCCGCGACCGAGGCGATGCCCCGGGCGGCCAAGAGCGCGCGCACCTTGGTGCCGAGGTCCCATTGCGCCGCTTTCAGCTGGTCGAAACCGTGGTCGCGGCTCTCGAGCATGGTGTCGCGGAACATCCGCAGCCCGTCGGTGGGCAGGGTGGCGTGATAGGCATGGCCGCCGGCCTCGTAGGCCTGCATGATCTGGTGCCATTTCTTCAGGTCGGCGGCAAAGCTGTTCGAGCTGGTCTCTTCCATCCGCGCCAGCGCGCGGTCGGACAGCATCACCAGTCCGGCGCAGGGGGTGGACGACCAGCCTTTCTGCGGTGCCGAGATCAGCACGTCGACGTCGGTGGCGGCCATATCGACCCAGATGCAGCCCGAGGCGATGCAGTCGAGCACCATCAGCGCGCCAACCTCATGCGCCGCCGCGGTCAGCGCGGTCAGGTAGTCGTCGGGCAGGATGATGCCCGACGAGGTCTCGACATGCGGCGCGATCACCAGGTCGGGCTTTTCCTCGCGGATGCGGGCGGTGACCTCCTCGATCGGGGCGGGGGCAAAGGGGCTTTTCGGGTCATTGCCGGTGCGGCGTGCCTTCATCACCGTCTCGCTGCCGGTGAAACCGCCCATCTCGAAGATCTGGCTCCAGCGGAAGGAGAACCAGCCGTTGCGCACCACCAGGCATTTTGCGTCCTGGGCGAACTGCCGCGCCACCGCCTCCATGCCGAAGGTGCCGCCGCCCGGCACGATCACCACCGCCTGCGCGCCGTAGACCTGTTTCAGCGTCTCGTTGATGTCGCGCATCACCTGCTGGAAGGTGGCCGACATGTGGTTGAGCGAGCGGTCGGTGAAGACCACCGAGAATTCGTCGAGACCTTGGGGATCGATATCGTCGCGCAGGGCCATGCGGGGCCTCCCTTGTTGCTGTCCTTCAGGGCTAGCCCGCTCAGTCGCAAAAGGCAATCTCGGCTCAGTCGCGCCAGTCTTTCCAGCCCTTGCGGTAGCGCTTCACCAGCTTCTTCGGCTTGGCGCCCAGCACCTTGGGGGCCAGGGCGAAGGCGCGGTTCTGCAGCCGGTTCATCTCAATCGCCAGGGGCGAGACCAGCGCCTGCGCGGCGGCGGGCGGCAGGTCTCCGGCCGCGATCATCGCCTGCAGATCAGCCAGGTCCTGGTGATCGCCAAGCAGGTCCGAGAGCTGGTCGAGCTGCGCGATGCGGGTTTCCGAGGCCAGCGGTTTCAGCAGCCGGGCGTGATACCAGTGGTATTTCACCCGCTTGCGCCACTGGTGCAGGTCCTTGGGGTCG
The DNA here is from genome assembly GCF_034669705.1 of Marinovum sp. GTDB lineage: Bacteria > Pseudomonadota > Alphaproteobacteria > Rhodobacterales > Rhodobacteraceae > Marinovum. Next base: position 27,053 of record NZ_JAXMOR010000039.1, read on the forward strand.
CGGGTCTCTAGCGCGGTGGCCCAGGTCTTGCGGGCGCGCTTGTAGGTCTTTTTCAGACCACCCTTGAGCGCGCCGAAGCCGGATTTCTCCACCTCCCAGCTTTTCGCGCGCCGGCGCACCGCCAGCAGATCGGCGCGAAAGGCGGCGCGGCGGGCCTCGAAATCGTCGAGATGGGTCTCGGTGCGGCGGGCCTCGAGCGTGGCGCGCAGGGTGGCGGCATTGGGGCCCGAGAGGCGCTCGGGATAGGCCTTTTCCAGCTGCGCCAGGATCTCCAGTGCGGCGCCGCTCTCGCGCAGGTCGGCGAGCCGTCGGGCGGCATCGCGCAGGGCGCGGTTCTCGGCCTTGTAGTCCTCGAACTGCGGCCGCACCAGGCGGATCAGCCCGCGCAGCTTCTTGCAGCGCTTGCGGGCGTCATGCACCGCCTCGGCCTTGTCCTCGCTGCCATCGAGCGCGTCGAGCGCACGGCCGAGCTGTTCGCGGGCGATGCGGCGGACCGCCTCGGTGACATCGGCGTCAGAGGATTTGAACTTGTATCCCATGGCGCGGAAACTAGGCCGGCGGCAGGGGGCGGCAAGCTCAGCCCAGCGGCCCGGGCAGGCGCTCTTCCGACAGCAGCACGTTGGCCTCGACCTGTCCGGCGCCGGGCAGGGTCATGATCCGCCGCCGCAGCACCCGCTCGAAATCGCTGAGGTCGCGGGCGACGATGCGCAGCCGGTAATCGTAGAGCCCGAGAATATGCTCGACGGTCTGCACCTCGGGGATGGCTGTAACCGCGCGTTCGAAATCCTCGAGGCTGATCCGGCCCTTGGTGGCCAGCTTGATGCCGAGAAAGACGGTGACGCCGAAGCCCAGCTTCTCGCGGTCGAGCACCAGCCGGGTGCCGGAGATCACGCCGCCGTCGCGCAGCCGCTTGATCCGCCGCCAGGTGGCGGGCTGCGACAACCCGAGCCGGCGGCCCAATTGTCCGGCCGAAAGGCTGGCGTCGCGGGTGAGCGCGCGCAGGATGGCGCGGTCGGTGTCGTCGATCTCCAGGCTCATACCGGCAGCGCCTCGTCATCCTTGATCCGGGCGACATGCATCAGCGCCTCGACGTCGGCGATATGGGGCAGGGTCAGCAGCCGTTCGCGGTAGATCTGCTGGTAATGCGGAATGTCGCGGGCAATCACCGCCAGACGCACGTCGACCTGGCCGAGGAAGGTCTGTATCTCGATCACCTCCGGCACCTCCCGGGCGGCGGCGAGGAAATCCTCGAAAGCGCGCGATTGCGTCTTGTCCAGCGTCAGCCGGAGCGAGACCTCGACCGCGTAGCCGAGGCTCGGCCAGTGGATCTCGGCCCGCTTGCCCTTGACGATGCCGGCCTCGCGCATCCTCTCGATCCGGCGCGACAGGGTGGCCGGCGTCAGGTCGGCGCGTTGCGCCAGGTCGGACAGCGCCGCATCGGGGTCGGCCTGCATCTGTCGCAGAATGCGTCTGTCGGTGTCGTCGAGCATGATTTCCATCGAATACGCGAGATTGACGAATAGTTAAATCGCGAAATGCAGGAAACATCGCAGTTATGAACGCGCATTCACGGGAGGGCTGGCGTAGGTTGCCGGTCAAACGCATACCACCAAGAAGGAAGACCGACATGCGCGTCTACTACGATCGCGATTGCGATGTGAACCTGATCAAGGACAAGAAAGTCGCCATCCTGGGCTATGGCAGCCAGGGCCACGCGCACGCGCTGAACCTGCGCGACTCGGGCGCCAAGAACATCGTCGTCGCACTGCGCGAAGGCTCGTCCTCGGCCAAGAAAGCCGAAGGTGAAGGCCTGCAGGTCATGGGCATCGCCGAGGCCGCGGCCTGGTGCGACGTGATCATGTTCACCATGCCCGACGAGCTTCAGGCCGAGACCTACAAGAAATATGTCCGCGACAACCTCAAGCCCGGCTCGGCGATTGCCTTTGCCCACGGTCTGAACGTGCACTTCGGTCTGATCGAGGCGCCCGAAGGCGTCGACGTGATCATGATGGCGCCGAAAGGTCCGGGCCACACCGTGCGCGGCGAATACACCAAGGGCGGCGGCGTGCCCTGCCTCGTGGCCGTCCATCAGGACGCGACCGGCAAGGCCCTGGAAATCGGTCTGAGCTACTGCTCGGCCATCGGCGGCGGCCGCTCGGGCATCATCGAGACCAACTTCCGCGAAGAATGCGAAACCGACCTCTTCGGCGAGCAGGCCGTGCTCTGCGGTGGTCTGGTCGAGCTGATCCGCATGGGCTTCGAGACCCTGGTCGAGGCCGGGTATGCACCGGAAATGGCCTATTTCGAGTGCCTGCACGAGGTGAAGCTGATCGTCGACCTGATCTACGAAGGCGGCATCGCCAACATGAACTACTCGATCTCGAACACTGCCGAGTACGGCGAGTATGTCTCCGGCCCGCGCATCCTGCCCTACGACGAGACCAAGGCCCGGATGAAAGCGGTTCTGCGCGACATCCAGACCGGTGCCTTCGTGCGCGACTTCATGCAGGAAAACCAGGCCGGTCAGCCGTTCTTCAAGGGCACCCGTCGCCTCAACGACGAGCACCAGATCGAACAGGTCGGCGAGAAGCTGCGCGGCATGATGCCGTGGATTTCCGCCGGCAAGATGGTCGACAAGGAAAAGAATTGATCTTCGCCTGACGGCGTTTGATCATGCTCCCCGCGCCCGGTCGTCGCAAGACGGTCGGGCGCTCCCTTTTTCCGGGCCAGCGCCCTAGCGGGTCTGGCCCAACCCCAACTGCATCAGCGCCCGGCGCAGCGGCGCGGCGCCGTGCAGCGCGGCGAGACCGGCGGCGCGCAGGTCGCGCAGCGCCGGCGCCTGCAGCATCGAGACGCGGTTGAGCGCGGTGATCCCGCCGATCCGGGCGCGGATGTCGGTGATCCGGGCGCGGTGGTAGCGCGCGAGCATGTCCGCGTCGCCCAGACGTTCGGGCGCGGCCCTCGCGAGATCGCGCAGCACCTTCAGATCGGTCAGCGACATGTTCAGCCCCTGCGCTCCGATGGGCGGCACAACATGTGCCGCCTCGGCCACCAGTGCCAGCCGCTCCGACGACAGCGCCCGCGCGTGCTGGGCAATGATCGGCCAGATCGCGCGACGCGAGGCCAGGGTCAGCGGTCCGAACTGATGCGCCGAACGCTCGGTCATCGCCGCCTCGAACTCCGGCACGTCGAGCGCGTGCAGCGCGGCCGCGCGGGCGCCGTGCTCCATCCAGACCACGGCCGAGGAGGGCCGGCCTTCGTGATCGGGCAGCGGCACCAGGGTAAAGGGGCCGCCGGTGCGGTGGATCTCGGTCGAGACATTGCCATGCGGGATCGGGTGGGTGACGGCAAAGGCCAGCGCCTTCTGGCCGAACCGGGTGCAGCTGACATCGATACCCGCCGCCTGTCGCAGCGCGCTGTCGCGGCCGTCGGCGGCAATCAACAGACGGCAGCGGAGGGTGCGGCCGTCAGACAGGGAGACGCGGGCCTCGTCGGTGCGGGTAAAGAGCCGTTCGACCGAAACCCCGGTGCGGAAGGTGACGCTGTCCATCTCCTGCAGCCGTGCGGCCATTTCGCGGCGCAGGAGCCAGTTGGGCAGGTTCCAGCCGAAGGGCAGGTCGGGCGAGAGGTCGCTGGCCTCGAAATCGCGGCTCAGGCGGGCGTCTGGCGCGGGCCCGCCGGCATCGATGATCCGCATCGTCTGCAGCGGCGTGGCATGGCGGGCGAGACGCTCCCAAAGACCGGCCTCGGCGAGAAAGGCCTGCGCCGGTTGCAGGAAGGCGGTGCTGCGCAGATCGGCGCCCGGGGCCTCGCGGCTGGCGACCGGCGGGGCCGGATCGACGCAGAGCACGTCGAACCCGGCGGCACCAAAGGCCGCGGCGGCGGTCAGCCCGGCGATGCCGCCGCCGGCGATGAGAATGTCGTGGTCCATGGGGCGACTCCTTTGGCCGTGGTTATAGCGCGCGGGCCGGCGGGGGCCATGGCGGCAAAGGAACGCGGGGCGGATTTGGTGGCGGGCGGTGGGGTGCACCCCCACCCTACGTGAGGGTGGAGAGGAAGCGGCCCAGGTCGTTGGTGTGGTGGTGGATGTGATCGGCGAGCAGCTGCTCGGGCGCCACATGCACGGTGCGCATCCCCATGGCATGCGGCGCGGCGAGGTTGCGGGGGTCGTCCTCGAACATCGCGGCGCGGGCCGGATCGGTGCCGTCGCGTGCAAAGATCGCCTCGAAGGCGGCGCGCTCGGGCTTGGGCAGGAAGCCCGCGTGCTCGACGCCGTAGATCGCGTCGAACAGGCCCGAGAGCCCGCGCGCCGCCAGCACTTCCTCGGCATAGGGCGAGGTGCCGTTGGTATAGACGATGCGGCGCCCGGGCAGGGCGCGGATGCGGGCGGCAAGATCGGGGTCTGGGGTGAGCACCGAGAAGTCGATCTGGTGCACGTCGTGCAGGTAGGGGCCGGGATCGACGTCATGCTCGCGCATCAGCCCAGCCAGCGTGGTGCCGTAGGTCTTCCAGTAATGCAGCCGCAGGCGGTTGGCCTCGGCCTCGGGAACACCGAGGGTCTGCATCACCCAGGCGGTCATCCGCGGTTCGATCTGGGAAAACAGCCGGCTTTCGGGCGGGTAGAGCGTGTTGTCGAGGTCGAAGACCCAATGGGCCACATGCGAGAAGAGGTCTTTTGCCATGCGCGGCACGCTACGCCCGGCGGCCTTTGTGCGCAATGGCCGTATTGCCGCGCATGACCGCTCTGGCTAAGGTCGCGCCGGGACAAAGGAGACACGCGTGAGCCAGAAGACGACGCCGCAGAAAGATGCCTACACGATGATCCTCGAGGCGATTGACGTGGGCACTTTTCGCCCCGGCGACCGGCTGGTGGAGAGCGATCTGGCGGACCGTCTGGGGATGAGCCGCACGCCGATCCGCGAGGCCTTGCAGCGTCTCGAGACGCAGTCGCTGCTGTCGCGCGATGGCCGGTCACTGATCGTCGCCTCGCTCGATCACAACCAGATGGCCGAGCTTTATGTGGTGCGCACCGAGCTCGAGGGGCTGGCGGCGCGGCTGGCGGCGCGCCATGCCACCGCAGAGGAGGTGCGGGTGCTGCGCGACATGGTCAAGGAAGACCATGCGCTGGTCGACAAGCCGGCGGCGCTGTCGCGCGCCAACCGACGCTTTCACAAGCAGATCCACCTGGCCTCGCACAACCGGTTTCTGGTGCAACAGCTCGACCTGGTGCACCGGTCGATGGCGCTGATGGCGACCACCTCGCTGGCCGCCGAGGGGCGTGGCGAAAAGGCGCTGGAAGAGCATGACGCCATCGTCCGCGCCATCGAGGCGCGCGACGAGGCGGCGGCCTATGCGGCGCTGAAATCGCATATCTCGGTGGCCTTCGTCACCCGGCTGAAGCTCGACTCGCAGAACGACAGCTAGGAGGTCCGGTGGTCGATCAGCGGCTCGCTGTTGGAATGGCCGTGGTCGGTCTTGTCCCAGTAGAACGGTTTCAGCAGCAGCTCGGCCAGCCCCTTGTAGATCGCGATCGAGCCCATCGGGAAATAGAACAGCAGCGTCGGCACCCAGGGGATCAGACCGCGGTGCTGCGGGCTGGCCACCGCGGTGGCGCCGATCACCAGCCCGGTGCATTCCGCCAGCACGAAGAAGGACAGCACGAAAGCCTCGAGCCCGGGGCCCATCCAGTCGACCAGCGGATGCGGCAGGCCGAAGACCGCGATCCAGAACGACCACAGCACCGGCGCCATCAGGAACTGGCTGATTGCGCCGAGAAACAGCGCCTGGAAGCCCATGAAGCGTTTCCAGCCAAGGTCGCGCAGCAGGGCACCGGGGCGCCGCATATGCACCAGGTAGGTGGCCATATAGCCCTTGAGCCAGCGCGAACGCTGCCGGATCCACGGCCAGGCGCGGCAATTGGCCTCTTCCAGTGTCACGCTGTCGATCATCTCGATGCGAAAGCCGCGACGCGCCAGACGGATGCCGAGATCGGCGTCCTCGGTGACGTTATGGGCGTCCCAGCCGCCGACCGCCTCGAGCACCTTGCGGCGGCAGAACAGCGTGGTGCCGCCGAGCGGAATGGGAAAGCCCATGCGCGACATGCCGGGCAAGACGATCCGGAACCAGGTGGCGTATTCGATGGTGAAACAGCGCGACAGCCAGTTGGACTGCGGGTTGTAATAGTCGAGGATGCCCTGCAGGCAGGCGACTTCCGGCGGCGCTTCCTCGAAATGCGCGGCGACCAGACCGATCTGGTCGGGGGCGGGATTGTCCTCGGCGTCATAGATGCCGATGATGTCGCCGTCGCAGAACCGCAGCCCATAGTTCAGCGCCCGCGGCTTGGTGGTGAGCTCGCCCGGCGGCACCACCAGAATGCGCATCCAGGGCGGCAGCTTAGCGCGCAGCAGCGCCTTGCGGGTCAGGATGTCCTCGTCCTCGAGCAGCAGCACGACGTCGAGCCGGGATTTCGGATAGGTCAGCCGCGACAGCCGGGTGACCAGCCGCGCCGCGATCGAGGTTTCGCGGAACAGCGGCACCAGGATCGAGACCTTGGGCGGGGCCGCGCGTTCGCGGTCGGGCGGGGTGTCGGGCGTCGCGTGCGGGCGCAGGCGGGCAAGGAAGGCGGCCAGGCGCAGCAGCACCACGGCGGCAAGGGTAAGCACCGCCCAGCCGGCGGCGAGCGCGAAGAACACCACCGGCTGCGCCAGCACCGCCAGACCGGCCAGCAGCCCCGCCAGGGCCATCAGCCTGAGGCGGCGAGGCGAGGCGACGGCGCGCAGGCTGCGGCAGCTGTCCTCCTCTGGCAGCCCGGTTTCGGCAAGCTCTGACAGCTGCGGACCGTGGCATTGGGCGATGGCGGCGTGAATGTCGGCCTCGGTGGCAATGCCCATGACCACCGGGCCGATATCGTCGGGCAGCAGCGCGCGCAGGGCCTCGAACCGGTCCGGGTGACAGGTGGCCAGCACCAGCGTCTCGCCCAGCCGCATCCAAGGCATCACCCCGTGTTCGAGACAGGTGAGCGGACCCAGCGCCGGGGCGCAGGCAGGGTCCGGCGGCGCCTCGGCCAGCACCAGCGAGATCGCGGCATGCTGCGCCGCCTGGGCATGCAGGATGTCGTGGGCCGTGGCAAAGCCCTCGGCCAGCAGCACCTGATCGATCGGGGCCTTGCACTGGCTGTGAATCGCCAGAACCCGCAGGAAATCGGCGGCCGTGATCACCCCCATGTCTACCAGGATGCGCCCCAGCGGCAGCTGGTAATGGCGACTGAGGCGGGCGGTCTGAAGGCCGCGCAAGTGCAGTTGTGGGGGACTCATGAACCTGGCCTCGTAGCTGCTGGCCAATCATGACAAATTTTAGATTAATACCCGGTAAACAATACCTTAAAAAAGAATTAACCGCGCCGTGGCGCGGTTAACCAATGCTCTTCGAAGCCGGTGGGTCTCAGCGGCGCGCGGCCATCGCCTCGGCGAACTGTTCGAACAGATAGAAGCTGTCCTGCGGGCCGGGGCTGGCCTCGGGGTGGTGCTGCACCGAGTAGACCTTGCGGTCATCGGATTTGAGCGCGATGCCGCAGTTCGAGCCGTCGAACAGCGAGACATGGGTCTGCACCACACTCTCGGGCAGGGTGGCGGCATCGACGGCAAAGCCGTGGTTCATCGAGGTGATCTCGACCTTGCCGGAGACCATGTCCTTGACCGGGTGGTTGGCGCCATGGTGGCCGTGGTTCATCTTGATGGTGCGGCCGCCAAGCGCCAGCGCCAGCATCTGGTGGCCGAGGCAGATGCCGAACATCGGCAGGTCGGTGTCGTTCAGCAGCGTCTTGATCATCGGCACGGCATATTCGCCGGTGGCCGCCGGGTCGCCGGGGCCGTTGGACAGGAAGATGCCGTCGGGATTATGCGCCATGACCTCATCGGCCGTCGCCGTCGCGGGCAGCACGGTGACGTCGCAGCCGGCCGAGGCAAGGCAGCGCAGGATGTTGCGTTTGGCGCCGTAATCCACCGCGACGACCTTGTGCTTGGGCGCCTCCTGGCGGGCATAGCCCTGGGGCCAGGCCCAGCGCATCTCGTCCCAGCGGTAGCTCTGCGGGCAGGTCACTTCCTTGGCGAGGTCGAGGCCCATCAGCCCCTTGAAGGCGCGGGCCTGGGCGACCAGCGCCTCGATGTCGAAATTGCCTTCGGGGTCATGCGCCAGCGCCACATGGGGCGCGCCCTGCTGGCGGATCGCGCGGGTCAGGCGGCGGGTGTCGATGCCGCCGATGGCGATGCGGCCGCGGGCGGACAGCCAGTCCGAAAGCTCCTGCACCGCGCGCCAGTTCGACGGTTCGGTCGGCATCCACTTGACCACCATGCCCTCGGCCACCGGATCGCCGGTCTCGTCATCCTCGGGATTGACGCCGACGTTGCCGATATGCGGAAAGGTGAAGGTCACCACCTGTCCGGCATAGGAGGGATCGGTCATGATCTCCTGATAGCCGGTCATCGAGGTGTTGAAGCACAGTTCGGCGACGCGGATGCCGGTGGCGCCAAATCCTGTGCCATAGAAGACGGTGCCATCGGCAAGAGCGAGGCAGGCGGTGGGCGTCTGATCGGCGCGTGCGGTCATCTGGGCGACTCCGTGTGACGGAATGTGGGGCAAATTTGCGCGAACCTATGCCCGGGGGGCCATGGGGTCAAGGCCCTAGATGTTTGCGCTAATTATTTGGATTATCTCTTATTTACAGTAGCTTAAGTCTCGGCCCCGGGCATTGCGCCGGATCGAGGCTTGGCGTATGGTGCCAAGCTGGGATTAACCCATGGGGATGGGACGACATGAGTTTACGCGCAGAGATCACGTCAGCGCTCAAGCAGGCCATGAAGGACAAGGACGCCCGGCGGCTGTCCACCCTGCGCCTGATCAGTGCCGCGATCAAGGACCGCGAGATCGCGCTCCGGGGCAGCGGCGAGGAAGAGACCCTGGGCGAGGCCGATGTGCTGGCGATCCTGGGCAAGATGGTCAAGCAGCGCCAGGAAAGCGCGCGCACCTATGAAGAGGGCGGGCGGCTCGACCTGGCCGAGCGCGAGCTGGCAGAGATCGAGGTGATCGAGGAATTCCTGCCGCGCAAGCTGGACGACAAGGAAGTGGCCGCGGCGATCGATGCGGCAGTGGCGGAGGTCGGCGCCTCGTCGATCCGCGACATGGGCAAGGTGATGGGGGCGCTGAAGGCGCGCTACACCGGCCAGATGGATTTCGGCGCGGTGGGACCGCAGGTCAAGGCGCGGCTGTCGCAGGGCTGACGGCCCGCGTCTGCGCTGGCCTGTGACGGTCCGACAAGGGGCGCCTGCGGCGCGCTGCGCGCCCGGGCCCCCATCCTGGCCTTCCCCCGGACCCGGGGGAAGGGACAGTGCGGCGGGCCGACCCTGTCACGTGAGTGCTGCGTGGTGAGGTGAGGGTGTTCAGGCTCGGGGCTCACCAAAGCAATGCTCCTGAGCCGCCCCGCGCCCGTTCCGGACCTGACAGCCTGCGCGTCCGGCGCAAGCAAAATAGCCGTCTCCCCGCAAGCGGGGCCCCTCGGCGATTTGGCCTGCACCTCCCTGTGCGGGCTGTCCTGTCCTCCTCGGGCGAGGGGCGGCTCCGAAGCAATGCTTACTGCAGGTGGAACTCCTTGCGGATGGCGCTGTCGTCGCTGACGCGGAAACGCTGGACGAAGCGGGTCTTGAAGCTGACCCGGCCGCGGCGCGCGCCGAAGTTTTCGCCATGGTTGAGCAGGTAGAGCACCCGCGGCGCCGCCAGCGCGGTGAGCGGGCGACCGGCGAGGCGGGCGAGGTAGGGGAACATGCGGTGTTCGTGCTGGCTCATCTCGCGCAGGAAGTCGACTTCGGGCTGGCCGTTGGCGAGATCGAAGCGCAGCGCGGCGCAGGAGCCGCAGAGTTTCCAGAACGGTTTGCGCAGCGGCTGTGACAGGCTGCGCGGCGCTGCCAGCGCCAGGGTATCGGCGCGGTGGTCGAGGATGTAGCCGGTCTGGGCGAGGTAGCCGCCGGCAGCCCCGCGCGCCATCATTTCGGCCACCAGCTCGGGGTGGGCCAGGTCGTCGGCATCGAAGGTCATGGCGTAGCCGGCCTGCGGGCCGAGCTCTGCGAGGTGATCGCAGAGCTGCGCCAGCTTGCGCCACTTGTCGTTGCCAGCAACCTCCGTGGTGAAGGGCAGGAAGGTGATGCGCGGATCCTCCGGCAGACCGTCGGGCCGGTCCTGGCCGCAGATCACCGCCTGCCAGTTGCCGTCGCTCTGGCGTTGCAGTCCGGACAGCGTGGCCATGAGGCGGGCGCAGGTTGCGGGCCAGTTGCCGACGTGGTGGCGACCGACCAGCGGGATCAGGAAGACCACCTTTTGCGGTGGGGCGTTGGCGGTCAGCGGGCGCAGGGCCAGGGCGGCGCGTTCGGAGGCCTGCAGGCCTGCGTCGCGCTGCAGCAGCGCCTCCGGGCCGAGGCGCGCGGCGGTGACGAGACGGCGAAACCGCGCGGGTTTCGGGGTGGCTGGGGTCTGGGTCATGCGCGCTCAGCCGCGCGCCGGCGGCAGTTGGCGGCTGAGGTCTTCGTAGAGCGCGCGACGTTCGTCCTCTGAGAGGAAGGCGCCGATCTCGACCTCGCGGCCGCCGCCGGAGAGGGTGACGTAATAGGGCACCGGCCCGCCCTCGGAATGCAGATGCGGCCGCGCCCAGTAGGATTTGCAGGCCCAGTTCTGGTCCGGACCGCGCGGATTGTGGCGGATCAGCGAGACCTCGTCGGGTGTGACCCGCAGCACCTCGAGCAGCTGGCAGTCGCGGTGGTTGCGGTCGAGCGCATACCACAGCCCGCCAAGCGCCAGCAGCAGAAAGGGCAGCAGCCCCCAGAGCAGCACCGTGCCGAGCAGCGGGTAGAGCGGGATCGTCGCCAGGGTGAAGGTCGCCAGCAGAAAGCCGGCATAGCCCCGGGGTGGCAGCGATTCATGCGGCCAGAGGCGCAACTCGGCCTCGTTCGGGGAAGGGCGTGGCAACCAGCGATAGGGCATGGGAAACATATAGGAGTCGACCGGCCGGACGTCGACTGAAATATGCGTCGGGCGCCGCCGGGGCTGCGGAGAACGGACGGGGCCGGGCGCTCAGGGAGCGAGCCAGGGGATGGTCCGCGCACCGCGGCCCCGGCTGACGACAGTTGGGGCTCCCGCCAGCAGGAACGCCTCGCGACGCCCATGGGGCAGACTGCCACGAAACCGCGCATCCCCCTGTGACCGAAGTCACCATGGCTGCGGATGGGGCCTTCGCGAGCCCGGAAATCCGTGCCTCAGCCGGCCTCGGCCGGGCAGAGCAGGCACGGGCCGCGGGTCGGCGTCTCGATCGGGGTCTCGGCCTCGGCGGGGAAGGTCAGCAGCGGCAGGCTGCCGGCACCGAAGGCCTCGGCCGGGGCGGCGGAGAGCCCGGCCAGAAGGCCGGTGGCAATCAGGGTGGCAAGACGGGTCATGGCAATGTCCTTGGATCAATCAACTGCCGCGAGGGTACGCTTTGAGGCCACCTCGCGACATGCGGCAGGTCACAGTCCGGGTGCCTTCCACCGCCCGCGCAAGAAAAAAGGCCCGCGCGCTGCACGGGCCTTTCTCTGTCATGTTGGGTGCGCTTAATGCGCCGGGTGCTTGTCCCAGTCTTCCTGCTTGGGCAGGATTTCGAAGGTGTGCTCCGGCGGCGGGGTCGGCAGGGTCCATTCCAGCGTATCCGCGTATTCGTTCCAGTAGTTGTTGCGCGACTCCTTGGCGCCTTTCAGCAGGGCCTCGGCGACGATGTAGAAAAACAACAGGAACGAGGCGAAGGACACGAAGGCACCGATCGACGACCACCAGTTCCAGGTGGCGAACGCCTCCGGGTAGTCGATGTAGCGGCGCGGCATGCCCTGACGGCCCAGGAAGTGCTGCGGGAAGAAGGTCAGGTTGGCGCCGATGAAGAACATCCAGAAGTGGACCTGTGCCAGCCGCTCGTTGTACTGGCGGCCGGTCATCTTGGCGAACCAGAAGTACATGCCGGCAAAGATGCAGAACACCGCGCCGAGCGACATCACGTAGTGGAAGTGCGCCACCACGTAGTAGGTGTCGTGATAGGCCCGGTCGACCGCCGCCTGGCTGAGCACGATGCCGGTCACGCCGCCCACGGTGAACAGGAACAGGAAGCCCATGGCAAACAGCATCGGCGCCTTGAACTCGATCGAGCCGCCCCACATCGTCGCGATCCAGGAGAAGATCTTCACCCCCGTCGGCACCGCGATCACCATGGTGGCCAGCATGAAGTAGGACTGCTGGGTCAGCGACATGCCGACGGTGTACATGTGGTGTGCCCAGACGACGAAGCCCAGCGCGCCGATCGCGATGATCGCCCAGACCATCGGCAGGTAGCCGAACACCGGCTTGCGCGAGAAGGTGGCGATCACGTGGCTGACGATGCCGAAGCCCGGCAGGATCACGATGTAGACTTCCGGGTGGCCGAAGAACCACAGGATGTGCTGGTAGAGGATCGGGTCGCCGCCACCGGAGGGATCAAAGAAGGTCGTCCCGAAGTTGCGGTCGGTCAGCAGCATGGTGATCGCGCCGGCCAGCACCGGCAGTGCCAGCAGGATCAGCCAGGCGGTGACGAAGATCGCCCAGGAAAACAGCGGCACCTTGAAGAGCGTCATGCCGGGCGCGCGCATGTTGAGGAAGGTGGTGATCATGTTGATCGCGCCGAGGATCGAGCTGGCGCCCGAGACGTGCACCGCGAAGATCGCCAGATCCATCGACAGGCCGCCTTCGTTGGTCGACAGCGGCGGGTAGAGCACCCAGCCGACGCCGGAGCCCAACTGGTCGTTGCCGCCCGGAGCCAGAACCGAACAGACCGCCAGAGTGGTGCCGGCGACATAGAGCCAGAACGACAGGTTGTTCATCCGCGGGAACGCCATGTCGGGCGCGCCGATCTGCAGCGGCATGAAGTAGTTGCCGAAGCCGCCAAAAAGGGCGGGGATCACGACGAAGAACATCATCAGGATGCCGTGGCCGGTGATCAGCACGTTCCAGAGGTGGCCGTTGGGGGTACATTCCCCGGGCGCCGCGGCAATCAGGCGGGCGCCTTCCATGCACATGAACTGCACGCCGGGCTCCATGAGCTCCAGACGCATGTAAACGGTAAAGGCCACCGAGATGAAGCCCGCAAACGCAGAGACGATGAGATACAGGATCCCGATATCTTTGTGATTGGTGGACATGAACCAGCGGGTGAAGAACCCACGCTGATCCTCATGCTCGTGGCCGTGAATGGCGGCGTCAGCCATGTCTCGTGCCTCCTGCTAGACAAAACATGGGCGCATGCACCATAGCCGGCGCCCGGACTCTCGACCGGTTCTAGAATGCACGCCCGGGATCGGCAACGGGTCAGATTGACCTAGGTCAAGAAAAAGTGTCGCGGGGGCGCGGGCCTTAACCCTTGCCGCGTCAGGTGGCGACGACGATCAGCCCGGCGACGGGAATCACCAGCAAGGCCAGCCAGAACGGCAGCTTGCGATTGTAGAACGGCGTCGGCAGATAGCATTTGCCGCAGGTCGTGGCGCCAAAACGCAAACGATGGCCGCAGCTGGGACAACGGAAGAGACGACGGGGCACGGGAAGACCTCTGGTCAGGGGACAGGGAGCGTGGGGTACAGGGGCGTCGACTCGGAACAGCGTCACTGATCAAATGGCTAGGAGAGCGCCGGCACCCTGTCCAGTGACCTGCGTCACAGGGGCGGGCAACTGGCTGAGATTGCCGGGACAATCGGTGCACCGGGGAAACAATGCCGGGCCAGTCGGGCGATTGTGGCCGTTTCCTGAACGCTTGCTGCCGGCCTTGCGCGGCGGCGCTCCGTTCAGGTGATCTCGCCGAAGACCCTGTCGAACCGGTCGCGCAGGGCGACATCGAGGTCGTCCATCGTCACCGGCAGGCCGAGATCGACAAGGCTGGTGACGCCGTGTTCGGTGATGCCGCAGGGCACGATGCCGGAGAAATGCTCGAGATCAGGCTCGACGTTGATCGAGACGCCGTGGAAGCTCACCCATTTGCGCAGACGGATGCCGATGGCGGCGATCTTGTCTTCCTGCGGCTGACCACTGGCCGACAGCGGCTTGTCGCCGCGTGCGACCCAGACGCCGACCCGGCCGTCGCGGATCTCGCCCTTGACGTTGAAGGCATCGAGCGTGGCAATCACCCAGGTCTCGAGTTCATGCACGAAACGGCGCACGTCGCGGCCGCGCCGGCCGACATCGAGCATGACATAGGCCACCCGCTGGCCCGGCCCGTGATAGGTATACTGGCCGCCGCGCTTGCTGACATGGACAGGGAAGCGGTCGGGATCGGTGAGATCCTCGCTCCGGGCCGAGGTGCCGGCGGTATAGAGCGGCGGATGTTCGACCAGCCAGACGGCTTCCTCGGCGCGGCCCTCGGCAATGGCTGCCGCACGCGCTTCCATGAAGCGCACTGCGTCGTCGTAACCGGTCAGCCCGTCGGAGTTGATCCACTCTACCATGGCTGCGGAAATACACCGGCGGCGGGCGGGGGGGAAGCGGAAAGCTTGCGCCGGTTGGGGGCTCTGCCCCCGTCGCCCGAGGGCGACTCCCCCGAGGGTATTTTTGAACAGAAGAAGGGCGAATGAGGCCTGTGGCGGCGGCGCGAAAAAACTTTGGCGTCGGGTGGTTTTCGCCCTTGGCAAGGTCGGGGTGATTGGCTAAACCCCGCCCACCAGTTCAAAGTGCGGTCGTGGCGGAATTGGTAGACGCGCAGCGTTGAGGTCGCTGTGGGGTAACACCCGTGGAAGTTCGAGTCTTCTCGACCGCACCAATTTTCCCCGAAGGAAGATTGTGGCATGTGAAAAAGCCCCTGCTTTGGCAGGGGCTTTTCGCGTTTCAGGGGGCCGGCGCGAGGCCCCGGGGGGCGCCGCGTCTCAGGGCTCCGGCGCGGCGGTTTTCCACTTGCCCTTGAGCACGCGCAGGTGGAAGGGCGGGAACTTCACCAGTTCCTCGAGCAGCAGCAGCGAGAACACCCAGATCACCGGCAGTTCGAGCCAGAGCACCATGATCGCCGTGGCCGGGACCCGAAAGAGCCACTGCGACCAGATGAAGATATGCATCACGTAGACCGTGTCGCCGCCGGCGCGCAGGGTATTGCCGCAGATCGCGTTCGACCCCTTGGGGAAGGGCAGGACCAGCAGGATCGGCAGGAAGCTCAGCAGCGTGGCCCTGGTCTCGGACGAGAGGTCGGCATAGATCCAGGGGCTGGCGAGGCAGACCCCGGCATAGAAGGTCGCAACCAGCGCCGAGGCCAGCAGCGCCACCCGCCAGGAGGCGGCGAGGAAGGTCTCGAGCTGTTCTGGCGGGGTCTGACGGCCGAGCATCTGGCCGACCATGATGCCGGTGGCCTGCGCCCAGCACATGCCGATGGTGCCGGCGACCTGCACCCAGGGCATGATGATCGTCATCGCCGCGAACTGGTTGACCTGCAGGGTGGCATAGATCAGCCCGCAGACATGCAGCGCGATGGTGGCGCTGGCAAAGGTCGCGGCGATCGGCAGGGCAAAGACCAGGTGCCGGCGCAACGAAGCGGCAAAGGTGCCGTTGCGCCAGCCCGGCGCGCGCAGCAGGTCGCCTCGGGTGACAAGCAGCACCACGGCAAGAAAGCCCACCTGCACCAGCGAGGCCAGCGCGCTGCCCAGGGCGGCGCCGACCACGCCAAGCGCCGGGGCGCCGAAATGGCCGTGGATCAGGATGACGCTGGCGGCGATGTTGATCGGCACCGCGACGGCATAGGAGAGCGCCGGCAGGCGGGTCTCGCCGCAGCCGTTGAAAAAGCCGGTCAGGCATTGTCCCACCGCCTCGGCCAGAATCACCACCGCAAAGACCGAGAGGTAGCGCCGCGCCTGTTCGGCAATCCAGGCGTCATGCGCCAGCGCGTCGATCGCCGGGCCGGCGGCAAAGGCCAGCACGGTGAGACCCACGAGGATCACCGAGACGTTGATCGTCAGCCCGGCGAGCAGGGCGGATTTCAGGAACACCCGGTCGTTCGAGCCGAAGGCCTGGGCGATGCGGATCTGGGTGGCGTTGGAGAAGGCGACGATCAGCCCGAGCAGCAGCCCGGCGATCGAGGCCGAGAGCCCGAGCACCGCCACCGCCTGTTCGCCGAGCGACGAGACGAGCCAGGCGTCGATCACCACGATGCCGTGCAGCATGATGGCCTTGAGGGTCAGCGGCCAGGCGAGATTGAAGACCGCGCGGGTCGAGGGAACGTCCCTCGTGAGGGGAAAAGTGGTCATGGGTTAAAGGTCCGTGGGGTTGCGGCGGCCCGGACGGGTCGTCGTGCAGGGGCCTCCGGCGACAGGTGCCAGAGGCGGTCGTATGAGGGCAGGGGCGGCGGGAGGCCGCCCGGCTGGCCAGGGCCTACACGTCCTGTTCGAAGTAGGACGCGTTGTCTTTCGTGATTTGTTCGAGGGTGCTGTCGAGTTGCGAGAGGTGGTGCATTCCGGCCTCGACGGCGAGGGCGGGGTCGCCGGCGAGGATGGCGCGG